>JAIBEY010000060.1 GCA_019459525.1 Prolixibacteraceae bacterium
GCATTTGGGAATATACCAATATATTATTTCTACTATTTGGAATGCCCTTTTTGTTTCTCCAGTCAAAAGCAAAACTCCCCAATTTCTGGCAAGAAAATATTTCAAATAAGAATAGATTTTTTTTACCAATAGCTATAGGATTACTTTTTGGGATACTGGATGTATTGGTATTCAAAGTTCTTTTGCATCCTGAACCTTTTCAAGAACTACCTCCTTATACTCAACCTTTTCCTTATTCTCTTTTTTTATATTTTTCAGGTGCATTTGAAGTGGAAGTATTTTATCGACTTATACCGTTGACCATTATTCTATGGTTTGGTAATTGGTTTCGGAAAGGAAAATATTATTTGACATTTTTCTGGATTGGGGTTGTGTTAACATCAATCAGAGAACCATTAGAACAAATTCCACAAGGAAGTATTTTACTTATTGGTTATGCGCTTTTAACAGGTTTGCTTATGAATTTTTTGCAGGCATTATGGTATAGAAAGGCCGGATTTTTAGCATCATTATCAATACGTATAGGTCATTATTTAATCTGGCATATTTTACTTGGAATTTATATCGAATTTTGGGAATTACTTAAATGAAATTCAAGCAGTCTCTCTGAATAAAAATCATCAGGCCGCAACGGCATAATTTTCATTTTTTTGAACATGGAAACAAGCACCTCCATCGGCACACATCTGGATTACTTGAGACAGGTCATACAAGGACGTTTAACCCAACATTTCACACCGGGAACAAACTTCAGCGTTGATTCCATCCAATTACCGGCTAATGGTTCAGACCAAACGCCTTTGCCAACTTTCATCAGAAATAACAATCTGACTTACAGCGAAATAATCATGCTTTTGGTGGCCTTTGCACCTCATGTCGATCCGGTATTTTTCGATGAATTAATTCAAACTCATTTGCCCGCACAGGGCGATTTTCCGCAATTTGGTGGCGTTCGCGGAAGAAATCATCGTGGATTTTTACCAACTGCCGAAACGGTTTTGTTTATTCTGGCTGGCGATGATCTTGAAAAAAGGTTTGAATACCTCGATTTATTCGAGAAAGATCATAAACTTGCAAGGCTTACCGTTCTTTCTATTGAAGATGCTTTATCAGGTGAGCCGCAATTCAGCGGCCGACTGATTATGGCACCCGAATACATCGAGTTGTTTATATCCGGAAGAATATCGCACCCCAAGTTTAGCATGGATTTTCCGGCCGAATACATCACCACCGAACTGACCAGTGACGATCTGGTGCTGCCTCAGGCCACCAACCAGCAAATTGCCGAATTGGAGAATTGGGTCAAACACCAGGATACCATTATGAACAAATGGAACATGAAACGGTGGGTAAAACCCGGCTACCGGGCCTTGTTTCATGGACCTCCAGGAACTGGCAAAACCCTTACTGCATTGATCGTAGGTAAAAAAACAAATCGTGATGTCTTCCGGATTGACCTTTCGATGGTGGTGTCGAAATTTATTGGCGAAACAGAAAAAAACCTCTCGCAGCTTTTTGACCGTGCCAAAAATAAAGACTGGATTCTATTCTTCGACGAGGCCGACGCGCTGTTCGGAAAACGAACCAATGTACGTGATGCGCACGACAAATATGCCAACCAGGAAGTAGCTTATTTGCTCCAGCGTATTGAAAATCACAATGGGCTGATCATTCTGGCATCCAACTTTAAGATAAATATCGACGAAGCTTTTATTCGCCGGTTCCAATCGGTCATTTATTTTCCGTTACCCTCTGCCGCAGAGCGACTTTTGCTTTGGAAAAAAACGTTGCCCTCTACAGCCGATCAAAAACGCCCTTCGGAAGCCGACTTATCTGCCATTGCCAAAAAATATGAAATAACCGGTGCCGGAATTGTCAATGTGGTACAATATTGTTGTCTGGAATCGCTGGCCAGCAACTCAAAAGAAATCACGGTTGAACAGATCAAAACAGGGATTGAGCGGGAGTATCAGAAAGAAGGCAAGGTATTTTAAAATCAGGATTAGAGGAACTTGCATATCATCTTTTGTTTTGATAAAATTGTCATGCCTTAAGAAACCTGACCTGCTGAATGAAGAAAGCTACTGAATTACCGTTCTACCTGAGCTCTGAAGAGCAATTCGGTGATTTTTTCAAAAAGAATTACCATACAGCCTGCCTGGTTGCACTGAAGTATGTGAAAGATAGCAGCATTGCCGAAGACTTGGTTCAGGATGTTTTCGTAGCTTTTTGGGAGAAAAAAGAAACCGCCAATGTTCATTCCAACCTCCGCAATTATTTGCTAACAGCGGTTAAAAATCATGCCATCAACCTGATTCAACGCAACAAAAGCATCACCACTTCCCTTTCCGAACTATTTATCGACCTTCCGGAAGAAGAGACTTCAAATTCTTTCAGTCAGGAAGAATTGGCCGTTAAGGTTTACAAGGCCATTCAGGAATTACCGCAAGCCTGTCAGGCTGTTTTCAGGTTGGCATACGAGCAAAACTACACGTATCAGCAAATTGCTGATACCCTCCAGATTTCAAAAAATACGGTCAAAACTCAAATGGGCATTGCCTACAAACAACTGCGCCAGAAACTTAACACACTGGTTATTACGCTCCTGAACATTCTACTAAAAAAATAACTACAAATTTTTACCTTTCGTTTCACCCTTTTCAAAAAAACGGTGTCATACTTTTATCAATGAAAAACAACGACCAACATAAATTTGAGCTGATTGCCTCCATCCTTCACAACGAAGAAATTGATTCAGAGCAGGAAACACCTGAAATTACAGATGAGGATCAGGATTTTTCGGAAGCAGGAAAAGTTTATTCAGTAAAAGATCAGGTTGCCCAATTGGGAAAATTAAGATCGGAAGAAGAGGCTTGGAAACAATTGCGGCCAAAAATTGTGACAAAACGTGCAATCGATTGGCAAAAATGGATGAACTACGCAGCCGTTTTTATTGGGGCTGTTATTTTAAGTACTGCTTTCCACTATTTCTATTTAGCCGATAAATTTTCTTCCGGATCGGAAGTTTTTGCTTCAGTCAGTTCACCTCGTGGACAAATTACCAGTTTGACTCTATTTGATGGAACTACCGTTTGGCTCAATTCCGGTTCAACCTTAAAATATTCCAATCAGTTCGGGAAAGGTAAACGGGAAGTTAGCCTGGAAGGTGAAGCGCTGTTTGAAGTGCAGAAAGATTTAGGGCATTCATTTATTGTGAACATGGATGGCTCAAAGATTAAAGTTCACGGAACAATCTTTAACGCCAAAAATTATCACACCGAAAAGGAAGTGGTTTTACTCGAAGGGAAAATTGAATATGCCAATCAGGGGAAAAATGTTTTCCTGAAACCGAACGAACGCATTACCGAAGATAAAAATACGGGAGCAACCACCATCGACCAGGTTGATGCCTCTATTTATTCATCGTGGATTGGCGGGAAAATTTATTTCGACAACGAATCGCTCGAAGATTTGTCGCTGAGGCTGGAACGTTGGTACGACATGGAATTTGTATTCGAAAAGGAGAATATCAAATCATACAAGTTTACAGGAGTTATCAATAAAGATAAATCGCTCGACTATGCACTAAGAATCATTCAGTTAACAAACAAAGTTAAATTCAGAAAAGAAAGAGATAAAATAATTATAACAGAATAAAACAAAAACCGGGATTTGCTGGACACAAACCCCGGAATTGTTAGTTAATAAAAGTGCTTCAGTCTTACCAGGATATAAAGCACTCAGTGTTTAACCCACTAATGCAAATTTATGAAAAAAATGGTTCATCCGCCGGTTCGGAAAAAAACCGGTGTGTCTAAATTTCTATTTTTTATGCGATTAACTCTATTTTGTTTTTTGCTGGCGGTGTTTGGAGTTCAGGCCAGTTCGTATTCGCAAAACACCCGTTTTAATTTTAAGTACAAAAACACTTCAATCAAGCAGATTCTTGACGACATCAAGAGTCAGAGCGATTTTGAGTTTTTTTACAGCAACGATGATTTTGATACCAGTACCAAAGTTGACTTAAAAATCAGCAACGCTACAGTTGAAGAAGTACTGCAAAAAATCGTCGACCCCAATTCTCTGAAGTACAGTGTCATCGACAAAACTGTTGTCATCTCTAATGTAAAAACGAAGGAGATGAGTGGCAGTCAGCAGGAAAAAACTGTAAAAGGAACGATTAAAGATTCCGGTGGAATACCCATTCCGGGAGTTTCGGTTGTTGTAAAAGGAACCACACAGGGTTCTCTTTCTGACCAGGATGGTAACTACACCATAACCGGAATTACAAACGGCACAGTACTACAGTTCTCATTTGTTGGTATGAATACCAAAGATGTTCCTGTTGGTAATCAGTCGGTCATCAACGTCACACTGGAAGAAAACACCATTGGTATTGAAGAAGTTGTGGCAATCGGTTACGGTGCACAGAAGAAAAGAGACATCTCAACTGCTATTTCTTCTGTTTCTTCTGACGACCTGAAAGATAAACCCGTTTCGAACTTTGCTCAGGCCATCTCCGGAAAAATGGCTGGTGTTCGTATCTCAAACACGAATGCAGCTCCGGGCGGTGGTACTAACATTGTGATCCGTGGGGTAAGTTCTATCAACGCCAGCAATAGTCCGCTTGTTGTTATTGATGGATTCCCGATGAAAGATGGGTTCAATAAAAATGAAAATCCGCTTAACTCCATCAATCCTGCCGATATCGAGTCGATTGAAGTACTGAAAGACGCTTCGTCGAGCGCTATTTACGGAACACAGGCAGCCAATGGGGTAATTCTCATCACCACCAAAAAAGGAAAAACAGGAAAGCCAAGTATCAATGTCAATGTAAGTACCGGTTATCAGCAAATGATTAATAAAATTGAAGTGCTGAACCGCGAAGATTTTTTGAAATACATGGACGACGCCCGCGCCAATGCCTACATCATAGAAGATCCTAATTTTGGAACAAACAACACCAACCTTCCTTTATGGCAGTGGACCGACTCGGATGCGACCCGAATTTCCAACTGGGCCAAGTATTCGCAACATGCTTCAGCCATGGCGCAGCCTGGGGCAAAACATGCCCGTTGGATCACTGTTTCTGACGCAACCAAGGCAATGCCTTATGATACGGATTGGCAGGATGCTATTACCCAGATCGGAAAAATTAGTGACATTCAGATTTCAGCTTCAGGTGGAACGGACAATGTTTCGTACATGATTTCTGGCGGATATTTTGATCAGGAAGGAATTATACCAACTTCTGGTTATGACCGTTTCTCATTCCGTGCCAATGTTGATCTAAAGATCAATGATCATGTTAAGTTTGGACTTTTGCTTGCACCATCTATCGAGAATATGAGCATTTTATCGAACACTGAAGGTGGCGCCGGCAACAATCCATTTTATAATGCCATTGCCGCACCACCAATTTTAAATGCTGTTGACGACAAAGGAGTTCCCGTTTACTGGGGAACCGTTCTGGATGGCCCATGGGACTGGAACCTTAACTCCTTTGTTAACCCGCTCCATCAGTACATGAAACAAGATGACAGGAGAACTGCCAAAAACCTTTCAACCCTTTACGGCGAAATCAGTATTTTGAAAGACTTTAAATTCAGGTCTGAATTTCATACCGAATTCAGATATTGGGAACAAAATTTCTTTCTTCCTAATGCGGTACCAACAGGAGGTCAAACATTCTCACGGTCTCAGGGAACAAACCAAACCAGCACCCGATTATACTGGAATTCGCAGAACTTCCTGACTTACCAGAAAAATTTTGGAAAACATGCTGTTACTGCAATGGCAGGCTATTCGGTCGAAGAATCAAATTACCGAAGCAACTACATCAACAAATACGATTATCCAACCGATCTGATTACTACTTTAAATCAGGCAACAACCGTATTAAATGCCCAAAACGATGCCCGGACCAACAGTTCTGGTGAAACCATGATCGGAAGTTTCGGACGTGCAATGTACAACTATGCAGGCAAGTACTATTTTACTGGTAGTGTTCGCCGCGATGGCTCTTCCCGCTTTGGGCAAGATAACAAATGGGGTATTTTCCCTTCCATGTCGGTGGCATGGCGTGCTTCTGACGAATCATTTTTCGAACCATTGAAAAAATACATCAACGACCTAAAAATCCGCGGAGGCTGGGGTGTTATTGGAAATGCCGGAATTGCCAATTACCTGGCTTTAAGTACACTGAATTCAACTTCGTATGTACTCGGACAAGGTTCTACTGTAGCTGCAGCATATGTTGACGGAAAAGTTGCCAACTCAAAACTCGGATGGGAAACCACAACCGACTATAGTGCAGGGGCTGATATGCAATTGCTGAACAACAGAGTAACCTTTAGCATTGATTATTTCTATCGGAAAACTACGGATATGCTGTTCAATATGCCATTGCCAACCATTACCGGATTCAATTCCTATATGGCAAACATTGGAGCCATGCGCAACCGCGGATTCGAGTATTCCATCAATTCACGGAACCTGACTGGCACGTTGAAATGGACTACCGATTTTAACCTATCATATTACCGCAATCGCGTGTTGGATATTGGGAAAGACAAACGTCCGCTGATTATTGACAACTGTTATACAACCGAAGGCAAACCACTGGCCAACTTATATGGGATGGTAAATTTAGGCGCTTACAATGACTGGGAAGATGTTAAAACATCACCGATTTTCAATGCCAACAACCCGCTTTGGAGAAACCGATCGATTCCAGGAACCCCGAAAGTTGCCGATGTAAATGGTGACGGCATTCTGGATGCCAGCGATAATACGGTAATTGGTTCATCCATCCCCGATTTTGTTTGGGGGATGACCAATTCATTCGAATACAAAGGGTTCGATTTGTCAGTCCAGATAAACGGAGTACAAGGTGGTGACATTAATATGCTTGAATACACCGGGATTTTCGGACGCGGACAGGGAACAATGAATACAACTGCCGAATATTACAACAATTACTGGACCCCAACACGCACCGATGCCAAATATCCGGCACCATCGAGAAAAAGCTATGATGGGACTGATCTCTCCGGAACGCTTATTTACAAAGGGACTTACATCAATATCCAAAATATATCATTTGGCTATAAATTGCCAAATTTATTAGTTAAGCGGGCTGGATTTAACAACATCAGAATCTTTTCAACAATTCAAAATGCCTTGTTTATCACTAAATTTCCGGGCTATAACCCTGAGACGAACTTCAAAGGCGACCAAACTACCTCACAAGGTATTGACCGTGGTGCATACCCATTGGCGCGCACAGTTTCTTTTGGCTTAAATATTTCACTGTAACCTGAAAAAGATGAAACACATGAAAAAAATATTTTCACTGATTATACTGACAATGCTTGCCTTTGCCTGTTCCGAGGATTTCCTGAATAAACAACCGGAAGATGCATTGTCAACAGGATCGTATTATAACAATCCTACAGAAATCAAAACCGGGCTTGTGGCCTGTTATAAGAACTTGCAGAATATATACAACCAAGGCGACTTACCTTTGATCCTCGAATTAATGTCGGATGATGGTAAAGATTTTGGATGGAGTAGCGTATGGCATGTTTTTACAAAAACAAACAGCAACTCACAATCCGGAATTTGGAACAACTGCTATAAAATGATTGTGACCTGCAACAACATGATAGCAATCATTGATAATTACGAACCTAAAGATGCCACGGAAGAGGCACTGGTAAAAGTTTACCGTGGTGAAGCTACATTCCTGAGGGCGCTGGGTTATTTCAACCTGGTTCGTATTTATGGCGATGTGCCTAAAGTTGTTGACCCTTTTTCTGACCCCAATGCAGCATTTGGCATTGGACGTACATCTGTTGCTGATATTTATAATTCGGTAATTATTCCTGACCTCGAATTTGCATTTGCCAATTGCTACAAGAAAGGCGATACAGCCCTGAAAAACGAAGAAGCCCGCGCCACAAAAGGTGCTGCCTTAACCATTCTGGGTAAAGTGTATCTGACCATGAACAACCCGGCGAAAGCTGCAGAAACATTAAAAAAACTGGTTGTTGACAAGGCCGCTGGAACTTATTCGCTACTTCCTGACTACAAGAGTATTTTCCAGCCTAACAACAAGTTTAGCTCTGAATCAATATTCGAGGTGAACTTCAATGTTGCTGCCGGACAACCAAGTTACTGGTACCGGTGGATGGGTGTAGATATCGGTAAACGTCTGGCAACCGTATATAGCAACCAATTATTGGTAGAACACAACCTGATGCGCGATTTTGTAAACAGCAACGAATTAACCCGCTATGTTGCAAGCATCGATTCAGGAAAATGTCCGGGAGATACACCTCCTATTCAGGCCTGGGCTTCGAAATTAGCTCCTACCGCCGCAACCGTAAAAAACTATGGTAACACCGGGACTGATTATAACTACATGGTAACCCGCTATGCCGATGCACTTCTGATGTATGCTGAGGCGTTAATGTTGCAGGGACAAAAAACAGAAGCTTTGACTTATTTTAATCAGGTTCGCGCCCGTGTAAAACCCAATGCGTTAATTACTGAAGCGGAGTTAAACATTGACCAGATTTTGCACGAACGCCGTATGGAACTGGCTTTTGAAGGCCACCGTTATTTCGACCTGGTAAGAACCGGAAAAGCTGTTTCGGTTTTAACCAAATCGTTAATGACCAAAGTGGATTATGATGATAAAATATACATTACCGGACCAATTGCCGAGTATCAGTTGATTCTGCCAATTCCGGTTGGCGAAATTGAAAAAGACCCGACATTAACTCAAAACAGCGGATACTAATCCAGTAAAAAAAGAAAACATGAAGAAGATAATATATTTCATTACGCTGGGAATGTTCGTTTCCCTCTCATTGGTTTCCTGCCTGAAAGAAGACAATATTTCGGCGCCAACAGTAAGCGAAGTTCAGATGTATATGTCTGGCAAAGACGGCAAAGATTCACTGATTACCCAGCCTACCAAGGGGAAGGCTTTTAAATTTGTGGTGATCACCAAAGCCGATATTTGTTCGGTTTGGCCAGGAGGTAACCGCGAAATTCTCAAAAAGAAGAAAAGTCTGGATGGCGGGGTCACCTATCCCGATTCCATTGATGCGTTTAACCACCCTGTCCTTAAAGTAAGCGATAACTACATGGATTATGGCCTGGTTGGTGCCAAAGGGCTGAAAACCTCGCAGACGGCTGGCGGCTGGTATTGTACCTATACCTACAAAACCGCAGGCACTTTTGATCTGTCGATTGTAGTAACCAACCACGGATACAATGGCCCGGAATACCAACAGGTAGTGGTTGATGGAGGAAAAATTACTATAAAATAAATACCCAAACCACTTAGATTTTCACAGGAAAGGAAGACCAATGTCTTCCTTTCTGATTTACTTTTAACACTAACCAAGACCAAATTCAATGAAGAAACAAATCATTTTAACATTAGCCGTTTTAATGTGCGCAGTATCGGTTCAGTCACAAAACCAGGCAGCCGATATAGTCAGAACCGTTGCTGATAATGTACTGAAAAATACATCATTCAAATTCATCAACAAACAAACCGGCGAAACTTACGAAACAACTAAAGGTTTACCTTATTCCACTTCAGTAAAAACAGAAAGCCCTTACAACAGCTGGGAATACTGGAACGGCGTTTTATCAATCGGAATGATTCAATTGGGACAGGTAATGAACGAGCCCAAATACATCGAATACGCCAAACACAACTACGACTTTATTTTCAGCAACCTCGGGTACTTTAAAAAACAATACGACGAAAAAGTGAAAGGTGCATCGTTCGAACAGTTTTTCAGGCTTGGAAAACTTGACGATTGTGGCGCAATGGCTGCCGGTTTAGCCGATGTGTATTTGCTGGAAAACAAGAAAGAATACCGGGATTACCTCGATAAAGTTGGAACCTACATATTGACCCAGCAAGAGCAACTGGCCGATCAAACCCTTTGCAGGCCCGACCCGCATAAATTTACCATCTGGGCAGACGATTTGTACATGAGTATCCCATTTCTTGCGCGTCAGGGGAAAATTACCGGTGACCCCAAGTATTACGACTTCGCCATCAAACAAGTGGAAAATTTTGCCAAATACCTGTACAACCCTTCCAACGGATTGTATTCTCATTGTTATTACAGCGACATCAATATGAACGGTGTTGCCCACTGGGGGCGCTGTAACGGCTGGGTGATGATGGCAACAACCGAATTGTTAACTATTCTTCCTGAAAATCACCCCAAACGTGCAGAAGTAATCCAGCTGCTTTTGCGCCAGATTGTAGGAGTTTCGCGCTATCAGGATATTTCAGGGCTATGGCACCAGTTGCTCGATAAACCCGATTCGTACCTCGAATCGTCGTGTACAGCCATGTTTGTGTATTCAATTGCGAAAGCCGTAAACAAAGGCTGGATCGATCAACGCTATCTGTCTATCGCTAAAAATGGATGGCAGGGATTGTTGACAAAAATCCAGCCTGACGGACAGGTTCAGGACATTTGTGTAGGCACCGGAATTAACGAAGACATCAAATTTTATTACACTCGTCCGGCAAAACTCAACGACATTCATGGACTGGGAGCCGTGCTTCTGGCAGGGCTCGAAATCATCAAAGCCAAATAACCAAACCCAACAAATATGAAACACAAATTCTGTACAATTTCAATTTTATTGATGGCCTTATCGATATGTGCCACTGGGCAGCCGAGAAACTACTGGAACACAAACATTCCGCTCAACTCGTACCGTTTGCCCATGGGACCCGCCGGAACGCCCATTAAATTTATCGACCTCGATAAAGATGGCGACCCCGATTTGCTTGAAACGCTGACCATTAACAACACACCCGTGCGTTGGATTGACGACGATGACGACATGAAATCCACTGATATAGAAGGCGATACCGACAGCGATTGCCTGATGATTGACCGCGACAAAAACGGCAAATATGGCAGTTACAACGATTTGGTGATCGACTGGAACGACACCGATGACAACCATAAAGCCGATATGCAGGTGGTGGTTGATTATGTAGCGATGGACAAAGGTGCCTGGGGCCCCGGCCATTACATGTGGGTACTCGATACCGAACTGGATAACATTTTCAATTACATCGACTGGGATACGTTCGAATTGCGTTGCTGGATACACAACGGGATGTCGGATTTCTTCGAAGATTACCACGGTAAAAGCCTGTTCCTGAAAATGCACACCACTACCGAAAAAATGAACGATGTGCGCCTGAACTGGGAAAATCCGTTCCTGTTTTACGATACCGATAACGACGGACTCACAGAAATGGCTATCCGCCTGTGCGATTCGCCCCCGATTGTGAACGACCGAACCCTCGCCAATACTCCCGAAAATAGTACACTTACGGGTAAAATCGACTGGGCTTCCATGTCGTTTGATTTGGATAACGACAATGCGCCGCAAAACGAATTTGATCTCGACATGACCATACATTTTCGTGGCGGAGGTTTCGATTACATGGACCAAAAACACCAGTTTAAAAATATGCGCGGCTTGCAAGCTACCGATACCATGTTTATGGATCCACGCTGGCGACAAATTTCGGAGCTCATTTATCCCGATCACGAATCGGCATGGAACCTGATCCATAACCGTGGCCAATGGAAATCAACTTATTTTACCTTCGACGAAGACGATGATTGCGCACGCTGGGAACGCGTTGAATTGTACGAGCCACGCAACATGTTTAAGATTGGCGCACGCAAAAACGGAATTGACAACAATCCACAGGCCGATGCTGCCGGCGACCGTGGCGAATGGGATATGGACAACTCCGGAAAGGGGAACATTTATGTGGGTAAATTCGATGGACGAATCCACCTCTACGGAGCCGAATGGGGCGCATGGCGGGTCGATCAGAATGCCTTTTCGTACCAGGCTATCGGCGGAATTTACGATGGTTACGGACCGGGCCGCACACAGGTTGAGCCCAAAGTTTTCTCAACAGTAAAATACACCGACACCAACAAAAACGGGTTCATCGACGAGCTGGCTTTCGATCTGGATGGCGACACCTTGTTTGAACACAGCGTTTCGCTCCTGAAACTGGGCATTGACGATCAGGCTGAAGTCATCAAAACCGAAGGATTGGCCTATAAAGATCTGGTTACACTGAATACAACCGTTTCAGAAAAAATGTGGAAAACCGCGCTGGAAGCATGTGCTGTAGCTGAGAAATCCGGAATTAACCTAAGCTGGTACAGCCTGTTGCGCAGCCCGAAAAGCCTTCAGCAAAAATACAGTAACGGCTACTGGCTGCAATTCTACATCTACCGCGACCTGATGGAGCTCGGTGTCCGTAAACAAAATAAGGAATTCCTTAACAGTTTGGATAAAGCTTATTTCTCCGGAAACTGGAAGCAGGTTGGTAAACTATAAAAGTTTCTTTTCAAAATTAAAATATCGAAGGGTGAATCGGCTGATTGGTCGATTCACCCTTTTATACAAAATAAAATGTAAAATAGACACTTTAAAATGAGCAGGATATTTCCCAATCGGTTATATTTGAGCCACTAACAAACGACTTAAATACCAACTTATGGAAACTGTGCTCTCCAGGCCTTCGGTCAGAAATACCGGACTTGATATTTTACGCGTTTTGGCCTGTTATATGGTTGTTCAGATTCACACCGGTGAGTTCTTTTATATTTCTCCCACAGGCGGCGTTCTTAACGGTCCCGGCGCCTTTTGGGTGTCAATCTACAATTCACTGTTCAGATGCTGTGTTCCTTTGTTTGTACTTATTTCAGGTTATTTTCTGTTTCCGGTTAAGGACGAAATTCAAACCTTCTTCAGAAAAAAGACCACCCGGGTGCTGTTCCCATTTCTGATTTGGTGCGTCATCTACGCCATTTATCAATTTTTGATGGGGAAAGCTGACCTGACAGCGACCGTGACTAACATACTTCACATCCCGGTAAATTACGGAACACAGATCGGGCACCTGTGGTATGTTTATATGCTACTGGGCATCTACTTATTTGCTCCTATCCTTTCGCCCTGGCTTCAAACAGCATCGGGAAGAAACATCCGGTTTTATCTGGTCCTTTGGGTCGTGGCATTGTCAATACCATACATTCATCTTATTTTTCCTGAAATTTGGGGCGAATGTGCCTGGAACAATACTCCAATGCTTTATTATTTCTCCGGCTTCATGGGATATGCTGTTTTAGGATTTTATATGAAGCGGTTTTATGCACAAAAAGGCAAATGGGACTTTGCGCTTGGGTTCATACTTATTCTGGTTGGTTACCTGATTACCGTTTATGGATTTTCAACCCGGTTAGATACCGCCAAAACAATTAAGGAACTGGAACTGACCTGGGCATTTGAATCCATCAATGTGGCCATGATGACCCTTGGTTTTTTTCTGATAATTAAAAACCTGACTTTCCGAAAGCACGACTCTTGGTTTGCCCGCCTTACCGAAGATATTTCGCTTAAAAGCTATGGCATTTACCTGATTCATATCATTATCCTAAATACCACATACAGTTTGACGATCTCGTGGATAACCGGTCAGGAATACCTGTTTCCGGTAATAAGTGCGGTTACATTTATTGCCTCATACCTGGTAATTAAACTGCTCTCGTATTTGCCCGGAAGCAAATATATTACGGGCTAAGCGATTAGGAAGTCCATCTTTTCCGCAATAAAATCAGGTTCTTACTGCTGTGCTAATTATATTTGGTGTCAGAAAATCCAATCTAAATCAAAAATGAAACGTATTCTTTCTTTTCTATTTTTAATCTGGGCATTTGCATCAGCTCAGGCTGCGGTAGTCGATACCATTCAGGTTTACAGTGCGTCGATGCAGAAAAACATTAAAGCGGTAGTTGTTATTCCCGACAATTATGCTTCGGCACAGAAATTACCGGTAGTGTATTTGCTGCACGGGTACAGTGGAAACCATCTCGACTGGATTAACAAAGCCAAAGGTTTTGAAAAAGCTGCCGATTTACACAACCTGATTATTGTTTGCCCAGATGGTGGCTTCAGCAGCTGGTACTGGAATAGTCCGGTTGATCCGAAATCGCAGTATGAAACCTTTATTTCTTCGGAACTGGTAAAGGCAATCGATGGCAAATACAAAACCATTCAGGATCGTAAAGGGCGCGGAATAACCGGCCTCAGCATGGGCGGACACGGAGCCTTGTATTTAGGTATCAAACATCAGGATGTATTTGGTGCTGCCGGAAGTATGAGTGGTGGTGTTGACATTCGTCCGTTTCCAAATAACTGGGACATGGCTAAACGTCTCGGAACATACGCAGAGCAACCTGAACGCTGGGAAAAGAATACGGTGATCAACATGCTGCACTTGCTGACACCCAATTCGCTGGCTCTGATCATCGATTGCGGAACCGACGATTTCTTTTTCAAGGTAAATGAGAACCTGCACCAACAGTTGTTGTACCGCAACATTCCGCACGATTACTATACCCGACCCGGCGGGCATAGCTGGTCGTACTGGACCAACTCGGTGAAGTTTCAAATACTGTTTATGAGCAACTATTTCAACGGCACCAAGTAATAGGACTGGTAACAATTTAAGGTTCCAAATTCCAAAGCGCAACTTGGGATTTGGAACTTTAAACCTGAAACTATTTTAAGTGACATTCAGACACTTTAAGTTTGTCTTTTGTTCCGAAGCGTTTAACTTTACCCTTCCGTTTAAAAACCTAAACCAACCTACAATGATTCGAAGAACCTCCTTGCTTTTATTTGCCCTGCTCAGCATTTTAAACCTGAACGCACAAAAAGCCAAACAATTTACTCCCGGCGAAATCTGGAACGACAACAACGGGAAACACATCAATGCCCACGGTGGCGGAATCCTTTACCACAAAGGTGTTTATTACTGGTATGGCGAACACAAAATAGCCGGAAAGATTGGTAACACAGCACAGGTAGGTGTTAGCTGTTATTCGTCGAAAGATTTGTACAACTGGAAAAACGAAAGTATTGCCTTGAAGGTAAACGAAACCAATTCGACCAGCGACATTGCAAAAGGTTGTGTACTCGAACGCCCTAAAGTAATTTACAACGCCAAAACCGGAAAATTCGTGATGTGGTTTCACCTCGAACTGAAAGGGAAAGGCTATTATGCTGCACGCAGCGGAGTGGCTGTGAGCGACAAACCCCAAGGTCCGTTCACTTTCCTGAAAAGTTTTCGCCCCAATGCCGGTTACTGGCCGGTGAATGTTCAGCCGTGTCACAAAAAACCGGTTTCGCCAGATGTAAAAGATTCGTATTGCGGCGGAAAAGGCTGCCTCCCTGCGCCGGTTGATTCGGTTAACCTGCTGGGTCGCGATTTTAAAGGCGGACAAATGGCCCGCGACATGAATCTGTTTGTTGACGATGATGGCACCGCTTATCACATTTATTCTTCCGAAGAAAACAGTACCCTGCATATTTCGAAACTATCCGACGATTACCTGAGTTGCTCCGGACAATATTTCCGCGTGTTTGCCGGTAGGTATATGGAAGGCGCTACCCTGTTTAAACGCGCCGGAAAATATTACATCATTGCGTCTGACTGTACCGGATGGGCGCCCAACGCAGCCCGGTCAGCCGTAGCTGATGAGATTTTTGGCACATGGACCGAACTCGGGAATCCGGCAGTTGGCAAAGATTCGGAACTGACTTTCCGCTCGCAAAGCACCTTTATTCTGAAAGTGGAAGGTAAAAAAGACAGCTACATTTATATGGGCGACCGCTGGACTCCGGATAACCCGATTGATGGCCGCCACATCTGGCTACCCATTACATTTGAAAACGATGCGCCAAAGTTGTATTGGCAGGATAAGTGGTCCTTCGACAAGCTCAGGAACCGGGACAACAAAACTGAAACCCTATAATAATGAGAAAGCCCTGTAAGGGCGCCATATATCAGCACAGGGCATCGCCCTGTGTCAAATGAAGAACCACCATTTTTCGTCCGCGAAGGTATGATGAACAAAGCACAAATCAGATTTCGGACGTAATGGATTTAAATATTGAAAAAACATTCAGAAAAATAACGCAAACAATGAAAAAAGTCTTTTTTACACTTCTGATTCTTTTTGCCTTCAGTGCCAACTTGTTTGCCAAAATCATCCTGCCGTCGGTATTTGCCGACAACATGGTACTTCAGCAAAACTCCGAGGTTGCTGTCTGGGGCTGGTCCGACCCTGCCGAAACCGTTAAAATTGTTGCAGGCTGGAACGAAAAAGACACCATCAAAGTGAAAGCAGACAATACTTCGGCATGGAAAACCACCATCAAAACCATCGGAGCTGGCGGTCCTTACTCCATCCAGATTCTTGGAAGCAGTAAAGTTCAGCTAAATAATGTCATGCTGGGCGAAGTGTGGATTTGCAGTGGCCAGTCGAACATGGAAATGAGCGTTAACTGGAATCTTATTAATGGAGAAGAAGATGCTGCCAAAGCTACACATCCAAACATCCGGATTTTCCATGTTCAGAAAATCGGGGCCGAATACCCCCAACAGAATTGCAACGCCACCTGGACTACCTGTACTCCTGAAACCATGCGGGCCACCAGTGCTGTGGGATATTTCTTTGCGCGCGAGTTGCAGCAAAAACTGAATGTCCCCGTCGGAATCATCGTTTCGGCATGGGGCGGAACGCCTGCCGAAGTCTGGATCGAGAAAAGCCGAATCGAGAATAATCCGGAACTGAACAAGGCCAGGTATAACGAAAAATACGAATGGTGGCCCGGAGAACCCGGAACATTGTACAATTCGATGATTGCCCCTTTTGTTCCATACGGAATTGCGGGAGCCATCTGGTACCAGGGTGAATCGAACCGAGGAAACCATCAGGTATATGCCCAGTTGATGAAAACGCTGATCGAAAACTGGCGCAGCGACTTCAAAAAAGACTTTCCTTTCTACCTGGTGCAAATCGCACCTTTTGAATACGGCGCAAACGGAAAATCGGAACGCATCCGCGAACAACAGCAGTTGGTTACCCAAATGGTACCGAATACAGGAATGGTAGTTATCTCTGATTTGGTTGACAACATCAAGGATATTCATCCGAAAAACAAACTGGATGTGGGTAAACGCCTGGCTGGTTTTGCACTTACCGAAACTTATCATCAAAATATAGGCGCTTATAAAAGTCCTGCCTATCAATCGATGCTGATCGAAAAGGGCAAACTGCGCCTGTCTTTCAACCACGTACCAACCGGCTTAAAATCGACTGGGAAAACCCCATTGCAATTCATGATTGCCGGTGACGACCAAAAATTTGTGCCTGCCACAGCAAAAATCGAAGGAAACACAGTCATTCTTTCCTCTAAACTGGTAAAAGCTCCGGTTGCTGCCCGCTTTTGTTTCGACGACACTTCAATGCCCGACGTGTTCAGCAACGAAGGTTTGCCACTGGCTCCTTTTAGAACTGATATCTGGTAAAAACTGCCTAAAAAATAAACCTAACCTATGAAAAACATGTCATTTACCAATCGACTCCAATTGCAGCAAATCCTGCCTTTACTGGTTCTCTTTGTCCTTGTCTCATGCCAGTCAAAACCCGATTTTACCGATCGGGAACAGAACTTCGACTCCGGATGGAAATTCAAATTGGGCGATGCTTCGGGAGCTGAAACAGCAACTTTCGACGATTCGCAATGGCGGCAACTCGACCTTCCGCACGACTGGAGCATCGAAGATTTGCCCACCGCAGAAGGTAAAAATAAAATCGGGCCATTTTCAGAAGATAGTGAAGGCAAAGGTGCAACCGGAAATGTAATGGGAGGAACAGGCTGGTACCGCAAAACATTCACGCTCGACAAATCTTCAGCGGGCAAAAAAGTGCAAATCCTGTTCGATGGGGTGTACATGAATTCCGAAGTGTGGATCAACGGCCAATCGCTTGGTGTTCATCCCTATGGTTATACGCCTTTCTATTACGACCTTACTCCGTATTTAAATCCCTCAGGAGAAAAAAATACCCTGGCCGTGAAAGTGAATAACCACGGCAAAAACAGTCGCTGGTACAGCGGATCGGGCATTTACCGGCATGTTGATCTGATTGTCACCGAAAAAATACACCTGCCGGTTTGGGGTATTTTTGTAACTACTCCGGAAGTGAGTGCCGAAAAGGCTTTGGTTAAACTCAACATCAAAGTGATTAACGATACAAAAGCTAAAGGCAAATTAGAAATTACCACACATCTTATTTCTCCGAAAGGGCAATTAAAAACTGAAGCAAAAACAACCGTTCGACCTTTTGAAGATCAATCTTTAGACACAGAACAGATTTTTGAGCTGGTTAATCCGGAACTTTGGTCGATTGATTCGCCAACGCTTTACCAGGCAGTTACAGAAGTGAGTTTCGATGGCAAAGTGGTCGATCAGCAATCCACCACTTTCGGGATTCGTTCCATTGAGTTTAGCGCCGAAAAAGGCTTTTTGCTGAATGGCGAAAATGTATTGTTGAAAGGCGGCTGTTTGCACCACGACAATGGTCCGCTGGGTGCAGCAACCATCGACCGTGCCGAAGAACGCCGCGTGGAACTGATGAAAAAATTCGGGTTCAACGCCATTCGTACCAGCCACAACCCACCCTCGCGACAGTTTCTGGATGCCTGCGACCGACTGGGCGTTTTGGTTTTAGATGAATCGTTCGACCAATGGCAACGCCCGAAAAATCCGCAAGATTATAATCTTTATTTCGATGAATGGCATCAGCGCGACCTGGAAGCCATGGTCTTGCGCGACCGCAACCACCCGTCGGTCATTATTTGGAGTATCGGCAACGAAATTAACGAGCGGGCAGATTCTTCCGGATTGGAAATCACAAAAAAATTAAGCACAATTATTAAAAATATAGATCATTCGCGCCCGGTAACTGCCGCGCTATGCGCATTCTGGGATCAGAAAGGGAAAACTTGGGAATACGCACAACCCGCGCTGGAATTACTCGATGTGGCCGGATATAACTACCTATGGGGCGAATATGAAAACGATCATAAAATTGCTCCGGAACGAATGATGATCGGAACAGAATCGTTTCCGAAGGAAGCCTTTGAAAACTGGCAGATCGTAGAAAAGCATCCGTTTGTGTTGGGTGATTTTGTGTGGACCAGTATGGATTACCTGGGTGAATCGGGAATTGGAAATGCTCTTCTGAATAAAGATAAAAAGGTAGTGTTTGCACCCGGATGGCCTTGGTACAATGCTTACTGCGGCGACATTGATATTTGCGGGTTCAAAAAACCACAATCGTATTATCGCGATGTAGTCTGGAAAATCAGCAATCTGGAAATGGCTGTTCATGCGCCTGTACCAGCTGGATTAATCGAAAATGTAAGTTTATGGGGATGGCCCGACGAGCAACAAAACTGGAACTGGACCGGCAACGAAGGCCAAAAGCTTCAGGTTAATGTATATTCCAATTATACTGAAATCAGGCTGGAACTGAACGGAAAAGTAATCGGAACCAAACCGGTTTCAGCAGAAACCAAACTGACTGCCACTTTTGAAGTTCCTTATGAAGCCGGTGAGCTAAAAGCTATTGCCCTGAAAGATGGGAAAGAGGTGGAAACCAAAATTCTGAAAACAACCGGCAAACCTGCAAAAATCAGGTTAACTGCCGACCGTTCAGAAATTAAAACTGACCGTAACGATTTGTCGTATGTAACGGTTGAAATAACCGATGACACCGGAAATCTGGTTCCCGACGCCAATTTGCCTGTTCAGTTTACAGTTGAAGGTGCCGGAGAACTTGCCGCCGTTGAAAACGGGAATCCGAAGGATATGAAAAGTTTCCGTCAACCGCTGGTCAACAGTTTTAAAGGGAAATGCCTGATTATTCTTCGCCCGACCGGAGTGTCAGGAGAAATTAAACTGAAAGCCGAATCTGTGGGGTTTGGCGGAAGTGAACTGGTTGTGACCACCAAATAAAAAATGTGATAAACAAGCCTACGCAGGTACTCTATAATCGCTAGGGTACCTGCGTTTTGCTATCAGCTATTGCCCTCAAATACGATCATGCACATAAAAGAAAACCCCGGATTTCTCCGAGGCTTACCACCTAAAAACTATAACACACTTAACTATTCAGATTTGTAATCTTGATAAATTTTTCAGAACCAGTCATTGAAATTCCACAACGACCTGGTGCAGTTGTATCATAGGTATTTCCACAGACAGGGCATACATAATAGACGGTTGGCAACGACTTCACAGTTTTGCCTTCCAAAGCGACTAACGCTTTTTCATAAAATACTTTGTGCTTTTGCTCAGTTTTATAGGCATAATTTAAACTTACCATAGCGAGTTGATTTCCTGCCGTGTTGGCATTGGTCAAAAATTCAGGGTACATGGTTTTAACTTCGTAACCTTCGCCGGCAATGGCATCATTTAAATTTTCTTTGGTCGATTTTACAGTGAATTCAGGTTTAATTTCCGGAACCTTTTGACCCGATTCGCTTAGCACTGCTTTGTGATTGTTCGCATGAATTTTTTCGGATTTGGATGCTGCCGAAAATAACATAGCAATTTCGTGGTAGCCCTCCTCTTCAGCTTTTTTGCTGTATGCAGCATATTTGGCACTGGCAGTTGATTCACCTTTGAAGGCATCCTGCATATTCTGGAAATTAACTGTTTTTGCATCAGCCACAACTGATCGTGATACTGAATTATTCTGCATTTTACTGTTTGAATTGGTATTGCTGGTGAATGACTGGAACACAACAACTGATGCAGTTGCTACGAAAACCATAACGATTGATGACTTTTTCATTTTCTGTTTTTTTGAAGTTTATTAATGATACAAATATGCACCCTTGCACATTTAAACTTCCTTCAGTCCTTCTTAAAATCAACTTAATTCAGGAGGGAAATTGCAACATAAAAGTGGTGCCTTTACCGGGTTCACTCTCAACGTTCAAGACAATGTGTTGCAAGTCGGCCAGCTTTTTCACGATTGACAGACCGAGTCCATTACCTTTTACTGCTGAACTTCGCGATTCGTCAGCACGATAGAACCGGTTGAAAATATAGGGCAGATCTTTTTCAGGGATTCCAATTCCATCATCTTTAACAGAAAGAACTCTTGAGGTTTTATCCCAGTTCAAAAAAATATGGCCCTGAGGGTTACCATACTTAATCGCATTATTTAGCAAATTATCGAGTATCAATTCAAGGTAAAGCCGGTCTCCCATTACTAGGACGTCTTCAGGAATGGTAATCTGCAAATTTATTCCCTTTTCTGCTGCCTGTCTTTCCCATTTTTCTCCTGAAAGTGAAACAAGCTCTGCCAGACAAATCGTCTCATTGCGGGCAGCAATACCTGCATCAATGCGGGCAAGTTGCAACAATTGATCCAGCAAGGCATCAAGGCGATCGACTTCTTTAATTGTTCCTGCAATTTTTTCTTCATAAACATGGGGTTCACGCTGTTTGCGGATCAAAACTTCCAAAGTTCCCCTGATGGCCGAAAGCGGTGTCCTTATTTCGTGTGAAGCATCGCTGGTAAATTGTTTTTGCTGAACCATACTGACTTCAATCCGAGATAACAATTCATTTATGGTCTGGGTTAGTTCAAATAATTCGTCACGGTGACTGGGAAGCTCTAATCGGGTACTGATGTTCGAATCGCCTATTCTTGATGCCGTTTGAATAAGCTGATGAACTGGTGCAATGGCTTTTGATGCTGCAATTGACGAAGCAAAAAACTGGACTAAAAGCACTAATGGAAACGAAATGAGCAAAACCCAAATTAGGTTATTGAGAATATTGAATGATTCTTCCTGCGATACAGCAATCGTCAGTTTCCCAATATTTTCGCCATTGTTATTTATGATAGGAAACTGACCAAGCCTTATTTTTTGATTGTTAATTTTACCGTCGTAAAAGGGTTCTTGACTTTGGTTCGCAAGAACCTGTTCTTTCAGTAGATTCGAAGAACGAAAAATAACTTTCCCTTTGCTGTTGGTTATTTGTAAAAAGGTTGGATTCACTTCCACCTGACTATGTTCTGCTTCATCCCATTCGGGCATTTTGTTAATAATAATCGAATCACGATGCCAGTCCAGATTGCTGAGGACTTCTTCTTTTTCAACTGAAATATCATCGTCGAGATGGGCATAGGCAGTTTTATATACTACCATATAAATGGCAAGGAAAACAAACGCAGTTGTAAATGCAACAGCGAGAGTATTAAAAAGAGCAATCCGGTTTTTGAACTTTATGGCCATTAGTTATCTTCAATTTTATAACCCACCCCTCTTACTGTAGTGATGATGGACGGTTTCCCAGGTTCATCCAGCTTTTTTCGTAATGAATTGATGTACACATCAATCACCGAATTGTCGTAGTCAAAGTGAATATCCCAAACCTTTTCGATAATGCGGGTACGTCTGCAAACCGTTCCCTTATTCCGGAGAAAATATTCAAACAGCGAAAATTCCTTGTGAGTTAGTTCAATCTGAATACCTTTTTTAGTCACTGTATGTTTTTCAATATTCATGACAATGTCCCCAGCGGAAAAAATGGTGGTCTGAACTTCATTTTTGCGCATCAGAACCCGAATGCGGGCAAGTAATTCTTCGAAAGAAAAAGGCTTGCGAATATAATCATTGGCGCCCGTTTCCAGTCCAAAAACCACATCATCAACAGTGTCTTTTGCTGTCAGGAAAATGATAGGGACTACCTTGTTTTCCAGTCGAATATGGCGACAAATTTCTATTCCGCTCATTCCAGGTAACATCCAATCGAGCAAAATCACATCATATTCTTCCAGATTATCAAAGGCGAGCTGCAACCCTTTTTTACCGTTATCGGCCACATCAACGGCAAAACCTTCTTCTTCCAATCCATCCCTGATGAAATTGGAGATTGAAGGCTCGTCCTCTACAATTAATATCCGCATTATAAAATTTCTTTTTGATACTGACTCAAAGATACAGAAAGCGATTAATCACCACCGTCGCCAGTTGTATTAAAATCGGGAAGTGCCATCTGAACCCCGGCTCCATGATTGTAAACCAACTGGCCTCCCAGATATCCGGTTATTGCCACAGAACCAACCAACGCGGCAAATAAAAGGATGCCGACCCATTTTACCCATGAACGATTGTACTTGAAATAAAAAATTACAGCCCGAAATAACGCAGTGAAAATGGCAAGCCAAAGCGTTACTGTTGCCGCCTGTTCGTGCAATTCCACAGGATTTTTCAGAGGCCCATCTTCAATACCTTCTCCGGCATAACTACCACTAACATAAGCCGCACTGGCACCCAAAGCCCCAAGAAACAAAAGATAAAAAGCGACATTACTGAAAAACTCTTTTTTACTGAATAATGCGATTATTTCAGAGAGGAACCCAGCCATCAGGAGGGCAATAGGGAAATGAATAATCATCGCGTGAAAGTGTGTTGCTGAAATCATAGTCGTAGATTTTATTTATTTGCAAAGATTATTCGAGCCGGATTCAGGAATGATTAGGCTATTCTTAAAATTGGCTTAAATCAATGATACATTGACTATGACGGTGATAAAACAAACAGGACGAACCCATTCGATGAGTTCGTCCTGTTTTAATCATTAAAAATTCGTTTTTAGTGATGACCTTCAAACTTAAACGACACTTTTAGTTTTGTTCGGTAACTTTCAATCTTGCCATCTTTAATGGTCAAGTCCATAGCACTTACTTCGGCAATACGCAGTTCGCGCAAAGTTTCGGAAGCTTTAGTAATGGCATTTGCAGCAGCTTTTTCCCACGATTCGCTGCTCGAACCAACCAGTTCAATAATTTTATAAACGCTGTCGGGCATAAGTAACTCCTTTCGTTAAAAGTTTTCAGCGTTTACCACAATACACGAAAAAGAGTTTCGTAAAACCTGCTGTTTGACAATAGGTTTCGATAAAGAAAAAAAAATCTTCGCTTCGATAAATTTTAAAACAACTCAATTGGGTTCATCTTAAGAAACTGAGAAACAGGCAGGCCACTTGAACCAATCAGGTATGTTTTACATTGCGGGAATTTCCTCTTGTATGCTTCCATGCCTGAAGCACGAACTTTTGCGCCGCTTTTAACTTCCAGCGCAACAACTTTTTCGCGGTATTTGAGAATAAAATCAACTTCATCATTCCGCTCACGCCAATAATGAACAGTAAAATTTCCATCGCGCGAACAGTTAATTAAATGAGCTCCAATGGCTGATTCGACCCATCGCCCCCATAAATCGGGTTTCATTTTTATTTCCTGAAAAGTTAAATCATTTTGAGCCGACATTAATGCTGTGTTGTAAACCTGGAATTTTGGGCTGGAAGAACGTTGGCGAATCAGATCAGAACTGTATTTTTCGATACCATTTAATAAGCCGGCCGTGTCGAGTAAGTTCAAATAATTCGATAAGGTTGTTGTATTTCCGGCATCCAGGAGCTGCCCCAAAATTTTATTAAAAGATAAAATTTGTCCTGAATAGTGACAGCCCAAAACAAAAAGTTGCCGCATCAAAGCAGGTTTGTCCACTCTTGTCAGCATTAAAATATCGCGCGAAATGCTCGCTTCAATCAACGAGTCCAACACGTATTGCTTCCATCTTTTTTCGTCCTGGATCAGCGAAGAGGCTCCCGGATAACCTCCAAACCAAATAAATTGATCTTCGTCGTATCCAAATGCTTCCTGCATTTCGGAGTACGACCAATGCCCCATGTAAATCGTTTCGTAGCGGCCTGCAAGCGATTCGGTAAGCCCTCGCTGCAACAAGATACGCGATGAACCCAGCAGCACAACCTTTAGCGCCAGTCCATTCATCGTATCCAGGTCCCACTCACGCTTAACCGCTTCGCTCCAATTTTCAAGTTTCTGGATTTCATCAAAAACAAGCAATCCTTCATTTTTCCCGGATTGCTGAACAAGCAGACGTGCAATTTCCCACTGTTGGCTGATCCAAACTTGCTGTCCGGAAGATACTCCATCGGCTGATACATAATGCGATGGGATAGCAAGTTCTTTCAGGATTTGTCCAATCATTGTTGTTTTCCCAACCTGACGAGGACCAAATACCACTTGAACAAACTGACGTTTTTCGAGCGATAACCTGCTAAATAAAAGCGACTTGTGGTGTCTTTCAAAATTCATATTACAATTTACTCAATAAGTTGAGTAAATTTACTCAATAAGTTGAGCAAAACAAACCAAAACAATCTTTTACATCAACCAAACTTGGGCTAAGCGGGCAAACGGTTAAAATCAACAAAGAAACCGGCGAGTTGGTGATGAAATTTAAACTTCAGGTGTAAAAAATATGCACCACAGATTACACTGATTTACACAGATATAGAAATAAAAAATCTGTGTAATTTGTGTAATCTGTGGTGAAAATCCCATCTATTTTACCGGCACCAGTTTGACAACAATGCCCGGACTTTCCGTAGCTACATAAATAAAACCGTCGGGACTGATGGTTACATGTCTCACCCGGCCAGCACTTTCGAGTAATTTTTCCTGTTCGGTTACTTTCCCATTTTCCAGGTGAACGCGTTCGAGGTATTTAAAACTCAGTGAGCCGTTCAGAATATCGCCTTTCCAGCCCGGATACCGGTCGCCAACAACAAATTTCATGCTGCTTGGTCCAATAGAGGGAGTCCACTGAAATACCGGTTGCTCCATTCCTTCTTTGGCTTTAAATTCGGATAGGATTGTTCCGTCGTAGTTAATTCCATAAGTGATAACCGGCCAGCCGTAATTGTTGGCTTTGCCTACCAGGTTAATTTCGTCGCCGCCACGCGGGCCATGTTCATTGTTGTAAATCCGGCGGCTTACCGGATGAATGTCAATTCCCTGCGGATTGCGGTGCCCGAATGAATAAATGGTTGGCATGGCACCTACTGTTTTCACAAACGGATTATCGGGTGGAATGCGACCATCGTCGTAAATTCGATGGATTTTGCCACAATGATTAGTCAGCGTTTGGGCATTTTCTTTATTGCCGCGTTCGCCAACCGAAAAGAACAAATAGCCCTGATCGTCGAAAACCATGCGGCAACCAAAATGCACACCGCTGGTGGTATTGGGCATCGCTTTAAACAATTCCTGATGCTCAACCAACTGGTTATCTTTTAATTTAGCCCTAAAAATAGCAGTATTCCCCCCCACTCCATCCGGAGCTTTTTGCGAATACGAAATGTAAATCCAGCCATTTTCCTTGTATTTCGGATGCAGAATAACATCCATCAATCCACCTTGCCCCTGTGCCATTACTTCAGGAACTCCACCAATGATTGCTTTTAGTTTGCCACCGCCGAATCGGAACAATTGTCCGCTGCGTTCGGTCACCAACATATCGCCATCAGGCAAAAAAGCAATACCCCACGGTACATCCAATCCTTTTGCAACGGTATCAATTTTAAATGCCTGATGTTTTGACCGGACTATTGCCGGAAATTTTGTCGCTACCGGAGTTGTCTTTTTGCCTTTCATGTCCAGGATATAATCCGAAATAGCTTTCATTTCGGTCTGGGTGAACGCTTTTTCGAACGAAGGCATTCCCATGTCGGGCAAACCGCTACGCATGACACCGGTCAAATCGCCGCCAGCTTTAAAGGCTTCCCAGGTATTTCCGGCAAAACGTTCCATTTTCTGGCCATGACATCCGGCACAATATTTCAGGAAATTGTCTTTTGCCGAAGGTTGGGCGCTGTGGACTGTTGACTTCATTTCTACCCCTGAGGGTGAAATTTCAGGAGTAAGAAGAAAAAAGCTGCCCAAAATAAAAACTGAAAGGCTAATACTAAAAATTGGTTTCATTGTTGGATAGGTTTTAATGTTGTTGCACTGAAACAGACAGATAGGGATAATTGTTGACTTTTTATTTGGTGACTTTTCCGCCGCCCGGTATTTTTAAAATTCGGCAGCATTTTAATGGTAATGTAATCGAATTTTCAATTTTCTTTGTACGCTGTGGGAAATACCGAATTCAATATCAGGCTGAAAGAAGGCAATTCGCTGGCGTACGAAGAATTGTTTAAACAAACCTATCCGCGATTACTCGGATATTGCAGCCTTTTTATCCACAACCAGGCGCAGGCCAACGATTTGGTTCAGGAATGTTTTGTTCGGCTTTGGGAAAAACGTTCGACAATTAGTGCATCCCAATCGGTTGAAAGCTTATTATTTGTGATGCTCCGTAACCGTTGCCTCAACTACCTCCGCGACCAAAAATTACACGTATCGGATAAAAGCATCAATTTAGTTGGCGAAAACGAGCTCCAACACCTTTACCAATTAGATTTTGCCGGGAAAGAAGAGAAAACGCTGGAAGAAAAACTGATTGAAGCCATCCGCGAATCGGTTGAAAAACTTCCGGAGAAGCGCAAATTGGTATTTGTGAAAACCAAAATTGAAGGCAAAAAGAATAAAGAAGTAGCAGAAGAACTGAACATTTCGGTTAAAGCGGTAGAAAAACACCTGCACCAGGCCAAAGAACAAATCCGCAAAGAAATGTTACTGAAATTCCCTTTGTTATCGGTTTTAGTTACCCTTCTCCTGAAATAAAATCACCCAAAATTTCAACAATCACAAAGTTGCCACGTAAATACTTGGCCATGCAAAAAGGCCAAACATGAAAGTTGAAATCTGAAACATGCAACTTTTTTATTATTTGAGGTAGGGTTTTTCTGAAATCGGTGTACTCATCACGAAACTATATACAATGAAATCAATCATCAAAAAATATCTGTCAGGGAAAAGCTCGGAAGAAGAGCAGAAAGACCTGCTGCAATGGATCAGGCGGGAAGAAAACCTGAATGAATTTCAACGCATTAAACAAGAATGGACCACTGAGGTAAGAAAAGAAACCATGCCTTCGGAATTTGCCCAGGATTGGAAAGCCATACAAGGAAAAATGATGGCGCAGTTGCAGCAGGAAGTTCAGCAGAAACAGCGTACCCTCAATTTCTTTAGGTATGCAGCCATTTTTATGGTGCTGATAGCTGTTCCCGCCCTCCTTTACATCTTTTCGCAAAATCAGCCAGCGGCCCCACTTGTTTATACAACGGTTGCTGCCGATTACGGACAAATTTCAAAAGCAGTACTGCCCGACAGTTCGGTAGTCTGGGTCAATTCCGGCTCATCAATCAAATACAACAACCAGTTTTCGGCTTCGAACCGCAACATCGAACTCGAAGGGGAAGCTTTTTTCAAGGTTACCCGAAATGCCGATTTACCCCTGATCGTATCGAACTCAGACTTAAAAGTAAAAGTGCTGGGAACTGAATTCAGCGTTTCGGCTTATCCCGAAGAACCCAATATTCATGTCATACTCGAAAAAGGAAAAGTTGAACTGACGTCAGCATCCAATACCCGCTTCAGGCAGGAAATGAAACCCGGCGAAATGGCCACCTTCAGTAAAATAAAAAAAGAGCTGGCGCTTACCGCCGTAAACACCAGCTTATACACCTCGTGGAAAGACGGATTAATAAACATCTACAACCTTCCGCTCAGCGAGCTGGTCATCAAGCTCGAAAAACGATTTAACCAGAAGTTTCTGGTTGACGAACAGATAAAAGATGTGCCTTACACCTTCACCATTAAAAATGAGGATTTGAGCAGTGTGCTAAGCCTGATGGAGAAAATCACTCCGGTGGAGGCCATTCAGCGTGAGCATGTGATTGAATTGAAGCACAACAAAAACAAAAATAAATAAGTACAAACCGGATATTGAAAACAAAAAACCGGAAGGCGCGGCAACGCTTTCCGGTCGAAAATAAACCATCCATAAATGATGGAATTTTTTAATAACAAAATCATTCAAAACTATGAAAAAAAAGTCAGGTATCAGAGGATCTATTCCTCCGATATGGAACAAAAAATGCTTTAAAATTATGCGACTTACGTTCCTGTTTTTATTTGTAGGCCTGATGCAGGTTTCTGCCAGTCTTTACAGTCAGTCAACCAAACTAAATCTGGACTTCCGTAACACCAGGGTATCCGACGTTTTGGAAGCTATTGAGAACCAAAGCGAGTTCCGGTTTGCTTACAGCGCCGAATATATTGACATGAACCGCAAGGTAAATGTTGATATCAAAGGCAAAAGCATTGAACAAACTCTTTCGGTCCTTTTTGAAGGAACCAGTGTGAAATATTCGGTAAACGACCGGCATATCCTCTTGTTTCTGGAAGGAACCCAGCCCCAGCCCATCCAACAGAATAAATCAGTTACCGGAAAAGTAACCGATTCGGCGGGACTCCCGTTGCCTGGTGTTTCGGTGGTAATAAAAGGTACAACCAATGGTACCATTACCGATTTTAACGGAAACTACAGTTTTTCTAATGTTACTGAAAATACCACACTCTCGTTTTCGTTTGTTGGAATGAAATTGCAGGAAAAACTGGTTGGCAACAAAACCCAGATCAATGTAACGCTGGAAGAAGAAACAATTGGTGTTGAAGAAGTGGTGGTGGTTGGTTACGGAACCCGTCAAAAGAAAAGTTTG
This sequence comes from Prolixibacteraceae bacterium, assembly GCA_019459525.1. Classification (GTDB taxonomy): domain Bacteria; phylum Bacteroidota; class Bacteroidia; order Bacteroidales; family Prolixibacteraceae; genus Aquipluma. Next base: position 29,507 of record JAIBEY010000060.1, read on the forward strand.
ATTGGCGCTGTTGACCAGGTTACTGCCAGCCTGATTGAAGACCGTCCGGTTGGGAATACCATGCAGGCGCTTCAGGGAGCTTCGGCCAACCTGACTATTCAGCAAAAAAGCATGAACCCGAACGACAACAGCATGAACATCAACATTCGTGGGGTTAGTACCATGAATAATAACGATCCGCTTATTGTTATCGATGGGATGATTACTGAAATGGAAAGCCTGAACAAGCTGAATCCTGCCGACATTGATAATGTATCGGTATTAAAAGATGCAGGTAGTGCAGCCATTTATGGTTCACGTTCGTCAAACGGGGTAATTTTGGTGACCACAAAAAAAGGAAAAAGCGGCAGCCCAACGGTCAGGTTCAATTCCATGGTCGGTTTACAGGACCCCGAAGTTCTTTACGAGCCGGTAAAAGGCTACGAAAATGCGCTCCTGAAAAATCAGGCGTTAATCAACGGCGGATCATCTCCGGTTTATTCTCCTGAACAAATTCGTGATTTCCAGGCCAATGGCGAAGGCGAATGGTTCCTCAACGGCATCTTAAAAAATGCCCTTCAGCAAAACTACAATGCAAGCATTTCAGGGGGAAGCGAAACTTCAACCTACCTGATTTCGGCAGGATACTATGACCAGGGAAGTAACTTTGTAGGGAACTACGGCGTGAAACGTTATAACTTCAGAACCAACCTGGTAAACGAATACGGGAAACTGAAAATCAGCGCGCTGATGGCGTATAACCGCACCGTGCAGGACGCTCCGAATGCCAGTTCCGGAACGTTGATTGTAGATGGCGGACGTATTCCGAATTACTACAACTATAAAATGAAAGCCGAAAATGGCCATTACCTGATTAACGATGTGCTTTCGGAATTCAACCCGTTGGGACTTCTCGAAGCTGGTGGTTTCCAGAAAAAAGATGACGATAACTTTATCGGAAGCCTGAACGGTGAATTAAAACTAACCAAAGGACTTACTGCAAAAGGAGCTATCGGTCTTGACCTGAGTGCCAATCACCGCTTCATCCGCGGCCTCGAAGTTCCGTTTTATGCCAGCGAAACCGCTACAGTTCCGAACTCGTATGCCAACAGCACAAGGAATACCGAAGACTACAACGAGAAAAAATATATCCTGAACACTCAGTTCCTGCTGGATTATAACCGCACGTTTAAAGAGGTACACCAGGTTAGTGGTTTGCTGGGCGTATCCAACGAATCGTACACCCGCCAGGCTAACGAAATCAAGAAAAAATATACCGACCGCGATTTGGGTCTTCCCGAATCGGCTACCGAAATTGATCCGGGCAGCTACAATACACCGGCACAAACACAGGAACGGAGCATTTATTCGTTGTTCGGGCGTGCAGGATATTCTTACGCAAACAAATACTACGGGGAATTCAGTTTCCGGTACGACGGTTCATCTAAATTTGCCGAAGATTTTCGCTGGGGATTTTTCCCATCGTTATCAGCCGGATGGAGACTTTCGGAAGAAGGATTTATGGCTTCGTACAAACAAAACGTAGGAGACCTAAAAATCAGGGGATCATATGGAGTTTTGGGTAACCAGAATGTGGACGATTATTCGTATTTCACCACCTACACCGTTTACACCAACTCTTACGGATTCAACAACAAAGCCGTTTCCGGAACCGGATTCAGCTTCGGGAACAAAGAATTGCAATGGGAACAATCGGCCAACTTTAACCTGGGAACCGATGCTTCGTTCTTCGATGGCAAATTCTATGTTTCAGTCGATTATTTCAATAAACTAACTTCAAATATCCTCTTAACACCAGTTGTTCCAACCGTTTTTGGAGGTGCAGTGGCTAAAGAAAACGCAGGAGAAATGAAGAACCGCGGTTGGGAAGCCACCTTGGGATACCGGGCTAAAACCGGAGATTTCAAACACAACGTGAATGTCAATATTGCCGATTCGAAAAACGAAGTTGTTGATTTCGGGAAAAACGAGCAAATAGACTCGAGCGACCAAATGTTGAAAATTATTCGTGAAGGCGAAGCTTTAGGCTCTTATTTCGGATACAAAACCGACGGTTATTTTAAAAGCTACGAAGAGATTGCCAACAGCGCATTACCTATCGGCGCAACTGTACAGCCGGGTGATGTTCGTTACAAAGACCTGAACAACGATGATGTGATTGACGAGAAGGACCGGACTGTTTTAGGAAATGCGTTCCCTCGTTACACCTTTGGGATCAATTACGAACTGAGCTGGAAAGGATTTGATTTCAGCATGATGATTCAGGGTGTTGGGAAACGTGACATGTTCCTTCGCGGCGAATTGGTCGAGCCTTTCCACTCCAATTATTCGTATGTGATGTACACCCATCAGTTGGATTACTGGACACCAACTAATCTGGATGCCCGCTGGCCACGCCTCTCTTCTCCCGGATCAGCCTCGAATACCAACAACTACCAGAAAAGTTCTGACATCTATATTTTCAACGCGGCATACCTGCGCCTGAAAAACATTCAACTGGGTTACACCATTCCGAAAGAAATCAGTTCTAAGGTCGGAATTCAGAAATTCCGGATGAGCGTGAATGCACAAAACCTGTTCACCTTATCGAATGTATCGTTCATCGATCCTGAATCGACTGAATTCGGAAGTAACATGGGAGGAACCGGTGGTTTGGGTGCAAACAGCGGACGTAACTATCCAACGTTGAAGTACTATGGTTTTGGTTTAGACATTGAATTTTAAAAGAGAGAATCACCATGAAAAAGAAATTTTTAAAATATAGTGCAATTGCAGCAGGTGCAGCTCTTTTAATGCTCGCCTCGTGCAACGAATTGGATCTTACGCCAACCAATAAATTCACCGAAGACAACTACTGGACTTCGCCTGAAAAAGCCAATATGGTTTTGAACATGGCCTACAGCCAGATGACCAATAACGATTACATTTTCAAAACAGAAGCGTTATCAGACAATTTGTACGAAGGACGCGGCTCTTCGAGCGAAAAAGCCATTTCTTCCGGACAGGCAGATGCATCCAACGGTCGTTTTTCCGGAGAATGGAAAGATTGTTACGCCGGAATTAAAACCTGTCATACTTTCCTCGAAAATGTGGACCGTGTGGCTGATATGGACGAAACATTAAAAACCCGGATGAAAGCAGAAGCCCGCTTTATCAGGGCCTACCTGTACTTCCGCTTAACCACCTGGTACGGCGATGTTCCTTTGTTCCAGAAAGATTTAACCTTATCCGAATCAAAATCAATTGCCCGCACGCCACAGGCAGAAGTTCTTGCATTTGTCCGCAGCGAGCTGGATGCGGTTGCAGAAATCCTTCCGGCAAAAGAAGCATATGCTGCTGACGATAAAGGACGCATCACATCGGGAGCAGCAGTTGCACTGAAAGCCCGTACCTACCTGTACAGCAACGATTGGGCTAACGTGGTTACCACCTGCGAAAAGCTGATAAACACCGAAACATACGGTAAATATTCGTTATTCTCTTCCTACGAAGGTTTATTCCTGCCAGCTAACGAATACAACAGCGAAGTTATTCTGGACTTAAACTATGTACCTTCGTTACGCACCTGGGGAAATTACTACGACCTTGCACCACTATCGGTTGGCGCCCGTGTAAATGCGATGGCTCCAACTCAGGAACTGGTTAACGACTACCTGATGCTGAATGGAAAAGACATCAACGATTCGGGTTCGGATTACAGCGAAACTTCGCCATATAAAAACCGTGATCCAAGATTAACTGCCACGGTTGTTTACCACGAGTTTCCGTGGAAAAAACCTGATGGTACAACTCAAACCATTTACATCAAACCAGGGACTGCACCAAACCAGAGCGCTGCTGTTGACGAATACAAAGGACAAGGAACCAACTCTACAGCAACCGGGTATTACATGCGTAAATACTACGACCCAACTTCGCTGGCCAGTTTTACTTCGGGCTTAAACCTGATTTTAATTCGCTATGCCGATGTTTTACTGATGTATGCCGAAGCCAAAAACGAACTGGGCCAGATGAATGAAACGATCTGGAATTCGACTATAAAAGCGCTGCGCACCCGTGCCGGATTTACCGATCCGGGAGCTTTGGTGTTTGATGCCACTGCGACAAAAGCTTCACTTCAAAACACAATCCGCCGCGAACGTCGCGTTGAATTAGCTTTGGAAGGCCTGCGCATTTATGATCTTCGTCGCTGGAAAACTGCCGAAACCGCACTTAACGGTTATCCTCACGGAGCAAAATACGGGGACACCAGTGTTGACAACGGTTACATCCGTTTGGACAAACGTACATTCAACAAAGACCGTGATTACCTGTGGGCTGTTCCTCAGTCTGAAAAAGATTTGAATCCGGCTTTAAGTCAAAACACCGGTTACTAAACCGGATATAGCGTGTAACAATGAGAATTAAAAAATACAAACATATATTGATTATGAAAACCTTATTAATAAAACTGACGATAATCGTTTCCTTATTTTTTGCATTCACCGGATGTGAAGACGACGAATTAAAAGACACCAAAGTAACTGCGGTAAAAAGCCTTTACGAACCTACCAACGGAAAATCAGTAGTACTGCAAAGTTCGGCTTCAGCCTCGCTTTATTTCGAATGGGAACCAGCCAAAGCTGAAGACAGCGGCATGGTGCTTTACGAAATTGCTTTTGATAAAGAAGGTGGCGATTTCACTGCCCCCATTTACCGGATGGCCTCTGATAACAATGGTGGCTACAACCACGCTACCCTTTCGCACAAACAGTTGAATAAAATTGCTGCAATGGCCGGAATTCAGTCGGCAGCAACCGGCAAACTGATCTGGACTGTATTCTCTTCCAAAGGGATCAACGACATCAAAGCTGATGAATCGCGCACCATTGAACTTACCCGTTTGGCTGGTTTTGCTGAAGTTCCGGTTGATGTATTTGTTACCGGCGAAGCTTCTGAAGGAGGAAATGATCTGTCGAAAGCCAGCATCATGAAATCGACTGCCAATGGCGAATTTGAAGTTTATACCAAACTCACTGCCGGAAAAGCTTACTACTTTACAGATGCCAAAGTGGGTACACCACGTAAATTTTACACCGAAAATGGTTTGGTTAAAGAAGGAACTACAACCAGCACAGTTGCCAAAACAGGTGTTTATCGCATAAAACTTGACTTTAACGTAGGATCAACCATTTATACCGAAGTTACAGATATGCAACTGTTCTTCTGCCCAACCAATACCTTCCTGTTCTCTTTGGATTATCAGGCAAAAGGTGCATGGAAAGCTTCAAGCAAACCAATCACTTTCAAGCAAGAAGGATGGGGACGCGACGAACGGTACAAATTTAAAATGACCACTGTAAACAGCGCTGGCGAAACCGTTGAAGAATGGTGGGGAACACCAAATACCGACAGCCGCCCAACCGCTTCAAGCCCGGCATCATACTACTACCTCTATCCGGTTGACAACAGCCAGTGGAATGGTAAATTCAAATTTGCCGGTGAAATTGATAATTCGTTGGCTGATGTATCAGTATTATTACAAGCCGATGCTCCTTACACGCACGAAATTAAAAAAGTAGGAAATCAATAAAGTTATTTGTTTTCTTCAAGGGCAGGCGCAATGTCTGCCCTTGTTTTTAAAATTAAAACCTGAAAATAAAGCCATGAACAAGTGTTATTATTTTTTGCTGTTGTCAGTCATTCTCCTAACGCAGGCTTGCAGTAAAGACAATGATCCGGTAAATACCGGCGACGAAGAATATACGATTAACTGGACAGCAGCAGCCGACAGTACCAGCAACGCATTTGTAATGTTGTACTGGAACGGTGCCGACAATTATTTCAATTACAACAACAGTGGGTTGAAAGATTTTCATTACTGGCCACAGGCGCATGCACTGGATGTGGTCATTGATGCGTACAACCGTACCAACGATAATTTTTATAAAACAACCATCAATTCATGGTACGATGGAGTAAAAAAGAAAAACGGCAACACTTTCCTGAATGAATATTACGACGATATGGAATGGAATGCGCTGGCTATGCTCCGCGCGTACAATGCCACTCAGGATGTAAAATTTAAAACCAGCGCTATCGATGTTTGGAAAGACATTCAAATCGGATGGAACAGCAATGCAGGCGGTGGCATCTCCTGGAAAAAAGACCAGCTTTACAGCAAAAACGCCTGTTCAAACGGGCCTGCCTGTATTCTGGCAGCTCGTTTGTTTCAACAGTTTGGCGATGCTTCCGATAAAGAATGGGCGCTAAAAATTTACGGGTGGGAAAAAGAATATTTATTCAATCCGGCCAATGGTTCGGTTTACGACAACATCGACAGCCGCACCGGCGAAATACAAAAATCGTGGATTTTTACCTACAATCAGGGAACCTTCCTTGGGTCGGCCCTCGAACTGTATAAAATAACCGGGGAAAAAGGTTATTTGAACGATGCCATTAAAGCTGCCGATTATACCTTAAACAACCTGGTTGACAGCAACGACCGTTTGCTGAAAAGTGAGGGAAACGGCGATGGCGGATTATTTAAAGGCATTTTCATTCGCTACTTTGCCCAACTTATTCTGCATCCCGACCTCGATGCAGCAACACAAAAGAGATACATCACCTTTTTTAAACACAACGCCGAAACACTTTGGAGAACCGGAACCAACAAACAGTTGATTTTATTCAGCAACTACTGGAAAACCAAACCCGGCAGTACAACCGATTTAACCACCCAAACCAGCGGAGCCATGCTGATTGAAGCCGCTGCACTGCTGGATAAACAAAAATTATTTACGAATTGACCATCCTGCAAATGAGTGGAAACACTTGCCATATGGTATAATCAATAAATGTTCCTGAAAAGGGAAAATTCTCCGGATTTTCCCCGGGAAACCAAACAACCAACCAACCAAAACCTCAATAATCATGGATCGAAAGATTATTCTTGTTATTTTTTTCTGGGCTACCGCAATTTCTTTATACGCCCAAAAACCACTGACCCAATACGTCAACCCATTTTTGGGAACCGCTACGTTGTGGGACAGCATCGATATCGGGTACAAACCCACCCACCGCACCTGGGGCGCCGAGGTTTTCCCCGGATCGTCACTGCCCAATGCCATGGTGCAACTCACACCGTTAACTCAATGGCGAAGTGGTTCGGGTTATCAGTACGAAGACACCGTTATTTACGCTTTTATTCATACCAGCAAAGGCCACTGGAATTTAGGACACATTCCGCTGATGCCCGCTACCGGAAAATTCACCACCGACGACTATTGCTCGCCGTACAGCCACCAAAACGAATCGGCACAACCGGGTTACTACCAGGTTTACCTGGAGCGCTACGGCGTTAATGCCGAACTGACTTCTACCCTGCGTTGCGGCTTTCACAAATACACCTTCACAAATAATCAGGGTAAAAAACTGATTGCCGATTTGTCGCGCTCGAACGAACGGGTTCGCGGCTGGGAAATCAATCAGGAAGGCGAAAATGTATTCAAAGGATTCCAGCAGGCCGGCGAAAAAATGTATTTCTACGCCGTGGCAAACCATACGATCAAAAACATCGAATCGCAGAAAAGCGAAAAGAACGAAATCTCGGTTGTCAACTTTGCCGATTCGAACCAACCGCTTGAATTGCGGATTGGATTTTCGTTTGTAAGCATTGCCAACGCCAAAGAAAACCTTGAAAAGGAAATACAGGGCAAAAGTTTCCGGCAAGTTCGCGACCAAGCCACCCGAACATGGGAAACCCTGCTGTCGAAAATCACCGTTTCCGGAGGTACCGAAAGGCAAAAAGGCCTGTTCTACTCTACCCTCTACCGCTCATTCCTATGGCCAGCTCTGCGCAGCGACTTCAATGGCGATTTCACCGACCAGAAAGGAAATGTCGTAAATAAAGGCTTCGACTATTACACCGAACCATCATTGTGGGACGATTACCGCAACAAACTGGTTTTGCTGGGCATGTTGTCGCCTAAAGTTACTGAAGATGTGATTAAATCGCTGATTGACAAAGGCGAAAAATCAGGCGGTTTTATGCCGACGTTTTTCCACGTCGACCACGCTGCCCAATTCTTTTCAGCAACTTACCTCCGGGGAATCAACGTATTTGATGTGAAAAGTGCTTATAACCAACTTCTCCGGAACGCCACCATGGAAAACAAAAGCCGTCCGCGCGGAATGGAATACATTGAAAAAGGATACATCGCGGAACCAGATCTGGCCGATCCGAAACTCGAAACCGTTGCGGCTGCCGGAGTTACCAAAACACTCGAATATGCCTACGACGATTATGCTGTAGCTTTGTTGGCTAAAGCCCTGGGCGACACCGAAAATTACAATATGCTGATGAAACGCACCGGAAATTACAAAAATATGTTCGACCCATCCACCGGGCTGATGCGCGGCAAACTGGCCAACGGCGAATGGATCAAGAACTTTGATCCGGAGTTTATTTACTACGAATACATGTACCGCGAAGCCAATGCCTGGCAATCTTCATTTTTCGCACCACACGATGTAAACGGATTAATAGGACTTTACAAGAGCACTGCCGATTTTGAGAAAAAACTGGATGACCTGTTTACCATTCCGTACAAAGGTGCCGAAGCTTATAATATTTCAGGATTTATCGGACAATACTGTCATGGAAACCAGCCCGACCACAGCTTTCCGTGGTTGTACTATTTTGTAGGCAAACAGGAAAAATCGCAGGCCAGACTCGACCAGATTATGGACCGTTTTTACGACATGGGCAAGGATAAACTGGCTTACTCCGGAATGGACGATGCCGGTGAAAACTCAGCCTGGTATGTGTTAACGTCCATCGGCTTGTACACCTTCTCGCCTGCCGATCCCGAATACATTGTTTCGGTGCCTTTGTTCGACAAAGTGGATTTCGATCTTGGTGAAAAGAAATTTTCCATCATCAAAAAGAATTCAGGAAAAAAAATCGAAAGCATTACATACGACAATAAAAAACTCGACGGCTATTTCATTCCGCATTCCGAACTGCTGAAAGGAAAGAAATTGGTCATCACAACCAAATAAAATTCAAGCACAATACGGCATACATCACTCGTTCTTACCCTGGAGGATTACCTGGATTAACAACGAAGGATAAACCTGATTCCGGGGATTTTCTTAACCAATTCTACGAAAGACCATAAGAGCGGCTGAACTTAAACGAGTTTAGCAGCACTTATGGTCTTTCTGCATGAGTTGGCTCGCTGCTTAAACTTCACCGGTGATTTTTATTATTTTACTCTTCCAACCATGACACTAATGTCAAAATATCATTTTAATATTATTTAATCTATCAAAATATCATCAAATAAATACAATAAATAGCAAAATGGATTATATTCGAATTATATTTAATTTTCTTCGAAAAGAATATTATTTACTAAATCCTATTTTATATGATGAAACCTATCCTGATTGTTTTAATGCTATTACTTGTTAATGTTAGTATAGCACAAGTCAGGGTTACCGGAAAGGTAACCTCTTCTGATGATGGTTCTCCTATACCTGGTGTAGCTATCCAGATCAAAGGAGCTGGAGGACACGGTGCCAGTACCGATGCAAAGGGTGAATATGCCCTTGCAAATGTCCCTGCGGACGCGGTTCTCTCTTTTAGCTTTATCGGCTTTAAGAAGCAGGAAATTCCCGTTGATGGCAAAACGGTTATTAATGTGAATTTAGTTACCGAAGAACTTGGCATTGATGAAGTGATCGTAATTGCCTACGGCAAAACAACGAAAGGCACCAATACCGGAGCTGTAAGCGTTATCAAAAATGATGCGTTGAAAAATGAGCCCAACATTTCGTTTGAAAATGCTATGAGCGGTAAAGTTGCCGGATTGCAAATAACAACACTTTCCGGACAGGCCGGGTCAACTTCCTCTATTCGGTTACGTGGTATCGGGTCAATGAATGCCTCTAATGAACCGCTTTATGTGATCGACGGTGTTCCGGTTATCTCAGGTAATGTTTCCCAACTGGGGATCAACACCTCAAACAATGTGATGAGCACCATTAATCCAAATGACATCGAATCAATATCCGTACTGAAAGACGCCGCAGCTTCTTCGTTATACGGTTCGAGGGCTGCGAACGGAGTTATTCTGATCACCACAAAAAAGGGCAAGCAGGGTGCTCCGGTGGTTAGCTTTAAATCGTCGGTTAGTATGACCCCAACATTTGCTACCGATAATTATGAAGTAGCCAGTACCGAAGACCAGGTTAAAATGTACTACGAAAACTTTTGGAATGCAACAGTCTATTCCGGAGGAACCAGCGCCAGCGCCAGTACCAGCGCCCTCGCACAGCTCAACAAGAGGTTCAATAAACACGGCTACACCTTTACGGCGCCCGACAATACAGTTAATTCGCTTACCATTGGTGGCGATAGGGCCGGAACTTATTATGACTGGGAAAAAGTATTGTTTCGCACAGCGGTTAACCAAACCTATGATTTTTCGGTAAGCGGGGCTACAGATAAATCGAGTTACTATACGTCATTATCATACACCGACGAAAAAGGGCGAAGTGTAATCAACGACTTCAAACGTATAACAGGCAGGATAAATTTTGCACAAAAAGTAAGCGATTATGTCGATTTTGAAACGAACATCAACATCACCAATAGCGAAAAAGCAGGATTCAACGATAGCCGATCAACCGGGAACAACTATTTTTTACAACAACGAAACCTGTTGTGGGGGCTTTACTGGCCAACCGATTACAAAACAGGCGAGCCCTGGACTGCCAGATATGGCAGCTATGCCTACAATCCGCTTTACTACGACAAAGAATGGGAAAACAGCTCGAAAACATTACGGTTATCGGCCAGCGAAACGGTTGCCGTAAAGATTTTGCCTGAACTGAATCTGAGATCAATTTTCTCTTATGACAAGAGCCAGATACAAGATCACCTTTATTACAGCCCAGCTCACTTTCAGGGATCGAGTGTAAATGGTTCGGTTACCGAATCGGGTACCAGCATCTCCAAACTGGTATCATCAACAACCATGAACTACAACAAGGAGTTTGCCGGCAAGCATAATGTTGGAGCCTTAGTTGGATGGGAAGTGGAAGAAAACAAATCTGAGTACCAACGCTCATCAGGGACAAACTTACCAACCAGCACCCTGCATACTGTTTCAACCGCGGGTAAGCTCGATGCAAGCGCCTACTATTGGGGCAATACAATGGTTTCGATGCTTTCACGTGCTGAATACAACTACAACAACACCTACTACATTTCAGGTTCGTTCCGTCGTGACGGGGCTTCTAAATTAGGCCCAAAATCGCGCTGGGGCAATTTCTGGTCGGTTGCCGGATCATGGAGGATTGATAAAGAGAAATTCATGAAGGAACTGGAGATCATAAGCAGCCTCAAATTACGGGCATCTTATGGTGTTAACGGAACCCTTCCTTCCAATAACTACGGATGGCGCTCACTTACTAGCTATTCCAATAAATATATGGAACTGCCTGGTGGTGGTGTAAGCACCATTGCCGACGAAAATCTCTCATGGGAAACCAGCTATACCTCGAATATTGCACTGGAATTCGGGTTGCTGAAACAGCGGATTACCGGTTCTGTTGAAGTTTTCGACAGAAAATCAAAAGATCTGCTGCAAGATGTCCCCATTTCACTCGTTACCGGTTTCGGTTCTACCTTAAAAAATGTTGGCGAAATAAATAACCGCGGGATTGAGCTCGAATTGTATGGCGACATCCTGAAAAAGAAAGACTTTGTATGGAGCGCCGGAATCACGGCATCGCACATTAAATCAACAGTTTCGGAGTTGTACGGCGGAAAAAATATCATTTGGTATGATCCTACCGGTGGCGACAGCAGGGCCAAATTCATTTATACCGAAGGAGAATCAACCCTGGCTTTATACGGATTGGAGTGGGCCGGAGTAGATAACGAAACCGGTAAAAATATCTGGTACCTGAATAACGACAAAACTCCGGATTTGACTGTGAACGGACGGCCTGCCACATTTAAATATTCGTCGGCCAGCGAAGTCATTCTCGGAGATATTCACCCTAAACTTTTTGGAGGTTTAAATACCGATTTTAGCTGGAAGGGATTATCGCTGTCGTTAAATTTCACCTATAAAATTGGTGGATACACCTACGATGCAGCCGGGAAAGACGTAAATGATGATGGTTATTACTGGGAACGAATAATATCGCAGGATGCTTACGATAACCGTTGGACCCCGGAAAATAAAGATGCTTTGTACCCTATGCGTATTGCCCTTGATTATGAAGACGTAAACCAAAAAAGTAGCCGCCACATGCATAAAGCCGACTATTTAAGGCTGAAAAGTACCACATTGGGCTATAATCTTCCGGAATATTTAGTTAACAAAATTGGTCTGGATAAAGCAAGGGTTTACTTTAACGGGGCAAACCTGTTCACCAAAGCCGCTTACACAGTTTACGATCCGGAGGTTAACGAATATGGCACAAGAGGATGGGAATTACCTCTTGGAAAGACCTATACCTTTGGTATTGAAGTTAATTTATAATCTTAATTAAGTGCTACCATGAGAAAAATAAAAATATTAACTGCACTGCTTAGTGTTATACTGCTTGCATCTTGCGACGATTTCCTCGATGTTAAACCTAGCGATTCTTCGGCAGCCGAATCATCGATTACAAATGCTGCCGATGCCAAAGTGGCAATTAATGGTCTGATGAGAAAAATGACCTCATCGGATTATTATGGCCGGAATTTCATGTTATATGCCGATGCCAAAGGCGGCGATTTTGCAATCCGGTCGCAGGGAAGAGGCCTTGATGCCCTTTACACCTTTAACCATTCGGCCTCGTCCAACTCGTATTCAGGATTTTGGTCTCAAATTTACAACTGCATCCTTCAGTCTAACAATTTGCTCCTGAACATTGAGAAAATTGAAGCGGATGGAAAAGGATCGGCAGCACTAAGCGATTACAAAGGCCAGGCTTTAACAGCCAGGGCTTTGATGTACTTTGACTTGGTCCGCCTGTATGGAAAACCATACAATATGGATAAAGAGTCTTTCGGCGTTCCGCTGATTTTAGAACCACTTGATGCTTCGGCCCAACCAACAAGGTCTTCGGTTAAAGAGGTTTATGCCCAAATAATGAAAGACCTTACCGATGCTGAACCCCTGCTTTCAAAAACTATCGTGAACGGCTACCTGAATTATTACTCCAACACGGCCCTTCAGGCAAAAGTAAACCTGTATATGGAAAATTATACTGAAGCTCTTGCAGCCGCTGAAGACGTGATAAGCAGTAACAAATATGTTCTTTATTCAAACACCGATTGGGTAAAATCATGGTCAACGCAATTTGGTAAAGAGTCGATTATCGAGTTGGCCATTTACCCGAGTGAAGCAGACCTTTTAACAGCATCCCTGGGCTACTATCTTTTACGCCAGGGTAAGAAAACCGGCGCAATGGGATGGTTCATGGCCAGCGACTACTACATGGCCCGGCTTGGCGAAGATGCCAATGATGTGCGTTGGGGAATTATGGATTACGACGAATCATCGACAACCCGGTTTGGCTCTTGCCTGAAATATTGCGGCGTTGACTTGTTGGGTGATAAAAGTTCGCCATCGGCGGTTAATATCAAGGTACTTCGTCTTTCCGAAATTTATCTGATTGCTGCCGAAGCCGCATTAAAATTAACGACTCCCGATAAAGCCAAAGCGATTTTATACCTGAACAGTATTCGAAAAAGATCGCCCAACCTGGCTCCCGCAACCGAAGGAACAATAACGCTGGATATGGTTACAGATGAAAGGAGTAAAGAACTATACGCCGAAGGACAACGGTTCTTTGATATGATGCGCCTGAACAAAACTATAACCTTTAACGATGAGTTTATCAGCCCTGCGGTAACTATTGCCCATCGCCAGAAAACCATCGACCGGACTTTCTACAAAACTAGACTTCCGATTGCAACAGCCGAAATTGATGCCAATCCTGCTATTGCCACGCAACAAAACCCGGAATATTAAAACATCTGCATCTAAACTTGTCAGGTTTATTTTCAGGAAAGAGGTTGGATCGAAAGGTTCAACCTCTTTTTTGTTGCAACAAGTTACCCGAAAACGACACTTTACAGTTCTGCGCCTCAAAAAAAACTATATTTTTAACCTGTAAAGCATTCGACCAAACCAACTAAAAAATTAGAGCCATGAAATTCCCATTTTGTGAGTGTTTCACCTCACTGTTCCCGATCTGTTTTTTGCCTGTTCAGGCTCCAAAACCCTTTAGATTGACAGCCAACTGAGACGAGTACAATTTTGTACTACCCTAAAATCTCTTGGTTATAGCACTAGTCCTGATCACTTGAATACACATCAGCACTGAGTAAACTATCGGAGAAAGGTGTAGTAAAACAAAAGCCCGGATATACTTTTAATGCTATTTTTGAACTGAAAATAAAACACACAATCCATACACAATTAATAAAACCAGAATTAATGAAACAAATTATCATTTCTTTTTCGCTGCTATTAACGATTTGCCTGACACTAAACCTTCAGGCACAAAACCTTACACCGGTCGATCAGGTTAATACCCTTATAGGATCTGACTCGGAGTTTAAACTTTCGAACGGGAACACTTACCCCGCCATTGCACTGCCCTGGGGTATGAATTTCTGGACACCGCAAACCGCCAAAATGGGCGATGGCTGGGTATATGCTTACGATGCCTATAAAATTCAAGGCTTCAAACAAACCCACCAACCTAGTCCTTGGATTAACGATTACGGCCAGTTTTCGCTATTCCCGATGACCGGAGAACTGAAAATTGCAGGAGAAGAGCGTGCTAGCTGGTTCTCGCACAAGGCAGAAATTGCCCGGCCACATTATTACAGCGTCTATTTGGCCGATTACGATGTGACCACTGAAATCACCCCAACCGAGCGGGCTGCAATGTTCCGTTTTACTTTTCCGAAGAACGAAAAGTCGTGGGTAGTTATCGACGCTTTTGATAAAGGATCGTACATTAAAATGATCCCTTCGGAGAATAAAATAATTGGTTATACAACCCGCAACAGTGGCGGCGTTCCAAAGAACTTCAAAAACTATTTTGTGGTGGTTTTCGATAAACCATTTGCTGAAAGTCAGGTATGGAGCGGTAAGGAAATTGTCACCGGAAAGACTGAATTGCAAGATAACCACGTGGGTGCAGCCATTCGCTTTGTCACAGGCAAAGGAGAGCAGGTTCATGCACGGATAGCCTCTTCGTTTATCAGTTTCGAACAGGCCGATTTGAACCTGAAAGAATTGGGTAAAGACAATTTTGACCAGGTTTGCCAAAAAGGAAAAGATAGCTGGAACAAAGAACTTTCGCGCCTCAAGGTGGAAGGTGGAACCACCGACCAAATCCGTACTTTTTATTCGAGTTTGTACCGCACCATGTTATTTCCACGCAAATTTTTCGAATTTGACAAAGATGGTAAAATGGTTCACTACAGCCCATACAACGGAGAGGTTTTGCCTGGCGCCATGTTTACCGACAACGGTTTCTGGGACACGTTCCGCGCTGTTTTCCCTTTCTTCAACCTGATGTACCCAAGCCTGAATGCGCAGATTCAGGAAGGTTTAGTGAATACTTACAAAGAAAGTGGATTCCTCCCGGAGTGGGCCAGCCCCGGGCACCGCGATTGTATGATCGGGTCGAACTCCGCAACGCTGATTGCTGATGCCTACCTGAAAGGCGCCCGTGGATACGACATCAACACCCTTTACGAAGCTGTTATCAAAAATTCGAAAACCGAAGGTCCAATGTCGTCGGTTGGCCGGAAGGGAGTTGACTACTACAACAAACTGGGATACGTTCCGTACGATGTGAAAATTAACGAAAACACTGCCCGTACACTCGAATATGCTTTTGCCGACTGGACCATCTACAAGTTGGCGAAAGAACTGAAACGCCCTCAGGAAGAAATCGATTTATTTGCCAAACGCAGCCAGAATTACCGCAATGTTTTTGACGCAGAAACCAAGCTGATGCGCGGAAAAAACGAAGACGGAACATTCCAGAAACCTTTCAATCCGTTTAAATGGGGCGATGCCTTTACCGAAGGAAACAGTTGGCATTACACCTGGTCGGTTTTCCATGATGTACAGGGATTGATTGACCTGATGGGTGGCAAAAAAGAATTTGTGGGTATGCTCGATTCTGTTTTTGTAGTTCCACCTATTTTCGACGATTCATACTACGGACAGGTCATTCACGAAATACGTGAAATGCAGATCATGAACATGGGCAACTATGCACATGGCAATCAGCCTATTCAGCACATGATTTACCTGTACAATTATGCCGGGCAACCCTGGAAAACGCAGAAATGGGTGCGCGAGGTGATGAACCGCATGTACGCCCCTACTCCTGACGGTTATTGCGGCGACGAAGACAACGGACAAACATCGGCCTGGTATGTTTTCTCAGCCATGGGTTTCTACCCGGTGACTCCCGGAAGCGACCAGTATGTGATAGGTGCGCCACTGTTCAACAAAATAACCATGACACTCGAAAACGGTAAGGAAGTGGTAATTTCTGCCCCTGAAAACAGCGCCGAAAATAAATACATTCAAAGTGCTAAGTTCAACGGCAAAGACTACGCTAAAAACTGGCTGAGCCATACCGAGCTGATGAAAGGCGCTAAAATTGATTTTAAAATGGGCGCTACTCCAAACAAACAAAGGGGTATAAACGAAGCAGATTTCCCGTATTCGTTCACCAACGAAAAGAAATAGGCTAAATCATTCGTTATCCATCAAATAAAAATCAGGTAAAGCGAGATCCGAAGATCAAACTTTACCTGATTTTTTTATTTTTTTATTCTGACTGATCATCCTTTGTTGGATATTTTCGTTGCAGCCAAAGATAAACCGGTATCCCCGATAGAATCAGAATCAGGCCGATAATTGCCTCGCGGGGGCGGGCAACAATGGTATTCACAAACAAACCAATACAAAAGAGGATAAAAATGGCGGGTACTACTGGGTATCCCCACACTTTGTATGGACGGTGGGCATCGGGCATCTTGCGGCGCAGAATAAATACGCCCAGCGTTGTAGCCCCGTAAAAAATGAATACCGCAAAAATAACCATGTCGGTTAACTGATCGAAAGTGCCCGACAAAACCAGCACCGAAGCCCAAATTCCCTGCCACAAAAGCGAGTTGGAGGGCACATTAAATTTGTTCAGCTTTTTGATACCCGAAAAGAAAAGCCCGTTACGGGCCATCGCATAATAAGGCCGCGAACCCGTAAGAATACTGGCATTGGTACATCCCAGTGTGGTCAGGAGTATCAGTAGCGAAATAAACATCACCCCTCCGGTTCCCCAAAAACTACGGACAGCCTCAACCGCTGCAATCTGGTTACCCGCTTCATGAACCTGTACCAGTTGAGGAATAGACAGGAGCGAAAGATAGGTTACATTAACCAGCAGATAAATGAAAATAACTGCAAAAACACCCATCACAATTCCTTTCGGGATATTGCGGGTAGCATCTTTAACCTCACCCCCGATAAACCCAACCGAAACCCAACCCTGATAGGCCCAAAAAGCAGCCAGCATAGCCGTAAAAAAGGAAGAGAAGGTAACGGTTCCACTAATGAGATCTTTACTATCCATAAAATTGGCAGGTTTGGCCACCGAGCTGCTCAGGCCAAATACAATAATCAAAAGAAGGCCAGCGCAAACCAGCAACAAAATAGCTTTGCTTACCCCTGCCCCGCTTTTTAAACCTAAAATATTGAGTCCGGTTAATAGTAATATCAGTAGAATGGCAACGAGTTTTACCCCAAAATCCTGAAAGGGAAAGAACACCCCTCCTATCGAAAAATGTTGCAGCGAAGTAAGAACTTCAGGAAGGGGTAGAATGCTATTCAGCGATTGGGCAAAAACATAAGCCAGTGAAGAAATGGTTGCCGTTTGAATGATGGTAAACAGCGACCAACCGTATAAAAAAGCAAAAAAGCGGTTGTAAATTTTTTTCAGATATACAAATTCGCCACCGGTATCGGCCAGTAATCCGGCAACTTCGGCATTACTCAACGCACCAAAGAGGGTAATTATTCCCCCGACAATCCACGCCAGCAGTATCCAGGAGGACGACTGAAGTTCTACGGCCATCGGAGCTATTTTTTTATAGACTCCAGATCCAATGATATTTGCAACCACAAAAATAATAACATATCCCAAACCGAGCGTCTTGACCAAATTCCGTTGAGTACCCATACAAAAAGCGTTAGAAAGTAAATATGGCTCCTAAATTAAGAAATAAGTTAAGTATTAATTAAGCTGTATGGTATCTTTTACCTCATCTTAAAAATCGTGTTAATTGTGATCCTACAGGGATTCCGGATGGTAAAACAACAGGAATACTGAGAATAGATGTAAGATCAATTAAATCAGTTTTATCGGTATCTGGAAATGACAAAAAAAAGCGTATTTTCATTCACTAATTAATTACTACTTACCTGGCTGTTTTATTATGAAGATAAATAACGCTGTTGGAAGTTTCAGGAAGAATAAGCAAAGTATTGATTTTAAGCAATACAGATTATCGGGAACACTTGATTTCAGCAAAATACTGATTAGCATTATTCTGATATTGAGTGGTTTTTCCATTCAGGCCCAATGCAAGTTTAAACCAATAGGACATCGGGGTGGCTCGTCTTACAATTATCCTGAAAATACCCTGATTTCTCTTGAGCAGGGTTTTATTGAAGATATTTTTGCTGCTGAGGTTGATGTTCGTTTTACAGCAGACAGCGCCCTCGTTTTAATGCATGATTCATACATTGACCGAACAACCAATGGAATCGGGGACGTAAAAAATCTGACTTTAGATTACCTTAAAACACTTGATGCAGGAAGTTGGAAGGATTCCAGATATGCCGGTACGCCGGTTCCTACCCTGAAAGAGGCGTTATTGCTGGCTAACAAATATCAGAAGAAGCTTTATTTAAACATGAAGGTATTTGCACCAAAACTAATAGCCAGCACTTTAAAAGAAGCCGGGGTTGCTGATGATATTGTTTTGCTCGACCCCGATGATTTGGAAAAAGTAGAAATATATCATAAAATTCTACCCAACACTCCGCTGGTCTATTTTGGGGAACTTCCTGAAGCTATTGACGATCCGGTTTTTTATAAATTCCTGAAAGATAACGGAGTAATCGCCATTGAGATTCCAGCTGATTATGTTTACAACTCAAACGATGACCGATTTGATAAACTGAGAGATATCGCTCATTCCTATCAGCTTGAATTATGGGCCTACACCGTAAATGATCCGGCCTATTTTAAGTTCTTAAAAGAGTTTGGAATTGATGCACTGGAAACCGACCGACCTTCGGAGGCATATCAGTTTTTTTGCAACAATTCGTCCGGGGGATATTTTCCAGAAAAGCGGGTAACTGCTCAATGGGATTTTAAGCAAAACTTATTTGGAACCATTGGTTCTAAATTGGTACTGATGGGAGATACCAGTATTGCTAATCAAAAAATTGAATTTGGCACAACAGAATCTTTTAATTTAAGTCCGATTGAAAACAGTTCGGTAGGTATTGCCCGCATCCCTGCTTTCGATTCAGAACATGCATTACGTTTTTTTTCGAACATTGCTCCTGAAGGGATTCCCGGAGGACTCGATTGCGACAATACCTATTCGTTGATTTTCGACATCTTAAAACCAGCAGGAAAAAACCAATACACTGCAATACTTCAAACCAGTAATAATAATAGCGATGACGCCGACTTTTTTCTTTTAGGAGAGGATAACGGGTTGGGGATTCTGGAGCAGTACAATGGCGGTTTTGCCGACAGTACCTGGGTTCGGCTGGCACTTGTTTTTGATTTATACAAAGAAAAACTGGACGAGTACCTGAATGGTAAATATGTTGGAACAGTTGTGTTGGAAGACAGCAAAAATGGCCGCTTCTGTTTAAATAATAACTGGGGCGTGCAATCATCAAATCTTTTCTCCGACAACGATGGTGAAACAAATCCCATTTTTGTGAGTAGCATCCAGATCAGAAATTATGCAATGAGTCCGGACGAAATTGAATGGCTGGGAAAACCAACAGCAACTAAAATCGATCAATCAATTTTAAATGGATCAACTTTACTTTGTCCTGAATTTGAGAGTGATATAACGGCGTCTCACGATGAAAATACATATAGCCTTCATGTTTCGGCGGGCGATAGTGTAAATTATAAATGGGAAATGAATGCAGGAAACGGATGGGAACGCATTACAGGGAATGCCTTTCGAAATAGTGCATCACCGACACTCAAAATATTAAATACCAGCGATCTGTCATCTGATCTGAAATTCAGATGCATTGCATATAACGATTGCCAGACAATCTCTAATGAGTTTCTTTTTGAAGATTTGCATACTGGATTAAAAATTCCTGTTTGGGACCAGAATATTTTCAGGATTTACCCCAATCCTTCAAGTGGGCTTGTTACCATCGATTTAACTGAAACGTCTGAACCTGTAGAGGTCAAAGTATATACAGTTCAGGGAATTCAAGTATTTCAGAAATCATCTTTAAGCGGAAAGATACAATTGAAACTGAATCAGGGTACCTATTTTATTCAGGTTCTAAATCAGTCTAAAAAGGAAGTCAAAAAGCTGCTGGTTATTGATTGAGAAGCCAAGGCTGACGGTTAATTTCAGGTTCATGATCTTTGATTCTGGTTTGTTCTCATTGTGCTGCTTTAAATAGAATCAGAAATCTATTCATTCATTTTTGTACTTTTATGCTGAAAAATTAAAACCATACACCATGCTGAAAGAACTTATCCTGAAAAACCGCAGCTATCGTCGTTTTTACCAATCCGAACGTATTTCGGCAACCCAGCTTCGTGAGTGGGTTGACCTTGCCCGAAACTCAGCCTCGGCACGGAATGCCCAGCCATTGAAATACATACTGAGTACCGACGAAACGTTCAATGCCCGGATATTTGAGCATCTGGCATGGGCTGGTTATCTTTCGTACTGGGCTGGTCCCGAAGAAGGTGAGCGCCCATCGGCTTACATTATCATGCTGCACGATACGCTGATAGCAGGAAATTACTTGTGCGATGACGGCATTGCAGCTCAAAGTATGCTGCTCGGTGCTACCGAGGCCGGATTTGGTGGTTGCATCATTCATTCGGTCAACCGCGATAAGCTTGGCGAACTGCTGAATCTGTCCGATCAGTATAAAATCATCCAGGTTTTAGCTCTTGGGAAACCAAAAGAAACGGTTGTTTTAGAAGATATGAAAGGTGGTGATGTGAAATACTGGCGTGACGAAAACCATGTTCATCACGTTCCGAAACGAGCTCTGGATGAGATCATTCTGGAAATAAAATAAAAACAGGACTATCAGAAGATAAAAAATCCCCGGCTTCACGCCAGGGATTTCGATTCGTTACTTGCTCGTTAAAAGTGTCAGTAGTGCGAATTCGTTTAAAACTTATCCGTACGAGATAAAAATCTTAAATCTTATAGCGATTCACTTTCAGATGTTTGGAAGGACTTACTTTGAATTCGGAAAAATACTGGTTTAACAGTTGATATAAATCCGGATCGTACTTTTTCAATTCTTCCCGTGTGTTTAGGGCATTGTGTTTCCCGTCGGGTTTGGCAACCTCGGCATTTACATTAAACCAGTTCTGAACACCTTCAGCCCAATATTCGGCAATGTCGGTTTTCGCATAAGTATTGGCATATTTCCCTTTTGCCACAGCCTGATTCAGCAATTTCTCCAGTTTTTGGTTGAAAGTAGTGTCAACCTGAACAATCCCGATCAGGTGAATGGAATGCGCAAACTCGTGAATCAGAATATCTTCGGCATGGTATTTATCGATCTGGTAAGCCAACAGGTTTTCTTCGGCACACGATGTTAACGGAAATTCCAGATCACCACCCAGCCCGCGGGCACGTAAATCCCAGTTCAGGGTGGTATCGGCAGCCAAATGGGCATGTTCAGGAATATCCGTAGTCCCTTCGTAGCGGGCCATAACCGAAACGCGGGTTTTTACTTTGACCATCGCGTCAAGTACCGGTTTGGGTAAATCGCGGGTCATAAAATCGAGGATTCGCCATGCCTGAACCATAGCGGTATCAGGGACACGCCACGAAGCAGCAATTGCAATTCCATTGGCATCCATATACTTTTTGTAGAATTTATCCAGTTTCAGCGAATCTGGAACGCGGGTAACTGGCGGCACAAGTTTGGTGTTTTGCGCCTGAATGACAAAAGCTGCCAAAACGAAGACCAATAAAGCGAGTATCTTTCTCATTTTTTCTATTTTTTCACCACATAGACACATAGTTCACATAGATTTTTCTATTGTGTTCTATGTGCCTATGTGGTTCTTTTTGTTATTTCACTGTTTTGTTCCAATCGGGTGTAGCCTGATTATAAAAGGTTTTCACGAAGAAGTCGCGGCGCTTCTGTTCCCCGTAATCGCCACCCAAGGTGTGATTTACTCCCGGAAGTACTACCAGTTCAAAATCTTTTTTGGCCGCAATCAGCGCATTCACCACTTGCATGGTCGAAGCCGGGTCAACATTATCGTCCACTTCGCCAACGATGAGTAACAGTTTCCCTTTGAGTTTTGAAGCATTCACCACATTCGAGCATTCAGCATATTCAGGCCCGATAGGGAACCCCATCCATTGTTCGTTCCACCAAATTTTATCCATGCGGTTGTCGTGACATCCGCAGGAGGATGAACCTGCTTTGTAAAATTCAGGATGAAACAACAAGCCCGAAAGCGTATTTTGACCTCCGGCTGATCCCCCAAACAGTCCAACACGGGTAGTATCCATGTAGCTGTATTTTTCGGCTGCTGCCTTCATCCAACGAATACGATCGGGGAAACCTGCATCTTTCAGGTTTTTAAAACACACATCATGGAAGGCTTTTCCACGGTTCGAGGTTCCCATTCCATCCATCTGAACGATAATGAACCCAAGTTCAGCCAATCCAGAGAATGGGGAACTGGTTGGTCTGAAACTCTTTTGTGCAAACGAACTGTGTGGCCCGGCATAAATGTATTCGACAATGGGGTATTTTTTCTTCGGATCGAAATTCGTTGGGCGGTAAATGTTGCCCCAAATGTCGGTTTTACCGTCGCGTGCTTTGGCCACGAAAGGCTCGGGAGCCATCCAACCCTTCGCTAGAAGATCAGTTATATCAGTTTTTTCGAGCTGCATTACTACCGAACCATCCGATGTGCGGCGCAAAACAGTTACCGGAGCCGCTTGCACCGTTGAGTAGGTATCGGTAAAATACTTGAAATCGGCAGAAAAAGTCGCCTGGTGGTCCATCTTTTCAGGAGTAAGATCGACCAAACCGCTGCCATCGAAATTGATTTTGCAATAATGAATGTAATATGGATCTTCGTCGGCATTCCTTCCGGAAGCTTTGAAAATAATGGTATTCGATTTTTCATCAACCTTCACCACTTCGCGAACCACCCAGTTTCCGGAGGTAATTTGTTTTTTTACTTTCGATGATTTCGCATCGTACAGGTACAGGTGGTTCCAGCCGTCGCGTTCCGAAGCCCAGATGATTTCGCCTCGTTTATCCATGTCATACCTGAAAGTTTTGCCACTGTAATCGATAAACGTGTTGCTGCGTTCGTCGATGATTACCCGCACTGTTCCTGATGTCCCGTCAACCTCAACCACCTGAAAAACCTGGTGGCCGCGCTGATTAAAATCGAACGTAAAAGCAGAGCTGCTTTCGTTCCATTTTGGGTTCGAAAGATCGTACTGATTTTCAAAAGCTTTTGAATCAACCGGAATTTGCTTCAGGGTTTGAATATCAAAAAGCGAAGGATGTTTAATCGGTAGCGCATCGCCGGGTTTCAGGTAGTTCCGCTTTTGCAGGATGGGCTGCAACTGTGTTTTGGGCGACGATTCAACAAAATAGATAAAGTGATCTTCGTTTTTACGCACCTTGTTACAAGCCAGCTTTTTTGAATCGGGAGACCAACTGAAATACGACGAATAATAATCGCCCGCCGAACCATCGAAGCTCAACTGAACTTCTTTCTTGTCTTTTTCGTTCCGGATAAAAACATTGTAATTTTTGATAAACGCCACCCAAATACTATCGGGCGAAGTAACCGGCTTGTTGCCCAACTCGTCAAAACCGTCATTCCAGTAGGGGCGAGGCCCTTCGGGCTTGGCAACCGAATCTTTAGTCAGGGTATAATTTTTCAGGTGGCAGGTCCAGTAAGCATTCTCAAAAAGGAACTGAAACTTGTTTGCTTTCAGATCGAACTTCAGTTTTTGAAGCTGAACCGATTTGGGCGTTGTTTTCACTCCCGGTTGCTTATTCAACTGTTCAACCAGTTTGGCCACATCGAAGGCCGGTTTTCGGGTCAGTTTGGCAGCATCAATCAGTATAAAAGCCGCGCCTTCGCGGGTTTTCACCTGATACCAAAATGTGGAGGTCGAATCGATCCAATTGACCGTATTGATTTGATTATAGACCAGATCATTCAGCTTCATAATCGAATCGGCTCGTTGATAATCGGCCGGGGTAACCTGGGAAAAGACACTGAAAGAAGCACCGGATAGGATAAAAATGACTATCAGGCTTAATGAAATTTGTTTTAACATGGTTTATTATTTGGTTTTCGTTTCTAAGTTCTGTAAAATGTTTATTGTCGTATTTTTTCACCCCAAACCCCTGAAGGGGCTTAGGCTGTGAGCATCGCAACCCATTATCAATGTGTCAAGTCCCCTTTAGGGGATTTAGGGGTTAACGAAAGGGGAATACGACATTATTTTATTCTCATTACTTAACTTATTCTTTCAAAGTAACATCCAGATAAACAGAATGACGCCCGTATGATTCATAAAAAGGCTTAAAAACAACACCGTCAATATTAAACTGCAACTGCCCGGCATCTCCTGTTATCGATTTACTGATGTCTTTTACATTTAAGGTTACCTTACGCCATTCTTTTAGTGGCGCTGACTCCTGAGCTGCCAACAAAACGGGTCCGTAAAACAAACTGGCAATGTTTTGCTGATCCATGACCGGCTCCAAATAAAAATGAAACGGCATACGCAACTCAACCTGATCACCGTCTTTCCATTTACGGCTTATCGTAAGATAGCTTCCCGGCATAGCCTTAACTTCTTCATTCTTACCATTTATCTTCACAAAAAAACCTTTAGTTGCCCAATGAGGCACACGTACATTGAGGTCAAACTTACCATTTCCTTTAATGGTTAACAGCGTATGGTCTTCTTTTGGGAAAGCTGTTGTTTGCGTTACAGTTACATTCTTTTCTGTCCATTTTAATGTTGAAGGCACGAACAAATTCACATACAAAGCTTTATTGTCGGCACTTTTAAAATAAATCGAGTTCTGAAGTTTTGTGCTACTCTCAAGCGCCGTACCGTTACAGCAGGTAAAACCGCTCATATCATCGTTACTAAACTGTTTTACCGAACCGGCATTCAGTGGCACGTGGTAAGTATTTGCAGGACTGTCTTCGGCAACAGATGCCAGAATGTGATTGTAGAGCCCACGCTCGTAATAATCCATTAGCTCGCCACGCTGTTCAAAAAGGAAAAGGTTTCCGGTTAACTTGAGCATATTATAGGTAGCACAGGTTTCATTCTGGCCATCAGCCGAAAAACCGTTCTCGTAAATTGTTGCCGGTTGGGCGATGAAACACTCCGCGTTATTCGGGTTTCGCGCTCCTGCAACACCACCTATACTGTACATATAGTCGTTAGTTGTTATATTCCAGAAATTATCAGCGATATGATAATATTCAGGTGCATCCAGGTCGCGATAAATTTCGAGTGCCCCCACAATCTGAGGAATGTGCTGGTTGGCATGTAACCCGCGGAAAAGATCTACATTTTTTGCCAGTCCGTGAGCATGTTCAGCATCGCCATAAAATACTTTAATGTTATCAAATAAACGTGCAACTTCCATGTAACGCGGCTCATTCGTTAAACGCGACAACCTTGCCATTGCTTCGTTCATCCCACCAAACTCCCCGGCGATGTACTTGTTCCACATGCTGATAAGTGTTGGGGTTGGCACCTTACTCAACCTGGCATACACCCAGTCGCCCATGCCTTTTACTGTTTCCAAAGCCTTTTCATTTCCACTGACTTCATAAATATCCATCAACCCGGCAAGGATTTTATGCAAGGTATAGTAGGGTGCCCAAATTTTGGTTTTATCGCCTCCGTAGCTTGCCCCTTTTTCCAACATGATAAACTGGTCGGGCGGATAGGCGCTAATAAACCCTTTGCCCCAGTTCCAGTAATCGGTACGAATGCCGCCTTCACTCAAATCTGAATCATAGTTTGATTTACCTGAACCGGTCGGCACAGCAGTTGGATCTGAAACAGATTCTCCCCCTGCGATCTTTGGTTGTCCCGACATTTGTGCCAGTTGATACAATGTATTCACCATATAATCCATCTTATCAGCAAACTTAGCCTGAAGTGAGACATCATAACCGGTACTCGCATATGCCTGGGCAATGGCGCTTAGGTAATGACCTGTGGCATGTCCACGCAATTTAGTTTCCTGACTATCCCACACCCCTAGTGGTTTGGTTCCCTTGGGTTGTTCCTGCCCAAAGGCATTACGAAACATATACAAAAAATCGTCAGGATTTGTTTTGGCTAAACCAGTAATAAATTTATCGCGGTTTTCGATGAATTTCGTGTTATGGTTGTGATTGTCAACATCTAATGTAACCTGATCAAGTTTAAAAAATTCGAGGGTGCGATTGGGCGTAGCTGTCGCTTTCGTTTCTTGAACAACGACAATGGCTTTGGGTTGCAGGTTTGTTCCGGCAACCTTTCCGGTAACCGCATAAGTGCCAGCGGTAAGTACCTGGCCATTATCCTTAGGGGCCGGCCAAATTACCCTCACTTCCGGCCCTTCAATA
Source organism: Prolixibacteraceae bacterium (assembly GCA_019459525.1). GTDB lineage: Bacteria > Bacteroidota > Bacteroidia > Bacteroidales > Prolixibacteraceae > Aquipluma. The sequence goes on from JAIBEY010000060.1 coordinate 56,486, forward strand.
TCATTGCTGTAAATACCCTTTACAAAACGTGGTAATCTCGGAAGGTTCCCGACCACGGTTTCTACCTGAATATCCGGTACACTTTTTAAATAGGCATTGTACAACTGAGGGGTTGTTGCCGGAAACTTTTGAAGCCCTCTTTCCGATTCTTCGTTGGTTCTGACTACCGATTCGCCCTCGCTTAAAGCATTGCGATGGATCCGTGCAATTTGTTTATCATTCAATGCAATCCTGTAGATACGGAAATCATGTAATTTGGCATTTAAACCAGCTTCATCCGAGTTCAGTGATTTTCCGATATAGAGTTTATTCGTTTCTCCTGAATTACTTTTGAAGAGCTGACTTAGCACCACATCAATATTCTTTGTTTCATTGACAAGCGCCCCATTAATATAAGTACTCAACGTTTTGAACGGAACATTAATCACCACAGCTAAATGAATCCATTTATTAACTGCAACTGCCGGTGAGTTTGAAAAATAGCTATTCAGTTCAGTTTGTATCTGAGCCTGAAATCCTTCCTTGTCTTTAATCCCAACCGGAGCGGCAAAGAAATGCGATTTCCCGTCTTTCCCAAAATCGAAAAACAACTGCCCGCTGTTGGCAGACCGCAGGTAAATCCATCCGGCAATACTAAGTGTTTCCTCACCTGTCACCGATTTAGCCGGAAGCGATATAAACGTCTCACTATTACCGCTTAAAGAAAGTACGTTTCCAAACAGTTCGTCTTTTACAAACCTGAAGTCAGTTCCATGAATGGTGCCATGCAAATTATTACGCGACCAATCTTTTGCATCCCCGTTAAATGTATAGCGGGAAATTAGTCCCGTTTCCCCTATACCGTCCAATATCTGATCACCGTTTTGTGCTACTACCGAGGTCGCACCCGAAACATAAAAACATAGTAAAAGTCCAATGATTAATTTATGTAATTTCATAGTATATCTATTATTTTTCCAATAGTATGATTTATAGCTCCATTTACTTAGCCTCAAACAAACGCTTAGTGAATTTTCAACGAGCTGTTTGATTTTTTTATGCATTTAATTCAGAGCAATTTCATATTTACACCTTTCGTTTCCGCGATGAATCGACGAAATTACCCTTGCAGTTACCGAATGCCCGGCAACTGTCGAGAACATTTTTTCAGCAAAACCTTCGGAACAATAGCACAGAATAGACGATCGAACGCCCTTTTCTTTATTGACCATCGGACAAACACACTGAGACTTATTCTCATCAGCAATTATTACTCCTGATTCCTGATTGTAATCGATCTTCCAATCCCATTTTTCAGAAATAAATCGGGTAAACTTTTCGATGTCACCAACATATGGGGCAAGTACTTTATCCATTTCCAGATAATTGTAGTGTGCCATCGCACAGGGTTTCATGATCTTTCGGCACTCTTCATCACTGGCATTTTCATCAATATTCAGGAGCAAAGTTAATATCCAATCCTGCATAAACTTATGGTTTTTGTCATCTGGTTCTGCGGCATTTGTACTTTCTGAAGGATTAGACGCATGAACGGCAAGCGAAGTAAATCCGCAAAAACAAGCGCCGGACAGACAGGCTTTCTTGAAAAAATCTTTACGGGTAAGTGTCATATTATTTACGATTAAATGATTTACAATTTACAACCCTCTTTTTAACTGAGTTCTCGCTTTACCTCTTATAGTCTGTTTGCTTTATTTATTTATCCAATATTCGGTCTATTGTCGAAGTTTAACCAACACCGGTTCTTTTGCCAGCTGAACCTCAAAAGTTCCCCTTTCGTTTTGGTTTAAACCTTTGGTTGTGTATTTGTTCCCGGCAAAAGATTCGATCCGGAGATAGGCGTTGGGCGCAAATTCATTCGATTTATCCAGTTCAACACGAACTTCTTTCGATTTTGTGTCGAACGAAATTGATTTGAACTTTCCGGCATCCAGCGTGAGCCACAATCCAGCAGGGGCAAGGTAAATACGCGATTTGGCCGCTGTCGTCAAGTCAACTTTTACCAAATTACCCTTGAGTGTTAGGTTTCCACCAAAAGCCAGCCAGCCAAATTCATTATCATGAACGATATAAGTTGCTGTATTTATGGCATATCCGAAATATCCACAACCATAATCGCCCGAAATACCATCGTTTTTCAGTTCGGTTGGGAACGAATGGAAAGCGCATGGGGCAAAACCTTCTTCGGTAATGTTAGAGAGCGTTCCAAGCAAACCGCCATAGCCAACGCGAAGCAAATACAAATCGTCAGGAGTTTGCCTGTACTGGCTTAACACAGGAATCGCATTCAACCCGGAGCCATAATGGTGAATCATCCGTTCGATGCGCGATAATTTCCCGCCATACAGGAAATCCCAGTAACGACGGGCATTTCCGTTGTATGCCCAATGCGGAACGGTTGGCATATAGGCCAGGATAGCTTTTAAAGTGACCATTGCTTTTTCGTCGAACCCGAAATATTTCGACCACATGTAAACCTCTTCCTGTCCGGTTGAATCCCACGACATTTCGCTGCCAAACGGATAACTGAGCGTTGCCCAGTGCCCGGCGCGGCCTTTCATCGTTTTTTCCAGGTCTGCAGCCAAATCGGTGTATCCTTCCCGTTTCAGGTCTTCCAGAATCAGCAGAAAAACTGTTCCTTCCATTTGCCCGAACTGAGCATAATACGGAGCCTGCTCCATCATGGCCACTGCCGTATGATAAGCATTTTCGAGGTACCATTGCCAAGGTTGTTTGCTAACTAAACCGTTGTAATTCCGGGCAAGGCGGTACATCACCCAATGGGCGGCAGCCACGTGTGGATAATTGTATGAGCGATCGGTAATTTCGGCGCCCTTGCGATTCCATGCCGACCAAACTTTGAAATTAATGTCTTTGCTGTACGTTCCGGCAGGCATACTGTCGGGCTCATAAAAGAACATACTTTTGCGCACGCCGTATTTCAGTTTTCCGTCGCTATATTGAATACCACCCCAAATGGTCTGATTGACAAATGTTTCGAGTTTTTGAATTTCTTCTTTATCGGGCTGAACCAATTGTTTCATGATGGCATTCAGCCAGCTACCTGCCCCACCCTCGTCGCTCAATCCACAAATCCATGCACGGCGATCTTGCATTACCTGTTGTTTTTTCTCGTCATCGTAGGTAATTACCGAAGGACTTCGGTGAAACAAATCGTTTGGGTTTTCATACCACTGATTGGTGGTCAAAAATTTACCGTTATCAGCCACAACCTGCGACTCAGGCTTTATGATTTTATAATTGATTGTTTGCTGAAGACTGTCAGCATAAGTAATTGTTAATCGGGCACGGCCCCATGTTTTTCCTTTCACGGCGTATTCCATCCAGCCGTTTTTGGTTTTTCCCGCTTCTGCAAGTTCCAAAGCGCCCAGCGGTTCCACCTTGACGGAACTGATTTTTTGATTGTATTTCAGGAACAATTTGGCATCAACATCCTGAGGAACAACATATCCGGGAATACCTACTGTTGCAGGGCGATTGTTTTCAATTAATGTTTTTTCGATGTGTTCGACTTTGTCAGTCAGTATAAATTTTATACCAACGTGGTGTATTTTGCCTGGTTGGAGGGTTACCGAGGTTGGCGAATTCCATTGTTCCACATTTTTCCATTCGTTTTCTGCAAAGGCTTTGCTGTTGACCATCCATTCGTGGAAACCCTCGAAAGTAGTTCCTTGCGGAGTTGGGTCATCTGTTAGTGGACGATAAGCTTCGAAGGGCGTTTTTCCGTAAGGAACAACCAGCATAACAGGTGCATGACCGTTCAGGCGAACAACCTGTAAATAACCGGCATCCCTGCCGATGTAAGGATCGAAAAATACAGTCTCTTCGTGAGCCTGATCAAGTTCTTTGCCATCGAGATTGTTGTTGAATATCATTGGAATCCCCAATGCTCCAATTTCAACCGGGTTACCGGATATATTTTTCAGTTCGAACCGCAAAACAAGGCTATTCCCTTCTTTTTCCCAGTAGCGGATTACCTGCAAAGGCAGTGTTTCGGGCAGTGAATTGGCCAAATCGGCTGCTGCCAAAACCGTTGCATTTTCAGGAGTAAGCGATTTTACCGAAGCCCGTTTGGTTGCGGTTGAGAACGATTCCCATTGCCCATCTGTTCCGGTTCTTAACCTGAAGTTTAAATCGCCCAAATGGTAGTAGCCGTCTTTATCGCGTTTGTTCAACCGGTCATGTGGCGTGAAATCAAACTTTTCAGTGTCTGTGGTGCGCAATGAGGAAACTGTCTGCGATGATTTTAACAGTTCGAGATCAAAACTGCCTGTATGAAATGAAACAACACCTTGTTCAATTCCCAATGTTGATGGGCTATTACTTGCTGGTTGCTTCTGCGAAAAGGCATAACCGGTAAAAAAAACAAATAGAGTAACGAAAACAATGAATCTTCTACCGATTTGAAAAACTTCGTGCTGGGGTCCGATGGCTGATGACGATTTTCGCATTAAGCCGATACCTTGATTTTGTTTATAACTGGATAACGCTAATTGAGTTTGGTTCATATCCTGTTTTATGGTCGAATACGTTGACATTTGATTTTCAGCAATATACATAATTTTCCTGAATCGCGCCAATAGTCAGGAGAAATGCCCCCGGAAAATTCCGGGGGAACATTTGACACTGTTTAATATGAATGATGTCAGAGCTCTGTACATGTCCAGAGCAGGGGGAATTTAATTGTAACCCGGATTTTGTTTCAGGTTCGGATTGGTATTTAATTCTTCTTCGCCAATTGGGAAAAGAATTGTATGGTTACCCTGAGGTGTATGGTTGTACCAACTCTTTTTCTGATAAGCTCCAAAACGAATCATATCGGTACGACGACGGAACTCGGCAGCAAACTCCCAGCCCAGTTCATCAAGGAAACGACCATACTGAATTGGTGTTTGATCGCCCGCATTAGCAATATTCCCATTTTCATCCAAGGTTCCATATTTGATCGTGGAGTTTCCTTCCAGTTCGGCACCGGTAACTTTGGCTTTATTAGCGTCTTCGAAGGCGCGGGCACGAACCTGAGAGACGATTTGTGCGGCCTCATCACTTTTTCCTGTCCGGAGTAAACATTCAGCCTTCATCATCAGCACATCGGTATAACGAAAATAGGGCAAATCGTTACTCATACTACCCTTGCAACCAATGGCTATTTCGTATTTGCAAACACGATAACCTTCTTCAAACTCGCAGAAGTAAATACTTGGCATTTTGTTTACCAAGGTCATTACAACACTTCCGTTTGTGGCATTAATCTGGTCGCCATGCAGCCAGGTTGCATCAAAACGTTTGTCGCCCGGATCGTAGCTATTGATGAATTGCGGATTGGCACTTGAACCACCCCAGGGTTGCGAGGTCATGTTAAATACATAACGATGCTGAGGCAAAAGCTGTTTCATGTGTGCGTTCCAGCCTTGCCCATAGATATTGTCGTAGGGAACTGCAAACACAATTTCTTTTGAGCTTTCGTTATTTACTTTAAAAGGATTGCGGTAATCAGCCTCCAAAATAAAATTTCCACTGGCGATGATTTTGTCGCAAGCTTCGATACATTTCGCCCATTCGGCCGACCCTTTATACACTTCAGCATTCAAATACATACGGGCAAGCAACTGCCATGCCACCCACTGCGTCATACGTCCATAAGTGCTCTTATCAACATTCGCAGGTAAATTAGGCATAACATCGGTCAACTCGGCTATAATAAAATTATAAACTTCAACCCGTGTCTTTTGAGTTGGAATCTCATCGCTATAGGTAATTACCAATGGAATATTTCCGTGCGTATCACAAAGGATGGAATACCACAAAGCACGCAAGGCCCGCAATTCTGATTTGATGACCACGCCTTGTTCTTCGGTTACCGGAAGAGAACCTGCATCAACCTGCATCATAACCCGGTTGATATTGTTTATGGCCTCATAAGCAGTTATCCAGGTATTTCGGGGCTGCCATTGCTGGCTGTTCCAGGTGTGAAAATGCATTTGTTTGTAAGTACCGCCATCATCCCAACCATTGGGGCGCGTTGGAGTAATAATAATATCACCAGGTTCTTCCTGAACATCAAACAAACCCTGCCAGCCCATAATATAGCGGAGAGGAGTATATCCGGACGCCATCAGGGCAACAATATCATCATCAGCCGGAATAAAAGATTCTTGCGTGACTTCAGAAAACACCTTTTCATTCAGATCAGTACACGCGCCTGATATTAAAACCAAACCTAAACTCAGTAAAGCGATACCTGACCTTATAATTGCTTTTGTTTTGATATATCTTCTTTTCATAATTGTTTCATTAGAAAGTTACGTTAACACCAAATGTAAATGTCCTGGTTGTCGGATATTTATCGCGTTCATCGTTACCCGGATCAAGACCCGTTTGTCTGACTTCAGGATCGATACCTTTATAACCGGTAAGTGTAACCAGATTCATGCCTGAAGCATAAATACGCAGGTTCTTGAAGGTATTCTTGTTGTTTAACTTCACGGTGTAACCCAAGGTCGCATTATCGATTTTCCAGTAGTCACCATCTTCAACATAATAGCTTACAAATCGCTGAACATCTGTCAGAACGGCCTTCCCATAAACCTTGTCGTAGGCAGAATTTAAAGTATTGTAACCTATCGTTGGATTCTCGTAGAACATCCGGGAGAAATTCAGAATCTGGTATCCGAAAGCGCCACGCATGTTGATGCTGAGATCGAAGTTTTTATATTTAAAATTATTATTCCAACTGGCGTAATATTTAGGGATACCATTACCCAGAACCTGACGATCGTCGGTTGATGATTCAGTTGCAGGAATGCGGGTTCCATCGGGTTTTTCAATAATCCAGATACCATCATCGGTAATATCAACACTTCTCAATCCATAAAAATCGCCAATCGGACCACCAATTTTTATGCGGTGTGTCTCAATCTGAATGGGCTCGCCGGTATAACCCGCATAAAAGAAATCACTGGTTGTCTGGAATTTTTCGTTCGACAATGACACCAATTCGTTTTTATTGGTTGAAAACGTAAATCCGGCATTCCAGGTGAAATCGTTGGTTCTAACCGGAATTACATTAATCAAAGCTTCGAATCCCTGGTTTTTAATCTCGCCTACGTTTGCCATGATGGTACCATACAAATACGGAGGTGTTGGGACGCTGTAATTCCATAAAGCATCTTTAGTCAGACGGTTATAAAAATCGAGCGCACCACTTAACCGACCACCAAACAAATCAAAATCGAGCCCCAGGTTTATTTCTTCTTTTTTCTCCCATCTCAGTTCCGGGTTGTCGTTTCTTACCGGAACTAATTTGCGGACCCATTGTCCGTCGTAGAAAAAATAATCACTATAATCGAGACTACTCAATGAATTGTATGAGTTTGCCACATTAATTCCGGTGATACCAAACCCTGCCCTTAGTTTCAGATTATCAATCCATGTGGCACTTTTCATGAATGGTTCTTCTGTAATACGCCATCCGGCAGAAACTCCAGGGAAATTTCCCCATTTATGCTCTTTCCCAAATTTAGATGAACCTTCGTGCCGCAAACTTGCCATCAGCAAGTACTTGTTATTGAAACTATAGCTGATACGCGAGAAGAATGCAACCAACTTGTCGGTGTCTTTTGTACTTCCCATGCCGGCTTCACCTTTTGGCAAACCACTTCCAATTTCCAGGTTATTGTAGGTGTAACCATCGGTTGGGAAATATTTGTTGTTTGCCCAGAAGCCTTCATTCATATTGTCCTCGTAATTGTAACCGGCCAATACCGAAAAATTATGATTCCCGATTGCCTTTTTATAATTGGCTGTTAACTCGGTATAATTACCTACATAATCGCTTGTTCCGCGCGAGGCATAACCATCGGCACCATATTTAGTGGTGGAGACATGATTTTTGGTTTGATAAAAGCCACGAATATTGGAATCGCCCTTGCGGGTTACTAATCCTTTAATCGATAAATCCTGAATCGGGGTAAAAGTTAAACTGGCGTTGAAACGAACATTCCGGTAGCGATTTTCGCCGATCGATTCTTCCAGGTAAGCTACAGGATTATCATAGAAGTACACATCGCGTTCGAACCATGTTCCATTGGTATTTTTTACCGGTTCGGTAGGATTGCGGATAATCGCCTGACGATAAACGTAGTTGTTAAAACTGTATCCGTCACCACCAGTCCAGAATTTCTGTTCGCTGATGATGGTACCAATATTTGCTACCAGCTTGCCGCCGAACATGCTGTGATTGACATCAATACGTCCGGTATATTTCTCGTTGTCTGACTGCAGGAAAATCCCCTGGTTGTCTTTGTAGTTTAACGATGCCGTCAGATTGGTATTTTTACTTCCTCCCCTGAAAATTACGTTGTGAACCTGGCTAATCGCAGTACGGGTTATTTCATCCAGCCAATCGGTATCTGAACCAAAATCTTTTAAATTGGCTCCTGTAAACGAATATCCCTGGCTCCATTTTTCGCGCAATTGCGAGGCATTCATAAAATCGAGTTTACGACTAACCGAAGCACTCGAAAGATATCCGGAATATTCAATGGTTGGTGCCATTTCGTTACCACTGGTTTTAGTTGTAATAATAATCACACCATTGGTTCCGCGAGTTCCGTAAATGGCCGAAGCCGAACCGTCTTTTAGCACGTCAATCGATTCAATATCTTCAGGAGCAACAGATTCCAGACTCCCCGGAACACCATCGACCAATACCAACGGATCGGAATTTCCAAGGATAGAAGAATTTCCCCGGAGCATTATTACAGCACCCTCTGTCGGATTTCCTGAAGGCATGGAAATGGTTAACCCTGCTACTTTTCCCTGAATAAGCTGGGCTGCATCTTTTACCGCCCCTTTTACAAAATTTTCTGATTTTACTGAGGCTACAGAACTGGTCACATCACCTTTCTTTACACTTCCGTAACCAATAGCAACCACTTCATCAATTCCAATCGATTCTTCTTCAAGTGTAATATTTATTGTTGCTTTATTTCCAACTGCTATTTCCTGGGTCTTCATACCCACAAAAGAAAATACCAAAACCGATCCCGGGCTTACATTCGGAAGACTAAATCTCCCTTCCTCATCGGTTATTACTCCTGTATTTGTTCCTTTAACCTGAACCGTAACCCCCGGAAGGGGATCGTTTGACTGGCTAACCACCTTCCCTGTTATCCCGTTCTGCTGATTGGAAAGAGAGGCGTGATAGGACGATTTTTCGGACAAGGCAATCAGCCTGTTATTTATTTCATAATTAATTGCTGTAGATTTAAATAAACGATCCAGAATATCAGTAATGAGACCGTTTTCGACAGAGAGACTAACTTTCTGATTAACGTTAATCCGGGTGGCATCGTACATAAAATAGAACTCCGATTTTTCTTCAATCTGAAGCAGGGCATCTTTAATACCTACATTCTCTAATTTCAAACTCAGCCGTACATTTTGCGAGTATGTATTTCCCGCAAAAATTTGAGTTACAGCCACAAAAAAGATAAATAGTGTTATTCTCATGGTCATAAATAATTTCGACTTCCATATTTTCGAGAAACAGGAAATCCAAGGAAAATGATTTTTTTTCATAGATTTGTCTTGTTTATTATTACACTTTTCTAATTGTTGTGCTTTAGCGAGCTTAATGCAATGCGAAAAGAAAATTGAAAGGGGATGTTACCAGCATCTCCTTTTTTCTTCCACACCCTTTTTTCAGTTTCTCATAGGCAAATTGTTTGTTTTAGGGTTATTGTTTTGAAAGGATTACTTTTATGGAAGAATCAGTCTCCGCTGAATTACGAACTATTGTTGCTTTCAGCGAACACGAAAACTCCATCGATTTTAATATTTTATCCAAAGGCTCATTGCTGATGCGGGCCGTAAATACCGAGTTATAAATCCGGGTATCGTTCACCTCAATATCAATATTATACCTACGTTGCAATGCGGCTATAACTCCGGTCATTGGTTCGTCTCTGAAAATCAGTACTCCTTCTTTCCACGACGAGAATAACTCTGGCTGTACTTTATTAATTACTAAGCTTTTATTAACTGGATTGAATATGGCCACTTCGCCTGGCGACAGCCTGTAGTTAAACTTTTTATCGGAGGCCTGATTCAGTTCAACCCTGCCCGACTCCAATACGACCCGAATATCCTTTTCTCCGGGATAGGCACAAACATCGAATTTAGTTCCCAACACCTTTATCTTCAGATTATTGACACCAACAATAAGCGGCAATTTTTTATCCCTTGCCGCATGAAAAAAGGCTTGTCCAACCAATTCTATTTCCCGGTTATTTACACCGAACTTGTTGTTGTAGGCAATTTTACTTCCTGAATTAATCCAGACTACTGAACTGTCAGGCAAAATCACCTTTGAAATCTGGCCTTTGTCGGCAACAACGGTATGGATTAAACTTTTATCGCTACCAAACCATCCGGAATTTCCGGACCAATACATCAACAGGGAGGTAATTAATACTCCCAATAGGAATATGGCTGCATATTTATACAACTCATTAAACCTAATTCTCAGCGGCGATGACTGAGCTGAAACTTGCTGCCTGAAACGAAGATACATGTTATCAATCTCCGATTCTGACATTGGTTTGGTTGACGATAAAATAGCCCAGGTATTTTTAAGTTCGTGATACGCATGAAGAGCTTCTTTATCCTTCTCAATATCAGCAAGAATAGACTGTTTCTCAGTCTCATTGTTGTCGCCGGTAACTAATCTCCAAATTTTATTAATGTCCATTATACACTTATTACATACATATAAAGCATAAACCGGCTTTAACCCTAGCTCCTGAAATCAATTTTATTCAAAAAAAAAACAGATTTTTTCGTGTACCTCCTTTTTTGAGGGTATCAGGAAACAAAAATAAACGCCACAAACGGCAGATAGTCTTTAAGTGCCACCCTGAAAACTTTAAGTGCCTTGGTAATGTGCCCTTCAACTGCTTTAACCGAAATATTCAGTTCTTCGGCAATTTCTTTATTCTTTTTCTCCTCAAAACGGCTCAGATTAAAAACGGCACGGCATTGGGGAGATAACTGGTCCATGGTTCGTTCAATAATCTGTTCTATTTCCTCCATGATCAACTGCGAAGTATTCAATGTCTCCAGTGCTCCAGTATTCATTTTTATTTCCAGCCTACTGGTATCCGAAGAGATAAAGATTTTCTCCTGAAACCTGCGATTACGCAGTTTGTATAAGCAGTTATTTTTGGCAACCGTAAACAGGTAAGCCCCCAAATTGGTGTTTCCGGCTAATTCCTTCTTCTTGTTCCACAAAACCATTAAAGTCTCCTGAACAATATTTTCAGCAATATCTTTTTGGGGGATATATTCATAAACGAGGTAATACAAACGAGAAGCATACATTTTATAGATGACTTCAAATGTGGACTCGTCCCCATTTTGCAATCTCTCTATCAGATGTTCGTTCTGTACAACCATTCGGCGCTGATTTATGGGAGACAAAACTATCAAAAATTGAATACATTCAGTTTAAAAAAAACGAAACAATTTCCAGGGTGCGATTCGGTTTATAATGATAAAATCCGGAAGATATGTAATGTTTCGAGGGGGGGTCTGTATCTTTTTCAACTATTTAAAACAAGAAGACCGCTCTGAATGGCGGTCTTCTTTACACTATTTACAGAAATATAAATTCAGAATGGCATTTTACAAATCAAAACAAAACTGAGTAAGGAAGAGTGATGCGAACCACCCATAAATAAATTGAATATCAAGCTATTACATAGCTATATGCGAATATTTACAATTGCGAGTCAAACGAATATTTTCCGGAACCAAGGACAAATACGGCATACCCATTCTCCATCTTTTGAAAACTTATATCGTTGTTGCCGTTGATTTCCTTTCCGCTTTCGTGCACTTTTTTCGCATCTGATGCTGGTACAAAGACAGTTGCTGTACTTCCTACCGGTACACTAATGTCAAGCTTAAATAAATTGACGTTCTTTTTCCAGCTCACCGATGCGGTACCATAACGTGATTCATTGGAATAGGAAGCAAAAGTGACATCTCCGGCCGGCTGAGGTTTGAAAATGATATTTTTATAGCCCGGTTGTAAAGGATCTGTATTCAGGCCAGCAAGAACACGGTAAAACCACACGATACCACCTCCAAACATCGGGTGATTGCGCGAGTTCGTTCCATCCCAGGCTTCCCATGTGGTGGTGGCTCCTTGTTCTATCCACCAACCGAAGCTTGGTTGCGTTTTTTTATTCATCGCTTCAAATGCCAAATCGTGAAGGCCGTTTTCAGACAACACCTCAAAAAAGAACTGGGTTCCGAATATTCCTGTATCCAGATTTCCGCCGTTTAAAAGAATATCTGATTTTAAGGCCGCTATCACCCGTTGATACTGATCGGCAGGCACTCCCATTTTAAGGGCAAAGATGTTCCCTCCGTAAGGGCCATAACTTCCTTTTGCCTTGTCGTAGTATTTGTTTTGGAAAGCTGCCTTTGTTTTTTCAGCCAGTTTTTTGTACCGCGATGCTTCGTCAGTTTTCCCTAAAACCGAAGCCGTTTGAGCGGTAAAATCGGCACATCTCCAAAGATAAAACGTGTGAACCATCTCATCAGCAGGTAATTTTCCAGGAGCGCACCAGTCACCCAAATTCAACCATTGGTTTGGATTGGAGGGGTTAGGTGCCCGAGAGAACATAATTCCATCGTCATTTGTCCAGGTGAGCATGTACTTGATGTACTCTTTCATGCCTTCGTAGTTATTCTTCAGCATATCAACATCGCCGTAATGAAGATAAAACTCCCATGGCATGATATTTATAGCAGCTCCCCACGCCACTCCTCCTCCACAACCGGGTTGCCACGGAGCTCCGTTTGGCACATAACCGGTCTCGGGATTTTGGGCACCCAGAATATCCTGAATCCATTTGGTATAAAAAGCATGGGCATCAAGATGGTGCATAACAGTAACGCATGCTACCTGACCGTCGCCGGTATAAGGAGATCGTTCCCGATGTGGACAATCGCTGGCAATTCCACCATGCATGTTATCTTTCTGGCTGCGTAACCAGATTTGGTTAATGGTATTAAATAGAGGATTTGAGGATTCGAATTTCCCGGTAGTTTCCACATTTGAATAAACAGCCTCAGCTCTTAACTGCTCAGGCTTAAGCTCTCCCGGCCAGTTGGATATCTCGACTTCTCGGAATACAAACCAGGTAAATCGGGCAGCGTATGATTCGGGCGCACCTCCCTTTAAAGTATAGGTATTGCTGCCTACAGGCGATTCGCAAATGTATTTGATATCAATTTTATGCCCCGCATCACCAGCTACATTCAGCAGATGCAGCCAGCCTGAAATCTCCTCGCCAAAATCGACCTTGTATTTCCCATTGCCTAACGATTCAATCGCTACGGGTTTAAGGCTCTCCATAACCCTATCTGTAGGCGACATGTGTGCTTTCATTTTTCCCTCCGGAGTTTTTCTGATGGCAACCTGTTCCCATTTTGAATCATCAAAGCCGGGGCTGCACCAACCCGGTTGTTCCAATCTGGCATCGTAATGTTCCCCATCGTACACCAGATCCATAACAATGGGACTTTTGGATGCTTTCCAACTCTGATCGCTACGAATAATATCTTCCGTCCCATCGGTGTAAGTAATGTATATTTGCCCCAAAAATCTTGGTGAACCATAGGAATGAGTCCAGTTTCTCGGGGCGTTATAAAAGCCATTCCCGAGTATTGCTCCAACCACATTTTCCCCTTTTTTCAGCATCGAAGTGATGTCGTACGACAGGTACATTACCCGGTATTCCTTAAAATTGTCGGGTACTGAGATGTAGTTGTTTTCCAGCCCGGGACGTTTCCCGTAGGCGGTCAGGTTCGGAACTAAAACATCCAGACCTACTTTGCTTCCGTTCAGGTAAAATTCGAAAAAACCCAACCCCGTCACATAAGCACAGGCCGAAGCAATCTTCTTTTTGATCGTAAATGATTTCCGCAGTAAAGGGGCCGGAGGCGGAGACTCTTGGGGTGCCGCAGCTACTCCAGGTTTCTGACGTACTGGTTTTGGCAATGCGTCCTCTCCTTGCCAGGGCGCCCCTATCCATTGGGCTTTCCACTCTTCAGGATTAAGTAGTCCCATACTCCAAAAAGCTGGTTGGCTCCATTCCGAAACCTTTCCTGTTTTATCCCACGTACGGACCTGCCACCAGCAATCCTGACGCGACTGCAAGGGTTTCCCTTTATAATTGATATAATTTGACTTATCGGAAATGATTTTTCCGCTTTCCCATAAATCAGCCTTCCCACTCAACAGTTTTTCTTTTGTTCCGGCAACTCTGATTTCCCACGCAGTTTGTATCTGCCCACGGTCTCCCGTATCGGCAATATTTACCCATGATAGTCGGGGATTAAGAACATCAATAGGCTTTGGGTTTTCTAAATATTCGCATCTCAAACGGGTTGGAGAAATTTTGGCTTCCACCAGAGAAATACTTATTCCAAAACAAAGCAGTAGAAATAGGAGTTTTTTCATTTTAGTTGGATTTAGTTTCGTACACTACAAAAATAAGACTATCCGTTCAATTTCTTATTAACTGAAATTTCCGGATAGTCTTATTACTAACATCACATAGTCCCGGTAAATGTTATTGTTATGGATACATTAATAACCAGGATTTTGTACAAGATTTTTATTTACATTCAATTCCCTAAAATGGAATGGATAAACCAATCTTTCCTTAGTTACATTGTATGCAGAGGGCAATATCCATGGATAAAGTTTTTTCATCTCAACGCCATGCTTATTCATTACTTCTATAGCCTTTCCCGTACGAATAAGATCTGTCCAACGGTGATTTTCGAAAGCCAATTCATGACGCATTTCATTCGCCACATCTTCTTTTGTCACAGCCGACAAAGCTTTAAGTCCTGCTCTTTTTCTTACCAGATTAATATAAGGAAGAGCTTCTCCTGGTTTATTTTGTTCGACCAAACACTCTGCCAATAATAACAGAGCTCCGGAATAACGGTAGACAGGGAAGTTATCTCCGGTATTATACCCTTGACTGTATGGAGGATGGTAGTACTTCGTCACAAAGTAACGATACCCCTTTCCATCTGTCGGTTTATAATCAACAATACTTTTCACGGCCTCTACAGTGAATTGCTCTTCAACTAGGGTTCCTTCGGCAACAGCAACAGATGCATTTAGTCTGTTATCACCACTTTCATACGAATCGATCATTTCCTGAGTTGGAACATTCCATCCGGCTGTTGTATAGTTGCTGGCGCTTACTCCCATAAGAAACTCGGTATTGCTGCATTTAGGGATCATATACCATGCAAAATCACTTTGCTGTCCTCCTTCACCTTCTTTATACTGAACTTCGAAAATTGATTCCTGATGGTTTTTGTTCGCGGGATCAAACACGCTGGCATAACTATCCAAAAGATTATAATTCATTTTAGTTATATCGAGCAATGCGGCTTGAGCTAGAGAATATTCTTTAGCAGGTTTCGTCATATAAGCGTAAGCCAATAGCATTTTGGCAGCCCCCATAGTTGCTCTGCCTGATTGAGGAAAAGTTTTAGCAACAGGTAATCCGATTTGAATAGCCTGGCTAACATCTTCGATTATTTGCTTATAAATTGCTTCAACTGTAGAATTCGGTTGAAAAGCATCTGCCTCATTAGTTACTTCTTTAAGCATTAAAGGGACGGGTCCCCAATGTTGAACCAGGTCGAAATAATAAAATGCTCTAAGAAACAATGCTTCTGCTAATACAGCATTTTTCTCATTTTCAGTCATTTCAGAACCGTCAATACGGGTTAAAATGGTATTTACTCTCGAAATGCCCGAATACACAGCACTATATCGGTTAGGTATCCTACCTGTTGTTGTTTCATCATCCAAGAACTCAACGATACATTCAATTGGTAAATACGGTCCCCTATCGCCAGAGTACAAAGTAAAAAAAGTATTGTCCGACCGCATTTCATCGGTATATACGCCATTCAGGGCAATTGTCCGCATATTTTCATAGGCCCCAACAAGCGCCTGATCAAAGTGTGTTGCTGTTTTATAAAAAGAGGCGGAAGTAACGGCAGTCTTTGGCGACAAATTCAAGAAATCTTCCTTACAGGAACTTAAACCGATAAGCCCGAATAAAAAGATATATAATAATTTATTTTTCATAACTATACATATTAATAGCAATTAATGATTGTTAAAATTTAATATTTATACCCAGTGTATAAATACTTGCAACAGGATAAGAACTTATATCAACACCTTGATATAAACCGTTTGAGCCATTATTCCCAACTTCCGGATTCATCCCATGATAATTGGTGAGCATAAAGGCATTCTGTGCGCTAAAATAGAGCCGTGCGCTTTTGATATAAGCGTTTGTTCGTATAGGCAAGGTATAACCTAATGTTATGTTTTTAACGGCAAGGTATGATCCATCAGATACCCATCTGGTATTGTTATATCTAAACAATTCGGTGGTACCAGATCTGGTACGTGGAATATTTCCTTTCCCAGGATTCTCCAGAGATCTCCATCTTTCAGCAACTTCTTTTGTTACATTGAAAACACCATCAATATTCTCTGTTGACTCTAGCATGCCATCAATAATATCACCGCCCACAGCTCCGGCAATAACAACGCTTGCATCAAAATTCTTGTAATAGAATTCGTTGGTCAGTCCGTAAAGGAAATCAGGATTGGGATCCCCGATAATAGTTCTATCCTTCATGTCAATTATTCCATCAGGAACTCCGTCAGGACCGCTAATATCTTTCATTCTGGCAGTTCCGACCATTGAAGAAGCATGTTTGGGCTGTGAGTCAAGCTCTGCTTGAGTCATATAAACTCCGTCAAAAATATAACCCATAAATTGTCCTAACGGCTGGCCTACCTGAGTTCTATTATAATCGCCCTGGTTGTTGTTTCCTCCGATAGGTGTATTGTTTGTCCCGAGTTTTATCGCTTCGTTTCGGTTAAAAGTGATATTAAAATTAGTGTTCCATCTAAATTTCCCAACATAATTCTTCGTTTCTAATCCAAACTCATGTCCCCAGAATTTGAACTCTCCAATATTTGATTGAATACTCGAAAATCCGGTTTGCAGTGGAATGTCAATCGAATACAACAACCCATCTGTTCTTTTCCGGTAATAATCGTAGATAAAGAAGATACGATCTTTAAATAAGCCTATATCAAGTCCAAGATCGTATTGCGCGGTTGTTTCCCATGTTAAGTCGTTATTCCCGATGGCATTAAGTGCTTTCCCTGATGTAATAGCACCATTAGTTACATAATTTTTAGTATCGAGGGATGCGATATAGCTATAATTACCAATATTATTATTTCCAACTTTACCATAACTTCCCCTGACTTTCAAATAGCTAAGCTCATCTATGTTTTGCATAAAACTTTCCTCTGAAGCAATCCAACCTACAGAAACCGATGGGAAATTTCCCCATTTGGCATTGGATCCAAAACGAGAACAACCATCCCTACGAAAAGCCATTGATAGTAAATACTTTCCATCATAATTGTAGTTCAATCGTCCGATATAAGATAGCATTGACCATTCTGATTTACCTCCGGAGCCAGTTTTTACTGTTGCTACATTAAACCAGTTAACTGCATCATCAGGAAATTTTGAAGCACTTATTGAGGTGGATTCGTCACTTGTTTTTTGCGAAGTATATCCAACCAAAGCATCAAAATTATGCTTCTCCTTGTATGTTTTTGTGTAAGTTAATGTGTTTTCAACCAACCAGGTCATATAATTTCCAGTTCCATAACTGCCTGTCGCTGGTTGAGGTGGTGCCGAAAACATTCCTCCCTGAACCGATGACGGTGTAAACGATTCAGATACTCTGTTCCCAAGATCTACATTGGCACTGAGTTTGTATTTCAATCCGTCAATCAATTCAACTTCAGTAAAAGCATTAACAATAGCACTCGTTTGTTTGGTTGGATTCTCTCTCCGCATCAACACCAAATAATAGTTTGAGTTTGCAAACATTCCCGGTGGATAAAACGAAATCGGGTAAGTGCCGTCGTCATTTTTATACTTTAGGGCCGGATCCATCAAAAAAGATGAATGGATTATGTTTCGTCCATTACCTAAACCAGGCGTTATTTGGCTGTTGCGATATGATCCGGCCAAATTCAAACCAAAGGTTATTTTTTCCGATGCTTCAAATAAATTATTCGATCTCGCAGTAAATCTTTCGGCATAAGTATTTAATATAACACCTTCCTGCTTGTTGTAATTGAGGTTGACTGAAGATTTAAATTTGGTTGTCCCTGTTGAAAGGGAAAGGTTATAATTTTGTGTCGCCGCATTTCGTAGCAGAATATCATACCAATTGGTGCCTTCTTTCACTTGCTCCGGATTTTGGTATTGAGCAGGTACTCCCCCTGTATAACCTTCGTATTGAGCCTTATCTTCGTAATACTCTTTTTTGAATTGAGCAAATTCCCTGGCATTCATTACATCCGGTTTGCCTCGATCTTGTACTCTTTCTGTACCATAATAGGCACTAAATTCAATATTGGTCACACCTGATTTTCCGGTTTTGGTATTGACAAGAATAACTCCATTCGCGGCGCGTGAACCATACAATGATGTAGCCGATGCATCCTTTAAAATAGATATTGATTCAATTTCATCAGGACTCAATGTCTCTATACCACTTATCGAAGGAAATCCATCGATTACCACCAAGGGGCTGTTACCAGCGTTTATTGAAGCTTGTCCCCTGATACGGTAAGATAACCCACCGTTTGGTTCACCTGATGTTTGATAGATTTGTACACCTGCAAATTTGCCTTGCATTTTCTGGCCGATATTCGAAACTGGCAGATCCGCCAGTTCGTCTGTATTAATCTGGCTCATTGCACCTGTTACGTTCCTTTTTTTCTGAGTACCGTAACCAATCGCTACAACTTCCTCAATACCAATAGCATCTTCTGAAAGTGTCACGTTAACAGTTGTCTGATTTCCTACCTTTACTTCCTGCATTTTCATCCCTACAAAAGAAAATTGCAGAATTCCATTTTCCGGAATATTTGAAAGCGAATAAGCACCATCGGCATCTGTAATTGAACCATTGGTCGTTCCTTTCACCAAAACCGAAACCCCTGGAAGCGGACTTCCCGATGTATCGGAAACCTTTCCGGTTACTTTTTTTGATGGCTGTTGGTTTTCCATCAAAAGAGCACTTTTTACACTCTCATCAGTGATGATAATGTACCGATCAACAATCTGGTATTGAAAATTTGCTGATCCAATTATCCTATCCAAAATCGCATCAATTGACTGGTTATCTACCTTTATTGAAATTTTCTTCTCTACATCCAACTTGGTGCTGTTGTAGGCAAATTTAAATTCCGACAGCGATTCTATTTGCTTAAAAACACTCTCGATCGTTGCATTCTTCGACTCAAAAGTCAACCTGGTTGCCTGAGAGTAACTCACTGATGCAAAAGACATCAGGCCCAGTAAGATAAAAATAAAGGTTAGTTTCATAATGCGTAAATACTTTCGTATCGGGATAAATGATTCCCAACACAAACATGGTCTGTTTTTTTTCATAAATTTGTTGCGTTAAGTGTTAAACTATGGTTTGACATGTGAAAGAGCGGTAATTCTTCGACCAATTATCGCTCTTTATTTTTTTTGCATAAATTAGCGTTTAGGGGTTAATATAATTTTTCCTTTTTCGTATCTGTAATTAACCGACAGGGTCAGGCTGACCACTTCCATCAGACGCTCAAGCCGTTCATCTTCATACAGTTCTACGGTAAGCCTACGGTCATAAAATTGTTTTTCATCGTAAATAACTTCCACATCGTACCAACGCTCCAGCTTCCGAACCAGATTACCGAAAGTATCATCTTTAAAAATAAGCCGGTTATTTTTCCATCCATCTATTTCGTCTTGAGGAAAACGATTTGCAGCCAATTGATGATTCTTTTTTGAGTAAGCAAATGATTGCCCGGGTTTTACTTCCTTCACAACCGGTTGTTTACACGATAAATTATTAAGGATCAGGTTTACTTTACCTTCAAACAACGAGGTTTCTATCTGATTTTCATCGGCATAAGCTTTGACATTAAATTTGGTTCCCAGCACTTTCACATCCACTCCGGAAGTATGCACCACGAACGGCTGGCGTGCATTTGTGGCAACCTCGAAAAAAGCTTCACCGTCGAGGTAAACATCGCGTTGACCTTTACTGAAGTTACCCGGATATTTAATTTTGGTAGCTGAATTCAACCACACTTTGGTACCATCGGCCAATATAATTTGTGACTTCTGTCCTCGCGGGGCAATCGTTTCGGTATATTGATCGGTCGATTGGTTTAACTGGCTTACCCCATATAAAATTCCAAGCCCAACAAGAGGAATCAGGAGAAACGCGGCCACTTTTTGGTAAACAGTCAAAATCCGCCTGAACGAAAACCCCGATTGCAGGTGGTGTTCGTTTTGGTACTCCTGAATTTGTTTAAATACCGTTTCGATCAGTGTATTTGAGTCGATTTCCGGAGATAAGGTCCAATGCTCCGACAACCATTTTTCGACCTCAAAATGTGTTGCGGGATTAGAAAGCCAGCTTTTGAAAGCAGTTAGTTCCTGAATGCTGCAATCCTGTTCAGCCAAAAACCGGTTGGCAATATCGATGATCTTTTCTGGCATATTATCTGATTTGTAAGTAATACGACCAAAGGTGAGATTTCCGTGAAGGTATTTCGAAAAAAGTTTGCAGTTTCAGTATTCAGAAAAAAGGAAGCGATAGAATGAATGAAGAGAATATAAAAAAGTATCTGTGCTAATCTTGATTATCTGTGTTGAAAAACTCAAAACATTTACTACGAGAAATATAAAAATGCCAACACAATAAATTTCCTGAATTCTTTACGGAGAAATGCCAGCGCATTACGAATCTGACTATCGACAGTATTTTCGGATATATTCAGCCGTTCGGCTATTTGCTTGTAGCTTAACCCTTCAAAACGGCTTAAACGAAAAATTTCCCTGCGGCGCTCCGGAATTTCGTCAATGAGTCTCTGCAATTTTTCTTCAGCGTCTTCCTGTAGCATATTTTCCTGCCCTTCGTCAATCAATAAATCCTGCTGAAAATGTTCGCCAACAAAATATAGTTTTCGGTTTACAGCCGATTTCAGATGATCGAGCACCAAATGTTTGGCGATGGAGAAAAGATAGGATTGAAAATCCTTTCCGGGATCAACCGCTTCTTTTTTTAGCCATAGCTTTACAAAAACTTCCTGAACAATTTCTTCGGGATCGACCTGAGCAGGAACTATTTTAACAGCAAAGCCCTTTACCTTATTCCGATATTTGTAAAACAAAACTTCAAAGGCAAACGAGTCGCCTTCTTTGAGCTTCTTTACCAGTTCCTTTTCAGTATGCAGGAGTTTTTCCAATGGTTGACTTTACTTTATGATTTCAGAAAACGCAAACAAAGTAAAGAAAATTAGTCCGGAAAAGAGATGAATTAATGTTTGAGTTTTGCGGATTGCACAAGGGGTGGGATAAAATAACGTGAGTTTAATTATCGAAAATAAAGCGGCCAAATCGTCCATGACCCAATTAGGGCTTTGGATGCTTTGGCCGCTTTCAGATGGTCGTATCAGAGTGATTAATTGGCTATTTTATTCCTGAAAACAAAATAGCTAATCCGGGTTATTTATTCGAGTGTAGGATTAAAAGTGCCATCCCAGTTGTTGTTTTGCTCTATTTTGCTGTTCAGGTCGATAACCGATTTTTTGATCGGGAAGAAGTAATATTTCTCAGGAACCGACATCACCTTAACTCCTGTTACCGGAATTTGCATGATGCTGTATTTAAAATCGGTTTCTGTTAATTCATTAGTTCCTGCCTTTGTTTTGGCCTCTGAGATAGGCATTTCTGTTCCATCAAGGTTTATGGCGATAGCTTCTACCCCATGTTTGGTGGTGCCGTCTAACCTGTCTAGCATTCTCAAACGACGTAAATTCCAGAAAGAATGACCTTCAAAACAGAATTCAATATTCCGTTCGGCTAAAATCGCTTCCCTGATCTCTTCCCTGCTTGTAGCAGTTATCCCGTATTTACCATCGGCACCAAGCTCAATACCTGCACGTTTTCTGATTTCCTTCAATATGGATAAAGCGACTTCAGATTTGCCGGTTTCGTTGGCTGTTTCAGCATAATTGAGCATAACTTCGGCAAAACGCATAACAATGTAGTCGATATCGTATTGCTCTACTTCCGACTGCAAAAGTGTTAAATCGCTGGCCTTGCGGATAAAAAATCCGCTATAGCTGTCCAGGTTCGTTGAGTTTGTCCCGGCTTTTGGATTCACCCCAAAGTCATCAAGAACATCAGCAACGCCCAAAGATGTATATTGCCGATTTCCTTTTTTGTTTGAGACTTCATATACCGATGCGTTCCAAACAACTGATTTATCGAAACGGGGATCCCTGTTTTTCCAGTAGGCTTGTAAAAATTTATCGTCGGTAGAATAATATTTTCCGGTTGGGTCGTTATAAAGCTTGCCATCTTTCATCGGAAATTCCTTAACAAACTCCCAGGTAGGAGAAGCCCAGGCATTCCCGCGGCTTTCGGAACCAGGGCGAACCCCATAATCCCAATTCGCTGTTTTATTCGGATAAGTATTAATTACCGAGAAAACAACTTCAGGCCCTCTTTCAACGAGAAAAATGTCATCGTATTCAGCAGTAAGCGCGTAACCCAGATTCTTCAGTTTATTGTATGCCGTTTCGTTGGCCGAATAGGCTTCTTTCCAATAAGCGTTGTCCCATTTGTTGGTCGGATTGAACTGCGGCGATGCTTTGTACAACAACACTTTTGCCTTAAAAGCTGTAGCAAAACAACCATCAACCTTTCCAAAATTACTTGATGTTGAAGCAATTTTCTCAGGAAGAAGACTGATTGATTCATCCAAATCTTTAATAATCAGGTCAAAACATTCTTTTGTTGTATTTCTTTTCACGTATAAATCATCTTGGTCTTTATCCTGAGGTACTGTAATATACGGAACTCCGCCATGGTAAACGACCATCTTAAAATAGACATATGCCCTTAGAAACTTCGTTTGCCCGATAATTCCCGACTTCACATCGGCTGGCAATGTTCCGTTCGTTACATTCTGAATGGCTTCGTTGATGAGCCTGATTTTAGAATAATCCCACTGCTTGTATTCATCGTTTGTAATGTTAATCCGGTCGGGATAAAAGACGATTCCGGATAACTGTTGGGTGGTCTGGTCTTGCGTTGGCGACCAGTTATCGAAAACATTCGCGTAAAGATTAGCCATGTACGCATTCACCAACGATTCGTCGTTCCAGACTAATTCGGCATTGTAGTCGTAGATATCCTCGATATCCAGGGTATTGCAACTATTCGCTGAGAATAGTGCAACAACTGCAATAATTATATATGTTAATTTATTTTTCATTGTACCTGTTTTATTAGAATTTAATGTCAAGACCGAAAGTAAATGATTTCATCAAAGGATAGGAGTCATAGCAATCCTGCTCAGGATCATGAAATTCTGTCATTGCAGATAATACAAATAGATTAGTCCCATTAAAAAATACCTGAGCCGAGGAAATATTAAGAGGCAAAATCCAGCTTTTTGGGATAGCGTACCCAATATTGAGGTTTTTCAAGCGCAAATAGGCTCCGTTCCGAATCCAGAAAGACTGGTTTCCGGTTCCTGATTCGTACCAGCTTTTGCCAATTACGCGAGGATATTTGGCATCGGGATTTTCGGGAGTCCAAACATCACCGGTCCAGATTGGATAGTAGGGCCTTACGGTGCCTCCATACTGGCGGATACCACCCATTCCTTCGCTGTAACCACCAAGGTTACTGATCATCCGATCGTACAGGCCTACGCCCTGAAAGTGCATGTCCAATGTAATTCCTTTCCATGTCAGGCTTGTTCCAAACCCATAGTTAATCCGGGGCGAAGCATTATCTGATAAAACCTGGATATCGTTACCATCAATTTTACCATCGGGGCCCGGGGCATATCCATCGCCACGAACGTCTTCAAAATAAAGGCCTCCTAAATACGGGTCGCGGCCATATTGTTTGAAACCTTTAGCCAGCAGGGCATCCAATTGTTCCTGGGTACGAATAATTCCCAATGTTTTTAGTCCGGTCAAACGGTTGAGCGATTTTCCAATGGCAGAAAATTCTTCCAGGTTTCCGCCTGCCGAATACAGCGCTGTCTGATCCAATACATCCCACTGGTCTTTTGAATAACCGATATTCCCATAAACAGAATAATCCAACTGGCCACCAAAAGCTTTATCCCTCCACATGGCATTAAACTCAAGTCCCCGCCATGACCGTTCAGCATAATTTTCAGGAGCCAAATCTTGTCCATAGGTATCAGGAATGGTAACAATACGCGACCCCAAAATGTCTTTCTCCGTTTTATAGAAAGCATCAAACGAACCTGACAAACGGTTATTCAACACACCAAAATCGAACCCTACATTGTAGGTTGTTGAGGTTGCCCACGTCAGATACGGATTCGGGGTTGCTCCCGGAGTAATTCCAAGATTCAGGTTATCGCCCCAGATGTAGGAACTGCCCGACTGATATACGTTCATGTATGAAAATGGGGTAATCTCATTATTATTTACATCCAAATCGTTCCCTGTTGTTCCATACGATGCCCTGATTTTCAAATTATCCAGCCATCCGGAAAAGTCTTCCATGAAAGATTCGTTACTAATGCGCCATGCCCCGGAAACAGAAGGAAAAAATCCCCATCTTTTTTCCTGTGGGAAAAGTGTATTTCCATCGTACCGGAAAGAAAATTCAGCAATGTATTTTTGGGCATAACTGTAATTTAAACGGCCGATCCACGATAAACGGCCACCGGTAACCTCCGATGCATCGCCCCATCTCTTTTCGGCATCGGTTGAATACACAAACATTTGATCATAGTTGGTCAAAGGGCTTTCTCCTTTTGCATAAATAAGCTCGCCACCGTTTGACTGTTGCTCCCAAACAGCAGTCGCGGCAATATCGTGTTTACCAAACGAATTCGCATAGTTTAAGAACCAGTTTAGCTGTTCGCTCCACAATGAATTGATGTTGTAACTCAAAAATTCCTGATTCTGCGAGAATGTGAATGTGTTCATTTTATTTGGATCGGGCGCTGCCGGGATAAACCGATTATCATCGGCGTTGGCGGCCGCCCAAACATAATTGTGTTGATAGGTCAGATATTTTTTCCGCATGTAATCGTTGCCAATGTAGTTGCCAACAATTTTAGTCGTCAGACCCGGGACAAAGGCGCCCAAATCAATATCAAAAGAGAGAATCGCGTTAACTTCCCGTTTTCGTGTTTTAATGTACCTATCGCCAATTACCTGATCGACCACATTCCAGGCCTGCCAGCTACCCATTGGAGTTTGCACCGGATAATCGGTTACATTATTTGCAGGCGTTCCATCAGCATTCAGATAAAACGGGTAGGTTTTCGGCCAGTTAAATGTACAACGGTAAAGGTCGCCAATGGTCTGCTCGTCGTCGTCAGAGAATGGCCAGTAAAATCGTTGTTGATTCTGTTGGTTAGCCGACAGATTAAAATTCATTTTTATCCGGTCGGTAATTTTGGCGGTCACGTTCGACCGTAAGTTAAACTTGTCGTTTTCAAGATTTTTATACGACCCAGTTTCACCAATATAGCTACCTAAGGCATAATAAGTTACTTTATCATTCCCTCCTGAAACACTAATCGAATGCTTCTGGGTAGAAGGGGTTTGCCAGATGTAGTCGTTTACATTGTAATTTTTGTCCTTGAAGTAGGCAAACTCTTTGTCGCCGTTTGGGGTAGCCAGGCCCTGAAATTGAGCGACCCTGTTCTGGTAGATCAATTCGTCGGTTGCCGTAAACATATCCGAAAAAAGTTCTTGTATGGGTTCCATAAACGTGTATGACCCTTGATAGTTAAATACGGGTTTCTGTTCAGTTCCAGCTTTGGTGGTAACCAAAACAACACCATTTCCAGCCTGCGAACCATAAATGGAAGCTGTAGCCGCATCTTTCAGAAAACTCAACTGGTCAATTTCGTTTACTTCGAGTGCATCGAAGGCACCCTTATCCCTGACAATACCATCAATTACGAATAAAGGTTCACCAAAACCACCGCGGATACGGATCTCGGAAGAGGCTCCCATTAATCCTGAATTCCCGGTTATATTAACACCCGGGGCACGTCCGGCAAGCGTATTCGACAAATTTGAAGTAGAAATTGTACTCAATTCGGAAGCGTTAACCGCAGTAATGGAACCGGTTAAATTGACTTTCTTTTGAGTTCCATACCCAACAGCCACAACTTCTTCAAGGCCAATAGTTTCGTCTTCAAGCGTGGCATTAATGGTGGTTTGGGTACCAACCGTTGTTTCTTTAATTTTCATTCCAACAAATGAAAACTGCAAAGTTGCACGTTCGGGTACGCTGCTAATTGAATAGTTACCGTCAGAATCGGTGACAGTTCCTTGCGAAGTGCCCTTTATTAAAACAGAAACCCCGGGTAGTGGCGCCCCTGAAGTATCAGTAACTTTACCGGAAACCGACTTTTGCTGCTGATTAAGTCCGGTGACTGATTGTTTCCCGATATGGGGAGTAATTATTATTAAATTATCAGGTAACACTTTGTACAAAACACCCTGATTCCGAAACAATTCATCCAGAATGGTTTCTACGTTTCTTTCGGTCACCTTCAAATCAATTTTTCGGGTAACATCAACTTGTTCACGCTGATAAAAGAATCGGAAATTACTTTTATCCTCAATTTCTTTCAGCACATCAAGAACCTGTTTGTTCTGGATATTAAAAGAAAATTTTGTTGTCTGCGAATAAACGGAGGCCGAAACCTGCATCAGACAACCCATCAAAATAATAAATGTAAGCTTCATCTTTAGCACTAGCTTATGCCCCTTGCCCGGATACCGGGCGGAAACAATTTGTTTTTTTTTCATACATTTGACGTGTTTGATTAATAATTAATTTGGTGTGACAGCACCGTTTTATTAATTGCATTGAGCCGGCTAGATGTGACAGCATCTCCGGCTTTTTCATTTCGATTGGGTTTATTTCATAGAAATCCTCTCTTCTATTTCTTTTGAATAACTATTTTTTGATCAACTATCTGATACTGAATAGGCAATGTATGTTTTAGTATTTCCAGGACTTCCAGTATCGTTTCATCTTTTATTGTTCCGTCATAGTGATACCCCAGAATGCTTTGATCGGCAATTTCGATCTCGATACCATATTTTCGCTCAAGCAAAATGGTCAGGTCTTTCAAGCTCATGTTAACAAAAACCAATTTATTATTCTTCCACGATGAGTACCATTTCGTATTAACCTCATGAATCTGAATCTTATTTAACTCTTTGTTATAAGTCAACTGCTCTCCGGGTTTTAATACAATTTCATCAGCCAGCTTCAGGTTTTCCGACGATTTTACTGCGATACGCCCTTCCTCCAGCGTGGTCGTCACCTCAGCTTCTTCAGGATATGCTTTTATATTAAAAGAAGTACCAATAACCTGGACATCATAAAACGAAGTGTGAACCAGAAATGGTTTTTCCTTCATCTTTGCCACTTCAAACCAAGCTTCCCCGGTCAGAAAAATCTCCCGCATGTGGTCGTTACCGTCAACGGTATATTTTATTTCCGATCCTGAATTCAAAAAAATGTGAGTGCCATCGGGTAAAAGCATTTCGGAAACAGATCCTTTGGGCGCCACCGAAGTGTAATAAACCGGAGATGATTCCTTTTTGACTGAACTGAGGTAATAACCCAGGAATAAACCGATAATCAAAATGGCAGCCCATTGCCCAAACCGAACTGAAATTTGCCTGGTAGGATAATAACTTTTTACATCGATTTTTCTTTTGCTCCATAGTTTCTCAAATATGGCATCAAAAAACTGTTTGTTTTTTAATGGATTATCGGTTCGGTTTAAATCCTCAAGCAGATTCTCCTTCAATTTAAATTCGACATTTGATTGGTGGAACAATGACAAGAACTCCTGCCTTTGCTCGTTGGTCGGGTGATTTGATTTTGCGTCCTGAAGAAAGTCTTGAATGGGCCTGTCCATTTTTAATATAAATTTAATCGTAATACGAATAGCTATTTCAAAATACTCATCCTGTTTTTAATTTTTATTGCACACCCCCATCTTTTTAACACAACAATCAACCAAAAGATACACCACACAAATAAACACCCCTAAAAAATCAAACATCTAAGTCTGAAAATAACATGATATAACCAGCTTATGGGTCAAGAGGAGGTGCAACAATTTTTATATTCCTGAAAAATACGTCCGGATTAGTTGCAATGAAGGAAGAAGAACAATAACGCAGGGATGGAGCCCCTGTTAATTTTGTCTTTTAAAAAGGAAACCGCTCGGTAAAGTTGATTTTCAACGGTTCGGCGTGACAGATTAAGTTTTTGGGCAATTTCTTCGTTCGACAACCCATCTTCTTTGCTCAGCCTAAAAATACGCTGGCGCTGTTCGGGCATTGTTGCTATGAGTTGCTGTAAGTTGCTGAACATATCGTTATAAATAACTTCATGCCAGGTATTATTACCAATCGATGGATTATTTCTGCCCGAATAATCCAGGTAAGCCTGTTCAATATTCTTGCGGCGTATAAAATCGTAAATCAGATTAATACAAATTTTAAACAGAAACGATTTTAAATTCTTCGAACTATCGAGACTTTCCCTGACTTCCCATAGTTTTAAAAAAACATCCTGTAGTAATTCTTCAGCGTCTGATTCATTCTTCAGATAGGACAAAGCGAAAGCGTGGATCTTTGGGCCAAATTCATCAAACAACAAATGGAAAGCTTCTTTAGACCCTTCCTTTATTTGTTCAACAACCTGTTTATCCTGATCTTTTAGTGCATTGCCCATAAGTGAACCATGATGGTTCACGCAAAGATAGATTTATATAGGAAACAGCATTGTTATCCCCTTCATTTTTATCAAAAGGATAACTTATAACGTATGATATCCCAGTCAAATTCAATCCATTCGTCGCAGCTCTTGCCTTTTCCATGCCGCATCGCCATTCTACCCACGAAATGACCTGATCCCGTGACCTGCTCCTGATTGTGCAAACAGAACTCTGATGCACTCATAGAATGGCGATGATTACCCGTGTACCTTTCCAAATTCAACTCAGCCTTTCAGGTCTAAATAAACAAACTCATTGCCAATACCGTGATTATGCCTACGACACCAACCAATGATTCCATAACCGTCCAGGTTTGAAAAGTTTGCTTCACGCTTAGCCCGAAATACTCTTTAAACATCCAGAACCCTGAATCGTTGAAATGCGACCACATCACACTTCCGGCACCGGTAGCCAACACCATCAGTTCAGGCGAAGTGCCTGTTTGTTGGGCAATGGGAAGCATAATGGGAGCTGTAGTTAATGTTGAAACTGTAGCTGAACCTACTGCAAGCCTGAAAACAGAGGCTATAATAAAAGCCATCAATAACGGATTCATCTGAATGGAATCGGAGATGGAACGAATGTATTCAATCACATAGCTGTCCTTCAGAACCTGCGAAAAAGCACCTCCACCGGCAATAATCAGCACGATCATAGAAATGGCACCAATAGATTTGGCAGAACTGTTCATTACATCATCCATGCTTCTTCCTTTGCGCAAGCCCAGTGTAAAAACAGCGACAATCACAGCCATAAAAAGGGCAATATTGGCATCGCTCATAAACTTGAAGAACGTAAGTACTCCTGAATACAGATTTGCCGTTTCAGGGCTAAAACCTTTTTCAGTAAAAATATACTGGTAAAAACCGGTGATGTTTTCAATGCCAAGCCTGGTAAGTTCGGCCTTTGCCGGTGGCGGACCAAATAACAGATCCGCCAAAGCACCCAAAAGCATCAGGATGATTGGAGTCACTGCACAAAGAATGCTGATTCCTAGTCCGGGAAGCTCTCCTTTTTCGAACTGGCGCTCCGTAAAAAGCTCCTTGGGTGGACTGACATCAATCTTTTTAGTGAATCGTGACAACCAAACACCGCCAATTAAACAAGCCGGAATCATTGGAATCAGTCCATACAGCAGCACTTTGTTAACATCAGCTTCGTAAATAAACGAAACGTAAGTAGGTGCCGGGTGCGGCGGCAAAAAACAATGTGCCACCGATAAGGCCGAACACAAAGGCAAAGCCAGCCAGATTGTTGGTAATTTTGTGGTAGTGGCAAAAGTGAAAATCAAAGGGATCAGTACCAAAAAACTGGCGTTATACATCATTGGTAAACCAACCAAAAATCCAGTTATCAGCAAAGCATACTGAATATTTTTCAACCCCATAAATTCAGTCATCCGGTAAGTGATGGTATGGGCTGCACCGCTTTCCTCCAGAATTTTCCCGAGCATGGCGCCAAATGCCAGAATCAGTACAATTTTACCCATGGTATCACCAATTCCTTTCAGAATGGAATCCAGAATATCCATGAGGTTCATGCTGCTGAACAGCCCCACTGCAAAAGAAGTAATAAGCAGCGCCAAAAAGGCATTAATCTTAAATTTGCTAATAAGGAGGAGAAGAATCAGGATTCCGATTCCGACAATGAGTAGCGGCATGATCGTAGGTTTAATTCGTTTGCCTAAAGATAGAAATTTGCAGAAAAGATGCAATCGTACGATCAGCATTAAAGCAATGATGACAAGACCCCAAATCTTGGATCTATTTTATTCTGCCCCACACTTCAGGCTTTGTTATAAAAAAAGTGTGGGTTGTTAAGGATCATTATTCAATTCTCCAAATCAACCCACACCTGTAAAAAAATAACCTCTATCTATTTTAACAACCACATCAGTTTATTGATTTCATCGTATCCTTCGTACTGACGATTCAATGCCTCTGTTAAGTTTTCGCGATTGTAGTTGGTTTCCGAACCCGGATACAAATAGCGCATCGGAATTCCGTTTTTGTTGTTCTCGTTCAGGCTTGTTGCCGGATTGATGGGGAAAACCGGATATGTGTTTCTTCTATATTCAAAATAACTCGACTCGGCATCCTGCATGAAATTTAGAATATACCGCTGCATCCAGATTTGCTTCAACTGTTCGTCCTGAGTTGCTTTAAATGCTGCTTCGCCAGTAAAATAGCCATTGATGTAGGCCTGATCAATTGCTTTCCCGTGGGCATAACTGGCTTTGGTTGCCATTATATCAGCCAAAGCTGATTTAACGCCATCTTCATAATAGGTTTGGGCTGTTCCGGTAACTATCCATCCCCTCACTCTTGCTTCGGCAATTATAAATTGTTGTTCACCATAAGTCAGCATCATTCGGGGTTCACAGGCATCTTCAGTAACATATCGTTTATTCAGCAACGAGTATTTATTGGCATTGTAATCAGCATTCATCGTTGAATAATCCATCGAAACATCAACACCAACGTATGCTTCCATATCTGATGGTGTTTTACCTGCGGCAATCTGTGCACCAGCAGGTTCTGCATAATAATATAAACGATAGTCGTTCAGGCTTTTTAAATTATCCATGAGTAACGAGCTGATTACAGTCTTGGTTGTAAACATGTCGTTGGTGCTGTTCAACGGATGTTTATTCAGGGTTGAATAATTGAGCCCTAAAAAACCGGTTGATTTTTCCATTAAATTACCGGCAGTTACAATTTCAGCAAACCGGGTTTTAACATTTAACGATGCAACACCCTCTTTTTTGCTTAAAGTCATCAGCACTTTTAGAGCAAATGCGTTGGTCGCTTTTCTCCATTTTGCAGGATCGCCATTGTAAGGTGTTGGATCACCGGTGAATGTAATGCCCTTTGCAAAATAGGCATCAGCAGCTTTCAGCTCATCCAGTATGCCTTTGAAAATTTCCTCCTGAGTATCGTATTTCGGACGATAAAGTCCCTCAAGTCCCTTGTTTGCTTCGCTGTATGGAATATCGCCCATAGCCATAGTCAGTTTAAAAAAGGTATAGGCTTTTGCAAAACTGGCCACTCCTTTATAAGAATCTTCCATTACATTACCCTGTGCATATTCCAGCATTTTATCGATGTTGGGTAAGATAGTCAGTGCCCCAAAATCGCCACTTCCAATTTTATTATACTGGGCATCATTTTGAGCCATGATGGCGTAGCCCACATATTTGGGTAATGCATTCCCGGAAATGTAAGCCATAGCATCGCTGCCATATTTAAACATGCGTAATACAATATTTGTACATTCCATTGATGGGCTCACCTGGGTAGTTGTATCCGGGTCGGTGTTTATTTCATCAAATTTGTCGCAACCGGCAAGCAAAGAAAAGATGAGGATAAACGCCACACTGATATATTTATTTATTTTTTTCATCTGTCTATAATTTGTTTTTTAATTTTTGCTTAACTCAAACGAACTTCTTCTTCAGGTTTTCTAGAAAATAAGTTTCAGATTAAACCCAAGATAACGAAGTGACGGATCGCTAAAGTTTTCGCTACCACCATCCGGATCGGAATACTTAAACTGTTTGGCCCAGAGGAACACATTTTGTCCAACAGCAGAAATAGAAGCTCCCTTGGAGTAGAATTTAGTGCATATGCTTTTAGGCAAATCGTAAGTAAACGACATCTCCCTGATTTTAAAATATGTGGTGCTGTAGGCATCAACAATAGATGGTGCACCACCCCAGGCTGTTCCTTTGTGCAAATTTTCCAGATACGTTTTATAGGTCACCGCTACATCGTTTGGTGCATAAACTCTGGTATCGCTGGTAATATTTCCATAAGTATCGTAGGTTGCAGAACCCGATACGACTTTCACCCCACTCCCGACGTAATTCTTTGTTCCTGGCTGTGTAGCATCCAGATATCTCTCCGGAACAACTGATTTCGGGTGCGAACCTGCACGCCACATATACATTTCGGTAGTGGTTTGAGCCAATCCGCCTACGCGGCCATCAAGCGAAACATAAAATGACCAGTTTTTATACTTAACGGTTGTATTTGCACCCCAGATCCAATTTGGATCGGCATTGCCAAATTTAGAGTCGTAAGCCGAATACAGTGGCTGACCGTTATTATGGATAATGTTGCCGTCAGGATCACGCTGATAATCACGAAGGATATAGTGGTCGGCCCTTTCGCCTACCTTTACCCAAGGCTTATCGGCTGAATAAACCGGATCTAATTTGGTATAATACCTGGCATACGTTGACCAGTTGAGCGAAAGATCCCATTGCCAGTCATTTGTTTTGATCGGAGTTACATTGGCTGAAACTTCAACTCCTTTTCGGGTAATTTCCTCGTCAATATTGATATAATTGTTGTAATATCCTGAAGCAGGACTTATTCCTGTTGATTTCAGGAAGTCGTACATTCTTTTGTTGTAATAGGATACATCAACAGAAGCCCTGTTTTTATAAAGGTTTACTGCGGTACCAATCTCGAAGGTAGAGGCTGACTCCGGATGAACATCGACGCCATAAATAGTACCAGGCAACGATGCCGAACTTAAACTTCCCCAGGCGTTATTGGTAATGGTATAAACCTGATTGATGCTATAGACTCCGGCAGGAGTTTTCGAAGAAGTCCACGAGGCACGCAATTTCCACATCGAAAGCCAGTCCATTTTAGGAAGTAATTCAGACGCGACAAAACTTCCTGACAAAGATGGATATAGATACGAACGGGTCGATTCGGGCAAAGTAGAACTCCAGTCGTTGCGTAAAGTTCCCTCAGCATACACCAGACTTTTCCACGAGAAAGCAAGGCGTCCGTACAGACTGTTCACTTGCTGTTTAGTTAAGCTGGAAGCCACATAGGCCGGAGTTACCGAAGCTTTAAGTGAGTAGAAAGCCGGAATAGAAAGTCCACCTTGCGTTCTTGAATCAATGCCTTCATCCTCGCGGTAATAAATCGTTCCACCAACAAAACCATCTACGTTGAAATCTCCGATTGATTTGTTCCCCGAAAGCAGGAAATCGGTATTGAGGCTGTAACCCCGGCCAATTCCCATGTTGTACGATCCTTTCATCGATTCACCCCAAACCTGACCGCCATTGTCGATTATGGTAGCAGTACCTGCACTTACAAATGAACCTTTAGAAATCTGGATCTCCTGTTTGTTGCTATAGGAGTCAAAACCGGTACGGAAAGTAGCTTTAAGCCAGGAGGTCATGTCATAATTCAATGCCAGTGTGCCATTTAAAACATCTTTATTTATACTGTGTGTCCTTTCGTACCTGTCGAAATAGGGATTGTTGTTGGTACCTGTATAACTGCTGTTCTGAATTTCGTTTGGTACTACCCAGTAATCTTTATAGTCGCGGATGTCCCAATCAGGACCCGACCAGATTAACATGGAATACATGGGGTCGTATCCGGTATAACCACCAAAACCTATGTTTGGGGAAATTTGCTTGTTAAACGACAGATTTGACGACAACGTGAACTTGTTCACTTTCATATCACCGCCAATGCTGTAAGTAATTTTGTCGAACATTGAATTGGGATACTGCCCCTTATTTTTCACCCAGGTTACCGAAGAGCGGAAGCTCCCGAATTCACCTTGCTGAACTACGTTAACGTTGTTATTTAAAACATACCCCTGTTCCAGAAAATTCTGAAAATTATCTTTTCCTATAGGCAGGTAAGGCATCGCCTTCATGGTTTTTTTTATCGGATCCCATTGAATAACTTCCTGTCCTTCCAAAGGAGGCCCCCAGGGACCATCTCCTGAACGGACATAGGTATTGGTTGCCGTGTTCACAACACGTCCGTAAGTTGATTGCAATTCAGGAATAGCCAGATAACCAGCAGTCAACATGGTTCCGCTGTTAACTGAAACCGACAGGCCCTTGTTCTTATTCCCCTTTATTGTTGTAACCATTATTGCTCCACTCGCCCCGCGATAACCATAAAGGGCTGATGCGGTTGCACCTTTCAGCACACTGATATCCTCAATATCGTCTGACGGTAAATCACGCAGGCTCATATTGCCATAAGGTACTCCGTCGATTACCAAAAGTGGTTTTTCACCACGAAGCAAAATGTCTGGTTCTGCCGCAAATTCGGTACTGTTTTTCACCATCAAACCTGCAACTTTTCCGGTTAATGAGGTACTCAAATCAAGTCCTTTAACCGTTTGCAAACCCTCTCCGGAAACTTTCTGTACGGCATAACCCAGCGCTTTTTCCATTCGTTTGATTCCGAGAGCTGTAACAACAACTTCATCAACGCCAAAAGTCTCTTCCTCCATCACAATATTGATCGAGCTTTTACCCTCAACGGAGATGTCCTGTGTTTTCATTCCAACAAATGTGAATTGCAGAATCGCATTTGTAGCAACAGCTGGAAGTGAATAGTTTCCATTCCCATCAGTGATTGTTCCATTGGTTGTACCCTTTATCACTACCGAAACACCTGGCAGAGCCAATCCCGCATTGTCGGTTACTTTCCCTGAAACTGTTTTCTGCTGCTGAACTACCGATACTCCTTCGCCAGGGGTAAGGATGATGTGCCGGTCGCGAATCAGGATATTCACACTGCCATCGTCAAAAAGTTTCGACAGAATAAAATCTATTTTCTCATTTGTCACGTCAACATTAACTTTCCGCTCAACATCAATAAGTTGATTGTTATACAGAAAATAAAAATCACTTTTGTCCTCAATCGTACCCAACACTTCCCTCACCGTTGAATTTTTCATACTCAACGACAAACGTGTTGATTGAGAATAACTTGCTCCTGCAATTACCTGTAATGCACTGATCAGGATTAAAAATAGTGAAACCCGCATAATTAGAAAGGTTTTTCGCTGTCCGGTAAAAACCGAACAACACAATTTCATCTTTTTTTTCATAGATTTGAATGATTAAATTTAATAACGTTATTTGATCTGCCCGTTAAGGGTAACCCGAGAGGAGGTGTTGGTAGCACTTCCTCTCTTCGTTATAAGAGATTTATAATGTCATAGGCAATCTGGTTTTTATTTTTTAGTTATAATAATTTGTGATCTGGTTTTCGACTTATTGTCTTTTCCAAGTGTTGCCTGAACATACCGGATACGAATGGGCGACGACAATCCAAGTAGTTCGATGACCTGAAAAAGTGATTCATTTTCGAAAGTGGTGGTAAACCGATAGTTCATGATTTCCTGATCGCGCACAACCACGTCGATGCCATACCAGCGTTCGAGCATTTGTGCCACTTCGCTCATTGGCGAATTACTGAACACCAGTTTCCCGGTGTGCCATGCAATATATTTATCGATTTCTTCGCTGGTTATGGTAGCCTGAAGGTTTGATTTACCAACCACAGCAAATTCTCCCGGATGCAATATTTTTTCCGATGATCCTGAACTGCCTGCTATATTTAGTGCTATTTTACCTTCCTCCAGCGCAACTTGTACGTTTTCATCTTCGGCGTACGATTTACAGTTGAAACGTGTTCCAAGCACCTTTATTTTCACCTTGCCCGTTTGCACCACAAAAGGTTTTCCTTGATCTTTTACTACGTCAAAAAAAGCTTCGCCCTGCAAATCTACATTCCGGTTTTCTCCCTGAAACGGAACCTGAAACTTCAGGGTACTTTCGGCATTCAGCCAAACCTTTGTTCCATCGGGCAAAAGTACCTGTGACCGAATACCTGACGGGCTGGTAATTTCCTGCAAAGCATAGTGTTGTGAAGAATTGGAGTCTAATTGTCGGCTCAGGATCCAGATGGAGGCCATAAGCAAGGGAATAAAAAGGATAGCAGCAACCCGGCTCAAAGTATTCAGCAGTTGTCGATAGCTGTTTTTTTCCTGAATCCGGTTTTGTACCAGCGCAAATGCAGCACGACTGTTTATGGTTTCTATTTCAGAAATGATTTGCCTGGCCGAAATGATTTGGCTTTCCTCTGTTTGATTGCCAAGATTGGACAATCGATCTTTAATTTTTTGCCGGATAGTTGTATCGTCTGCCATTTTAAACTGTTGATGAATCTGTTTTCATCTAAAACAACTGAAACGAAAAACACACGTATCCGAAAACTGACAAATGAGAAGAATAAATTTTATATCCCCAATAGCATCAGCAAACCAGCATAATCTTTCAATTCAACCTTCATCACTTTCAGTGCTTTACTTATCTGAGTTTCAACCGTTCGTTTCGAGAGATGTAATTCCTCCGCAATTTCTTCGTTCTTCATTCCACGGAAACGACTCATAATAAATATCTCACGGCACTTTTCGGGAAGCAGGTCAACTGCTTCCTTTACTTTTTCCTGAAGTTCGGAAGCAACATACAAATCCGGATCGAAAACCAAATGGTGATTAGCTAACTCAATCATATCTTTAATGTACCGCTCCTCTATCTTTTTGTGCTTCAGGAAATTCAGGCTGCCATTTTTTACCGATAAAAACAAATAGCTTTTAAGACTGTCGGCTGGAATAAACTGTTGTCGTTTTTGCCAGAACCTGACGAAGAAATCCTGAACAATTTCTTCGGCTTCAACCCTGTCGGTGGTAAATTGTGTGGAATACATAACCAGTCCGGGATAATAAAAGTGAAACAACAACTCGAAAGCTGTTTGATCTCCACTTTTGAAGCGGGTTATCAAATCTTTTTCACTTATTCCCTGAATGGTTTGCATACTGACAAAAGTAAAAAAAATGTTTGCTTCTCCGGATTCGTAATTGTTTAAGTTTAATTAAATAATCCGACCAGCATGTGACACACAACATAATAGATCTACCTCAAAAACAAATTGTACTGAAGTTGCATAAACCCACTCTTTCCTCCATTTGACGAAAAAAGAGAACGGCAGATTAAAAAAATTACTTGGCCTTTTCGGGTCTAATGCGTATGTTTGCATACCAGAACAGACCACCACATTGCATATCTTATGGAAAGCAAATTTCATTTTACGGTAAATCCGCAGTCCAACCTACTGAAATTCCAACAGTTAATAGACTCAGTAAACGAAGCTGTCAGTAAAAACTTACTCCAGGTTGGCGATATGCTACCATCGGTAAATCAGTTGTGTAAAGAAAGTGCCTTGTCGCGTGATACCGTTTTTAAAGCGTATGCCGAGCTGAAAAATCGGGGGGTGATTGAATCGGTTCCCAACCGGGGCTATTTTGTAGCCAAAGCCGTTACCAAAGTCTTTTTGTTTCTCGATACATTCAAGGCTTACAAGGAAGTTTTGTACGGCTCTTTTCTGGATAACCTGCCCGAAACCATTGCCATCGACCTGCATTTTCACCATTACAACATTGATGATTTTGAGAAGATCATCAAGGAAAGCCTGGGCAAATACACGAAGTACATCATCATGAATTTCGACCATGACCGTGTTCCCGAAATAACCCGCCAGATACCCGCCAGTAAACTGCTGGTCATCGACTGGAATGTGAATGCACAGGAAGGGGCTTCGAGTATCTATCAGGATTTTGGTCAGGCATTGTACGATTCGCTTGAAAGTGGTCTTGAACTCATCCGGAAATACGAAAAATTCATATACCTCTATCCTTCATTCACTTATCACCCAAAAATATCAGTCGAGTATTTTGATAAATTTTGTACCGATTATAAAATCAATTACAAAATCTTATACGATTTTAAGAAATTTGACTTGCAGAAAGGTGAACTTTATTTGCTGGTGAGCGACCGTACTTTGGCCAAATTTCTGGATCAGTGTCACCAAAAGAATCTGGGTTTGGGGCAGGATGTGGGCGTTATTTCGTACAACGAAACACCAATGAAAAAGTATGTCAAAGATGGGATTACAGTTATTTCGACTGACTTTGAACTGATGGGTAAAAAAATTGCTGACTTTGTAAATACCGGAGAAAGAATAAACACAGTTATTCCCAGCAAATTGACTATCAGGAAATCTCTTTAAACAATGTTTTAAAACAGCATTGCTAATTTTGATAATGGGATTGCATCGTCTAGTTTTGCAGAGCATACCAGAACAGAACGGATACACCAACTATTAAAACCTATAAAACTAAAATATATGTACTTATTAGGATTCGACATTGGCAGTTCATCGATAAAAGCATCGTTAATCGATGGTCAATCAGGAAATTGCCTGGCCTCGGCATTTTACCCCAAGCAGGAAATGAAAATTACCGCTGTAAAACCCGGATGGGCCGAACAAGAACCGGAACAATGGTGGGCAAACCTTAAACTGGCGCTTGCCGATGTGATGGGCCAGTCAAAAGTTGATCCGAAAGCTATTGATTCGATTGGCATCTCCTACCAGATGCACGGATTAGTTGCAGTGGATAAAAACCAGCAGGTACTGCGTCCGTCAATCATCTGGTGCGACAGCCGTGCTGCTGAAATTGGCAATAAAGCTTTCACCGAAATCGGCGAAGAAAAATGCCTTTCCAATTTGCTTAATTCACCCGGAAACTTTACCGCGTCCAAATTAAAATGGGTGAAAGATAATGAGCCGGAATTGTATGCAAAAATCGACAAGATCATGCTGCCTGGCGACTACATTGCGATGAAACTTTCAGGAGAAATAAAAACCACTGCCGGAAACTTATCGGAAGGAATCCTCTGGAATTTTAAAGAAAATGCTGTAGCCGATATGCTGCTCGATTATTACGGATTCGAAAAATCGTTTATCCCCGAAATCGTTCCGACTTTCTCTGTTCAGAGTGTGGTTAACGCCAAAGCGGCTGCTGAATTGGGATTGGCCGAAGGAATAAAAATCAGTTATCGCGCAGGCGATCAACCAAACAATGCCCTATCGCTGAACGTGCTGAATCCGGGTGAGATTGCCACCACTGCCGGAACTTCCGGAGTTGTTTACGGTGTAAGTGGCGAAGTTAAATACGATCCGTATTCACGGGTAAACACCTTCGCTCACGTTAACCATTCGGCTGAAGCCAATCGTTTGGGCGTTCTGCTTTGCATCAACGGAACCGGAATCCTGAATTCGTGGCTGAATAAGCATGTCGGGAACAAAGCTTTCTCGTACGAAGAAATGAACCGGAAAGCATCCGAAGTGGCCATTGGGTCAGACGGGTTGAGCATTCTGCCTTTTGGAAATGGTGCCGAACGTGTTCTCCGCAACAAAAACATTGGCGCACAAATTTCAGGATTAGGTTTCAACACGCACACCGAAGCCCATTTGTTCCGTGCCGCGCAGGAAGGGATTGTCTTTTCATTCAAATACGGAATGGAAATTATGGAACAAATCGGAATCAAAGCACAGGTTATTCGCGCCGGAAAAGCCAACATGTTCCTGAGCCCGATTTTCCGCGAAACACTCGCCGGAATTTCCGGGGCTACCATCGAGCTGTATAACACCGACGGATCAGTTGGTGCAGCCCGCGGTGCCGGAATTGGTTCAGGCTATTATGCTTCAGCAAAAGAAGCATTTGCCAGCCTGAAAAAATTAGATACCGTTTCGCCTGACCTGAGCAAAAAAACACAGTACGAAGAAGCGTATCAAAACTGGAAACAGCAATTGGAGAAAGCGTTATAGTTAATAGAAATCACCGAAGTAGAAATAAGAAGCATCGAGCTAATCCGTTCTACATTCCTTATTTGATATTTAAAATTATATTTATTACTAATTCCTTCTGTGGAAGGACAAATACAAAACACAATGACAGCTTTTAAAGGAAACAAAGAGTATTTCCCAGGTATCGATCAAATTGAGTTCGAGGGACCACAGTCGAAAAATCCGATGGCATTTAAATACTACAATGCCAACCAAGTCGTTTTAGGCAAAACAATGAAAGAATATCTTCGTTTTGCAGTTGCATACTGGCATACCTTCTGTGGCGATGGTGGCGATCCATTCGGCCCGGGAACACAGATTTTCCCTTGGGTAGGCGCTGCTGACCCAATGACTGCAGCTAAAGAAAAAATGGATGCGGCTTTCGAATTCATCAGCAAAATTGGTGCCCCTTTCTATTGTTTCCACGATACTGACGTGGTTGGTGGCGGTTCTGTTTTCGAAATCGAAAAACGTTTGGCTAACATGATCGACTTTGCTAAAGAACGTCAGGAAGCTACCGGAATCAAATTGCTTTGGGGTACTGCCAACGTATTCAGCGATCCCCGTTATATGAATGGAGCCTCAACCAACCCCGATTTCAATGTATTGGCCAATGCAGCCGTTCAGGTTAAAAATGCGATGGAAGCAACTATCGCTTTAGGCGGTGTCAATTATGTATTCTGGGGAGGACGCGAAGGATACATGAGTTTGCACAATACCGACACCAAACGCGAATTGGACCACATGGGTAAATTCCTGACTGCAGCCCGCGATCACGCCCGTGCTAAAGGATTTAAAGGCTCTTTCCTGATTGAGCCAAAACCAATGGAACCCATGAAACACCAGTATGATTTCGATACCCAGACTGTTGTTGGATTCCTGAAAGCACATGGTTTGGAAAACGATTTCAAGATGAACATTGAAGTGAACCATGCTACGTTGGCCGGCCACACTTTTGCTCACGAGTTGCGTGTTGCCCGCGATACCGGCATGTTCGGTTCGA
Source organism: Prolixibacteraceae bacterium (assembly GCA_019459525.1). Taxonomy (GTDB): domain Bacteria; phylum Bacteroidota; class Bacteroidia; order Bacteroidales; family Prolixibacteraceae; genus Aquipluma. Next base: position 98,093 of record JAIBEY010000060.1, read on the forward strand.
TTGATGCCAACAAAGGTGACTACCAAAACGGATGGGACACTGATGAATTCCCAACCAACATTTACGAAGTTACTGAAGCCATGATCGAAATTATTCAGGCTGGCGGATTTACCACCGGCGGTATCAACTTCGATGCAAAAACACGTCGTAACTCAACAGACCTGGAAGACATTTTCATCGCACACATCTCGGGTATGGACGTATTTGCACGCTCACTCGTAATAGCCGACAAATTGCTGAAAGATTCAGACTACCTGAAATTGAAAGCTAACCGTTATGCTTCATTCGACTCTGGCAAAGGCGCCGAGTACGAAGCTGGCAAACTGAGCCTGACCGACCTGTACAATGTGGCCAAAGAAGTTGGTGAACCCAAACAAATCAGCGGGAAACAGGAAATGTTGGAACAGTTGATCAATTGTTACATTTAACCAATGAAAGATCGTAACACGATTTATATTTTAGGGATCACCCTTGTGGCAACACTGGGTGGTCTTTTGTTTGGATACGATACTGCCGTAATTTCGGGTGCAGAGAAGTCTGTTCAGGCGTTTCTGATTACCAGTTTAGGACTTGGATCGTTGGCGCATGGAGCTACCATCTCAAGCGCATTGATCGGCTGTATCATTGGAGGAATGATTTCGGGATTACTGGCGTCGAAAATGGGACGTAAAAAATCACTGATGCTTGCAGCCGTATTATTCTTTATTTCTGCGCTGGGTTCTGGTTATCCTGAATTTTTATTCTTCAAACACGGCGAACCAAGTATGGGACTTTTGTACATGTTCAACTTCTACCGCATCATTGGCGGTATCGGGGTTGGTTTGGCGTCAGCCATTTGCCCGATGTATATTGGCGAAGTTGCCCCTGCCGACATCCGTGGCCGTCTGGTTTCCATCAACCAGTTTGCAATTATTTTTGGGATGTTGGTTGTGTATTTTGTAAACTACTTTATAGCACAGGGAAAAACCATTGAATTCATCAATGAAACCGGATGGCGGTGGATGTTTGTATCCGAATCCATACCTGCTGCCCTCTTTGGTATTTTGCTGTTTCTGGTTCCCGAAACACCTCGTTACCTGGCACTGACCAATCAGGATACCAAAGCACTTCAGATTTTAACCAAGATCAACGGCGCCCAACAGGCCAGGCTTATTATGACTGATATTAAAAAATCGGTCGAAGCAGCTTCTGAAAAGCTGTTTGCCTACGGCAGGATCGTAATAATTATCGGAATACTTCTTTCTGTATTTCAGCAGTTTGTAGGAATAAATGTAGCCTTATATTATGCGCCCCGAATTTTTGAAAGCATGGGGGCTGCCAAAGATGCTTCGATGCTCCAAACTGTAGTAATGGGACTCGTAAACGTTATTTTTACAGTTATTGCCATTGCAACTGTTGATAAATACGGACGCAAGATCCTGTTGATGATTGGGTCAATCGGGATGGCCATCGGAATGTTTGCCATTGGTGCACTGGCATTTATGAAGGTTATTGGCATCAGCACCCTGGTATTCATCATTATTTATACAGCTTCGTTTATGATGTCATGGGGCCCAATTTGCTGGGTATTGATTTCAGAAATATTCCCCAATAAAATCAGGGGAAGAGCTATTGCCATTGCAGTTGCAGCGCAATGGGCTGCCAACTATTTCATTTCATCAACCTATCCGGCCATGATGGAATTTAGCGGTGGTATGACCTACAGCTTTTATGGCCTGATGAGCCTTCTTTCGTTTGTTTTTGTTTGGAAAATGGTTCCTGAAACCAAAGGAAAAACTCTCGAAGAAATGGAAAAATTGTGGAAGAAATAAGCCTTTCGCATAGGTTTTAATTGAGCCGTTCCTCCTTCGGGAGGGCGGCTTTTTTTATTCTCCGCATAAAGCCAGATAGCCGTTGTCATGAACCTTTTTCTTCGCCCGAGTAAACCAATAAAAGCCATTCAAATTTCTTTTGAAATCTTCGAAATTTTGTATTACTTTATTCGTTGCCCTTAACAGAAATAATTCATTTTATTTTTCAGTAAAAAAAAAGAAATTGCAGCATAGCAACATCGTGAATACTCAAAAATTAAAGCGATGAGGAACTTACTAAAAACCTTATCGATCAAGGAAGTACTGATCTTCCTTATCATTCTTATCGTTGGGTCGCTGTTTATAACCTATATCGGTGTCGAAACTTCCAATCAGGAAATTGACAAAGTTTTGCTGAATGCACGTTCAATTGTAGCTAGCTTGCCAAAAGAAGAACTGGAAAAACTCGAAACAAACCCTGAAAATCTAAAAAATCACAGTTACCAGAAATTAAAAAATGCACTCCAGGGGGTTATTCAGGTAAACCCAAATGCCAGGTTTGCTTATCTTTATATTGAACGCAATGATAAACTCTATTTTATTGTTGATTCAGAACCAGTCACTTCTGCCGATTATTCTCCTCCAGGCCAGGAATTTACCGAAGCAGCCCCGATTGACAAGCAGCCGTTTAAAGATGGAAAAGCATTGGTGACCAAACCCACAACCGACCGCTGGGGTACATGGATAAGTGCTGAAGTGCCTATAATCGATGAAGAAACAGGCCAGGTAGTTGCTGTTTTCGGGATGGATTACAGCGCCAAAGCATGGAAAAACCATATCCTGGTTGAAGTTTTCGAATCTGGTTTAATTGTCATTATTATTTTGATCTTGGTATTGGTGTCAAGACGAAGCATTCGCAAAAACGCTATTCTTAAGCAAGAAATTGAACAAAGGGTAAAAGCAGAGAAAGAGTTAAAGGAAAATGAATTAACCCTATCGAACCTGATTACCAATCTGCCTGGAATGGTTTACCGTTGTGCCTTGGACAAAAATTACACCATGAAATTTATCAGCGAAGCATGCTTCCGTATTACAGGTTACCTGCCTGATGATTATATTAAAAATAAATCGATATCGTTTAATGACCTTATTTTTCCGGAATACAGACAACCGATCTGGGAAAAATGGCAGGAAGTCATTAAAGAAAATTCTTTTTTTGAAGCAGAATATCCAATCAGAACCGCTTCAGGAGAGATTAAATGGATTTGGGAACGTGGATTGTGCATATTTGATCAGAATCATGAACTTCAATATCTGGAAGGATACCTCGAAGACATGACTGAAAAAAAGAAAAATGAAGCCGAACTAATCAGTGCAAAAGAAAAAGCGGAAGAAAGCGATCGGTTAAAGTCGGCCTTTCTGGCCAATATCAGTCACGAGATACGAACGCCTATGAATGGCATTCTCGGGTTTGCCGAATTGTTAAAAGAACCAGATCTATCGGCCGAGAATCAGTATGAATTTATCGAAATCATCGTAAAAAGTGGCCAGCGAATGCTTAACATCATCAACGATTTGATTGATATTTCGAAGATTGAAGCTGGTGAAACGACCATTCGGATCAAAAAAACAAATGTAAACACCATGCTTCAGGAATTGTATTCGTTCTTTATGCCTGAAGCCAACCAGAAAAACCTCCAGATTAATTACCATTGTGGCCTTGACGAGGAACAATGTATAATTGAAACAGACAGTACCAAACTGAACCAGATCCTGATGAATTTGATCAAAAATTCGATAAAGTTTACTGAAAATGGATCAATCATTTTTGGCTACAACCTGCACAATTCGACGATTCAATTCTTTGTGACTGATACGGGCCCGGGAATTCCGAAGGAACACTTAACCCTGATTTTCGAACGTTTCAGGCAAGGAACGTTTAGTCTCACCCGAAAGCATGAAGGAGCCGGATTAGGGCTGGCTATCTCCAAAGCTTACATCGAATTGCTGGGTGGTTCAATCAGCGTTACTTCCGAAGAAGGAAAAGGATCCACATTTACATTTGAGCTACCTTATTTCCCCGAACAGCAAAACAATTAATCTTTTCAGGAGCCTCCAATAAAAAAATCTGCACTACTACGAAGAAATTCAGTCGCTCTAAAAAACAAAAAAGGCTGCCTTTTCAGACAGCCTTAACGTATTTCAGGTTCTAATTCTTAACCTTTTATCATTTGTTCGCAGGCAGCTTTTAATTGTTTTGCCGTTGCATTTTCCGGATCGTATCCCAAAGCCTTTTCAATAATTGGTAAAGCTTTAGTGAATTCAGCTTTTGCTTTTTCTTCTGCTTCTTTATACTGAGGATCAGTAGTTTTATACTTGGCAGCAGCGACATCGGCAGCGGCTTTTTTCAAAATAGTGGCACCCGAGGTATAAAAAACATTGGCTTCTTTGGCATAAACAGTAGCCAGCATACCTTTAATTTTATCATCAGAAGGGGAAGCGACCAATGCTTCTTCAAGCGTTTTCACATATTCGTCATCTTTCTTCATGACTTTGTAAGCATTTGCTTTATAAAGAAACGCAGTTTCTTTTTTATAGTTTAAAGCAATCGATTCATCCAACAACTTAATGGCTTTATCAAACGACTTAGTCTGATAAGCACAAACAGCCATGTTATACACCATGGCAGTATCTTTTGGCTCATCGCCCCATTTACTCAATGCCTGTTCGTATAGATGTAGCGCTTTAGGATAATCTTTGGCTCTAAGAGCATCATTTCCATCATTCTTAAGATCAATTGCTGTTTTTTCATCTTGCGCAAATCCTACAGCAACACCAAAACATAACACAATAGCTAAAAAAAATCGTTTCATACAGTTATCATTTTTATAAGGGTTTCAATACTATTTTATTTCATTCAAATTTTACAGGAGTCCAAAAATAATAATTAAGAACAAGAAAACTAAGAAATAGTTAACACAAAAATTACTTTTTTCATCCGAATATAATTTGTTTTTTAATTGCCGGATGGAACTCGCATGTGAGATATTCATACTTGTTTGTGTTCAGCAAACATGCTCGTTTCATTCCAAAAACAGTGCCGAAGTACTTTTAGCGGTTCAGGGATTAAACATATCGGGGTTAAAATAACCCAAAATATTTCTGGTCATTTCCCAACCAGCCTTTGCCTCCTGGTTATGCGGGTCGATTTCAAGCACAGTTGCATAATCATTCATGGCATCGCCCCATTTTTGCATTTTATAATAAATCCGTCCCCGGAGATTTAACGCCTGAACATTATCATTATCCTTTAAAATCAGGCCATTCAGCGCCTCTAGAGCATTCCCCAGTTCATGTTGTTCAAACAATTCTAAAACTTCATTTATTCCCATTGCACGTTGAATTAAAGAGAAACCGCACCCATTAATCTGCTCTCGAAACAGCAATCACTCCATTGATACTCTTTAGCTTATTCATTAAAAAATCGAGGTGGTCGAGACCATTCACAAAAACACGCAGGGTACCATCAAATGCGCCATTATTGGTGTCGATGTTGATTGAACGCATTTGCACACCAATATCTTTCGAGAGAACATAGGAGATTTGACCAACAATTCCAAGCTCATCGGTTCCCGAGATCCGGATGGTAGCCTGAAAGGAGTTCTTTTTACGGGTATCCTGCCATCTGGCTTTTATAATACGGTACGGATACCGTTCTACCATTTGCGGGGCATTCGGACAACTGGTACGATGTATTTTGATTCCTTCGTTAATAGTTACAAAACCAAAGATCTGGTCACCAAAAATAGGATTACAGCAAGGCGCCAGCTTATAAATAACATTCTTCAGGTTGTTATCAATCACCAGATAGTCGTCGCCACCCGAAAATTCCAGTTCCTGAACTTTATCTTTGGGCAACATTTCAGTTATCAATTGCCTGGCCGATTCTTCCTTTTTCTCAACCAGCAAATCTTTAATTTCAAGCGTGTCAATCTTTCCTGTCGAGATGTTATAGTACAAATCCTGGGCAAGCTTAAACTTATAATGTTTCAGCAGTTTCCGGATACTGTCGTCGTTATATTCAATTTTCCAGTTTTTTATTTTCCTGAGAAGAATTTCTTTTCCATTTTCGGCTTCGCGCTTTACCTCTTCATTTAAACTGGCTTTGATGCGGTTTTTTGCTTTGCTGGTCACCACAAAATCGAGCCAATCCATTTTAGGGCGCTGATGATTTGCCGTGTCAACCGAAATCTGATCGCCGTTTTGTAATTTATGCCTGAGCGTTACATTTTTCCCGTTAACCTTTCCTCCAACACAGCGATCGCCAACACCGGAATGAACTTCATAGGCAAAATCGAGTAAAGTAGCGCCTGCCGACAGTTTTTTCAGGTCACCTTTGGGCGTAAACACAAAAATTTCATCGGCATATATATTCATTTTGAAATCATCGATGAAATCAACCATATTTAACTCCGGATTTTCCAGAATTTCGCGCACGTTAGCCAGCCACTTCTCCATTTCCGAAGTGCCCGATCCGCCTTTATATTTCCAATGGGCTGCCAACCCTTTTTCTGCAATTTCGTCCATCCGTTTGGTCCTGATCTGAACTTCGACCCATTTACCATGTGGACCCAGCACAGTGGCATGCAGCGATTCATACCCATTCGATTTCGGAATGGTTATCCAGTCGCGCATACGTTTAGGATTCGATTGATATTCTTCTGTCACAATCGAATACACCTGCCAGCAATCGGATTTTTCAACCGGGAGCTCCGAATTCAGGATAACACGAATGGCAAATAAATCCATCACCTCATCAAACTCCACTTTCTGAGCCTGCATTTTTCGCCAGATGGAATTGATCGATTTGGTGCGCGCTTTCATATCGAACGAAAAGCCTCGTGCATTCAGCTTTTCTTCAATCGGCTTTACAAATTCGGCCACAAAATTTGCCCGTTCACGGTCGGTTTCTTTCAACCGCATCGAAACCGCATGGTATGCTTCCGGATTTTGATATTTCAGGCACAAATCGAGCAATTCGGAATTGATGTAATACAAACCAAGGCGGTGAGCCAAAGGGGCATATAAAAATGACGTTTCAACCGATATTTTTGTCCGGATAGATTCGGGTTGGGCATCCAGATTCCTCATTACCTGCAACCGATCGGCAATTTTCACGAGAATTACCCGCACATCACCAGCCATGGCCAGCATCAGTTTGCGGTAGTTTTCCGAATGCAGCTCAACCGTATCCGTACCCATCGAGTTGATTTTGGCCATTCCCTCCAGTATTGAAGTTACAGACCGCCCAAAACGGGGTTCAATCAATTTGGTGGTGGATGCCTGGTAATACACATTATGCAACAGGGCTGCAATCACCGAATCAACACCCAGTCCAACTTCCTGAACAACAACTTTGGCCACATCAATGGAGTGTACAACAATGTTCTCTCCAGAGTCCCAGCATTGTTCTCCAAAAACGTCACAAACCAGAGCATAAGCATCCTGTATTTTAGGATGTTCCTTCTCTGGGATATTTACTTTGCAGATCTCAAGAAAACCTGCAAATGCCTTTTCAATACCTGTGATCATGATCCGATTTTTGATTTCAAAATTAAAATTTGTAAAAATAGCTGATGGTCTGGCATAGCTTTACATTTCCATAATACGCTAGAGGGTATAATCGCCGGCAGCTTCGGGCTGGTAAATAATCCGGTCTATTCTGATTTTGGTCATCCCTCCCGGAAGCATCCATTCAATCAGATCGCCAACCCTGAAACCCAATAACGCTGTTGCAACGGGCGAAAAAATAGAAACCTTTTTCTCTTTGAAATTAGCTTCATCCGGATAGACAATTTTAAACTCCTGTTGTTTCCCGATTTCAGCAAAAGAAATTGTGACCACCGAATTCATTGTAACCACATCGTTGGGGATTTCATGTGGCTCAACAATGGTTGCAGAATTTAACTCATTCATCAGTTTTTCAGCTTCCGAAGCATCGATAGTCTTTTTCTGAATTGCTTCATTTATTCGCTTCTGAATTCGCAAATAATCTAATTTGTTTACAATAATGTTACTCATAGCTTCAAATTTAAAAGTAATTAATAAAAAAAATATACCATTCTCTTTTACTGCCGATACGTGTAAAAGGGTTTGGAAAAACACCAAATAAAAAAGGCTACCTGTTGGCAGCCTTTTCTCAAAATATAATTTGAAAATCAGTTAAGCTGCTGCATTGGGATCAACAAAAACCCGTTGGCCTAATTCGCGATCCATCATAAAAATACCATTACCCTGGCCGTTGATGAGTTTAAGTGTCTGAAGAATCTTTTCCACGTTGGCTTCTTCTTCAACTTGCTCGTCGATGAACCATTTCAGGAAACTTTGCGAAGCATGGTCGTTGGCTTTAATGGCCACCTCAATCAGGTTATTAATTAGCGAGGTTACATGAATTTCGTGAACGAGTGTTTTTTCAAAAACATCAACAATTCCGTCAAAATCAACCGGAACCTGACTAACTGCTTTCAAGGTAACTCTTCCGCCTCGTTCAGTTAAATAGTTAAAAAATTTGATTGCGTGCGCAGATTCTTCCTGGTATTGCACTTTCATCCAATTGGCGAACCCGGAAAGTCCCATATCCTCAAAATAAGCAGACATAGACAGGTACATATAAGCCGAATAGGTTTCAGCGTTAATCTGCTCGTTGATTGCTTCTAATACTTCTTTCTTTATCATAGCCGTTAGTTTTTCAATTTTTAATAAAAATACAAAATTTTATGCTCGAAGAAACTTTGTTTCATAAAATGAACTGCGAGCGCCACCAAAATAGCCGAACAACTCACTAATTATCAATCCTTAAAGTCAAGATTAAATTTTTGTTTGAGTTCGAACAATTCCGGATTTTTCTGCATCATCATTTGTAGTTTTTCCGAATCAGAATAAAACATCCGTTCAGATTCTATCTTTTCGAGCTGTGTACTTAGTTCTATCGCCGAATTTCGAAGCTCCCGACGCAGAAAAGACATCAGCTCCGGTTTTATCAGCCTGACATCTTCTTCCTGTACCGAATTCCCAATTTTCAGGACCAGCTTATTCCCTTCCTTCAATTCAGGGACATTCGCAAGGGTCGAACACAAATTGGGACGGTCGGCAATCTGATCCAGAAATTCTTTCCACTTAACGGCCACTTGTTCGGCAGTAAAAGGTTCCGAAAAGTTTTCGTATTCGTTATAGGTTGTGCTTTTAACTTCAACCTCTTCCTTTTTTTCCTGAAAGTTACCAGCCAGAGCATCTTTTATGGAAGGAGTAAAAGAGCTTCCCAGTTTACGGATCACTTTTACGCTGGATGGCCTCTCTACCGGTTCGAGCTTCGGCTGAGCAGGAATTTCTGCCTGTTTCTCGGGTATAGAAGGACTTCCTGAAGTTGCTGTTGTTGGTTGTTCCGACAAATTAAACATGGGAAGAAAAGCTTGATCTTCCGGTTCGTCAGCTATTTTTTTTTTAAGGTAAGCTGCGCTATTTTAATCACAGCCAATTCAACCAGCAACCTTTTGTTTTGGCTGGCTTTGTACTGTAAATCGCATTCGTTGGCTATCTGCAATGCACCGATCAGGAAATCGCTTTCGCAGCGGGCTGCCTGAATTTTGTATTTTTCTTTGATCTCGCCGCCAACCTCCAGCAATTGAATAGTAACCGGATCTTTGCAAACCATCACATCGCGAAAATGCGAACTCAGCCCGGTAATAAAATGGTGACCATCAAAACCATGATCCAAAATTTCGTTGAAAAGCAACAAGCTACCTGAAATATCGTTTTTCAGGAACAAATCGACACAACGAAAATAATAATCGTAATCGAGTACATTCAGGTTCGAAATAACATCTTTATAAGTAATGTTCCTTCCCGAAAAACTGACAATCTGGTCGAAAATCGACAAAGCATCGCGCATGGCGCCGTCAGCCTTTTGTGCAATTACATTCAGCGCTTCATTTTCTACCACAACACTTTCGCTCGTTGCAACATGCAGCAAATGGCTGGATATATCACTGATTTTGATCCGGTTGAAATCAAAAATCTGGCAACGCGACAGAATAGTCGGGATAATTTTATGCTTTTCGGTAGTCGCCAAAATAAAAATAGCATGGCGGGGAGGTTCTTCCAATGTTTTCAGGAAGGCATTAAATGCAGCCTGAGATAACATGTGAACCTCATCGATGATATAAATGCTGTAATGCCCAATCTGCGGCGGAATACGAACCTGATCTGTCAGGTTACGAATATCGTCAACCGAGTTGTTCGAGGCTGCATCCAACTCATGGATGTTGTAAGAACGACTTCCGTTGAATGCCTTGCACGATTCACACTCGTTACAGGGTTCAATTTCAGCGGTCAGGTTCTGGCAATTGATGGTCTTCGCAAAAATACGGGCACAGGTCGTTTTGCCCACTCCGCGGGGACCGCAGAACAAATACGCATGGGCAAGCTGGCTATTTTTAATCGCATTTTTTAGTGTCGAAGTAATCGATGCCTGCCCCACAACGGTCTGAAACGTATCGGGTCTGTATTTTCGTGCCGAAACAATAAAATTCTCCATAAAACGTGCTGAATTGAACGACCAAATATACAAATTCTGGCCTAACCACAAATTGAAACTTATTAACAGAACCAGGATAAAACTTTTGTCATCCTGAATTGTTTCATTTTCAGTTCATACAAAAACAGAAACGCATGAAAAAATTCACAATCATTTTTAGCCTCATTTTAATTTCATCCATCGCTTTTAGTCAGAAATCGTTTTATGATTTTAAAGTAAAAGATATTGAAGGGGGTGACTTTAACCTTTCGAGCCTGAAAGGGAAAAAGGTACTGGTTGTTAATACCGCATCCAAATGTGGGTTGACACCGCAATACAAACAATTGCAGGCCCTATTTGAAACGTATGGTGGCGACAAGTTTACCATTATTGGTTTTCCGGCCAACAATTTTATGAAACAGGAGCCCGGAACCGATACCGAAATTGCCGAGTTCTGTGAGAAAAATTACGGAGTTACTTTCCAGATGATGTCGAAGATTTCGGTAAAAGGAGACGACGTTCATCCCCTTTACCAATGGCTGACACAAAAAAGCCAGAATGGCGTGTTGGATTCTGAAGTAAAATGGAACTTTCAGAAATACCTGATCGACGAAAACGGGAAACTGGTTGACATGGTTGAACCCAAAGTAAAACCCGATGATGAGAAAATCGTTAGCTGGATCAAAAAATGAACTTTTGGGATTTAAGTTATCATAGCAGAGTTTAAGGTTTCTAAAGTGCGGCATTCGAAAGTTTGCCGCGCTTTTTTATTTCAGAGCCATTTTGTACGTTTCAATAGCACGATTACGCGCCATAGAGTGATCGACAATGGGCTTTGGATAAGTAAATGTGTCGAATTCGGGAACCCATTTCCGAATGTATTTCAGTTGCGGGTCGAACTTTTTGGTCTGCAAATCGGGACTAAAAATACGAAAATATGGTGCAGCATCGCAGCCCGAACCACTCGCCCACTGCCAGCCGCCATTGTTGGAGGCCAACTCATAATCGAGCAACCTGGATGCAAAATAGGCTTCGCCCCAGCGCCAGTCGATGAGCAGATGCTTAGTTAAGAAACTGGCAACCACCATACGAACGCGGTTGTGCATATAACCGGTTTCGTTCAGTTCGCGCATTCCGGCATCAACCAGCGGATAGCCGGTTTGCCCGTTGCTCCAGCGTTTAAACTCCGATTCGTTGTTTCGCCAGGGTATAAAATCGTAAGCGGGTTTAAACGATTTTTCAGCAGCATGTGGAAAATGCCATAAAATATCCATGTAGAAATTCCGCCAAATTAATTCATTCAGAAAAACTTCGGAATGAATCCGTGCAAATTGAGTCAGTTTCCGGATTGAAACAGTACCAAAACGCAGATGAATTCCCAATCGGCTGGTACCGTCCTCGGCCGGAAAGTCGCGCATCCGGGCGTAATTTTCAACCAATAACTGATCGAAAGTTTTATCGGGAAAACTGACATTCTGAACATTATAGCCAATCTCCTTCAATTCAGGAAAATAATCGGAAGACAGGTGTTTGAGATTGGACAGAAGTTTTTCACTTTCAAAAACGGGAAGCTTCTGATCTGCCAGTTTTTCCTTCCATTTGCGGCTGTAGGGGGTAAAAACCGTGTAGGGCGAGCCATCTGCTTTCACAACCTCATCCTGATGAAATACAACCTGATCCTTAAAACTATGGAATTCAATCCCTTTTGCCTGAAGCATTTCCGCAACTTTCTTATCGCGCGAGATTGCTGTAGGTTCATAATCAGTATTTGCAAAAACACCATGAATGGAATACCTGGCCGATAACTGACCAAAAACCACTTCAGGAGAAGAAAAATAAACCTGCAACCTGCTGTTGTATTTTCGGAATTCGCGATCTAATTCGACCAGATTTTGATGGATAAACGTGAGCCGCGCATCGTTCGGATTCGGGAACTGTGAAAGGATTGCCGGATCGAAAATAAACACCGGCACAACCGGCAACCCGCCATTCAATGCCTGAAACAAACCGTGGTTGTCATCCACGCGCAAATCGCGACGAAACCAGAATATATTTACGTTTTCCATAGAAATATGAATGTTTGTGAAACCTACAACAAACAACTTTTGCTGTACGGCGCATACCCAATTTTCTTTTCAAATTGCTCGACACTTTCCCCATTTTCAGGAAATAGCGGCATAAACTGATGCCTGCATCATCAGTATCGCTTCCTGGATCGCTTTTGAGACCTCTGTTTCAGGAAGTTTTTTCAGGTTTCGGGCAGCTTCTTTGCGACGGGCCCGATCAGGAAAAATCCGGGATAACAAATTGGTTTTAGCCACCATTACCGATAAAATAATTGATTCGTCAGACGAACCCGCCAGGCTTAGCAGCGTAATCTCCATATCTTTCCTGATGTTTTCAACCAACTCGCGATCCATCAAATACACCTTTTCGTAAGGAATAAAAAGTATTCGCTTTTCTTCGGTCCGCAACACATTTTTACGCATCAAACTACGAATGAATAACTTCTGAATTTTTCGTCCCCTGATATTAAAATAAGAAATCCAGTTTCTTAATTTTCTGTCCTTTCCCCTTGTTCGAATACGGTTCAGGAAAAACTCATGAATTTCGTCGTTCTGAATCGCTGAATTTTCCAAATGAACCACACCTTTTTCAATCGAAATCAACTCTTTTTTCAGCAACTCAACAAACACAGAACCGGTCAAGGTCATGCCTAAAGCAGACGAAGCGCCCAGCAAAATACCACCATTCTTGGGGTTCACGGCCAGGCAGAACAACTTCTCGCTCAATTTTAATGACTTATCCATTTTGTTTGATTTGATTTTTTTGAGTTCATTTACACCTTAGTAAAATTACAATAATTCAGATGAAACGAGGTTTTGCAAGCGATAATAATTCAGGCATTCATCCTGAAATTTTAAGTGCCATTTCAATGGCCAACGAAGGACATGCCGTTGGCTACGGCGGCGACGAACTGACTGCAATGGCCATCAACCGCTTTAAGCAGGAATTTGGCGAACAGACCGATGTGTATTTTGTGTTTAACGGAACCGGCGCCAACGTGCTGAGCCTTTCAACGCTAACGCGTTCGTTTCATTCGGTAATTTGCGCCGACACGGCTCACATTCAGGTTGACGAATGCGGCGCCCCCGAAAAATTCACCGGGTCGAAATTGCTTCCGGTTGCCAGCCTGAAAGGCAAAATATCGCCGGAAGGAATCGCTAACTATTTGCACGGATTCGATTTTGAGCATCACTCGCAACCCGGCATCATTTCCATTTCGCAAGTTACCGAACTTGGAACCGTTTACTCGGTTGAAGAAATCAAGGCAATTACATCGCTGGCGCACCAATATGGGCTATTTGTGCACATGGACGGCGCACGTATTGCCAATGCCGCAGTGGCACTCAACCTTCCGTTCCACACATTTACGGTTGATGCAGGCATTGATGTACTCTCGTTTGGTGGCACAAAAAATGGGATGATGATGGGCGAAGCCGTTTTGTTTTTTAATCCTGAATTATCGAAACACACCAAATATATCCGCAAACAAAGCATGCAGTTGTATTCGAAAATGCGCTTTGTAAGTGCTCAGTTTCTGGCCTATTTTAACGGTGAGCTTTGGAAAAAGAATGCCACACATGCCAATAAAATGGCCAAACTGCTCGAAAAACAAGTTCGCGAAATACCTGCTATCCAGCTTACTCAGGAGGTGGAAGCCAACGGCGTTTTTGCCATTGTTCCCCGCGAAATAATTCCGCAACTTCAGGAGAAATATTTCTTTTACATGTGGGATGAACACCGTTCCGAAGTTCGATGGATGACTTCGTTCGATACCGAAGAAGAAGATATTGCCAACTTTACAGCCTTGATAAAATCATTGGTTTAATGCCGTTATTCAATTATTACCCCAGAAACAACGATCTTGTTGACAAGGATTTAGACAAGAAAATATTCAAGTATAGCTTGCTGATTCCGCTGACAGTTGTAATTGTTTTCTGGTTGGTGAAACTGGTCGAAAATTTATATCAACTCGATTTTTCAACTTTCGGAATTTTGCCACTTCACCTGAAAGGATTGCCTGGCATATTCCTGTCGCCATTTATTCATGCCAGTTACAGCCATTTGCTCTCCAATTCCGTTCCTTTTTTAATCCTGACATTTACCTTATTGTATTTTTACCGGAACCTGGCTTACCTCATTTTCTTCCTGATTTACATTTTATCCGGAATTTGTGTGTGGCTTGGCGGACGCGAATCGTGGCACATTGGAGCAAGCGGCATTGTATATGGGCTGGCTTCGTTCCTGTTTTTCAGCGGTGTTTTTCGCAAAGATGCCAACCTGCTCACCATCAGCATTATTGTGGTTTTTCTTTACGGAAGTATGTTTTGGGGAATTTTCCCGATTAAGCCCGAAATCTCATGGGAAAGCCATTTGTGGGGGGCGGCCAGCGGACTCATGCTCGCTTTTTATTACCGCCACCAGGGACCGGTTCGTCCGGTAGCCAGTTGGGAAAACGAACCGGAAGAAGAAGATTCTGATTCTGACGAAGAAGAATTTAACGAAGAAATAACCCCGGAATGTGATCCGGAAAAACTGAAGAATACCCCTGACAATTAGGATATAAACAGCAACCCAAATAACAAACACGACCGTTTATAAATGAATAATTTGAAGATTTCCGAATGATAAACCAACAGGAAACCAATAAATTATTTGCCCGAATAACGGATATGAGAAAAAATCCTAACTTTGCCCTCCCATATTTAAACAGGTTCTAAGACAATGATTAGCAGAAGAATAATCCGGATCAAGGTATTGCAAATATTGTACGCGTTCTTTACTTCACCTGAAACATCGATCAACAACACTGAGAAAGAACTCTTTTTCAGTTTGCAGAAAACATACGATTTGTACCATTACCTCATGGCTTTGGTTCTTGAGATCGAAAAGTTTGCTCAGGATCGAATTGATCTGGGTCTTAAAAAACACCGCCCTACGAGCGCCGAGCTTGCGCCAAACACCCGCTTTGTTAAAAATCAGCTCATTTACCAGTTAAAAACCAACATTTCGCTTGCCAAATACCTCGAGACTTCCAAGCTAAGTTGGAACGACCAGGAAGACCTTATTCGTAAACTTTACCTGTCGCTTATCGATCAGGATTTTTACAAAGAATATATGGCGGCTGACCAAAGTTCCTATGCCGACGACCGTAAGCTGGTTGAAGACATCTTTAAATACCTGATTCTGGATAACGACGACATCGAATCGTTGCTCGAAGAACAAAGTATTTACTGGAACGATGACCTCGACTTTGTGGTAAGTATGATCCTGAAAACCTTCAAGAAATTTAAAGAATTCAGCGACGAACGCCAGGCTTTGTTACCTATGTACAAAGACGACGAAGACCGCCAGTTTGCCAAAGATTTATACCGGAAAGTGGTATTGAACCACAGTGATAATGTGGTATTGATTAAACAGCACACCGTGAATTGGGACATCGAGCGCATTGCGTTTATCGACAACCTGATCCTGGAACTCGCATTGAGCGAATTCCTTTATTTTCCTTCAATTCCGACGAAAGTAACCATGAACGAATACATCGAACTTTCGAAATACTACAGCACCGAAAAAAGCCGGAACTTCATTAACGGAATTTTGGATAAAGCCCTGAAAGACCTGAAAAAAGCAGATAAAATCCTGAAGGCTGGCCGTGGATTAATTGGCGAAGAGGAAGAATGAAAACGAGTTTCAGGTTTCAAGTTTCAAGTTTCAAGTTAAAACTTGTTGCATTGATATTCGGGTTGATGCTTGTTTCATGCCATTCAGGAACAAAAAAAACAGAGCCTGCCACGAATTCTGACGAATCGGGAGTTGCCAAATTTGTCTTTTCCGAAGAAATCCATAATTTTGGTTCGCTTAAAGCCGGAGAGTTGGTATCTTTCACCTTTGTTTTCAAAAACGAAGGAACGAAAACACTGACGATTACCGAAGTTGATTCAGGCTGTGGCTGTACCGAAGTGATCATTCCCGACAAAACAATCGATCCGGGACAAGAGGGACAAATTCAGGTGATTTACAATTCGGCCGGGGAGGTTGGGCGCCAATTAAAAACAATTACGCTCACATCGAATGCCGAAACACCTAAAAAACAGTTGATGATCAGGGCAAATGTAACCAATGAAATTATTGAAATTAACAGTTAAACTTAATACACTTTCAAGATGAATTATTTATTAATGGGTGCACCGGCAAATGGCGCTGAGCCAAATCCAATCATGACATTCCTTCCGATGGTTTTGATTATTGTAGTATTCTACTTTTTCATGATCAGACCACAAATGAAAAGGCAGAAAGAACTGGCAAACTTCCGCAACAGCCTCGAAAAAGGCGATAAAGTAGTAACTACTGGCGGTATCTACGGAAAAATTCTGGAACTGAAAGACAACACTGTCCTGCTCCAGGTTGACGACAATGTAAAAATCAGGGTTGACAAAGCCGCTATCGTAAAAGACATGTCTGATGTTCAGGCTCAAAAATAATAAACCCTGCAAACGAAATAGAAAAGGGCCGGCAACATGTCGGCCCTTTTTTTTATCTTTGAAACCGTGAAAACGAACTGGGTATATAAAACTGTTAAATATCTCAAAAAGGTATATTTCCGAAACGACAAGCGTGTTGCTGCCTATTTTATTTGTGTGGTTATAGCTACGTTTTTTTGGTTCCTGAATGCTTTAAGCAAAACTTATACGGTTGACCTTATTGCACCTGTCCATTACGCTAATTTTCCCGATAACAAAACGCTTGCAAATACACTGCCCGAACAGTTCGAGATGAAAATCAAAGCTCATGGGTTTACCATCCTCAGGCACCGTTTAAGCTTTTTCTTTATGCCTTTGGAATTTAATGTGAACGACATGACCGGAAACCGGATGAAAGAAAGCCGCAGGAGCAGTTTTGCGTTTCCATCCAGACAGTTCCTTACCGAATTATCGTACATGATGTCAAACGACATCGAGATTTTGAGTATGAACCCGGATACTCTGTTTTTTAAGTTCGACCAGATGGGGCAAAAGCGGGTAAAAGTAAAACCCGTTTTAAACGTCAACCTGAGAAAACAATACCAAATTTCGGGTGACACCAAAAGCACGCCCGATTCGGTTACAGTAAACGGTCCACAATCAGCAATCGACACCCTTCAGTTTGCCTACACGGAAACAATGCGGTTCAACGAGGTAGATCAACCGATACAATCCGAAGCCAAAATCAGGACATTAAAAGAAATATATTTCGATCCCAAAACCGTTGATCTGAGTTTTCCTGTTGAAGAATACACCGAGGCACACCAACTGGTTCCGGTAACGCTCACCGGCACCCCCGACGGACAGATCATCAAACTATTTCCGGCCAAGGTAAAAGTTACCTTTCAGGTTGGATTAAGCCGTTTTTCTGAAATCACCCCCAACGATTTTATATTGACAGTTTCCTACACCGACATTCAGGAAGGAAAACAACGGCTGAAAATAGCTGTTGAATCGGCACCTGCCTATATCTATTCGCTGAAAATTTCGCCTGAAGAACTTGAATACCTGATTGAAAACGAACGCCATGATTAAAGTCGGAATTACAGGAGGAATAGGAAGCGGCAAAACTACCGTTTGCAAAGTATTCAGGGTTCTGGGCATTCCAGTTTTTGAAGCCGACACCACTGCCAAACAACTGATGAATACCGATGCTGAACTCCGGAAAAATTTGATTGGCTTGTTCGGAACTGCCGTTTACCAGCCAGATCAGACAATCGACCGAAAATACCTCGCCGGAATTGTATTTACCAACCCATCTTTGCTCGCTCAGTTAAATGAGCTGGTGCATCCTGTTGTGCGGAAAGCGTTCGAAGAATGGTGTCTCATACAGCATTCGCCCTACGTGTTGCACGAAGCTGCCATTTTGTTCGAGAGCGGGTTTTACCGCATGATGGACAAAACCATTACAGTTGTTACCAGTGAGAAGCAGCGAATTGAAAGAGTTGTAAAACGCGATAGCTTAACCGTTGAACTGGTTAAGCAGCGAATGAGAAACCAATGGAGTGATGACGAAAAAATTAAACTGGCCGATTTTGTAATCGGCAACAACGATCGAGAACTTATCATACCACAAATTGTTGAAATTGACAAAAAAATAAGAGCACATGGCTAAATTTGGAAAATGGTTAACCGGTGGTTTGGGATGGGCATTCTTCGGACCAATCGGCGGAATTGTAGGATTTGTAGTCGGTTCGTTAATTGACGGAACCGAACAGCAGCCACGAATGATTGGAAGTGAATACCCACCGCAGCAAACCACCCAGAGTGGTTACATCATGAGTTTATTGGTACTGGTGGCTGCCGTAATGAAAGCCGACGGAAAAATACTGAAATCGGAGCTCGAATATACCAAACAATTTTTTGTCCGTTCGTTTGGCACTGCCGCTGCCGGCGAAGCTGTTAAGATACTGCGCGACCTGCTGAATCAGAACATTCCGGTTACCGAAGTCTGCCAGCAAATCCGCAAAAACATGGATCATCCGTCGCGGCTGCAGTTGGTGCATTTCCTCTTCGGAATTGCTGATGCCGACGGGCAAGTACACGACACCGAACACAAACTGATCAAGCACATCGCGCAACAGATGGGCATCAGCCAGAAAGACTACGAATCGATTGAATCGATGTTTGTAGCCAATACCGATGCTGCTTATAAAATTCTGGAAGTTGAACCAACTGCCACCGAAGAAGAATTAAAAAAAGCCTACCGCAGAATGGCCGTAAAATATCATCCGGATAAAGTTCATTATCTGGGGGAAGACATACAAAAAGCTGCACATGAGAAATTTCAGAAGGTTAACGAAGCTTGGGAAACGATCAAAAAACAGCGTGGAATCGTTTAATGAGTCTCGCCATCCCTCTTATGAAAAAACACAACTGATGGTTTGGGTAAAATATTGAAAAAAGCCTGTGGAGCAAATCTGCAGGCTTTTTCGTTTGAAAGCGTATCGCCAGAAAAAAAAATGTGTCACTCAAATTACATGCTCACCATCCGGCTGAAAGTAAATGAACAAGCTTCATTTGAAACAAAGGTCAAGTCTTAAAAAAGTTCTAATTTCGTTATTTAAAAAGATATTCTATCTTTATGGTTTTCAAACCTATAACTACAATCAAATAGCAAGGAAATTAGAAAACGCTTAAAACCAACCGCAATGAAAACAATTTTAGCTTTTCTCCTGGTTCTTTTTTCCATTTCAGGATTGGTTGCTATGGATTGCACTGTAGCTATTGTGTTTTCGATCAATAAAAGTTTACCCACAAGCTATACCTTTAAAATTGACCAACAAACCGAAGGTGCCAAATATTACTGGTCGTTTGGCGATAATAGGAATTCGGAGATGGCATCGCCCACACACACATTCAAGACCCCGGGCTCCTACTCGGTGCTGGTTAAAGTTACAAGAGCTGACGGCACCATCTGTAACGGCGAATTAAAAGCATCATTCGAAGGTGGAACCAGCACCAATACTGAAGCAATTTTAACGGGCAAGGGTAAAGTGAAGAAATCGGCTACTTCTGATGGGTGCGCATTGCTGATCACCATGGAAAACAATACCATCCTGGCTCCTGCTGAAGTCATTCCGGCATTCGAGTTTAAAGATGGTCAATATGTTGAACTGAAATACGAATTGTTTAAAGATATTCCTTCGGCCTGCGAAGTAGGTACTCCTGCTAAAATTTATACCATTACAGAAATTAGCCAAACGACAGAATGCAAACTCCCTGTTACATTTACAAAAAGCACAATCTCGCCAATTACTTATACTTTCAGGACCGAAACTCAGCCTGAAGGATCGACCTATTTCTGGACATTTGGCGACGATGCCAAATCAGAATCTGCAACGCCCAGGCATATTTACCAGAATACTGGAAATTATACGGTTAGCCTGAAAGTTATTGATGCGGCAGGAAAAATCTGCACCGGAGAAATAAAAGGAACTTTTGATGGAGGTATTTCTGCTGATCCGGCAATTTTCTCAGGTAAAGGGAAAGTGATTAGTAAGGCATCTATAAGCGGCTGCGGATTAGCCATTTCCATGGAGAATGGTAATATTTTAATCCCGGTTGAATGGGCTTCCGCTTTTCAGCTCAAAGAAGGGCAAAATCTGGAATTGGCCTATGAGTTTTTAAAAGACCGGGTTATTGAATGTTCCGTTGGTGCTGCTGTCAAAATTCACAAAATAGCAGTGCTCGCCCAACCCGTTGTTTGCAATATTCCTATTACATATACCCCAAGCTCTACCAGCCCCGTCTCCTATACTTTTAACACCGTAGCTCAATCTGAAGGTTCTGTTTACTTCTGGTATTTTGGCGATGAGGGAAAATCCAACCAGGAATCACCCAGCTACACCTACAAAAAGACAGGAACCTATGTAGTAAATTTAAAGGTTATTGATAAGGCTGGAAATTCGTGTTACGGTGAAATTAAAGCTGCATTCGAAGGAATTGAGGCTCCGGTTCTGGCAGCCAGAGGGAAAGTAAAGAAACTTACAACTGCAGGCTGCGATCTGGCCATCGTACTCGAAAACGGCGACACATTTATTGCAGCACAAATGGCTACTTATTTTATATTCAATGAGGGTCAATATGTAGAGTTTACCTACGAAAAACTCGATCCCAAAGTCTCTGCCTGTAAGGAAGGAACTGATATAAAAATACATACCATTAAAGAAATATCGACTCTGGACGGATGTAAAGCTTATTTTACTGCCACCAATAAAACAGGATCTGATCTGGCAATGCAAAAAAAAGTTGCATTTACCAATTTATCTGAAGGCAACCTGGTTGAATGTACCTGGGATTTTGGCGATGGTAAGATAAGTAAAGAGCTGAAGCCCACACACGAATATGCGACTTTTGGTGAATATCGGGTTTGTTTAACGACAATCACTGCTTCGGGTTGCAGCAGCGAGTATTGCACCACTGTGAAAGTAGAAAATACAACAAATACACCCTGCTCTTTCGATCTGGTTATTAAACCCAAAGAGAATGCTTCAAATACCTATCTTTTCTATGCCAATTCTACCGCTGAGATTAAGAACTGGACATGGATTTTTGGCGACGGTAAAGCCAGCAGCCTGAAAAACCCGGAACATGCCTACGATAAAGCAGGTGTTTACGAAGTTTCCTGTTTTATAGCTACAGCAGCCGGATGTACCGAAACCCGCACCACTAAAATCACAGTTTTAGGCGCTTCTGCGGTTACCTGTAAAGGCGCCATCAGCTTATTGCTGTTCGACCCCACCGACAATAAATGCAACGGAAAAGCAACCGTAAAGCTGCTCGACGAAACAGGTAAGGCTATTTCAAACGTAAAATACGTTTGGTCCGATGGCCGAACCGGAAGCACATTAGAAAATCTTTGCCCGGACAAACCCTATACCGTTCAGGCAATTATCGAAGGTATGTGTCAGAAAAACACTTCGTTTACCATGCTGTCGAAACCAATTTGGAAGGCCACAACCATAAACGGGCAAAATAACTTTTCTGTTGTTTCGCCAGTTGACGGGGTAGAATACGAATGGAATTTTGGCAATGGTGTGGTTATGAAAGGCGCCGAAGTAAACTTCGATTTTGAAGCAGATGGCATTTATAATGTGAATTTAAAAGCCGTTGCCGGAGGCGATTTTGCTGAATTCTCGCAGCAGGTTGTGGTAGAAAAGAGCATTGCCGGAACCGATATCATCACTAAATCTGAGCCGGAAGTTTATCCAAATCCGGTAAAAGAAATGATGAAAATTAATTTCGCCAGTCCGGTAGAAGGAAATCTACTCATCGAAATCGTGAATATCGGCGGCATAAAAGAATACGCGCAACAATTGAATACCGAAGGCTTCAGCCAGGTATCGGTGAACCTGCAGTTCCTCAATCCGGGTATTTATTTCCTGCGTATCACCAACGGTCGGCAGCTCATTGCCGATAGAAAATTCATTAAAGTAAACTGATTTTATATCCCGACAATCGACTTTTGGAAAGCCATTTTTTCCTGAATTAATTTCAGGAAATTTACTACTCCAGAATAGCAGAAGAATAAAAAAACCATATCTTTGTTCGTAATTTCACGAACACCGAACAATGGCAAAAGAAATAATCACCGAAGAACAGCAAAAAGCAGCACGCTATGCCAAAGCGATGGGTCACCCGATACGGATGTACGTACTCGAACTGCTGTCGAAACAATCGTGCTGTTACAGCGGCGACTTAACTGAAGAGTTACCGATCGTCAAGTCCACCCTTTCGCAGCACCTCAAAGAATTAAAAGAAGCCGGATTAATTCAGGGCGAAATTGAAGCTCCACGGATTAAATATTGCCTGAACAGGGAAAACTGGAAAGAAGCGCAAGATTTGTTCCGGAAATTTCTGCGAATGGATATGGAAGAACCAATTCAAACATGCAAATAACACGAATAATATGGAAATTAAAATTTTAGGCACAGGTTGCCCCAAATGCAAAACATTGGAAAAACTTACCCGCGAAGTGGTTGAACAAAACGGAATTGATGCCACAGTTACCAAAGTGGAAGATATTTACCAAATTATGAAATACGGGGTAATGACTACGCCTGCCCTGGTGGTAAATGAAAAAGTAGAAATTAAAGGAAGAATTCCTTCGGCCAACGAAATTAAACAAGTACTAACCAAAACAATTTGAAAATACGTATGAAAAAGATTCAATTATTCAGTATTTCGTTCTTATTGTTGATGAGTAGCTTTATTTGCAACGCCCAAACACAAAAAAAGGAAGTTGCTGCTACCAATCAGGTGGAAGCCTATTATTTTCATAATACAGCACGTTGCGTAACCTGCAAAACCGTAGAATCGGAAACAAAAGCCAATTTGGAAAACCTTTACGGAATTCAGGTTACGTTTAAAGCTTTGAATCTTGAAGACAATGCAACAAAAGCCATCGCCAAAAAATTAAAAGTTTCGGGACAAACATTATTGTTGGTTAAAGGCGATAAAAAAATTAACATCACCAACGAAGGATTTATGTATGCCCGCACCAACCCGGCAAAATTTAAAGCCGTTATCAAAGAAAAAGTTGATGGACTGCTAGATCAGTAATTGATGGAATTTTTAACCAATCTCCTCGAAAACAGCACCATGCCCTGGCTCTCGGCACTGGTACTGGGATTAATGACAGCCATAAGCCCTTGCCCATTGGCTACCAACATCACAGCAGTGGGCTTTATCAGCAAAGATATTGAGAACCGCAACCGCGTTTTCGTCAACGGATTGCTTTATACACTGGGCCGCGCCATTTCGTACACCGCACTGGCTCTCATCATTTATTTCGGAGCCGACCAGTTTAAATTTTCAGGCTTCTTTCAGCTTTACGGTGAAAAAATTTTAGGCCCTTTACTGATTGTTATCGGCTTGTTTATGCTCGATGTAATAAATATCAAGTTTCCCGGCATGAATGGACTGACTTCACGAATGGAAACCAAGACCAAATGGAGCTATTTTGATGCGATTTTGCTGGGAATGATTTTCGCGTTGGCTTTCTGTCCGTACAGCGGGGTTCTTTATTTTGGCATGCTTGTTCCGATGACAGTCGCCAGCGCTTCAGGCTTATATCTTCCCATTGTTTTTGCACTGGCGACCGGAATCCCGGTCATCATTTTTGCATGGATACTGGCCTTTTCGGTTAGTTCAATCGGAGGCGTTTACAACAAAATGAAGCATTTCGAAATTTGGTTCCGGCGTGTGGTTGCCGTCTTATTCATCCTTGTTGGTATCTATTACATTATCCGGGTTTTCTTCTAAAAAATTTGAAATTATTGTTCGTCATTTTGCGAACAACATTGAACATTACAGATGGAAAAAAGAAACAAAATAAAGCTCCTTGCCTCTATAGCCATACTATTACCTGCGTTACTTGTGCTGTATTACTTTCTCCAGCCTTTGGTCGATTACCTAACTTATGGCCTGATCGGATTACATACCGAAACTCACCTCGGGGCATCGGTTAATTTTTTCATTTACGATACCATTAAAATCCTGATTCTGCTGTTTCTCATCAGTTCGCTGATGGGTTTGGTAAATGCCTATTTCCCGGTTGACAGGCTTCGCATTTACCTGACTACAAAAAAACTATACGGATTTCAGTACTTTTTTGCAGCATTGTTTGGCGCCATCACTCCTTTTTGTTCCTGCTCATCCATTCCACTTTTTATTGGGTTCGTAAAAGGCGGCATTCCACTTGGGGTAACCTTCGCTTTCCTGATCACCTCTCCGTTGGTAAACGAAGTTGCCGTGGCTATGTTTCTGGGGTTATTCGGTATAAAAGCCACGCTTGTGTATGCCATAAGTGGCATATTCATGGGGACTATTGGCGGATTTATACTGGGAAAATTTAAGTTAGATAGACATCTGTCGGACTGGGTAAAAGAAATACAGGCAAACTCGGAACAGGAATCGGAACAATGGGAAACTGATCAGACTCCGTTTATCGACCGGCTGCCCATCATTATTCGCGAGGGCTGGGGAATTGTAAAAAGTGTATTGCTGTATGTTATTATCGGGATTGCCATAGGCGCTGCCATGCACGGGTATGTGCCCGAAAATTTCTTTACCGCATATCTATCAGCCGATAAATGGTATGCAGTACCCCTTGCAGTAATACTTGCCGTTCCGATGTATGCCAATGCCGCCGGTATCGTTCCGGTCATTCAGGTCTTTGTGGCAAAAGGTGTTCCACTCGGAACTGCACTGGCTTTTATGATGGCTGTGGTTGGCTTATCCCTTCCTGAAGCTACCTTGCTCAAAAAAGTAATGAAATGGAAACTCATCGGAATTTTCTTCGGAACAATAACCGTATTTATTATCCTTTTGGGATACCTGTTTAACCGGATAATCTGAAACGGAAACCACCTCTGATTTAAGCTTTTATTCGTATATGTTTTGAAATAATTAAGTACAGCATATCTTTTAATTACGCCATGTAATTGCTATATTTAGACTAACGATTAAAAATCAATCCATATGAAAACAAAATCACTCGGGTTTATAGGCGGAGGCAGGATTACCACAATATTTCTGCAAGCCTTTGTAAATAAAAAAGCCATTTTCGATTCGATCTCAGTTTTCGACACCAATCCGCAAATCCTTCAGACCCTGAAGCTAAAATTCCCTTTCATCCAGGTTCTAAACTCAGCATCCGAAGTAGCCCGAAAAGACATTGTTTTTCTGGCCCTTCATCCTCCGGTAATTATGGCAACACTGGAAGAAATTAAGGCTGACGTAACCGAGCAAACCATTTTTATTTCACTGGCGCCTAAAATAACCCTTGCCAAAATGGCTTCTGTCTTGCCAATCAGCCAGCTTGTGCGATTGATTCCCAATGCCACTTCGGTCATTAATCACGGGTATAATCCGGTAAGTTTTGCACCCGGAATGTCGGAAATTCAGAAATGGTACATTCTGGAAATGCTGAATCTGTTGGGGCATACTTTTGAAACTGCCGAAGAAAAACTGGAAGGCTATGCCTTACTTTCGGCCATGTTGCCCACTTACTTTTGGTTTCAATGGAATGAGCTGGAAACCATTGGCACCCAGTTTGGGCTGAGTGATGCCGAATGCCGCGAAAGCATCTACGAAACCCTGAATGCAGCACTAAATACCATGTACCGCTCCGGAATGTGTCCCAACGAAGTAATAGATTTAGTCCCAGTAAAACCTATTGGAGAAAGTGAAGAGCAGATAAAAGCCATTTATCAGGAAAAACTAATGGGTCTGTTTGAGAGGATTAAGCCTTAAAAAGATAATTACAAAATAAGAACAAGCCCCGTCAGAGAAATTCGGCGGGGCTTGTGGTTCTAAGCAGCATCCCAATACCTGATGATCTCTTCACAAAGACCATCGATTGTTTCATTATAATCCTTGAGATTTGTAGGAACTGGGACAATCCGATCACCAAAAACATCTATTGTAAAACAATACCTTGGATCAACTCTTTCGTCTGGGCCAACAACCGATTTAAGAAATTCATACAAAACCGATGATGCTAACTCCGCCGTTTGTAATGAGAATGGTTTGCTTTTACAGATGTGTATATTCATCGCACCAACAATGGAATCTCCATTTGGCTTTTTTAGCCGAAAAACAAGTTCTGGAGACAGTGATATATCCAATCCTTTTATTTCTATGGACTTTCTGTCAAGCTTTACAACTTCAAATTTATCTTCTGAAATGAAGTTTGGTAATTCCATCGCAGCAAATTTTTCTAAAGCAGAAATTGAGGCTTTTTTATCATCAAGTTGTCTTTTATTGGCTGGTACTTTATTCATGAGAATTTCAATACCCTCGTAGATTGGGGATAAATCACCTCCATTGCGTAAACTTTTCCTAATACTTGATTTTGCCCGTTGATACCAAGGAATTAAAAAAGGATTAGGTATTATTTGTTGCCTGACTATTCGCATTTTGGCCTTTTCGCTTTTTGCATTGCCAAATTCTACAAACTGATTAACAGATATTCTTTTATCCATCCTTGTAAATTTATCCTTCAGGTGGAAAAGGATCAGAACCGTAGCTGTTCTTTTCCCTAATCCTTCCGTCAGGTCGGTGAATAACTAGCTCAGAATTATTATTCTTTGCAATTCCTTTTGCAACAATAATGGCTTCCTTTTGAGTTAGAGTAACCTTTGTTGCTTTACTATTTCCTTCGCCTTTTACAGCCCATTTATCGTTACGTGGAACGACATGTTGATTCTTACCCATGTTTTAAAGTTTTAATGGATAGTAACAAGCTATTTGGGTTACTCGGTAAGCTTTTTAACCGAGACCACATGAACAAAAGTTGGAAGGTATTTGTAGTATTATTTGAAAATGCTACTTTTGGCATCCAACAAAAGAAGAACCGGAATTCGAACAGAGATGAGTCAGTCTCTGATTTTGCCGCCAAGCACTCGATTCCGAAAATTTAAAAAAAGCTAGTCGTTTGTGGTAGAATGACTGGCTTTTTTGTTTCAATTCCGACTCAATCTATATTTTAAGAATTATTTACAATTTTTAACATTCAGCAATTATTCCATTTTTTCTTTTTGTTAATTCATTCAGCAAAAAGTTTTCAACACTAACATATTTACCTAATAATCATCCCTTCTCATTTGCTTTTCCTATCAAACCATCCAATTCCAACCCCAATTTTGGTATAAGGAAAATATTCCCCGACATGTTCCTGCTCTTTTTCGGCCAGAATTTCGCTGGAGCGTGCCAAAGCAGTTGCCAATTTGTCATCTTGACATAAATTTTCAACCCATTTGACGTTTTCGAGAAATGAGCGTTCTTTGAAGAAGTCAGGCATATACCGCTTCAAAGCAATCAATACTTCGTCAGCTGACTGAAAATTCCGGGTTGTTTTAGTATAATGCAGCAAAAACCAGAACTCAATGGATGGGGAACTATCACACAAAATAACGTTTGGGTTGCTGGCGTACTTCCTACGGAATTTCTTTAGGTTCTCGTTTTCTGACACGTTTCGCACCGAGACATCGGCATCGAATACGCAAATAACCGTTACACCTCCCAAAAGCAACTTTTCTACGGATTTTTGAATTTCAGAAATGCTGGTTTTCCCAAAGAAACGAGGCTTTACTATATAGTTATACTTCCGTAAAAACTTCAGGTGCGAAAAATAAAACTGTTCGGTAATACCTTCTCCAACAATATACACGTTTCCGCGTAGCTCTAGTTTATTTTGGCGACGTCCTCCCATACTTATCCAATATTAGGAATGGCACCAAACTTTCCGAAGCGATAAGCTTTCTGAATCGAGGTCAACCGGTTAATACCGTTAAAATCGGCCAGCGAGTATAAGTTTGATGAAGCATCTTGCTGCTTTTCAGTAAACCAAATGCTGTCTTTTCTCAAAAGGTCATCTTCATCCAACAATCCATCGTAATGCGTGGTTACCAACAACTGCGCATGTTTCGACTCCTTTAAAAATTCTTCCAACACAAATTCAATCATTCGCGGATGAAGCTTAGATTCCAATTCATCTATGGCCAGAAAAGCATCATTTCTAATGGTACTCAAAATTGCGCCAGACAGTCCAAAAATCCGTTTAGTTCCGTCGGACTGATATTCGACAGGAAGAGAAAAGTGAGAAATGGTTTTGTCATCATTAATTACCTCATGTTCAAATGTAGTTTGAACCTGTGTAATTGACCGTTCTTTCTGCAAACGATCAAGTTCTTGTTTTGGAATCTCCAAAACCTTCAATTTGTTAATGAAGTCATCCGTGACTACTTCTTTTACTTTTTTCGATTCTATTGCAGAAATATTTAAATCAGCCTTTCTTAAAAAGGTCAGGAGTTTATTTTTTGCACTTTCGTCTTCAGCCGCAAGACGTTCAGAATAACCTAATAAGCTTGTTCCCGGTTCGATTGAGGGCATAAACTGGTTAGCCATCCAATCAGCGGCAACCTGCAACATCTCAATTTTTGTATTTACCTGATTGTAAGCAGCAAAAACAGACATGTTAGTCAGACACTTAATTGCGATCTCATCTTTGGCTACCTGGCTTATCTTGATTTTAGGACCAAAAACCAATTCTGAAATATTTTCAACAAGACTTCGTTCAAAAATTATGGCTGGTTGTACTCCCGGATAAAATTCCAATTTCTCCGACAAAACAACTTTATCATTTATTTCAAGAGTATAAACATATCGTGCATTTTTCTCTTTTCCTGCAAAGAATGTCAGTTTTAATATTGATGGTTGTCGGGGTGTTTCAGCATCAAGCAAGAACGGAATTACATTTGTTTCTTCTTCTTTACTTTCCTTGATATTAAACCAAAAATCGCGCAAGAATTCGAATGCATTTAACAAGTTGCTCTTTCCTGATGCGTTTGCACCATAAATTACGCCAAGTTTCAGAACACGAATTCCCTTAGCGATTTCAACAACCTGATAATCTTCCAGTTTCTTGTCCTTTGTCGCTTCAAAACTCAAAGTCACTTCATTTTTGAAGGAAAGAAAATTCTTAATTTTTAATTCGAGTATCATGATTTGTATCGCTTCTATTTGATTTCAAAATATAACGATACAAATATAACAAAATTGTTTGTATTTCATGTATTTGCATAAATTTTGTAAATACATGAAATACAAACAAAATAATTCTACTTTATCCCATACGCCATCAGCACTTTTCCATGCCGCACGTATAAAACCCCGTTGGCAATTACCGGATGGGCAAAATGTTCTTTTTCGCCTTTGGTAATTTTAAATTTACTCACCACTTCTAACTTCGTTCCAATTCCTTTTATCAGGTTCACGTAGCCATTATCGGTGTAACAAAACAACAGGTTATCGGCAGCAATCAGGCTTCCTTTCATTCCATTAAGCGTTTCAACGATTTGCCCGGTTTTCGCATCCAGCACTTTCAGTTTTTTATCGTCCGAAGTGGTATAAATGCGGTCATCAATTTTTATAAAACCACCCAGCGGATTTTTAATTTTCCCGTTTCGCCAAACTTCTTTGATGCTTTTCCCATCAGGCGACAATTGTATTTTGTATGCGCCGTTTCCGTTTTCGTCGCCCGAAATACTGTAAATAAATCCATCAGCATAAACAGGCGTATTGCAATGTTCACCTTCCAATTTCACCGAATCTTCTTTATGCGACCACAACAATTCGCCGGTTTTGGTGTCAATCCCGAGCAAATACTCGCGCGACAAAGTTACCAGCACCGTTCTTTCCTGAAGTTTAACAACCACAGGTGAACAGAAAGAAACCGGATCGCCCAGTGCTTTCGAAATCCAGACTGGTTTTCCGGTAAAACGATCGAGCGCCACCACATTCGACTCGCGACCTCCGGGATAACAATACACCTTTGTTTCGTCAACCAACAGCGATTCGGAATAACCAAACATGTTCAGTTTTCCGCCTAAATCGCTAACCATATTTACCGCCCAGCGTTCTTTACCCGTAGCTGCTTCGAAGCAGGCTATTCGACCAAGTCCAGAACAAACGTAAACCAAATCGTTGTAAACCGTTGGCGCAGATCGCGCACCGGGGAAGTTGGCAGAATAACCTTCGCCAAAAAATTCCTTGCCATTGGGCGTTTTCCAAAGAAGTTTACCATTCACATCGAATGCAAAAACATGAGCCACCTGATTGATTTCGCCATTGATAAACAGCTTATTCCCGGCTATAACCGGAGAACTGTAACCGATGCCAATTTCTTCGGATGTCCAAAGTAATTTTGGCCCAGCTTCAGACCAGGATTTTAACAGATTTTTCTCCGAATAAATGCCATCGCGGTTTGGGCCACGCCATTGAGCAGTCTGGCTTTGCACAATTTGGGTTACTGCCAGAAAAAAAGAAACGATTGTCAGGATTTTCAGGTTCAGCATAATATTGGTTTTTAAGTTGTTTGCGATCAAAATTAAACAGATTGATGAAATAGCCATCTCGCCTAAAACGAGGCCAACCGGAAATGTATAATGACTGTTCCATTCCGTTGTGGACTTAATTGAAAAAATGAAGTTAATACGAAAATTGCAGAACCCAAAATTGAAAATTTATACGGATGAAATAATCAAATTAAGTTAACTATAATTAAGAAAAATGCACTAAAAATTCTTTCTGAAATGTAATCAAAATTTAATGACGTAAATATACGTCACAATAGTATTTGACGTATATTTACGTCGTATTTAAAATTCAAGATCATGGTCGTATCAAAAGCAGAACTTTTCGACGAAGTGCTTCAGGAAAAAGCGAATCTTTTTAAAGCGCTCGCCCACCCTGCCCGATTACAAATCCTGCAATTTCTGGCCACAACAAAAAATTGTATTTCAGGCGATATTTCGGACGAGTTGCCGCTAAGCCGCACCACCGTTAACCAGCACCTGAAAGAGCTAAAAGATGCCGGTTTAATTAAAGGGCATATCGAAGGAGTTAAAATGAAATACTGTTTGGATGGCGCAAAAGTAAAAGAGATGAAAAACCTCTTAACCTCGTTCCTGGAAGAAATTCAACTTCCCGAAGATTTTATCTGCTCTTAATTAATCAATTAGCAAATTTTAAAAAGCGTTTCAATTGACAAATTGGCAAATTATCACATTCTCAAATTAAAAATATGAAAGTACTCATTCTTTGCACCGGAAACAGTTGCCGCAGCCAAATGGCACATGGTTTTTTACAGTCGTTCGATCCGAACATCACCGTTTGTTCTGCCGGCACTGAAGCTTCAGGAAAACTAAATCAAAAAGCGGTTGCTGCCATGAAAGAAGCTGGCATCGATATCAGTCACCACACTTCCGATTCAGTCGATTTGTACCTCGGAGAAGAGTGGGATTACGTGATTACCGTTTGTGGTGGCGCCAACGAAAACTGCCCGGCATTCCTCGGAAAAGTAAAACACCGCTTACACATGGGCTTCGACGATCCATCGCACGCTGTTGGAAGCGACGAATTTATCTGGAGCGAATTTATCCGTGTGAGAGATGAGATTAAGGAAGGGTTTTGGAAGTTCTATAATGAGTCAATTAGGAAATTTGACAATTAGCAAATTAAACCAGAGTATAAAACATTATCAACACCTTAATAACTTGAAAAATGGAAAATGAACCACAAGAAAATGTAATAATCAATTTAACTTTTGAGTTTGCTTTGAAGGTTATTGATTTTTGTGATGAACTTGATGTATTAAAGAAATTTGCATTGTCCAACCAACTATTTAAATCAGGAACATCAATAGGTGCAAACGCGAGAGAAGCCCAAAATGCAGAAAGCAAAGCTGATTTCATTCATAAATTCAAAATATCCGCCAAAGAAGTTGAAGAAACTGAATACTGGCTACTCCTTTGCAAGCACTCAAAAAAGCTTCCTGACACAACCCAACTTCTATCAGAATTGGAACCCATAAAGAAAATAATCAACAAAATAATTGGAACATCAAAACGCAATTAATTAGACAATTACTTAATTCGGAAATTTGACAATGAAAGCACAGCTTTTATCATTTCCGAATTAGCAAATTTCCGAATTGACAAATTAAATCCATGAAAACACGCTTAAAATTTCTCGACCGATACCTGACTCTTTGGATTTTTCTGGCCATGTTTATCGGAGTCTTTGCCGGTTGGGCCAGTCCGAACGTTGCCGAATTCTGGAACGGCCTGTCGTCAGGAACCACCAATATTCCAATTGCCATTGGTTTGATTGTGATGATGTACCCACCGCTCGCCAAAGTGAAGTACGAGGAATTGGGTGATGTTTTCAAGAATACTAAAATTCTCGGACTTTCCCTGTTTCAGAACTGGGTATTGGGACCTGTATTGATGTTTGTGTTAGCCATTACCTTTTTCAAACTGTTCCCCGGCGAAAACAACGCGAACCTTCCTTACATGTACGGAATTATCCTGATTGGTCTGGCTCGTTGCATCGCGATGGTCATTGTTTGGAACGATCTGGCCAAAGGCGACACCCAGTATGCTGCCGGGCTGGTGGCTTTCAACTCTGTTTTTCAGGTGCTGTTGTTTTCGGTTTACGCTTATGTTTTTATCGCCGTTCTGCCGGGTTGGTTCGGAGTTCCGGTTAACGAAACCGTTTCGCAGATTACGATGAGCGCCATCGCCGAAAGCGTGTTCGTTTATCTTGGAATCCCAATGATCGCTGGTTTTTTAACACGATTTATCCTGATTCGTGTCAAAAGTGAAGAATGGTATCAGACGAGATTTGTACCGAAAATCAGTCCGTTAACACTTATCGCTCTGCTGTTCACCATTGTTGTGATGTTCTCGCTGAAAGGTGAATACATTGTGAAGATTCCGATGGATGTCGTTCTTATTGCTATTCCATTGTTAATCTATTTTGTGGTCATGTTCTTCAGTTCATTTTTTATGAGCAAAAAAATAGGCGCCAATTACGAGCAATCGACCACACTGGCGTTTACCGCAGCAAGTAATAATTTTGAACTGGCCATTGCTGTGGCCATCGCCATTTTCGGAATTAATTCAGGAGAAGCTTTTGCCGGAGTAATTGGCCCACTGGTTGAAGTTCCGGTAATGATCGGACTAGTAAATGTGGCTTTCTGGTTTAAACGAAGGTATTTTACCACCATTTAATTACTTTTACCCTTCATAATGGATACACTTCGAACAGTTACAGTCACCCGGTACATGCAACCCCTTAGGGAAGGTGGTTCATTACCCGCATTGGCCGAAGCCGATGATGACTTCAAGTATGTGATCAAGTTCAAAGGCGGAGGACATGGGGTAAAAACGCTTATTGCTGAATTAATCGGAGGCGAGATTGCCAGGGCGCTGGGGTTAAAAGTGCCTGAGCTTGTTTTTGCGGAGTTGGATGAATGCTTTGGTCGTTCTGAGGGAGATGAGGAGATCCAGGATCTTCTAAAGGCAAGTCAAGGATTAAATCTGGGATTGCATTTTTTATCGGGCGCTTTCACCTACGATCCGGTGGTGACTAAAATTGACCCGCTTCTGGCCTCCAAAATCGTATGGCTGGATAGTTTGATTACCAATGTGGACCGGTCGTTCCGAAATACCAATATGCTCATCTGGCACAAAGAATTATGGCTGATCGATCACGGGTCCAGTCTGTATTTTCAATATACCTGGGAGGGTTGGGAGAAGAAAGCAGTAAGCCCATTTCTGTATATCAAAGATCATGTTTTGCTTCCACAGGCTACACAAATGGAAGAGGCAGACCGGATTTGCAGGGAGTTGATTACTGAAGAAAAAATCAGGGAAATCGTTCAATTGATTCCCGACGAATGGCTTCAATGGGAATTACATGACGAAACCCCGGAGCAATTAAGAACTGTATATTTCACTTTTTTAAGTAACCGTCTGAATTATTCAAACCAGTTTATTCAAACCGCCCAGGATGCAGCCGAAACATCAATATGAATATGCCATAGTACGGGTTGTTCCGGTAGTCGAGCGTGAAGAGTTCGTCAATGCCGGGGTGATCTTATTCTGTAAAAAGGAAAAATTCATTCGGATGAAGTACCTCCTTTCTCAGGATAAGATACTTATACTGAAACCTGATGCGGATATGGAGGAGATCCGTAAAAACCTGGAGGCCTTCCGCATCATCACTGAAGGAGAAAAAGAGGGCGGACCGATTGCATCTATGGAACCAGCCGAACGCTTTCGATGGCTCAGTGCGGTGCGCAGTGCATCGATACAAACTTCACGGCCCCACACTGGCCTTAGCGACGATCTGGAAAAAACATTCAACACCCTGTTTGATGAAATGGTTGGATAACTTTCTTCTTATAATCGGCAGATAACTTAAAATCTTATTTTCAAATCTTCAAATTTAATACCCCAGCGCATTCATCAACTTCTCGTTCAATTTGCGGTTTTTGCCCTGAAACGGATGACAATGAATATGAATGGCCGGATTAAAATTCAGCTCGATGATGGCATAATTATCGTTGGTGGCTTCAGCCGTAACATCCGGAATAATCATATCCAGACCGGTGATAACCACATTCAGCGCTTTGGCTGCAAGCACTGCAATTTGCTTGTACGAATCCGGAATGTCGTCGGTAAAATCGATGCTGTCGCCACCGGTACTGATGTTCGAATTCTCGCGCAGGTACACTACTTCTCCTAAAGTTGGAACTGTATCAAAATCCTTGTTTTGCGACTTCAAAAACATCGCTTCCGCTTCGCCCAACTGAATTTTTTCGAGCGGTGTGCGGTAGCCTTTCCCCCGAAGTGGATCCTGATTTTTGAGTTCGACAAGCTCGCGAATCGTTCGGAAACCATCGCCGGTGACGTTAGCCGGAACGCGATGCAAAATACCTACCACTTCATCGCCAATCACGAAAAAACGGAATTCTTTTCCGGCAATAAACTCCTCGATCAGAATAGTGCTGTCGTGCTCAAAAGCAATATCCACAGCCCTTCTGTAAGTTTCCTCATCCTCGTTTTCTTTCAGGATAGTAATTCCCAATCCAAAATTGGTTTGGTTTGGCTTGATCACTACCGGCTTTCCTTGATGAATCAAAAAGTCAGCTTTTGCTGTATCTGCGCTGGTATATTCCAGTCCTTTTGGAACCCGGATTCCTTGTTCTTCCAGAATTTTCTTGGTCACCAGTTTGTTTTCCATGGCCAGAATGCTGGCATAATTGTCGAGCGAAGTTTTGGTGGCCTGTTTCACATACTGCGTGTTGTCCTCCTTTTTCAGGCGGACAAAATTCTCTTTCCGGTCGAGTATTTCGAATGAAACACCTCGTTTTACAGCTTCGCGCAGCAAAAGTTGAGTAGAAAGTTCCAGATCTTCCAAGCCATGAAACTGGTAGCTTTTATCGCGGCTATCGGTCAAATATTCATTCGCTTTTTGGATATGAAACGGAACATATCCGTCTTTTACGACACCGCCCAGAACTTCGTAAACTTTCCGGCTTTCGGGCTTCTTAGCCAATTGCAAAGCCTGATTCAATGACTGCATATACCCGAACTGATCAATTCCACAATCAGTAAACAGGCGAATGATTTGCTGAATGATTGCCTGAGCTTTGTGCCATACATTCTGCTTTTCCTCATCAATCAGGAAAGGTGTGCTGTTCAATCCATAGAGCGCAACCCCGGTGTGATAACGGTTTGCCTGTGCCTGAACTTTCGGACCGAAATCATCGGTTTCGTCAGTTAACAAGCCATACAGCGCCAAAGCATGTAAAAAGCGCAGGGCGTCTTCCGAAATTCCAGCTTTGGTCAACGGGTCAATGTCGATACACCTGAATTCGAAGTACGAAATATGATCGGGATTGTGTATAAACTTGGGGCGAATGGCCGAATACAGCTCCTTGGGTGCAGCTATCTTTTGGTCTTTCACCATCTGATCAATGCTTGCTTTATAACCCTGTACCGAACCATAATCAGGATACAAATCGTCGAAGTTCCGATAGCCATAGCAACTGTTTCGGATAGAAAGGGCAATCACATTTTTATCGACCGGGTATGGCGCCATTTTACACCGCAGCTCGAACGACGGATCGACCACCGGACTGTTACCAAAAAGCAAAACGTAAAGCCAACGCAAGCGCAGCATTTGCCGTGCAGTTTTCAGATACGTTTCATCCTTAAATTCGTCGAACGAAACCAATGAATCTGATTTCAGGTAAAGCAATTTAAGCAGTTTTTCGCTGAACGAAAAGTTAAAATGAATTCCGGAGAACAACTGGTTTTTCGGGCCATATTTTTGCGCCAGAAACTCGCGGTATTCGCGGGCTTCACTTCCTTCCTCATCGTAACTGGCAATCGGAATCTGCTGATCGGCAGGCAAAATGGGTGGAATGCTCTGCGGCCATAAATATTCATTGGTCAGTTCCAGACTGACGATATCGTGAATGGTTTCCAGAAAACCGACAGTTTGCCCGATTTCCGGAAGCGGCGGGGTGATCATTTCAATCTGACTCTCCGAAAAATCAGTGGTGACGTAGGGATGTCTCAGCTTATTTCCAAACACGGCAGGGTGCGGTGTCAGGGCCAAGTTGCCGGCCTGATCAACACGTATATTTTCCTTTTCGAGCCCGAATAAACCTTCAAGCCAGATATTTCCTTTTAAAGAATTGAATATTGATTTTGTCATAGTATATTTTGGTTGAACCACATAGGCACATAGGCCACATAGTTTTTTCTTATTTCTTTTTCTATTGTGTTCTATGTGGTTTTCATGTTTCTCATAAATGTTTTAAATAGAACAATATAAAGCACTACAAGCAATATTCCTTTTAAAATGCTACTGATGCTGATGCTCCACCAAACTGACGAAAGGGCATTGTTCCAGAGTTCGATAAATGCCAGTGCCATCGGGATTCGCAACACCGTGAGCGCAATTCCGCTTATTGCCGGGATATTTGGTTTTCCCCAACCAAAAAATGCTCCGGTTGCCATCAGTTCCATCACCATGAAAAGTTGCGAAAAACCAAGAATAACCAGGTATTCGCGACCCATTGCCACACTTTCCGGATCGTTCAGGAAAATAGAAAAAAGTGGACCTGCAAAAATGATGATAATAACCGATGTGACGGTTCCAAGGACAAAAGCAAGAAGCATACCTGAGCGAAAAGCCTGCCATTGTTTCCGATAATCGCCTGCACCGTAGGCTATTCCTGAAATGGTTGACAACGCGGAAAGAAATCCGCCTGCTGTCATGTACGAAATGGCTTCGATCTGAATACCCACTTTCTGCACGGCAATGGCCGTTGGTCCCCAATGGCTGATAATCCGCGCCATGAAAATGGCAACAATGGTGAACGAAACCCGCTGAAAAGTGGTGCTCACTCCCATTCGCAGGATATTCTTCAGAAGTGAACTTTGAAAAGCGGTTCCTGCGGGTTTCAGGCTTACCGAACCATTCAGTTTGATGTAAAAAAGCAAGGTTCCGATGGCTTGCGAAATAATGGTTCCCAAAGCAGCGCCGTTAATTCCCATTCCACCTTGAAAAATCAAAAGATAATCGAGCACAATATTGATAGCCAATGCCGTAGCATTAATCCGGAATGGTGATTTACTGTCGCCCGAACCAATAAAAACACTGGTAAAAAACAGATTTTGAAAGGAAAAAGGGATCGCCAATCCAACAATGAGTAAAAAGCCGGTGGCCGCCTGTTCGATCTCCGGATTATTCAGTTGAATTAAGCCAATCAGGTCATTACCGGCAAAAAACAAAAAGACATAGTAAATTAGGGCGATAACAATAACCGCCAAAATGCCGCTACGCACATAGCTTTTGGCAAGCGGAATATCACCGCTTCCGATGGAATGTGACACTTTAATACCGGCGCCAACAGTAAGTAACGACGATAATCCCCAACCGAAGTGCATGAAAAAACTGGCAGATCCGACAGCCGCAACAGCATCGCTCCCCAATCTTCCCACAAAAATCATGTTGATGAAATTGTAAGCCATCGTCATAAACGATGAGCCGATGACCGGCAATGCCAGCAAAATCAATCGTTTCATCATTGGATCAGAATCACCCGACAAAATGCGTTTTAAGCTATTATTTTTCA
This sequence comes from Prolixibacteraceae bacterium, assembly GCA_019459525.1. Lineage (GTDB taxonomy): Bacteria > Bacteroidota > Bacteroidia > Bacteroidales > Prolixibacteraceae > Aquipluma. The sequence goes on from JAIBEY010000060.1 coordinate 136,544, forward strand.
AGAAAACCATTCAAAAATTTTGAGTATCGATTAAATAGACACAAAGTTGAACAAACAGACACAACAATTTCTGCAAATATTTAATCTTTATGAAATAAATACCAATTTGCGTCGGATTAAGTAAATTAGCTAAAAATCTAACCCATGAAACATTTGCCTGCTTTTGTTCTTGTCGTGCTTCTGATCGGACTGCATTCCTGCAAAAAAGATGATCACTCAACAAACGACCAATTCCCGGAATGGCTTCAGACTAAAATAACAGAACTGACTTCCGTACAAGACATTTGCTCAATAACTGATGTAACCATCTTTGAATATAAAGGAGAAAGATTTTACCATATTTATTGCGGTATATGGTCGTGCGTATATTGCGAGTTCTTCGACGAAAAGGGCAACCGCCCAAACTGGGACACCAATGACTGGAACGATTTTCATGCTAAACAAAAAGTAATCAAAACACTTCCAGCGTGCCAATAAAGAATTTCACCACAGATTACGCAGATTCGCACAGATAAGTTTGAGAATCTGAAAAGATTAAGGCTCAATTACCAGCAATCTCACAATCGAAGCAAAACTTGGAATTTGAAACCTGGAACTTCCCTACTCTACGTACAAAACCAATCCCTTTAAATATTCGCCTTCCGGATGGTACATATCTACCGGATGGTCGGCTGGTTGAACCATTTGACCCAGAATTCTCACTTTCCTTCCAGAAATGGCGGCTGCCGAGAAAACAGCTTCGCGGAATTTATCTTTGGTAACCACCTGTGAACAACTAAACGTAAACAGGATTCCGCCCGGCGCAATCTGCTGAAAAGCTTTCAGGTTAAGGCGTTTGTAGCCCTTTAATGCCTGGGGCAACGCGCCGCGGTGTTTGGCAAAAGCCGGAGGATCGAGAATAATCAGGTCGTATTTGTCCTTATTTTTGTCCATGTAGTCGAAACAGTCGGCCACAAATGCTTCGTGGCGCGTATCGTCCGGAAAGTTCAGTTTGACGTTTTCGTTGGTCAGATCGATGGCTTTGGCCGACGAATCAACCGAATGCACCAACCTAGCGCCACCACGCATGGCATAAAACGAAAATCCACCCGAATAGCAAAACATGTTCAGCACACTGCGGTCTTTCGAGTATTCCTGAACCAACCGGCGGTTTTCGCGCTGATCGACAAAAAAGCCGGTTTTCTGGCCTTCCACCCAATCCACATTAAAACGGTTGCCGTATTCCTGAACTTCAAAAACCTCAGACTTACCCAACAGGTATTCGTCTTTGGCTTCGAGCCCAGCTTTGAAAGGCACCGTCTTTTCACTTTTATCGTAAACAGCAACCAATCGGTCGCCCATCACTTCTTTCAACGCTTTAGCGATTGTTTCCCGAATCACATACATTCCGGCTGAATGAGCCTGCATCACAGCGGTTCCGTTGTAGAAATCGACAATCAGGCCCGGCAAACCATCGCCTTCGCCATGCACCAAACGATAAACATTGGTTTGATCGTTATCGACCAATCCCAACTTTTTGCGGACATCCAAGGCACGATCCAGCTTGCCTTTCCAAAAATTAAAATCGGGTTCTACTTTTTCGAACGAAAAAATACGGACAGCGATCGAGCCAACCTGAACATGACCCATGGCCAAAAATTCTTTTTTGCTGGAAACCACTTCCACCACATCGCCTTCTTCAACGCGACCGACAATTTCTTTGATTGCCCCCGAAAAAATCCAGGGATGAAAGCGTTCAAGCGATTGCTCTTTTCCGGATTTTAAAATAACCCGACTATACTTCGACTGGGCATAACCAGCACTTTTTAAGTCCATATCTATTTATGAATTAAAGCAATGATATTTTAAACAAACCTCATATTATGCCCGCTCAGCATAAATATTTTTGTCATGTTTACTGTTGATTGAGGGATTCGAAAATCCGGTGAGAAATCCAGGCGTCGGTGGCGGCATAAATCTGCTGGGCTTCAGTCAAATCGGGCGCTTCCCAGTTGGTTACACGCTGAGCTTTCGAAATGCGGTATCCCAGCACGATGGCCGATAATTTTTTCAGGCTAAAATCCTGAATACCGAAATCTTTGACGTGATCCTGAAGTTCGATGAATCCGCCTGGTTTAAAATTATTCAGTTTTTGCAGGCCTTTGATATCGTCGCGAATAGCCACTCCAATTTTCTGAATTTCAGGATTTTCGAGAATATTTTTTAAGCCGTTAGGTAAACCTATTTTATTCAGGCGAAACAAAAAAGCCCGGTCCTCGGTAGCCAGTTGAAGCAAAGCAACTTCGTAAACCACGCCTTTTTTGAAAGCCGGTTTGGTTTCGGTATCAAAACCCAACATCGATTGTTTCGACAGGTATTCGATGGAGGCCAGGTAATCTTCTTTCGATTCCACCAGGGTAATATCCCCTTCAAACTGAATAAGTGGCAATTCGGCTAATTCTTCCTTATCAATGCTTTCTCTGTACATCTTTTTTTATTCTCCATCCTGGTAAGAAAACCGGTCGTTCAACCAATCGGGTTTCCGGTTTATATTTTTCGATTCTTTATTTTGTTTTTTTGCAGAAGTCGGATTCTCTTCTGTAAAACCCTCAGTATAAATCAGATTATGCAGTGCACGCAAACAATTCACCAGTTTCTGACCCCAAAACTGCGCGAAACTGCGTTGGCTCTCGGAAAGTGCCAATCCCATAACTTCCTCATCCAATGTACGGAACGAGAGCACCAGGTCTTTCATGTCCTGATACACATCGGCAACGTTTTCAGCGATACTTGCTGTTAATGCTGATTCGCTAAACTGCATCCCCGGCAAAAATACTTCCTGATAATCGTCGCCTGCCCCGGTATGGCGCAGTACTTTCTGCTGAATGAGATTGTAATCGACTTCAGTCACATATTTTTCGAGTTCATCCTCGGCTTCCAACTCAAAAACAGGTAATAAACTGGCTTTCAGGTATAATAGTGGCAGTATTTTTTGCAATCGGCCCAGAAAATCAGAAGATTCCATTTCTTCTGAACGTTCTACAAAACTGCAAAACTCGTTAGCTACGGTAATTAATTCAATTACATTTTTTGAATAAACCAGACTGTTCAATCCTTCTTCCTTCATGCAATAGCGTACAAAAAAATATGCTGCAAAAGTATAAAGAATTTTTATTCAGACGGTTCAAGGCAGGATTTAATAACATCGAACGGGCTAAATCTGTCTGGATCGATACCAAAGCGCTCATGAATTGGAACTATATTTTAATGGCTCAGGTAGTTTGCAACGGGGATTCGTCCTGAATACATGGCCTTGTTATTGCCGATAAAAGACTCCGGAATAACAACTCATTGGTTATTCTATTTTTTCTTCGTACTTTTCATCCTGAAAGTGATTGTTCTAAGCATTGACATTTCAACATAACAGCTTGAATATAAGAAGCTAAAATTACTTTCTCCAGTTGCTATTTTAGATTTTAAGTGGGATAGAAAAAATGAATAAAAATATTATCTGGTCATTTCTGTTTTTATTAACCGTTGTAATTACCAATTCCGCCTTCTCCAAGGAAAAATTTAACTCTACTCAAACAGACAGTCTCCGTAAAGAAATAAATAATAAGAAAGGGGACGATAAAACTACCGCCCAACTGGAACTTGCCCATGCACTTAATGAAGTTGACAGCGATGAAGCAAAGAGTCTGGCGAATTCGGCACTGTTAGCTGCCCAAGCCACAAAAAACAAGAACCTGGAAATGCGTGCCTATTTTATACTGGGCAGAATAAACCAGGTATTGGATATCAAGGATATTTCGGAGGCTTATTTCGATACCGCATTAACAATAGCAGAAGCTTCCGATGATGATTGGTACAAAGGCGAGATCCTGTTCTTTAAAGGTGTGATTAAACACAATAGCAGGAAAGAAATAGATGCACTTGAGTATTTTAACGCTTCACTTCAGGCCAGCCGGTTATCGCGTAATTTCAAAACCATGGGTTCAGCCTACTCAATGATGGGAACCATATTCAGGGTTAATGGATTGTATGACCGGGCAATAGAATACACCGTTAATTCGAAGCTTAATTACGAAAAAGCAGGTTTTTCTGAGGGCAATGCCTGGTCTGCATACATCTTAGGCCGCATATATTCCGACTTGAAACTTCCGAAGAAAGCACTCGAATATTTTCAGGAAGCCCTGGAAATATATACGAAACAGGCTTCATCGGATGGAAACCAGAATGGGGTTGCTATTTGCTATGAACAGATTGGACTACTTCACATGGAATCGGGAAACTTCAGCGAAGCACATAAATACATTGACAATACATTAAAAATATATGCTGCAAACCAATCAAAATACGGACTGTCGAATTCTCATAAAAACCTGGGACTGATTGAATATTCCATGGGAAATTACGAACTGTCAGAAAAATATTTAATTGAGGCACTTGAGATGAAAAATGAACTCGGTGATCTGCTTAGTTTACCTACCATATATGAGTACATCGGACTATGTCGCATTGGGAAAGGTCAGATAAAATCAGGATTCGACAATTTGCTAAAAGGCTTGGATTTAGCCCTCTCAAACAACCAAAAAAAAATCCAGTTAAACATTTATTCCAAATTGACCGAAGCCTATTTGAGCATCAATGATCTTGAAAATGCAATTCGCAGCCAGAAAAAACAAATCGAAGTTCAGGATTTAATTCTTTCGGGCGCTGCAAACATAAAAATTGAGCAGTTGCAGGCGATTTATGAAATTGACAAAAAAAACAGCCAGATTATTGAGTTGGAAAAACAAAATGAAATCAATTCTCTGGTAATCAAGCAGCATCGGATTTCACAACTATTAATGATAATTGGAATCTTTATTGCTGTCTTAATCGCTATATCCATTTATTGGTTTTACAATAAAATCAGCAATAAAAACCTCGAACTAAAGGAAACGAATGCAGCCAAAGATAAATTTTTTGCCATCATTGCACACGATTTACGCGGACCAACCGGCAGCCTGGCTGCTTTTCTGGAACATATCAATGAAACATTCAATGAATACAGTCCAAAGGAATTAAAGGAGATACTATTAACACTGTATAAATCGGCAGAAAACGTAAGTGTTTTACTCGAAAATCTGCTTATTTGGGCACAATCACAACTAAATAAAATTGAATTCAGGCCAACTGAATTCAACCTGACTGATGTTCTTCAGACTTCGATAAAAGGATTAAAGCAAGTTGCCGATAACAAACAGATTGACATTAGGAGTGAATTAGATGACCAGATTTTTGTTCTGGCCGACCCCAACATGGTTCAGACAATCGTGCGCAATATTCTTAGCAATGCCATAAAATTCACACACCGGGGCGGTTCGGTAATCATCAGATCTGCAAATGAAAACGACAATCGTGCATGTATAAGTATTACTGACAATGGGGTTGGGATTGAAGAATCTGCCCTCTCTAAAATATTTGACTTAACCAACAAAATTCACACAGCAGGTACGGAGAACGAAATGAGTACCGGTTTAGGATTAATTCTCGTCAAAGATTTTATTCAGAAAAACAATGGGACTGTAACCATTGAAAGCCAGAAGGGTAAAGGCACTACTGTTTCGTTTACTTTACCTGCAACTCAAGCACCCAATTAATCCAAATTCTCTTAACGCTTAGTCGGATTCTAAATGCAAAAGGACTTAGCCTTTCCGCCATTCCATCCGGTTATCAACCCGATAGACAATCTTTTCGTTTTCGAGCAGCCAACGAACAATTTTTACCGCGTTCTCGGGTTTTCCTTCAATCCGGGCTAACAATTCTTCATAAAAACAAGGTTCCAGAAGCAGCTTTTTAATTTGATCGCTAATGGTATCAAACTCGTATTTACTCACATTCAACTCGTTCCGCTCCATACACACATCACATTTTCCGCAGCGTACCGATTCCGTCTCGCCAAAATACTGAAGCAACAACTGGCTTCGGCATTTGTGACCCGAGGAGGCATAATGAATCATCGCATCAATCCGCTCCATGTAATCACGCTTGCGGTCGGTGTAATTCTCTTTGGTAATTTTCAGCCGGTCGATGTCGATCCGCTCTTTGGTAAAAATGATGAAAGGTGTTTTTTTCTGCGGAATATAGTCGATTATTTTCTGCGTCCGAAGTTTGACTAAAAACTGATAAACCAACTCAGGCGAAATACTGGCCCGCTGAGCCATCAACTGTTCATCAATAGCTACATAATTGGTAAACAGCCCGGTGTACGAACGAAGCAGCAATTTAATGAACCCGTCGAGCTCGGCATTGGCCACCTGAAACTTGTACAAATCGTCGCGGTCAACCTGGAAATATACTTTCGACGGATTATCCAGTTCATCAGTCAATTCCAGGTAACCTTCGCGCTGCAAAATTTTCAGGCTGTTGTAAACGGTAGTTATCTGGAACGAAAAGCTGGAAGCAAACGAAGCCATGCTAAACTCGAACGACTGGTCTTTGCCGAACCCAACAGCCAGTTGGTAAAAATTGCAAATGGCCTCGTAAATCCGTTTGATCACATCCGGCTCCGGGAACGACTTATCCACATTTTTTTGCAGCCTGATTTTATCGCTATTGTTATACAACAAAACCGACCATGCCGTTTTTCCATCACGACCGCCCCTACCCGCTTCCTGAAAGTATGCTTCCACCGAATCAGGGGCTTCCAGATGGATCACAAACCGCACATCCGATTTATCGATTCCCATCCCAAAGGCATTGGTTGAAACAATTACCCGGCATTTACCACTTTTCCAGGCTTCCTGCTTGGCCGACCTGATTTTTGAAGTTAACCCAGCATGATAATAATCGGCCGAAACCTGATTTTTCTTCAACAAATCACTGATTTCGCGGGTTAGTTTCCGACTTTTTACATACACAATTCCGGTTCCTTTGGCTTTTTGCACCGCCTTCACCAAATAATTAACCTTATCTTCTTCATTCCTGACCAGATAAACCAGATTACTCCGATAATAACTGGTTCGCAGTACATTTTTCTTCGAAAATTTAAGCTGTTCCTGAATGTCATCAACCACTTGTGGCGTGGCCGTTGCGGTAACCGCCAAAACCGGAACATTCGGCAATAAACCTCGCAACTCGGCAATCCGAAGGTACGAGGGACGAAAATCGTATCCCCACTGCGAAATACAATGCGCCTCGTCAACAGCAATCAGGTTAACATCAAACTGCCCAATCCGCTCCCTGAAACGTTCGGTGGCAATACGCTCCGGCGAGAGGTATAAAAATTTATAATTACCCCAGGCCGCATTGTCCAGCGCTATTTTTATTTCCTGCGCGCTCATTCCGGAATAAATAGCCAAAGCCTTAATTCCGCGTTGGTTCAGGTTCTCCACCTGATCTTTCATCAAAGCAATAAGTGGGGTAATCACCAGACAAATTCCCGGTTTCGAGAGCGAATACACCTGGTAAGTCACCGACTTTCCGCCGCCGGTAGGCATCAGTCCAAGCGTATCTTTGCCATGATCAACCGACCGGATGATCTCTTCCTGCAAAGGCCTGAAAGCCGCATAGCCCCAGTATTTGGTTAATATTTGTGTGAATTCGCTCAATTTTTAATATCTGGTTATTTGCACTTCAAATTTAATAGGTTTTCCGTTGCGGCGCATACAGCTTTTCGTTTCAAACATCTTTGACTGATGCGCCTTTACCATTTTCCAATTTGTTTTGCCACGGGTTCCTCTTCGCTACACCCGCGGTTATTCATATTCAATCCCTTCAGGATTCTTCGATAGAAACCTTATATTTTTGAAGAACAGACAAGTAATACCATTATTGCAACTTTATCGATTTCAATTCTGTGTATATCGGTGTAATCTGTGGTAAAACATTTTACAGGATTTCAGCTTAACAAATTTTAAGATACATTAAAGTTTATAGGGTTGATAGCCCGGAAAATATCGGGACATTTGTACCTGTTTTTTTTGTAGTTTTGTTTTTCACAACCGAATATAAAAATACACATAAATGTCGTTTTTCGCCGATAAAATTGTATCCGAAGGTTTAACTTTTGACGATGTATTGTTAATACCCTCTTATTCAGAAGTTTTACCGCGCGAGGTTGATCTGTCGTCATGGTTTACCCGTAACATCAGGCTGAACACCCCCATTGTTACAGCGGCTATGGATACAGTAACTGACTCACACATGGCCATTGCCATCGCCCGCGAAGGCGGAATTGGCGTTATCCATAAAAACATGAGTATTGCCGAACAGGCGAAACAGGTTACCATCGTGAAACGTGCCGAAAACGGTATGATTTACGATCCGGTTACCATTTCGAAAGAAAAAACCGTACGTGATGCTATTGGTTTGATGAAAACCTACAAAATTGGCGGCATTCCGGTAATCGACGAACAAGGCTGCCTCGTTGGAATTGTGACCAACCGCGACCTTCGTTTCGAAAACGACATGAACAAACTGGTTTCGGAAGTGATGACCAAAGATAACCTGGTGACCACCGACGTTTCCACCTCGCTCGAAATGGCCTCATCCATCCTTCAGAAATACAAAATTGAAAAGCTGCCGGTTGTTGATAAAAACAACAAGTTGATTGCTTTAGTCACCTATAAAGATATCACCAAAGCCAAAGACAAACCGCTGGCTTCGAAAGATGAAAAAGGACGGCTCCGGGTAGCAGCGGCAGTGGGAATTGCACGCGACACACTCGACCGTATTGACGAACTGGTTCGTGCACAGGTTGACGCCGTTGTCATCGATACTGCACACGGGCATTCGATGTACGTGTTGGAAATGCTCCGAAAAGCAAAAAATAAATATCCTGAAATTGATTTTGTGGCCGGAAATATTGCCACTCCCGAAGCTGCTTCTGATCTGGTTTTGGCAGGTGCTGATGCCGTTAAAGTCGGAATTGGTCCCGGTTCTATTTGCACAACCCGAATCATTGCCGGAGTTGGAATCCCGCAACTATCGGCCATTTACAATGTAAGCAAAGCCATCAAAAAAAGTGGAGTCCCGGTTATTGCCGACGGTGGTATCCGTTATTCGGGCGATATTGTAAAAGCAATTGCTGCAGGAGCGCATTCCATCATGGCTGGTTCGTTGTTTGCCGGAGTTGAAGAATCTCCCGGTGATACCATTTTGTTTCAGGGTCGTAAATTCAAAACCTATCGTGGAATGGGCTCTGTGGAAGCTATGCAGTCGGGTTCAAAAGACCGCTATTTTCAGGATGTGGAAGACGACATAAAAAAGCTGGTTCCTGAAGGGATTGTGGCACGAGTTCCGTACAAAGGCAGTTTGTACGAGGTACTCCATCAACTTATTGGCGGGATGAGGGCTGGAATGGGATATTGCGGCGCTAAAAACATAGAAACGCTTCAACATGCCAAGTTTACGCGCATTACCAACTCCGGAATTCAGGAAAGCCATCCGCACGATGTAAGTATTACCAGTGAGTCACCTAATTACAGTTCGCGCTAGATTTATTCATTAACCCGTTGTACCTCAATTTGTCCATGAAATTATATCCAATCTCCTGCTTTTATCAACTTATGAAACAACTGATTATCCGACTGGCAGGTATTGTGGTGTTAATCCTGATTACCCTAAACTTACCGGCTCAAAAGAAAAATGAAGTTATCCTAAAAATTGGCGACGAGAAAGTGGGAAAAGACGAATTTGTTGCCAACTATCAGAAAAACAATACCAACATACTCGACGAAAAAGACAAAAAGACTCCGGCCGAATATCTGGATCTGTATATCAATTTTAAGCTGAAAGTGCTTGAAGCGCAGCGATTGGGTTACGATACGTTGAAGTCGTTTACCGAAGAGTTAAAAGGTTACCGGAAAGAACTCTCCAAACCATACTTAACGGATGTTTCGTACAACGAAGAAATGATTCAAACCGCTTATCACCGCACGAAATTCGAACGAAAAGCCAGTCATTTGCTTATTCTCGTTAATCCGGAAACTCCACCATCGGATACATTGGCGGCCTGGAATAAAATTTCGGACCTTCGCAAACAAATCATTGCCGGTGCCGACTTTAACGAAATGGCCGCCCAATATTCTGAAGATCCTTCGGCCAAACAAAACAAAGGTTTGCTGGGTTATTTCAGCGCTTTCCAAATGGTTTACCCTTTTGAAGACATGACTTACCGTACACCGGTTGGGCAGGTTTCGGAGATTGTCCGTTCACGTTTTGGCTATCACATCATTAAAGTGCATGATGAAAGGCAAACCCTCGGTGAACTGAAAGTAGCTCACATCATGAAAATGTTTCCGCAACAAGCCAGCGAAGAAACCATCGCCAAACTGAAACTTTCGGCTGACAGCATCTGGGCAAAAGTAACTTCGGGAACTGATTTTGCCGAACTGGCACGAAAATACTCCGACGATAAACATTCGGCTGCGGAGGGTGGTGTAATGAATTGGTTTACATCAACCAACATGGTTCCTGCATTTGCAGAAGCTGCTTTTGCATTAAAAAATGATAACGACATTTCGCCTGTTACCCGCACGCCTTACGGCTGGCACATTATTAAGCGGCTGGAATTGCGCACCACACAACCGTACGAAAAATTGCGGACAGAACTGGAGTCAAAAATCAAGCAGAATCCCGAAATCAGTAAATACAGCGACGAAGCTTTCGATCGGAAATTACGTGCCGAATATCAATTAAAAGTTGAAGAATCCAATTTTCACAACCTGGTTTCCGCCATTTCGGATACCATCCGGAGAAAAGAAATGAACAACATTGCACTGGTAAGTTTTGCCAATCAAACAATTACTGCCGGCCAGTTCACCGATTTTCTTCAGAAACAGCAGTATTCTCCAGTTTCGGATAAGCCGGAAGCCCAGCTAACTGCTTTGCTCAACAAATTTATTAATCAAAAATTGCTCGAATACGAGAACACCCAACTGGAGAAAAAGCATTCTGACTTTGCACGGGTGTACAAAGAATATCATGATGGCATTCTGCTTTTCAATATTTCGAAAGATAAAATCTGGGATGTAGCCTCAACCGACTCGGTGCGGCTTCAGAACTATTTCAATCAAACAACTAAAAAGTATTACTGGAACGATCGGTTTAAAGGTTGGGTGATTGAAGCTAAAACCGCTGAAATACGAAATCAGGCTGAAACCTTACTTGACCAAAAAGAAGTCAGCAGGCAGGAGTTGGAAGATGTTTTCAATGCCCAAACAGAAGATAACCTCCGGTTTCGGGACGTTGCCGTTGAGAAAGGAATAGATCCTATTGTAGATTATTACATTTGGAGTGGTCCAAAACCCGCAGGTTTTAATGAAACTACTACCTTTGTGCACGGAAAAATCGTAAAAAACGAGCTTAAAGAGTTAACCGATGGCTGGGGACTGTATTCGTCAGACTTTCAGGAACAAATTGAAAAAGAATGGATTGACTCGTTAAGAAAAAAATATCCGATCGTAATAAATAAAAAATTGCTCAACAAAATACCCACGATTGAATGAAGAAATCCGGTATCTATATCGTCCTTTTAGCCTCACTGCTTTCTGCATGCAGCCTGTTTATCGACACCAGCGAGCCAATCGCCGAAGTCGGTTCACGGGTTTTAACCATGGAAGAGCTGGCTAAAAATGTACCCGATTACCTGGATGCCACCGATAGCGCCATTTGGGCCGACGATTACATTAAAAAATGGGTACAGCGCGAACTTCTTTTATTAAAAGCAGAAGAAAACCTGAAAGGCGACGAGAAAGATGTCAGCAAAGAACTGGAAGAATACCGCAACTCGCTCATCGTTTTCAAATATAAAAACGAGCTGATCAGGCAAAAAATGGATACCATTGTAAAAGATGAAGATATCAAAAAGTATTTCGATGAGCATCGGGAGAGCTTTATTCTGAACCGAAACATTGTAAAAGCCATTTACATACAGGTACCCATCCAGGTGTCCAGTCCCGAAAACCTCAAAGAACTTTGCTCGAGCAACGATCCGGAAAAACAAGCCAGACTGAATGAATACTGCATGAGTTATGCCAAAACCTACGACCGGTTTAACGACAATTGGGTAGCTGCCGACCTGGTACTTCGGAATACTCCTGAAAACATTACCAATCAGGATCGTTTTCTTGAAAAAAACCGGTTTATCGAAAGTACGGATAAGGAATTTTATTACATCGTTTACATTCGCGATTATCGTCTTGCTGGTCAGATTTCGCCAGTTGAATACGTTAAAAACGATATTCAAAACCTGATTTTGAGTAAACAAAAGCTCGAATTTTTGAAACAAATTGAAAAAGACTTATACAAAGAAGGCCTTGATAACAATAAGGTAAAACTATTTAAAACAAAAAATAATCGTTTATGATCAGAAAACTAATTGGTTCATTTATCCTCTTCGGATGTGTTGTATTTAGCAACATTACCAATGCACAAGATAAAACTGTTGATCAGATTGTAGCTGTAGTCGGAAAAAACATCATTCTGAAATCGGACATAGAAGAAATGTTCAAACAACAACAAGCTCAAGGGATTACCACCGACGGCGACATGAAATGTGAAATCCTGGAAAACTTTCTGGTAGAAAAACTGCTTCTGGCCGAAGCTGAAATGGATACAACCATCACTGTGAGCGATAGCCAGTTAAACCAGAATCTGGAACAGCGTATTCAGTATTTTATTTCGCATTTGGGATCGGAAAAAGAAGTGGAAGCTTATTTCAAGAAATCGATCGTCGATTTGAAAGCCGATTTGGAAGAAGTGATTAAAAACCAGCAGATGACCCAACAGATGCAGGGAAAAATTATCGATAAAGTCACTGTTACTCCGGCCGAAGTCCGTTACCATTTCAAAAATTTACCTGAAGCTGAAATTCCGCAGATTGATGCCCAGATTGAGTATGCCCAGATAACAGTAATGCCCATAATCAGTCTCGAAGAAGAAGATCGTATTAAATCGACACTACGCGAACTGAAACGCCGTATTGAGAGCGGGGAAAGTGGATTTGCCCCTTTGGCAGTAATCTACTCCGAAGATCCGGGCTCGGCACGCAGTGGTGGCGACCTCGATTACATGGGCCGTGGCAACCTCGACCCAGCCTACGCGGCAGCAGCATTCAACCTGAAAGGCGACAAAATTTCGAATGTTGTAAAAAGCGAATTTGGATACCACATTATTCAGGCACTCGACCGCAAAGGGGAACAGTTAAAAACTCGCCATATCCTGATGAAACCTAAAGTTTCGCCCGAAGCCCTGAAAAAAGCCTTTGGCCAGATTGACAGTATTGCCGACTTTGTACGGAAAGGAACATTCAAGTTTGAAGATGCAGCTTTACGTTGGTCGTACGATAAAAACTCGCGGAATAATGGCGGTGTAGCAATCAATCCGGAAACAGGCGAATCGAAATGGAAAATGAGTGAACTCGATCCCGATGTCAGTAAGGAAATTGCGAAAATGAACATTAACGAAATATCGAAACCCTTTCAAACCATCGACGACAAACAACGTGTCGTTTACAAGATCGTAAAACTCATCAACAAAACTCCGGCCCACAAAGCCAACATGCGCGACGACTATGTGGAACTGAGCAACATATACCTGAGTTCGAAAAAAGAGAAAACGCTCGACAGTTGGATTCGTGAGAAACAGATGGGAACCTACGTGCGTATCGACCCTACTTACGGCAACTGTAATTTCAAATATCAGGGTTGGATTAAATAACGAGAAGTGTTTGATGTTGCGGGTTTCAAGTTCCAGGTGAGAGATATAATAGCACAGGGCAGCGCCCTGCGAATAAACGTAAGGAAATGACATTCAAGAATGAAGTTGAAGCTGTAAATGCACTGAGCAACAAGTTTGAGCAGTTGCGTTCCGAAATAAAAAAACGGATTTATGGTCAGGATGAAATTATCGACCAGGTGCTGGTTTCCATGTTCAGCCGGGGGCATTGCCTGCTCATTGGCGTTCCGGGTCTGGCAAAAACCCTCCTTGTAAATACCATTGCCGAGGTGTTGGGGCTTAACTATAAACGTATTCAGTTCACACCCGACCTGATGCCTTCTGATATTATTGGTACTGAAATCCTGGATAAGGATCGCGAATTTAAATTCATCCGCGGCCCCATTTTCGCCAACATTATTCTGGCCGACGAAATTAACCGGACACCGCCGAAAACACAGGCCGCATTGCTCGAAGCCATGCAGGAACGCACCATTACTGCTGCCGGACAGAAATACGAACTCGATAAACCATTCTTTGTATTAGCCACTCAAAACCCGATTGAACAGGAGGGAACTTACCCGTTACCCGAAGCACAGCTCGACCGGTTTATGTTCTCGATCTGGCTCGATTATCCAAAATTTGAGGATGAACTGACGATTGTGAGAAATACGACTTCCGACTTTTCAACCCAGTTAAAGGAAATCATTACCAAAGAAGAAATCCGTTATTTTCAGGATTTGGTGCTTAAAGTTCCTGTAAATGAAAACGTGTTGAAATATGCGGTTACCTTATCGGCTAAAACACGCCCGAATACAGCGCTTGCAGCACCCATCACCAACAAATACCTGAAGTGGGGAGCAGGGCCCCGTGCCTCGCAATACCTGGTTTTGGGAGCCAAAACATTAGCAGCACTTCAGGGGAAATACTCACCCGATATCGACGACATTAAAAACGTGGCCGTTAACATCCTCCGGCACCGCATTATTAAAAACTACAAAGCCGAAGCAGAAAACCTTTCGGTAGAAGACATTATTTCTGAATTGATGAAATAGCCATAAGAGCTTAAGCTCGTACCAGCCGACAATGATTATTTATGGCTATTCCATGCGTTAACGACTTAATTGAAAAACAATAAGTTAACACGAAAATTATACGATCAATATTGAAATAATAAACACACGAAGTAAAAATGACAAAATCTGGTTCGGTTTTACAAACAGGCAGCCGCCTGATTCTTATCACTTTTATTTGTTTGCTTGTGTTTTCAGCAAAAAGCCAGGCACAAAATCGGAAAAAGGTGGAGATTTTGCGTTGCGATCTGCTGGACGTCAACGAACGAATCGTTGCAAATGCCAAACGACTTCTGGGAAATGTAAATATCACCGTTGATGGAGCGCTGATGTGGTGCGACAGCATGTATTCGTACACCAACAATACGGTTGATGCCTTCGGAAATGTGCATATTGTACGTGGTGATACCCTGAATATGTATGCCGATTTCATCAATTACAATGGGAACACCAAACTGGCCAAAGCCCGCCGGAATGTAAGGCTGATTGATAAACAAGTAACCTTAACAACCGATTCGCTTGATTATACGATGATGAACGATTTGGCTTCGTACAGCTATTCAGGAACCATAAAAGATACCACCAATGTACTTACTTCAGTAATTGGCCAGTATTACGTGAACGAAAAAAAGGCTTTTTTCAAAACCAATGTTGATGTGGTAACCAAAGACTACAAAATAAAATCGGATACCCTCATTTATTTCACCAACAGCAAAAAAGTTTTTATGGAGGGACCAACCCATATTTTCAATGAAACAGACACCCTTTACGCCGAATATGGATGGTACGACAGCTTAAACGGAATTTCAAAGCTGACCAAAAAGCCAAGAATATGGAATGCCAAACAAAACGTGAAAGCCGATTCCATTTTCTACGATAAAGAAAAAGGCGAAGGACTGGCACAGGGTCGGGCCCGGATTCAGGATATTGAAAACAGCCTGATCGTTGTAGGAAACCTTGTTAAATACAACGACATTACCAAAACGGCGTATGCGACTGATTCGGCCGTGCTCATCCAGTATTCAGAAACTGATTCGCTGTTTCTGCACGCCGACCGTTTGCGGACAATGCCCGATACGACAACATCAAAAAAAATAAGCCCTCAGAAAACCGATAAAAAATTAGCTTTACTCAAAGCTCCGGAAAAAACTCCGAAGATTGAGCAACCTGCACCCGACTCACTCGCAGTGAATCCAATCCTTGCCGATTCGTTGAAAACAGTCGAAATCACAACAGATACGTTGGCCATACAGCCAGCCGCAACCGATACGTTTGCGGTTAAACCACCTAAAGATGCACGACTCGTATTAGCCTACCACAAAGTCCGTTTCTTCCGCGACGATATGCAGGGAAAATGTGATTCGCTGGCCTATTGGTCAAAAGATTCGACCATCCAACTGTTTACCGAGCCTGTTATTTGGTCGAACGGCAACCAGATGTTGGCCAACTACATTGAAATGATAAACCGAAGCAAAGGTTTGGATGAAGTCCGGATGAAAGAAGATGCCTTTATTATTTCGATGGAAGAAGACAGCGTTCGGTTCAACCAGATTAAAGGGAAAAATATGACCGGTTTTATCCGCGATAATAAATTGCAAAAAATTGATGTTAACGGGAACGGGCAATCCAACTACTACGCCAAGAACGAAGAAGGTATTATAGGGCTGAATAAAGCCGAAAGCAGCAACATTACCATTTACATGAACGAAGGCAAGGTCAAGAAAATCGCCTTCATCAAATCGCCTGAGGGAGAGCTCAAGCCCATGTCCGATATTGAAGAGGGAGATAAATTATTGCCCGGATTTAAATGGCTCGACGAATTGCGCCCTAAAGATAAAGAAGACATTTTCCACGACCCGGTTCCATCTGCCGATCCCAAACTTCCCGCTACAAAAACTCCGGAAGACTCCCTGAAATAAACGGATTTATCGGATATATGGTTGATTTGAATAGCAACGGCATTTATGCCGTTGAAAGATGAATAATTCGTATTTTGGCTTTAGCCTAAACATTCAATTATTTCGGCTAAAGCCGGGATTGGTCTGTTTCTCATTTTCCCCAGACCTAAAGGTCGGGGCTATTCATAACCTATAAAGCCTATAATTCCAAAAAAATAAACGAATTTTCAGACTTTACCGATTTCTCCCCTGGACAAATTACATGGGATGAAAACCTGCGGATTAGCCAAACGTTAAAATTGAAAACCTTTTCCAGCTCAACATCCACTTGTTCCTATAATTGTCTGCTGGTTCTCCGAGATTTTCATTCTCTGTTTGCAAAATAATTCCTACTTTGCAGATCAGAACAATCTAAAACCAAAAAACATGAAAAACCTTCTGAAATCAGTTGTTTTACTGGCTACCCTGCTCGTTGTTTTACCTTCGTATGCTGTTCAGCCCCCTGATGATTTTGTCAAATCGGGCATCTCCGTAGGTGTGGTCGTTGAAGACCTGAATAAAGCCCTCGACTTTTATATTAACGTTATTGGAATGGTGAAAACCGGCGAGTTTGGCGTAGATGCGGCCAAGGCCAAAGAACTCGGACTAAGCAACGGCAACAGCTTCGATGTAAAAGTGCTGAAACTCGAAAACAGCGAAAACGCCCCTGAATGGAAACTGATGTCGTTCGGTAAAAAAGCCAACCATGCCAAACCAACTTATGTGCCCGACGATACAGGCGTACAATACATTACCATCTTCGTAAAATCAATGAAACCGTTAATTGAGCGCATCCAAAAACACGGCGTAAAAATGCTGGGAAAAACACCATCTATGCTCGATGCCAACCGCCAGTTCGTTTTGGTACAAGACCCCGATGGAACGTTCATCGAACTGATTGGGCCAAAATAAAAAATTCAATTGTATTTGATTTGGTTAAAGCCAACATGATTTTAATCGAGACAAACTCCACAACAAACAAAAAAGCAAGGCTTTCGACCTTGCTTTTCTGTATGTTACCGAAAATTAGTATTCATCTTCGTTAAAAAAGAAATCATCTTTGCTGGGATAATCAGGCCAGATGTCTTCAATACTCTCATAAATCTCTCCCTCGTCTTCAATCTCCTGCAAATTTTCAATAACTTCAAGAGGAGCACCACTGCGGATCGCAAAATCGATTAATTCATCTTTACTTGCTGGCCAAGGGGCATCCTCTAATTTAGAGGCTAGTTCAAGTGTCCAGTACATATCTTTTTGAAATTATGAGGTTGTTACTCGGTTTTTTAAACTCCTGCGAATATAAGAAAAAAACGGTTTCAGCAAACAAATCATAAATTTATTCACCAAGCTCCGGAGACCACAGTATTTCCGGCGTTTTCTGGTCCATCGAAATCTTCCGCGAAAGCACAAAAAGGTAGTCCGACAGGCGATTAATGTACTTTACCAGGTTCCTGTCAACTTCAGCGTTTTCCGATAATTCGACGATGTGACGTTCGGCACGGCGGCAAACGGTGCGGGCAACATGGCAAAACGAAGCAGCCTGACAACCACCCGGCAAAATGAAATTCCTGAGTTCTGGTAAAACATCGATCATTCGGTCCATTTCCTTTTCGAGTAATTCAATATCAGCTTCACGACAGGGAAATTGTTTCCTAACCGAAGCCAGATCATCTTCGGTGGCCAGGTTGGCTCCAATATCAAACAGTTTATTCTGGATTTTTGCAAGTACCGAGTCGGCATGAGGTTCGTTTTGCAAAGAACGAACTACTCCAATGTACGAGTTCAACTCATCAACGGTACCATAAGATTCGAGCCTTACGTTGTATTTTTTCACTCGTGAACCACCAATTAATCCGGTAGTTCCGTCATCGCCGGTGCGTGTATAAATTTTCATGTTTCTATTATTTGTAGAGACGCGATTAATCGCGTCTCTAACTCGTACCTATCGTGTCTTCTCTTTATTGCGCCTGTAAAATTAGCCCCGTTAATAAACCGGATTCGGGTTCACCTGGTCTGAATCAATCTCACCGTCTTTCAGCCGGATGATTCGGTGCGCATGGCGGGCGATATCTTCCTCGTGGGTCACCACAATCAAGGTGTTTCCCTTACGGTGGATTTCGGCAAATAACTGCATAATTTCTTCGGAAATTTTCGAGTCGAGGTTACCTGTTGGCTCATCGGCAAGCAAAATACAAGGGTTATTCACCAAAGCACGGGCTACAGCCACACGTTGCCGTTGTCCTCCCGACAATTCATTTGGTTTGTGTTCAATACGATCGGCCAAACCGACTTCGGTCAATATTTTTTCGGCTTTCTGAATGCGTTCCTGCTTTTTAATTCCGGCATAAACCAGAGGCAGCATTACATTCTCCAGTGCCGTATTTCGAGGCAACAAATTAAATGTCTGAAAAACAAAACCAATTTCCTTATTTCGGATTTCAGCCAGCTCATCGTCGGTTAAATGACTCACATCCTGTTTGTTCAGTTCATAAAAACCACTGGTTGGTGTATCCAGACAGCCAATCACGTTCATCAGCGTTGATTTTCCGGAGCCTGATGCACCCATAATGGCCACATATTCACCTTTATTAATAGTCAGCGAAACCGAGCGCAAAGCTCTGACGATCTGAGTTCCTACCTTGTAGTTTTTTACGATTTTTTCGAGTTTGATAACTGCTTCCATCTTGTTGGCTTATTGTTTTGAGTTGATTAGTTCTGTTTAGTTTCCGATCATTACATTTTTACTGCGGCTAATTTAACTTATTGAACCGATTTTAACACATTCATCATATTTTTTTCGGATTGTGCTCCCTGAAACACGAATGCAAACCGAATAGTTTATCAATTTTTTATCTTTGCCCTATGTCAGAATTTCTGGAACAGGATATCAAATTTTTACCGGGAGTCGGACCTCAGCGGGCCGAACTGCTAAAAAAGGAACTGAAGATCTTCACCTTCAACGACCTCCTGTACTACTTTCCTTATAAATATATCGACCGGACTAAATTTTATAAGGTAGCCGAAGTCACAAACAACATGCCATACATCCAGTTGAAAGGAACTATTTTCAGGTTCGAAACCAACGGAGAGGGCCCCAAACAACGATTAATTGCTCATTTCCGCGACGAATCGGGTGTGATGGAGCTGTTGTGGTTTCAGGGAATTAAATGGGTAAAAGAAAATATCCGCGCAAATGTAGAGTATGTTGTCTTCGGGAAACCTTCCCTTTTCAGCGGAAAGGTGAACATTATTCATCCGGAACTGGAACCAGCCGAAAATAAACCGGTGAGCACCGGCATCTTTCAGGCCTTTTACAACACGTCGGAAAAAATGAAGCAGAAATTTATGACGAGCAAAGCTTTGAATAAATTTCAGTTTAATTTATCGGCGCTTATCGAAGGTAAGATTTACGAAACACTTCCGCCATCTCTTATTTCCAGATTAAAACTGATGCCTTTGTCCGTTTCGTTGCGGCAGGTTCATTTTCCTGAAAATCCGAACCTCCTGAAAAACGCGTTGTTCCGTCTGAAATTCGAGGAACTCTTTTACATCCAATTAAAAATATTAAGCCTGAAACACAAGCGCGAAGGCTCTTTCAAAGGTTTTGTGTTCTCGCAGGTGGGATATAACCTGAATACTTTTTTCAACAATCACCTTCCATTTGAACTAACGAATGCACAAAAAAAGGTGATCAAGGAAATCCGTAAAGACATGGGCTCGGGCAAACAAATGAACCGGTTGCTGCAAGGCGATGTGGGTAGCGGAAAAACACTGGTTGCTTTAATGACTGCCCTGATTGCTTTCGACAATGGATTTCAGGTGAGCCTGATGGCGCCAACCGAAATCCTGGCCATTCAGCATTACAACTCGATCAAAAAAATGACAGATGGATTGGGAATTAAAATTGCGTTGCTTACTGGTTCTACCCGCGTTGCCAAACGACGAATCATTCACGAAGAACTGGAGAACGGCAGTTTGCAGTTGTTGATTGGAACTCATGCCCTGATTGAAGACAAGGTTAACTTCCTGAAACTGGGATTAGTCATTGTGGACGAGCAGCATCGTTTTGGGGTTGCCCAACGCGCCAAACTCTGGAAGAAAAATGAATTTACGCCACCGCATGTGCTGGTTATGACGGCCACTCCTATTCCGCGCACACTGGCCATGACTGTTTACGGCGATCTGGATGTTTCGGTAATCGATGAATTGCCACCCGGACGCAAACCGATACAAACCCTCCACTATTACGAAAGCCGCCGCAAGCAGGTGTACGATTTTATTCGCGATCAGGTGGCAGTTGGCCGCCAGATTTATATCGTTTACCCGCTCATTAAAGAGTCCGAAAAGCTGGACCTGAAGAATGTAGAGAATGGTTACGAATTACTAAAACAAGTGTTTCCGCGCTATTCCATCAGTATGGTTCATGGCAAACTGAAGCCTGCCGAAAAAGATGCTGAAATGCAACTGTTCAAAGAAGGAAAAACGCAGATTATGGTGGCAACCACCGTAATTGAGGTGGGTGTTGACGTACCCAACGCCTCGGTAATGATTATCGAAAGCGCTGAGCGGTTCGGGCTGTCGCAATTGCACCAACTTCGCGGGAGGGTTGGCCGTGGCGCCGAACAATCGTATTGCTTGCTGATGTCGTCATACAAAATCAGCAACGAAAGCCGCAAACGCCTCGAAACTATGGTGCGAACCAACGATGGATTCGAAATTGCCGAAGTGGATATGCAGCTTCGTGGTCCGGGCGATTTGGAAGGAACACAGCAAAGTGGCATCGGGTTCGACCTGAAAATCGCTAACCTGGGTCGCGATGGCGAAATACTGCAACATGCCCGCAATCAGGCCTCCGATCTGCTCGACGATGACCCACGATTGGAAAAACAGGAAAACCAAATCCTGGTTTACCACCTTCTGAAAATGAAAAATACCGAATTTAACTGGAGTTCGATCAGCTAAAACCTTGCTTTACCTATCCGGTAATTTTTGCAGGAAGTCCTTTCACCAAAACCGGTTTTTCGTTCTGCTTTTTAGGCATAAACATGTCTTTGTAAGTCAGTCCCAGTTTCTCTTTTATCTCAAACGAATAATCGAGAGTCCCTAAATCGGCACCGGTGTTGTTGGTTCCGAAAGTAAATTTAACCCCTGCCTCTTTGGCTTTCCGCAGAATTTTTTCGGTTGGCAGTTTATAGCGCGAGTTAATTTCCAGCGCAACATGGTTATCGGCCAATACTTTAACAAAACGGTCGATACGGGCATCAGTCCAAAGTTCGTCGTATTTGGCAGCGATTACTGCCGGAAGAAAAGTTGGGTTAACATGAATATCAACCGGTTCCTGCGAAATCACACTTTCAATTTTACCAACCAGCTCGTCCATAAATTGTTGCTCGTCGTCAACAAATGCCTCTTCCGGAATCCAAAGGCGCATCCGTCGGCCTTTATGGTCGGTCCAGGTCATTCCATCGGTAAATACATAATCGAATTTAGCCACAGCTTCGGGCGAAAATAAAGTCACCCATTCGCGACCTTCAGCCTGCATTCCGCGAAAAATGGGTTGCGACTGCACTGTATCCATATAGGCAGCCAGCGAAGCATCGTCGGTCACCGGAAATTTTAATCCGCAATTGGGTGCTATACCATAATTAATGCCCAGTTTCATAGAATTCTCGCAAGCCTGGGCAATGGTCAGCCCGCCTTTCAGATGCACATGAAAATCGATAACCGGGAAGTTTTCGAGGTGCATTTTGGTAATTTTATCATCCCACTCTTTGGATACCAACAGCGCAAATTTTTCGGCTTTGGGCAATGGTTTTACCTGTATGCTTTTGAAATAAACCTTACTTTGTTCGTCGTGGCATTGCAGTGCAATACGCCCGGCGCTAAATACTTTTAGCTTATCGTTTTTAGGGCGGTATGGTTCGTCGGGTTGGATATAATCAACAACTTTGGTTCCGTTTACAAAAACTTCGCAACGGTTCTCCACCACTCTAAACGACAATTCGAACCACTCCCCGTCTTTTACTGTCGGATAATAAACATTACGAATTCCGTAAATACTTCCTGTTTTTTTCAACTCCTGAAAATCGCCCGGACGTTCGTAGGTGTTATTAATCTGAACTTCATAACCACGAAGCAACGGACCATAAGGCTGTTCCTGAGTATGAAAAACGATTCCGGAGTTACTGCTTGGCTCCGATTTTACCATTGCCTTTAACTCGAAATTACGAAAGACACCCTTTTTGAAATCGCCGGTATAAAACAAATGACTGATTGGGCCATTGGCAACCAAAAGACCATCTTCAACTTTAAACGATTCCGGATTTTCGTTGGCCGACCAGCCAGATAAATCTTTTCCGTTAAAAAGCTCAGTCCACTCTGCTTCCTGATTCTGGCAGGAGATGAAAGAAAAGAAGCAAAAGAAAAGGAGGAGGGTAATTGTTGATTTGTTCATGGTTTAGTTCGTTTTTTAGATTAAAGCAAAGGTAAAAATCTATACTAAAAACTGGCATGGGGGAAAGCCAAAGTTTTAGGAACTCCACCCAGATGAATCCTTCATTCGGATGATTATCCGGATATATTGAATGGGGAAAGTATCAATTCCAAGCATTTTTCATATTTTTGGAGCCTTAATTCGACAGGATAACAGAAAGATAACCCGTTTTCTCTTCCTTTTCTGTCTAAAAAAAACGTATGGTATGAAGCTAATCGGAGCTTGTATAATTCTTCTGGTTTTCGCCGGAACCAAACAGTTATTTGCCCAAAATACCTTAACGGGGACGCTAACTGCCCGGCAAATTATTAATCAGATGCAGGCTCAGTTGAGCTGTCCGTGGAGCCAGGAAACTGTTGACACCTTCAAAACCGGTAATCCCGACGATTTGGTAACAGGCGTTGCGGTTTGTATGTTTGCCAATATGGAAGCGCTACAAAATGCCGTAGCAAAAAACTGCAACCTGCTTATTGTTCACGAACCTACGTTCTATAATCATCTGGACAAAACGGATATGCTGGAAGATAATCCGGTTTATCAGGCTAAAATGGCCTATATCAAAAAACATAAACTCATCATTTTCCGCTTTCATGATCATTGGCACAGAACCGTTCCAGATGGAATTTATGTGGGAATGATTGAAAAGCTCGGTTGGAAAACCAATCAGGTTGACAATTCCATGCTCTTTTTTAAGTTCGGCGAACAGACTGTTGGCGGATTTGCCCAGAAACTTCAGGAAAGACTGGGAGGAAGCCAGTTGCGCGTAGTTGGCGATCCGTTAATGCGTTTTACCAACGTAGCTCTGGCCGTTGGCGCTCCGGGCTCAAAATCGCACATTAATTTGCTGACCAGTGAATTTACCGAATTGCTGGTTGCCGGCGAAGCTTCGGAATGGGAAACATATGAATATGTGCAGGATGCCGCGATGTTGGGCATGAAAAAGGCGGCGATTTTTACCGGTCACATTGCCTCTGAAGAAGCCGGAATGGAATATTGCGCTACCTGGCTGAAAACTTTTATTCAAGACATTCCGATTACTTATCTCGAAAACAGATCTTCTTTTTGGACCGTTCAAAAACCAATGAACGAATGATCGAAGCCATCATTTTTGACATGGACGGCGTATTGGTTGACAGCGAACCTTTTCATATAGAAATAGAAAAGCATCAATTCGAACGAAATAAACTTATTGTTTCAGCCGAAGAACATCTCAATTATATGGGAATGGCATCGGACGTAATGTGGCGTACCATTGTACACAAACACCAACTGAATATCCCTGTTGAAGAATTGATAGATCAAAACAGAACCGAAAGTATCCGGTATTTTTCTGAATTAGCTACCATTCCGGTTATGCCCGGATTGATTGAGCTATTGGAAAAGCTTAAAGGGAAAAATTATCCGATGGCTGTTGCATCCTCTTCTTTTCCTGAAATTATTGAGCTGATCCTGAAAAAAACTGAACTCCGCGATTATTTTCGGGTGGTGGTTAGTAGCCAGGAAGCAGGGAAAAGCAAACCGGAACCTGATGTTTTTCTTTTGGCAGCCAAAAAATTAGGAGTTCCACCAACCAACTGCATCGTAATTGAAGATTCGTTTAACGGAATTGCGGCAGCCCATGCGGCTAATATGCACTGCGTGGCCTATCAGGGGCCGGGCTCAAATCCGCAGCAACAAAAAGAAGCTGATGCGGTGATAACAAGTTTTGATCAGCTTGGCCTGATGCTTTGATGCCGGTCACCGGCTAATGTAAGCCCGAAATATTTACCTGAAAATGATCGTCTTAATTACCTCAGCCCCGGCCACTTCGTTGAGCCTGACCCTAATTTCTTCCTTCATCATCAGCAATTCGTTGCGAACTATAGGCGAAGTTGTTTCAACAAAAAGTGTACTGTTTTGAATGTATAAATTACCCGTATAACGCGCCACCGTTTTTCCCATAACCGATTCCCACGATTTAATCAGGTCGAGTTCCGACAGTTTACGATCCAGATGATTTTCCTGCACATAGTTCTTAAGCACAGCGCTGATGCTTTGTGTATTACTTTTTCTCATGAGGTTCTAATTAAGTACAGCTCCGTCGCTGATAGTAAAAATCTGTGATTCAGTCTCCAAACCATCAATCATCTGGTCGAGGTGTTCACGGTTGGTGTCGGTAATAAATATTTGTCCGAAATGATCGTCGGCCACCAGTTTTACAATTTGCTCTACCCGGTTTTTATCCAGTTTATCGAAAATATCGTCGAGCAATAAAATCGGGGTCAATCCCGAAATTTCTTTCATAAAATCGAATTGTGCCAGTTTCAGGGCTACCAGGTACGTTTTCTTCTGCCCCTGGGAACCAAACTTTTTAATGGGGTTACCCGACAATTCAAATTCAAAATCGTCTTTATGGATTCCGCTGGTAGTGTATTGCAACATCCGGTCTTTGCCTACCGCTTGTTTCAGTAACAGATCAAAATCATTTTCAGTCAGCTCCGATTGCAATTTCAGGCCAACCATCTCTTTTCCGCCTGAGATCAACTCATAATATTTCTGGAAAACCGGCTGTAGTTTTTCAATAAAAGTCATCCGGCTGGCGTGTATGTGTTGCCCATATTTAACCAACTGGTCGTCCCACACTTCGAGCGACTCGAGTTGAAAAGTATTGCGCCCGGCAAACTGTTTCAGCAAATTGTTGCGTTGCTGCAATGCCCTGTTGTAACGAATCAGATTTTCGAGGTAAACAGCATCGAACTGCGAAATTACAGAATCAACAAATCTCCGCCGGTCCTCACTTCCTCCTGAAATCAGGTTCGTGTCCGATGGTGTCACGATAATCAGCGGAATTAAACCAATATGCTCCGACAGTTTTTTGTATTCCTTTTGGTTGCGTTTGAATATTTTTTTCTGGTTGCGTTTCAGTCCGCAATAAACGGTTTCGTCCGAATCTAAACGGGAATATTTGCCCTGAATCATAAAAAATTCCTGATCGAACCGAATATTCTGGGCGTCAACCGAATTCAGAAAACTTTTACAAAACGACAGGTAATAAATGGCATCCATCAGGTTGGTTTTTCCTGCGCCATTATTGCCGATAAAACAATTTAAGCCTTCAGAAAACTTAAATTCAGCGTGTTCAAAGTTTTTAAAATTTACGAGCGATAATTCCTGAATATACATGATTCAAAACCGTTTTCAGGAGCAAAACTACAAATTTCTGACAGCGAAACGGCATAAAATCATCGATGAAGGCAATAATAACATCAATGTGTTGATTAATATTCATTTTTATCTCAGAATTCTACCGTTTATTTTTGAAAATAATATATTTTTGCCTCTCGATTTTTGAACTAGACTTTATAAGATGGCAAACAACAAAAAAAACCAACAGGTAGATAACCTGACTGAAGTAGAAAGTGCACTAACCAAATCAGAGCAATTCCTCGAAACCAATCAGAAACTGATTGCAATTGTTATCGGAGCAATCGTTGTGGTTACAGTTGGTTACCTTGGCTTAAACAAATTTTACCTCGAACCACGATCAACAGAGGCTCAGGATCAGATGTTTATGGCTCAGACATATTTCGAAAAAGATTCATTTAATCTGGCTTTGAACGGCGACGGTAATAATCCCGGATTTCTGGATATTATTGACGATTACGGTTCAACCGATGCCGGTAACCTGGCGAACTACTATGCCGGAGTTTCTTATTTAAATATGGGTCAGTACGACAATGCCATCGATTATCTGAAAAAATTTGATACTGACGATTTGTTGCTGGGACCTATTTCTGTTGGCGCGCAAGGCGATGCTCATCTTGAATTGGGGAAAACAGACAAAGCGTTGAGTTTGTACACCGATGCTTACAAAATGAACGACAATGAGCTTACAGCTCCGATTTACATGTTAAAAGCAGGTGAATTGCTGGAAGCTTCAAACAAACAAGCTGAAGCGTTGAAACTTTACGAAACCATCAAGCAAAAATACCCTGAAACCAACGAAGGCAGAAGTATTGATAAATACATTGCCCGCGCTAAAGCAAAAATGAATAGCTAATAAAGAGCTTTTTAAAATATACTGAAATCCCCTCATTGCAGGGGATTTTTTATTTTTGTACAAATTAAATTACGACGAATGGCTACAAAAAATTTATCAGCATACGATTTGACCTCAGTTCCATCGGCTGCCGGAATGAAATTTGGAATTGTTGTTGCTGAATGGAATTACGAAATAACCGGAGCATTGGCACAGGGAGCAGTTGACACCTTGAAAATCCACGGAGCTAAAGATGAAAATATTATCCTGAAACATGTTCCGGGTAGTTTTGAACTGACCCTTGGAGCCCAGTATATGGCCGAATACGGCAACGTTGACGCCATCATTATTCTGGGCTGTGTTATTCAGGGAGAGACCCGCCATTTCGATTTCATCTGCGAAGGGGTAACCCAAGGAATTACCTCTTTAAACATTAAATACAACAAACCATTTATTTTCGGATTACTGACAACCGATAACCAGCAACAGGCACTCGACCGGGCCGGTGGAAAGCTGGGAAATAAAGGTGACGAGGCCGCTGTTACAGCTATTAAAATGCTGGCACTAAAAAATGATTTGACCAAATAAAAAAAGGGGCTGATGCCCCTTTCTCATTTATTAACTGTAATTACATGCCCGGACCTCCCTGGCCCCCCATTCGGCCCTGGCCATTTTTTCTCATCTCTTCGCGCTTCTTCAGCATCTCATCGTATAATTTTACCTGATCAGCAGTCAGTATCGTCTTGATTTCTTTATCTTTTTCTGCCTGAATTTTAGCTCTTTCCTCGCGCATTTTAGTCCGCTCGGCTTCGCTTGCATCACGCATTTTCGACCAATCCATACGTTGCTTCTCCATGTATTTTTTATTGATCGCCGTAACTTTCGCTTCCTGATCTTTATTCAGTTTCAGTTCTTCAACCAACCGCTGGGTCTGACGTTTCAGCATTTCTTCCGGATTCATCTGTGGACGATTGCCTCCCGGCCTGCCTTGCTCTGTTTTTGATGGACGTTGCCCGCTTCCCCGTTCCTGTGCGAAAGTGATTCCTATAGCGAATAAGAAAATCACCAGTATTACGCCTAATTTTTTCATGAATTTGTTTTTTAAAGTTATTATTTCTGTTACTGCTTTATAGACTGTTAGCCGTAGAAATAGTTTAATGAATCCTTTCAAAATAGTTGGCTGCCCTTACGCCCGGGATAAAAAATTACCGAAAAGATCAGATTGCTGGCTCAATATGCCTATTTTTGAAAAAACTCAAATCGTAATCCGGTGAAAGCACTACTTTTCGCAGCAGGACTAGGAACCCGACTAAAAGAACACACACAGGACAAACCCAAAGCGCTGGTCTGTTTGGCTGGGAAACCACTACTCCAACATGCCATTGAATACCTCAAAAGTTTTGGAATTTCAGATATTACAATCAATGTCTTTCATTTTGCCGAGCAGGTCATTTCTTTTATCGAAGAAAACCATTCATTTGATGTAAACATCCACATTTCCGACGAGCGGGAGCAACTGCTGGATACTGGCGGAGGATTAAAAAAAGCAGGTACTTTCCTGAAAGGAAGCGACACTATCCTGATTTACAATGTGGACGTAATCAGTAACCTGGATCTGAATGTCCTGCTCCACTATCACCAGCAACAAAATGCACTCGCCACGTTAGTTGTCCGATCGCGTGAAACAAGTCGTTACCTGATGTTCGACAACGATCTTCAACTGACCGGATGGAAAAATTTCAGCAACGGGGAAACCCTCATCAGCCGGTTCGATTCGTTTGAAAAGTCGCAACCGATGGCATTTAGCGGAATTCACCTCATTCAACCCAAGCTATTGGATCTGATTACCGAGGAAGGAAAATTTTCGATTATGGATCTTTATCTGCGGCTGGCAAAAACACAACGCATCCATGCTTTCGTTGACACTTCGGGCATCTGGATGGATTTGGGTAAGCCCGACCAGCTTCAGGCTGCCGAAATGTTTTTCAGGGATAAAGGTTCCGGCCTTTAATGTCGCGGAAATAACTCTTAAATATGTTGCCCGACTGCCAGTGCGAAAGCACTTTCCTCGTTCGATTTGGCTAAAAGGAATCGTTCTTTCATCTCCTGCGGGCCATTGTCAACGATGTACGAATAGTTCGTGAACTCCAGCAAATCCAGATCGTTAAAGTCGTTACCAATTCCCAAAGTCGATTCGTGTTCTATTTGCAGCGTATCGCAAACAAACTTAACTCCATTGCCTTTTGAGACTGACTCGTGGAATATTTCCATCCAAATGTAACCGGTCTCCAGCGGGGAGCTGGTCCGGACGACTTTCACCTCCGGAAATAGCATTTCGATTTCCATCTTCAGTTTAAGAAACCGTTCCAGATTATTCGGGAAAACAACTAAAAACTGACAGGCTTCGGAATTCAGTGGAATATCTACAGGCAACGGCTCCGAATGCGACTGATGAAAATCGAAATAACTTTCGAACTCAGAACAAGGCACACTCCCCCGATGATACCAGCATTTATAATTTTCAGGAACAGGCTTAAACAAATGAAAATTCAGATCACGTGAGATTAAAAAATCGGCTAGCTGCTGCACCATTTCTTCACGCAGATTCTGATGGTAGATCAATTTATCGAGTTTCAAATCGTAAACCCCCGCGCCTGATGAAAAAACAATGTAATCGAACGGAACATCTGTAGCAATAACCTCTTTGGTCTTCTTTAGGTTTCGTCCGGTGGCAATCACCCTCAAAATACCTTTCTCGCCAAGCGAATGCAGAGCATCTATATTTTCCTTCGAAATAGACTTGTCGTTCCTTAGAAACGTACCATCCAAATCGGTTGCAACAAGTTTTAATATATTTTTAGTTGTAATCATCATTCTTTTTTTTTCAAACCAAACAGGAAGTATTCGTAATTAATCGAGCAATTGGTAACTACTTAACTGAACCGGCGCATTAAGCGATGAAAGCACTTTTTCGAGCAAAATACCTTCTGATGGCTGGTAGTTGTAACCAAAAGTTGCCCGCACAGCCATTGAAATAAACTGAACAGCTCGGTCGATGGCAATAGGAAGACTATCGCCCTGAAGCAAAGAACCGGTAATTACACTGGCAAAAGCATCGCCGGTACCCGGATAACTTGCCGGAAGATAATCGCAAACCACCTTCCAGTACCGGTTATCGGTACTATTGTATGCAATTACCGAAGTTTTACCTCTCTTGTCGGTAACGGGCGCACTGGTAATAATTACGGTTTGCGGACCAAAAGCGGCTAATCGTTTCACCCAATCCTTCAATTCCTGCTCATCAAGGTTTTCAGTATAAGGCTCATCCAGCAATAACGCAGCCTCTGTCATATTAGGTGTAATCACATTGGCATCGCATACCAGTTCTTTCATTTTATCAACCATTTCAGCCGAAAACGACCGGTACAATTTACCATTATCACCCAAAACCGGATCGACAACTACCAGTTGGCCGGACTGGTTAAAATCACGAATAAATTTCCTGACAATATCAATTTGCCTGGCCGAACCCATGTAACCTGAATAAATGGCATCAAAATGCAAGTCAAGCCTTTTCCAGTGTTCAATCATCGGAGTCAGATCATCAGTCAAATCGCAAAAATGAAGATCGGGGAAAGCGCTGTGCGTGGACAAAACCGCTGTGGGCAACGGGCAAACCTGTATTCCCATCGTCGATAAAACAGGTATTACAACGGTTAACGACGAACGCCCAAAACCGCTCAAATCGTGAATAGCAGCTACCCGTGGCACAAAATTTTTATACATGATCCGGTCGTTTTATTCTGCTACAAAAGTAGGGAGAAAATGGTAAACAAACGGACATGGAAAAACTCTGTTTTCGAAAAAAACAAGAAAGAGTGAATTCGGAAACAAGCACGATTAAAAGCTAAAACGCATGGTTTACCGGAGTCGAAGGCGTGTTTATCGAAAAAGAGAGATTACTTGTAGAGGTATCACTATATTAGTCTTGATTTTATATCTTTGTTGACCCAAAAATAGAACGAAATAGCATGAAGATTGCATTAATCGGTTACGGAAAGATGGGTAAAGAGATCGAAAGAATTGCTCTTGACCGCGGACACGGAATAGTTTTAAAAATCGACATTACCAATCCGGAGGAACTTACCATCAGCAACCTGCAAAAAGCAGACGTAGCCATTGAGTTCACCATACCAACCTCGGCTACTGCCAATTACCAGCTTTGCTTCGAGGCTGGAATCCCGGTAGTGAGTGGAACAACCGGTTGGCTCGAACGCTTGCCCGAAGTTCATCAACAATGTAAAAACCTGAACGGAACATTTTTTTATGCGTCCAATTACAGTTTAGGGGTAAACATATTCTTTGCCCTGAATAAGAAACTGGCTGAATTGATGGGCAACCGCAGCGAATACTCCATTGAAATGAAAGAAATTCATCACACTCAAAAACTGGATGCACCAAGCGGAACCGCCATTACTTTGGCCGAAGGAATTATTGAAAACATTCCGGAGAAAAAGGCCTGGGTCAATCATACTACCACGGTGACCAGTGAGCTGGGAATTGTTTCGGAGCGCGAAGGCCAGGTTCCCGGCACCCATATCGTCACATACGACTCGGAGGTTGATTACATTGAAATTACCCATTGTGCCAAAAGCCGCAAAGGATTCGCCTTTGGTGCAGTTTTGGCCGCCGAATACAGCTTCGGGAAGAAAGGGATTTTAAGCATGAACGATTTGCTAAACATTTAAAAACTCCATAAAAAATGAAAGAAATATTATCCAATAAATGGTTCAAGTTTGCGGTTGTCGGATTAATCTATTTACTCTGGGTTATCTGGCTCGAAAGCTATTTGTGGCTAATCGGACTTGCCGTTATTTTCGACATGTACATCACTAAAAAAGTACATTGGGCTTTCTGGAAAAAGAAAAATACGCCAGACGGCAAACAAACCAAAGTGGTTGAATGGGTTGATGCCATTATCTTTGCCGTAATTGCAGCCACATTTATCCGGATGTTTTTTATAGAAGCATACACCATTCCAACCTCATCGATGGAAAAATCAATGCTCATTGGCGATTATTTGTTTGTAAGCAAAACATCGTATGGCCCCAAATTACCCAACACACCCATTTCGTTCCCGTTTGTTCACCACACCATGCCATTATCGAAAACTAAAAAATCGTATGTCGAGTGGATCAAAAATCCATACAAACGAATTGGAGGTTTTGGCAAAGTAAAAAATAACGATGTAGTTGTATTCAATTTTCCTGAAGGCGACACGGTTGCTTTAAACGTGCAGAACCAAAGTTATTACCAACTGTTGCGCAGCTATGGCCGCGAGCGGGTTTGGCAGGAAAAAGAGACTTTTGGCGATATTATTTCGCGCCCGGTTGATAAACGCGAAAACTACATTAAACGTTGCGTGGGTATTCCCGGAGACGTTCTGGAACTGAAAGGCGGACAGCTTTTCGTAAACGGCAAAGAACAGAAGCTTTTCCCCGGAATGCAGTACGACAACATTGTAACCACCGATGGTACCGGTATCAACAAACGTACGCTGGAGCAAATGAACATTGCCGAAGACGACCGTCATGTGATTTCGAACACCCAATACATGTTCCCATTGACTTCGGCTAACGAAAAGAAATTGGAAGAAATGAAAAACGTAACTTCAATTAAACGCACACTGGTTCCGGCTGCCAACTGGGATCAGAGTATTTTCCCATTCAGCAGCAAATATCCATGGAATGTGGACAATTTTGGCCCCCTTGAAATTCCTAAAAAAGGACAAACCATAAAACTTACGATCGACAACCTGCCCTTGTATGAGCGCATCATCGACCTGTACGAAGCCAACGAGTTAAAAGTAAAAGACAATGCCATTTACATCAATGGATCGCCAGCCGACAGTTATACCTTTAAAATGGATTATTACTGGATGATGGGCGACAACCGTCACAACTCAGCCGACTCGCGTTACTGGGGTTTTGTTCCGGAAGACCATATCGTAGGAAAAGCCGTTTTCATCTGGTTATCACTCGATAAGGACCAGCCATTCTACAACAAAATCCGCTGGAGCCGCCTGTTTTCATTCGTCAATTAGGAAATCAGAAAGAAATTAAAATAGAAAAAGGATAACCCGAAAAGTTATCCTTTTTCTATTTTAAGGAAGTAATACTGGTGTCAAATCTTCAGGTTACAAAAGAAATCGAAGGTCAAATGTTGGTCTTTTGATCGATCAGGTAAGTGTTGCGTTCGGCTGAATTACGGGCGCTTAATTCGGCCAGAAAACCTGCCAGGAACAATTGGGTCCCGATAATCATAGCAACTAATGAAAGATAAAAATAAGGGCTTTCGGTAATACGTGGAGCCACTTCGTTATTCAATGTATGAATTAGTTTTTGCGCACCAACCCATACTGCAGCCGCAAATCCGACCAGGAATGTGAGTGTACCGATTACCCCAAAAAAGTGCATGGGGCGCTTACTGAATTTGGAGATAAAAATTACAGATAATAAATCGAGCGGGCCACGAATAAAACGCTCCATCCCGAATTTGGTGGTTCCAAACTTGCGTTCCTGATGTTGAACCACCTTCTCACCAATCTTTTTAAAACCAGCCCATTTGGCTAAAACCGGGATATAACGGTGCATGTCGCCATACACTTCAATGCTTTTAACCACTTGTTTCCGGTAGGCTTTCAATCCGCAGTTAAAATCGTGGATTTTAATTCCTGTCATTCGGCGGGCAGTCCAGTTGTAAAATTTACTCGGAATGTTCTTCGAAAGTACAGGATCGTAGCGTTTTTTCTTCCATCCGGAAACAAGGTCATATTTTTCTTCGGTAATCATACGGTAAAGATCCGGTATTTCTTCCGGGCTGTCCTGAAGGTCGGCATCCATGGTAATGACCACTTCGCCTTTGGTCTCAGCAAAACCGCAATACAAACCGGCCGATTTTCCGTAGTTACGCCTGAATTTGATCCCTTTAATGCACGGATTTTGCTGACTAAGCTGCTCTACCAGTTCCCACGAACCATCAGTACTGCCATCATCAATTAAAATAACTTCGTAAGTAAAGTTATTGGTTTGCATAACCCTGCCGATCCATGAAGTTAATTCAGGAAGCGACTCTGCTTCATTAAAGAGTGGTACAACGACGGAAATATCCATTGGTGGTTTTTATTCTTCAGTTTTTACATCTTCCATAGCTTCATCAAAAGCATCTTCATTGGGTTGCTTTTTGATAAAAATTGAAGAGATCAAAGATACAATTGTTCCACTAAATACAGAACCAAATAATCCCATGATCGACATCCATGCCGGAGTCATCATTTTTGAAGTCATCGACATGGCTGCTTCAATTTGGTCTTCACTCATCCCTTTTTGCAATAAGGCTTCTTCCTGAACAGCTTTCATCTGATCAATCAGGCTCGGATCAATAAATGTATAAAGTACAATCGTGTACAGAGCAGTAACAATTCCGGCAAAAAGCATAATTGCTACGCCAAATCCTACCGCTTGT
Organism: Prolixibacteraceae bacterium; assembly: GCA_019459525.1. GTDB lineage: Bacteria > Bacteroidota > Bacteroidia > Bacteroidales > Prolixibacteraceae > Aquipluma. Next base: position 171,272 of record JAIBEY010000060.1, read on the forward strand.
CCGTACGAAATGACTCCATTCAGTTCCCGGTTGCGATAATAGATCTGCGCAATTACAATACCGGCAATAGTTAGTACAATTGAAACATAGCCTACTTTAGTGTTTAAGATTAGTCCTGAAACATAAAGAATGACCGAGAATAAGGTTAAAACCAGAGCAAGGTATAAGCCATAAACCATTGCCGATTTCCAAAAAGTTGATTTTTGTTCCATAGTGAGTGTTTTTTGATTAGTGATTTAACAAATATATTTGAATTTATTGACAGCGCCCTTGTTTCAAGCTTTTTTATGAATCAAAAAAAAGTTTAATCTTTTTTAAACTGAATACTCGACTGAACGCTAAACGATTAGTTTGTCCGGGGTAAAAAAAATTACATATAGCCTATGAATTCATTTGCGGGGAAGTCATTTTTTTCTACTTTTGCGCCGGGTAAGTCCTGTACGACTAGCTCCTGTTGAATTCCCCCAGGGTCGGAAGGCAGCAAGGGTAAACGGTTGAGCGGTGCGATGCAGGTAGCTTACCCACTTTTTATGCCGAATTAGCTCAGTTGGCCAGAGCACGTGATTTGTAATCTCGGGGTCCTCAGTTCGAATCTGAGATTCGGCTCATTAATGAAGGTTGAAGTGATAGAGTCTTGAATATTAGAATAAAATAGGTCTCAACCTACCAGTGAATGTATTCTAATATTTTGACATTCAAGATTCAGATATTGTATTGGGGAGATACCAAAGTGGCCAACTGGGTCTGACTGTAACTCAGATGACGTACGTCTTCGTAGGTTCGAATCCTGCTCTCCCCACAAAAAAGAATATTGGAATGGTAGAATGATGAA
>JAIBEY010000062.1 GCA_019459525.1 Prolixibacteraceae bacterium
GGTCTTAAATTCCGGGCTTTCCGTATCTCAATTGGTATCAACGGCATGGGCTTCCGCCTCTACATTCCGTGGATCGGACAAACGTGGTGGTGCCAATGGTGCCCGCATTCGCCTTGCACCACAGAAGGACTGGACTGTAAATAACCCTGCTCAGCTGACGAAAGTATTGGAAAAGCTGGAAGCAATCCAAACAGAATTCAACAGTGCCCAGGCTAATGGGAAAAAGGTATCACTTGCCGACCTGATCGTACTGGCCGGATGTGCCGGTGTTGAAAAAGCAGCAAAAGACGCCGATTATGTGGTAACCGTTCCTTTCACTCCGGGGCGGATGGACGCTTCACAGGAACAAACCGATGTGGAATCTTTTGAAGTACTGGAACCGGCAGCAGATGGGTTCCGGAATTACCTGAAAAGAAAATTTTCCGTTTCAACTGAAGAACTGCTGGTTGATAAAGCCCAATTGCTCACATTAACTGCACCTGAAATGACTGTTTTGGTGGGCGGAATGCGCGTGTTGAACACCAATTTTGATTCCTCAAAACATGGTGTTTTCACGAATCGACCGGAAGTCTTAACCAACGATTTCTTTGTCAACCTGCTCGATATGAGTACGGTTTGTATGCCTGCATCTGATGACAAAGAAACATTTAACGGGCGCGACCGCAAAACGGGTGCAATAAAATGGACAGCAACCCGGGCCGATCTGATCTTTGGTTCAAACTCTGAACTTCGGGCCCTTGCTGAAGTTTACGGAAGTGCTGACGCCAACGATAAATTTGTGCTGGATTTTGTGGCGGCATGGAACAAGGTAATGAATCTGGATCGCTTCGATCTAATGTGATCTTTTGATTAATTCAAGAATCCAAATTTCCTGGTTTTGTGCGTTTATCATTTAAATTTTGACTCACCCAAGTCCGATGAATTGAGTTTTGAAAAAATAGAATTTCAATTAAAAACCAAAAAAATGAGAGAAAAAAGTATCGAATTATTAAACAAGGCAATTGCCGATGAATTGAGCGCTGTGCACCAGTACATGTATTTTCATTTCCATTGCGACGATCAGGGTTACGACTTGCTGTCGAACCTGTTTAAACGCACAGCTATTGAAGAAATGATGCACGTTGAGAAGCTTGCTGACCGTATCCTTTTCCTGAAGGGCGAAGTGGAAATGAAGGCAGATCACGATGTGAAGAAAATTCACGATGTGAAACAAATGCTTGAAATGGCGGCTAAGATGGAAACAGGCAGTGTTAAGGATTACAACGAATGGGCCAACGTATGCTCCCAGAATGCCGACTCAGCTTCAAGAAAGATTTTTGAAGCTTTGGTTGACGACGAAGAACGCCACTTTGGCCAGTACGACAAAGAAATGGAAAACCTGGTGAAATTTGGCGATAACTATCTGGCGCTTCAGTCAATAGAGCACAGCAAAAATGTTGCAGCAGGACATCCAACTACTTAAACCTTAAGAATTTTGTCGTAAAAAGAAGTTTTTACAAATACAAAGGGTGGAAGTTCATGTTCCACCCTTTTCTTTGGATCGTTTTTCAGTTTGCACTTATTTTGCAAAATAGCTCACAACTTCATCACCGTTCTGCAACGAAAATGATTTAAACCCTTTGTCTTTCAGCATATCAATAATGGGAGCAGGAACAAATGGTGTTTTGATTTCGAGTATTTCTCCCTGTTTAAGTTCCTTAGCCAATGCAAGGATATCAGCCATCGGACTTCCTCCTGAATTAATAATTGGTGAAGCATCGAACTGCGGACCGACTTGAGTTTCGTTGAACCAATCAGGTGGCGTAACTGCCAGATATTGGACATTTTCAGATTCGCCTCCAAATAAATCCTGCCCCACTTCTTTCCGCAACCGGTTAACCAGCTCATCAACTTTCAAGCCTCCCACCATTGCGGCTTGCTGCAACGATGCCACACGGGCAACCGTTTTCCGAAGGATTGGATTTTTTAGTTTGGCAAACGAGGGTGATAATTCGAGCAAAACATCTTCCAACTGAGGAAAGGCATCCAACAATTCACCAACTTTTGTTTTTGGCGAAATAATAAGTTTGGGTCCGCTCATGATTCTTCCTTTTTTGTATATGACAGCAAACGTTGGTCTCCTTCCAGCTTACGCAACTGGGTCAGATCCTGCGTAAATTCAATGGTTCCCAGGTAATCCCCCTCTTTGCCGCGCATGGCAAAATATTCAATATAAATAAACCGCCCCTGCATATTAATCCAAAAGGCAGCGCTGTTCTCTTTTCCACTTCTGAAATCTTCTATAATCTGGTCAACCACATGTACGCTTGAAGGTGGGTGACACATGCGAACGTCGCGGCCAAGTATCGCACGGTTGCGGGTAAAAATGCGGTTAGGACCGTGACTGAAAAATTTAACTTTATCGTCTTTATCCACGAAAGTAATATCAATCGGAAGTGTCTTGAAAAGAGCCTCTAACTCATCAATTCCAAAGCTACCCGTTACGAGCTGGATTGAATTTTTTGTATTGTAAACCACCTCGCTGGTTGTCATTCCTTCCGGTTTCCATTCGTCCTGCGGGTCATAGAGGCAATACCCAAACTCCATGGTTTGCTGGTCGATAGCATACCAATCTTCATCGGTAAGTTTATCCATGCACATAGGCAAAAGAATTTCCTCCTCTTTCATAATCATGTCGGGGATTGCTTTTACTGCCGGGAGCAATATTAAGTCAGTCACTATTTGGGCCTCTTCAACAGTAATGTTTCCGGGTGCAGAAACAACCGCAATGGCAGCCTTTAACTTTTCCCTTATTTCGTCATGTTTTCCCCACATCACTTTCGGAGGTCCGGTTATCTCGTATTTTTCCAGAAACGGAAACAGCAGGTATTCCTTGCGCAGGTAATGTTTGTCAACGTCCATCAGCTCATTAAACCGCCCGTGAAGTTTCAGAAAAAGATCCTTCATCTGTTCATCCTGAAGGGATGGAATCTGACCAAGCAATTGCTCAATGGCATCTGCCACTTTTTCAAGTTCACGGTTTTCTTTCCTGAAAGTATCAACAGGATGACCGGGAGGAACCGGTTTGGCATGGCTTTGGTCAATGTGCCCGTCAAGTACCATCGAATGTATGTCGCAAAATTTCAATACTTCTTCTTCCGGCAAACCTTCTGAAATCAGTTCTTGTTCTACTTCAACTACTTCGTCATACGGAATAGTTTTCAAAACTTCAACCAACCGTTTTCTAACCAAATCTGGTGCTTCGCCTTCATGAAGCTGTAAAATCATGTGTTTGAGAAGTTCTTTGCGCTTCTGTGAATTGTTAATTAATTCGCTCATATTCAGAATTATTTTTCAACAAATTTACGAATGTAAAGCGTCATAAAAATCCCCATTAATGATGATTTTTATACCTGAATATCTTTTAAGCTCCATTTTAACTAAGGTGATTTAATCTTTTACGATACACTTATAACTTGGGATTCTCCCTGGTTTAAATCCCAATTAGTAGTGATTGTTTAGACTCATTCTAAATAATAGGTTTGCACCGATTTCAAACTAATTATTTACACAAAAAGGATGATCATGAAACGAGCCATGAGAAATGCTTCTCACACAGGAGAATGACTATTGGCGAGTTCCATGTGACAACTAAAAAACAAATTAAAAACACATGAAATTTACACTTAGTTTTATTGTGCTTATTTTCCAAATAAGTATTGCAATAGCCCAAACCGGCACCATTTCAGGAACCATAAAAACAGCAGACGGGCAGCCCGCAGAGTCGGTTAATGTTGGATTGAAGGGCACCACTATGGGTTCAACCGCCAATAGAACCGGAAACTACGAAATCAGGAAAGTGCCACAGGGGAAATACCTGTTGCAAATATCGTTTATCGGGTTGGAGTCGAAAGAACTGGCTGTTGAGGTTGTCGCTGGGCAGGCAACTGTTGTTCCTGAAATCGTTTTGAATGAAACCAGCCAGAAACTGGATGAAGTAATTATTTCAGCATCAAGAGCCTATAAAGACAATACGCTGTCTTCATCCATGCGGTTGATGAGCCCGATCATGGAAACGCCGCAGAATATCCAGGTGGTAACCGGAAAAATTCTGGAAGATCAACAAATAATCAGCATGAGTGACGGCGTTTTAAGGAATGTGAGCGGGGCAACCCGCGTGGAGCATTGGGGCGATATGTACACCAACATCACCATGCGAGGGTCGCAGATTCAGGCTTTTCGTAACGGATTCAACGTGGTTAATTCCTATTGGGGACCCCTAACCGAAGACATGAGTTTTGTTGACCATATTGAATTTGTAAAAGGACCGGCTGGTTTTATGCTGGCCAACGGCGACCCGAGCGGCTTATACAATGTGGTGACTAAAAAGCCAACCGGAATGACCAAAGGCGAATTTACGCTAACCACCGGAAGCTATGACCTGTACCGCGCCACCCTCGATCTTGACGGGAAATTAAGCAAAGACGGGCGTTTGCTCTACCGCTTAAATGTAGCCGGACAGAATAAAAACTCGCACCGTGCCAACGAATTCAACAATAGATACAGCTTTGCCCCGGTAATCTCCTACCAGCTCGACGACCGCAGCAAATTAACACTGGAATACACGCTGCAACATTCCAGAATGTCGGACGTTGGTTCGTTTTATGTGTTCTCTACGGAAGGGTACGCAACTTTGCCTGTTGACTTTACGACTTTGCCCACCGGATTGGCTCCAACGATTACAAACGACCACAGTTTGTTCTTAAATTTTGAACACGAAATCAACAAAAACTGGAAATTAACCGCACAAGCTTCCTATTTCAATTATTTGCAGGAAGGAAGTGATTTATGGCCTGCGGCAGTAAATGCTGACGGAACGATGATCCGTGCGGTTTCCTTCTGGGATGCGAAAAGCGAAATGACTCTGGGCCAGGTTTTTGTAAACGGAAAGATGGAAACGGGTTCGGTAAGTCACCGCGTTCTTGCCGGATTGGATCTTGGAACAAAAAATTATATGGCCGACTGGAGCCAGAATCACCGATTGGATTCCGTCGGCGCTGAATTTAATACAGCCTCACCGAGCTATTCAGCGCCTGTCAACGGCTACCCTATCCCCGACCGCACCCTGAACCTGGAAGCCCGGGCCGTTCTCAGCGGCGGATTGATCGATCAACGTTACACGGGGCTGTATCTTCAGGATGAACTGGGTTTTCTGGAAAACAAAATCAGGCTGACACTTGCCGGAAGATATACGTTTGTAAGTCAATCGGCCTACGGAGGCTCGCCTCTTGAAGCCAAACACTTTTCTCCCCGCGTGGGATTAAGCGCTTCAATCAACAAACAAACTTCTGTTTATGCACTTTACGACCAGGCTTTTACGCCACAATCCGGTATCCTGTCCAGTGGCAATGATGTGCAGCCAATTACCGGGAACAACACCGAGTTCGGGATTAAAAAAGACTGGGGACAAGGTCGCTGGAATACGACGCTGGCCATTTACCGGATTGTGAAAAACAACGAACTGACCGGTGATCCGAACAGCGACCCCAATTCGGGCCTGAGTATTGAACTGGGCCAGAAAGAAGCAAAGGGAGTTGAATTCGATTTGCGCGGAACGATCCTTCCCGGCCTTAACCTGGTTGCCAATTATGCCTTTACCGATTCGAAAGTAACCGAAGTCGCCGAGGGTGTAACATCCATTAAAGAGGGAGATGTGATTCCCGGATTTGCCAAACACACGGCAAACAGTTGGCTCAGCTACAAAGCGCAAAACGGTGCGCTCAAAGGCACCGGGGTTTCGCTTGGTTTTACTTATCTGGCTGACCGCGCTACAGCAACCTGGAGCAAAACCGAAAATACCAAAAACCTGCCCGATTATTTTAAGCTCGACGGTGGAATCTTCTGGGAAAAGGATAAAATTAAGATCACTGCCAATGTGTTTAATATTCTGGACGAATACCTGTACAGCGGCGGATATTACGATTATCTGCCCGCTTATTACTGGCAGACCGAAGCCCCGCGAAACTTCAGGTTAAGCCTCGCCTACCGCTTTTAACCGGATTTCCGGGTTGAGCGCTTTATTGAAATTCCGTCCAGCTTGCAGGGATGGAATTTCAATTTATCAGTTAAAAACACAAGCCTTCATTGTAAAAATTGACAACACATGACTTTTAAACAGCTAATAAAAAAACTTCATCTCTGGCTGGGGTTCGTCTCCGGAATTATTGTTGCTTTTCTGGGTATAACCGGTTGTATGCTGGCTTTTCAGCACGAGATTGAACAGGTAACCAATCCGTA
>JAIBEY010000097.1 GCA_019459525.1 Prolixibacteraceae bacterium
ATGCTTCAGCAGAATCTTTCAATGCTAAAATCAAAGCATTCCGTGCTTCATTCAGAGGTGTAAGAAATGTAAGCTTTTTCCTTTACAGACTTGCCAAAATATATGCTTAGATTTTAATCCACAGGTTTCCCGATTGATCCCTGAATTGTCATTTGATCCGTTTCCGTCAGCGCAATCTTCAAAATGGTCCTCAATAAAAAACAAAAGCTCTGTAATCTAGTAGATTACAGAGCTTTATAGTTTTAAAAGTGACCCAGCTGGGATTCGAACCCAGGACCCCATCCTTAAAAGGGATGTGCTCTACCAACTGAGCTACTGAGTCATCCTTAGATGCCTTACCTTTTTGATAAGGCGCTGCAAAGGTAAACGCTATTTTCTTTTTTGCAAACACAACGAACGATTTATCACAAAAAAGTCACATATTTTATAAACAACCGATTGTTAGTTTTCTATCTGATCTCCCATTAAAAATTAGGTTAATTTTACATGCAAATAACTCAAAGATCAGGCAGTGAAAAACAAAGTAGTTGTTATTACCGGAGCTTCATCTGGAATTGGCCGGGCCTTGGCTAAGGAATTTGCGGCCAAAGGAGCCCGGTTATCATTGGGAGCACGCCGCACCGAACTGCTGGAAGAGCTGAAATCAGAACTTCGCGAATCGGAAATACTGATCCATAAAACCGATGTTAGTCAGGAAGATGACTGCAGGTTGCTGATCGAAGAAACGGTCAAGCGATTTGGGCAGGTTGATGTATTGATTAACAATGCGGGCATTTCCATGCGTGCCCTTTTTGAAGAAGTCGATCTAAAAGTCATTCGCCAATTGATGGACGTGAATTTTTATGGCACGGTGTATTGCAGCAAATATGCGCTGCCTTATCTGCTCCAAACCAAAGGCAGCCTGGTCGGCGTAATTTCCATTGCCGGTTACGTCGGACTACCCGGAAGAACCGGATATTCGGCTTCGAAATTTGCTATCCGCGGATTTTTAGATACGATCAGGATTGAAAATCTCAAAAAAGGCCTTCACGTTTTGGTTGCCGCGCCGGGGTTCACCGCTTCGGAAGTGCGCAAGGTCGCATTAACCAATGACGGATCGCAACAGGGAGAAACGCCCCGCAACGAAGACAAAATGATGTCGGCAGAAGAGTGCGCCCTGCACATTGTTAAAGCTGTTGAAAAACGGAAACGCGAATTGATCCTTACTTTCGTCGAAGGAAAACTCACCGTATTCCTCGGTAAATTTTTTCCTTCGCTGCTCGACAAACTTACCTACAATCACATGGCCAAGGAGCCCAATTCTCCATTCAAATAATACTTTCAGAATGATCGTAACAGAAACCAAAATCAGGGTTTATTACCAGGATACCGACCAGATGGGTGTGGTTTATTACGGAAATTATGCCCGTTATTACGAAATCGGACGAACCGAGATGATCCGCGAGATGGGCTTTACCTATAAGCAACTGGAAGAACTCCAGATTTTACTTCCGGCACGAAGCCTCAAAATCAATTACTTTAAATCGGCCTATTACGACGACTTATTAACGATCAGAACCATTGTCGAGATGATTCCCAAGGTAAAATTTCCAATCAAAACGGAGATTTATAACGAAAAAGGGGAATTAATCAATTCCGGAGAAACCGTTTTGGCTTTTTTCAGTGCCGCAACCAACAAACCTGTTGCTGCTCCCCCATTTTTTACCGATGAAATGTCACGAATTTTCAGGTTAGGCTTAAACCCTTCTGAACCACCACAACAGCTGTAACCAGCACAAAAAGTACGATCAAAACTCCGGCTGTTTTATTGATCCACCACAAAATGCGGAGGTTAATTTTATGCTTGAAAAGGCTGACAATTCCGGACAAGGAAAACCACCAGATAAAAGCTCCTGAAAAAATTCCGAGGATTACGAAAAAAGAATGGTAGGGCTGTTCCAGGCTAATGGCCACACCCGAACTGGTGAAAACTGCCAGAAAAACAAAAACGGTAAGCGGGTTGGAAATGGTTACCAGGAAACTGGAAAAAAGATCCTGAAAATGGGTATTTCCCCGAAGGCGGTTTCGCCGCAAATCGGTTACCGGGTTTTTAAAGAAAATATGGATTCCCAGAGCCAGCAACACCAAAGCACCAACGGTTTGAAAAAGAATTTCATTTTCGCGAATAAAATCAATGACAAAAGTAAGGCTAAAGCCAGCAATAATCGCGTAAAGGGTATCCGACAGCGCGGCACCCATTCCGGATAAAAGTCCCGCAGTGCGGTTTTTATTCACCGTACGCTGAATAACCAGCACTCCGATTGGCCCCAATGGAATGGAAACCAGGAAGCCTATTACGATTCCTTTTATTAACAATGTAAAAAACATAGCACAAAAATAAACGATTTTACCAGTAAACAATTATACCCGTTTCAGCTTGACAAAATTTTAACATTCATCCAAGCGATTCAGCATAAATTCGTATTTTTAGAACGCTTAAAGAACCTAAAAAACAACACAAGAAAATGGAAGAACTGGCAGTGGGAACCCGCGTAGAACATCCGCGATACGGAGAAGGGATCATCAGTAAAAATAAAATAACCTCCTACGAAATATTTTTTGAACGGGGAGGAAAAATAGAAATCACCAAACGGAACGACGACCTCGAAGTTATTGAAGCCGTAGAACAAAAGCCTAAAAACACGCTAACCTTACCCGAAGTGGAAAAAGTGTTGCGTTACGTTCTGGAAGAACAGGGCGCCCTTCAGGAGGTTGTACCCTTAGGCGAAAAATGGATTGGCGGAAACATGCTGCTGCAACCCGCAAACCTGTCGTTAAAACCAAAGGAAATACCGATGGAGAATTTCTTTCACAAAATAGTGATGCTGCGCGACCGGCTCCGGGTTCTGGAACAAAACATCAACAGCCACCCCGGTTTGACCGACGAAGAAAAAGTAAATATGCAACAATACATTACCCGAATCTACGGGTCATTAACTACATTTAATATTCTTTTTGCCGACAAAGACCATTATTTTGTTGGCGCTAAATCGTAACCATCATGAAAACAACTTTAGCAATTTTCACATCGGTCATTATTAGTTTATCAGGTATGGCACAGGATTTCAAACTTAAAGTATGGCCCAACGGCGCACCCGAAAGCAATGGGATGACATTGCCCGAAGAAATTTTTGAAGGCAAACGAGTCCGGAATGTGTCGGAAGCCGAAATGTATGTATATTTACCCAAAATAGGCGTGAATACCGGGGCTGCCGTGGTCATTTGTCCGGGAGGCGGCTACATGATTGAAGCGATGGATCACGAAGGTTACGATCTGGCCGAATGGCTTGCTGAACAAGGAGTGGCAGGTATCGTACTGAAATACCGTTTACCATACGGGCACCACGAAATTCCGTTGAAAGATGCCCAGCGCGCTTTGCGTATCGTGCACCAGAAAGCAGCAGAATGGGGCATCAATCCGGCAAAAATAGGTATTGCAGGTTCATCGGCTGGCGGTCATTTGGCTTCAACTGCCGGAACACGATTCGATTTGGGCAAACCAGACGCTACTGACCCGATTGAAAAATTCAGTTGTCGTCCCGATTTTATGCTTTTGCTGTACCCCGTCATAACTTTTGATGAAGAGTTCGGGCATATGGGTTCGCGTACCAACCTGATTGGCGCCGGTAACAAATGGGATCTGGTTCAGAAATATTCGAACGAATTAAATGTAACCCCACAAACACCGCCCACCTTCCTGGTTTTGGCCGACGACGATACCGCTGTTCCCCCGCGCAACTCCATCGAATTCTATTTGGCGCTGAAACGGAATAAAGTTCCGGCAGAAATGCACATTTTCAGGCAGGGAGCGCATGGTTTCGGGATGAACAAAAAAAATCTGCCCGTAGATCAGTGGCCCAACCTGTTTGCACAATGGATGAAGGCACAGGGAATTACCAAGTAACTGAACGATTTAAAAGGATAAAGGACTGAATAGTGGAAGTTGTTATCAGGGTTATCAAAGTTTTCGTTGTTAAAAAAACGGACCACCACATGAAACAATTCCGACAACAATTTCAACCATTATAACCATAACATCACTCGCATCCAAACAGTTGTACTACAAATTTTAAAATCCATTGTTCACCTCCATGTACTCATCCACTCATCCAACAAATGTCCTGAAATTTTGTCCGCGATGCGGGTCAGCACATTTTCCGGCAACAAGCAACCGGTCTTTTAAATGCGCCAATTGTTCGTTTCAGTATTACGTTAATGCCTCGGCGGCCGTGGCCGTTTTACTTTTTAACGAAAATGGCGAATTGCTTTTCACCCGCCGGGCCGTTGAACCGCATATCGGGAAACTCGATTTACCCGGAGGCTTTATCGACCCAATGGAAACAGGCGAACAGGCTGCCATACGCGAAATTCAGGAAGAATTGGGCATCGGGATTCATTCACTGAAATACTTTTGTTCGTATCCCAACGAATATGTATTCTCCGGATATTCGGTTTACACGCTCGATCTGGCTTTCCTGGCCAGGACCGAAAACCTGCACCAAATGATTGCCATGGACGACATTTCGTCCTTCGAATTTTACAAACCTCAAACCGTTGATCTGGAAGAATTACCTTCCATTTCAATGAAAAACATTATCAAAGAACTCATACACCGTGAAGGAACTTATTAAAGAACGAATCAGTGCCCTGCGTTCGGAAATGCAGGCCGCCGGAATTGATGCCTACCTGGTTTACGGAACCGATCCGCATTTGAGCGAATATTTACCGGCGTACTGGCAAACCCGCCCATTTATTTCAGGCTTTACCGGTTCGGCCGGGATGGTCATTGTTAGCAACCGGAAAGCTGCCCTGTGGACTGATTCCCGTTATTTTCTTCAGGCTGAAGAAGAACTTTCGGGTACCGGAATTGAACTCGTGAAAATGCGCACTCCGGGTTATCCCGATCCGGCCGAATGGTTAAAACTAAACCTGAAAGCCGGAGAACAGGCCGGAACCGACGAATCATGCATTTCGGTCAGCCAGTTTCGTTCCATGCAAAATACATTGGGTCAATCCGGAATTATCCTGAAAGAATCGGGTGATTTAACCGGTAAAATATGGACTGACCGCCCTCCCCTGCCCGATACAGAAATTTACGAACACGATATACGCTTTGCAGGAACCGACCGGCAAACAAAAATAGCTACCATTTGCAGTGAACTGGAAAAATCGGGCGCCGATCTTCAGATTATTACTGCACTCGACGACCTGGCCTGGACATTTAACCTTCGTGGAACCGATGTGGAATGCAACCCGGTATTTCTGGCTTATGCCATTGTTTCGAAAAAGGAAACGACCTTGTTTATTGCCGGCCCGAAACTCCCTTTGGAACTAAAAAACAAGCTTGAAGCTGAAGGAATTCATATCCGCAACTATACCAGTTTGGCTGACTACCTGAAACAGATAGACCCAACAACCCGGATACTTCTTGATTCCGACCGCACCAATCAGGCAATCCGGAAAAACATTCCGGAGAATTGTACGGTTATCGAAGGTTTGTCGGTTCCCTGCCGGTTAAAAGCAATTAAATCGGAAGCCGAAATCAGCCACTTCAGGCAAGCCATGCGCAAAGACGGTGCAGCGATGGTCGAATTTCTTTACTGGCTCGAAAACAACCTGGAGAAGGTTCCCATAACAGAATATACCGTTGCCGAAAAACTTACGGAATTTCGTGAAAAACAGCCCGACTTTAAAGGCATTAGCTTTTTCCCGATTGTGGGCTACAAAGAACATGGCGCCATTGTACATTTCCATGTTTCCGAAGACAATGGGTTACCAATAAAAAAAGACGGGTTCCTGTTGTTCGATTCCGGCGGCCAGTACCTCGACGGAACGACCGACATTACCCGTACCATTGCGTTATCGGAGTTGACAACACGGCAAAAAACCGATTTTACCGTAGTACTGAAAGGAATGATTTCGCTCACCCTGGCCAAATTTCCTACCAATACCCGTGGGTACCACCTCGACATCCTGGCACGCAAAGACATGTGGCAGCACGGCCTAAATTACGGGCACGGAACCGGGCATGGCGTGGGCTATTTCCTGAATGTACACGAAGGGCCGATGAGTATCAGGCAGGAATTTAACGACCGGGTGATTGAAGCAGGCATGGTGATGTCGAACGAACCGGCCATGTACCGGTTGGGCGAATACGGTTTGCGCACCGAAAACATGATGGTTTGTGTGAAAGACGAAACCACCGAATTTGGTGAATTCCTCAGGTTCGATACGCTTACACTCTGCCCCATCGACACCAAAGCCATTGATAAACAGTTGCTGAATCCGGAAGAAGTGGAATGGCTGAATAACTACCATCAAAAGGTTTTTGAAGAACTGGCCCCATTGTTAAACAACGAACTTGTAACATACCTGAAAACCCTAACACAGCCGATCTAAAGAAGTTATAGAAATTAGAATCCCGGGGAAATATTGCTCGTAGAGGTTCAATAAAAGATATGGACAAATAGTGGTCACCATTTTTTTGTCGGTCACCAAAAATATTCTTTGATTTTTAAGTTCTCCCCAAACCCTAAATAATAATATCATTCAGATAAGCCTGAATATCCTGAATAAGAATAGCTTATGGCGCAAACCAAAGAATGGGAGTATCCCAGAATTCAAGAATTAAGGAAAGGGTTCAACCCTTGCAATCCTGTGGGTTTTTACCTTTCCTGTGGCTTCTCTCCATTCGGCTAAGTTCAGGGTTATTCAAATGATATCCTTTCAGAATATTTAAAGCAAGGCAAAAAAAAAGAAAGAGCAACAATACCAGATGGTAAAGTTGCTCTTTCGCTAGTTTGGTAGTAGCAGCGACTACTTCACGTATTCAGCATTTTGCAGAAATTCGAGCGATTTCTTTACGCTTTCAATTGGTGTAAAATTGTATTCTTCTACCTCAACAATGAATTTCTTCATACCCGACTTTTCGGCATTTTCGAAGATGGTTTTAAAGTCCATATTTCCGCTTGCGCCAACTTCAGCCTGGTCTTTCACATGCCACAATTCGAAACGGCCCGGATAAGCATTGAAATAATCGACGGCATTTTAACCCCATTTGGCAAACAAGTACAAAACCAATTCGAACATGACTTTGGCCGGATCGGTATTTTTCAACAGGTAATCGTAAATAATCTGGCCCTCAACTTCTTTAAATTCGCCATCATGGTTGTGGTATCCAAAACGGATTCCGGCAGCATTACATTTTTCGCCAACGGCATTGAAATAGTCGCAGTAGCGTTGCACTCCGGCAATACTTTCGTAACCTACGCCATCCATAAACGGCTGAACGATGTATTGCACGCCGGCAGCTTTGTGGGCAGCAATACAGGTATCCCACCAGGCCATAGACGCTTCCCAACCTGCAGAATCGGGAACCGCCTGCCCGCAATGTGATGCGAAGAAATTCAAACCATTGGCATCAACGAGGGCTTTGAAATCGGCAGGTTCCATGCCATAGAATTTACCATCGCCATAACCGGCAGCTTCTACGAATTTATAACCCATGGCACCCACTTTTTCAATGGTACCTTTAGCGTCGGCTTTCATGTCGTCTTTAACCGACCAAAGCTGAAGACCAACTTCTTTTTCAGGTTTTGGAGGTGTACAGGAAACGATTCCTCCGGCAACAAATACCGCCAGCGCGATAAAAGTCAATGATTTTTTTACATCTGATTTTAAACTCATGATTAATAATTTAGTGGATTTAGGATTGTTTATTTGTTGATCAATCAACGTTCAACAAAAATAGGTTCAAAAAACCAATCCTGAAACAGCCAGATTGATTTTGTTTCTGTAATTTTTACAACAATAAATTCCTGATTTAGCATTAAAACTCAGTATTCTTGAAATCCCAACCGGTAGCACTTGCGATTACAGGCAAAACATGGGCTGCCATTTTCCGTTGTCCCTGGTAATTCGGGTGCGAATCGGAACCCAGATCTTTCTCAGGATTCATCAAATAAACAGGAATACCTACAAAATAAACATTTTTCTTTTGGTAAACCGACCGAAACTCATCAACCATTTCTTTTACATACGAATAACAGGGTTCGTCGGTCATAGGGCCAACTACGCAAAAAATAGGCAAATCGCCATATTGTTTCCGCACCTCGCCTATCAACTTTTCGTATCCCGCCTTAAATACAGCTTTATCCGGAAAAGGCTGGGTGCTGAAATCGTTGGTTCCTAAATTAATAACGACCACATCGGGTTTCCATTGTTTGAAATTCCAGAGCGGTAGTTCTTTTTCGTCGAATACGCGGTTAAAACGATCGGGCATGGCACTGGGCGAGACTTTCTCTTTGTAGCCGTAATTGCGCACAACGCCCAGTCCGGAATGGGCCACAATGTGGTAATCGGCTTTAAACGCACGGGCCATGATGGGCGCATAACTCAGGTAATTATTTTCGGTCGATGGCTGCCAACGTTCGCTTTTCGAAAGGCCTTCGGTTCCGTAGCCGCAGGTAATCGAGTTGCCGATAAATTCAATTCTCCGGGCAGGAATATCATTCCACTGAAGCATTTCTCCGTTTTCCGAAATCAGAATTCCTTTGAATGTACCTGTTCCTTGATTTCCCTCGGTGCGTTTGTAAATCCGGACTTTATGAACCTGAGTCCCAAGCTGGCTCCCAATGGTCAAGATGGTATCGCTTTTAACATCAACGGTTTTCGAAGGCTGTTCGTCGATAAAGACATTGTAGTAATTGTGACCAGTGTCGCTCATTTTCACAGCGCATTCGGTTCCCCGGAAACAGAACTGGATGTACACACCCGACCAATCGAAACGCACTTCCTGTGGATTCGAAAAATCGAACCGGCCCACATAACGAAAAGCTTCGTGGCTGGCTGGTATAAATTGGGTTTGTGCTAAGCCCGATAAGCCAATCAGCAGAAAGGCAAAGACTAAGAATACTTGTTTCATGTTTTTAAAATTTATTTTTTAATTCAAGACTCCGGTCTCCTGACTTCAGTTTTCAGACTTTATTCTTCCTCAAAAAAAGCTTTTACCCCCGGATAATTGTATTTCTCACGGGCATCGGTTTCCGACATCAGGAAAAACCGCAATTCGGCTTCGGCACACACGATCCCGGAAGAATTGATTAACCGGGACTCAATCAGTGCCATCCGCTTATTTTGTTCCATCAATCTTGCCCGAATCGTTATTTCACCCTCATCAATCATCAATGGTTTCTTAAACCTGACCTTCATTTCGGCCGTCACGCCAACCGTTCCGCATTTCACGTAAACCACCCAACCTGCAATTTCGTCAAGCAGAGTCGATTGAATACCACCGTGAAGTACTTTGGGATAACTCTGCAGGATGGGCCGCGGATTCCAGAACGAGACCAGTTCATCGCCATCTTCCCAGAATTCGAGATGCAAGCCAAATTCATTGTAGGGTGAACATCCGAAACACTGGTAAATTTCGGGGTCGTCGGTCAGATGAATGTTCTTAATTTTTCTCATGACGACAAAATTAAAAAACCGTTTTTAAGATGGGCCGGAAAGGTGCTATTGATCAGGCAAAAAATAATAAAACGGATATAAATGGTTTTTACAACCCACCCTTGCCTGCAAAAAAGTTCATTTTGGGGCTGAATAGGCCGGTATCCATACGAATTAGCCACTAAGTATTGACTTTTCAGTTCATTTTACCTAGATTAGGCCATCCAAAATCAATTGCAACATGATTAAATCGTCAGAACTCATTATAAATGCTGATGGAAGCATTTTCCACTTACACCTGAAACCCGAACAAATTGCTGACCATATCATCCTGGTTGGCGACCCCGGAAGAGTTGAACTGATCGGGAAACTTCTTACCGACATTGAATTTCAGGTACAAAACCGCGAATTCGTTTCAACAACCGGGAAATACAACAACCAACGGGTTACCATCGTTTCAACCGGAATCGGAACCGACAATATCGACATTGTAGTCAACGAGCTGGATGCCCTGGCCAACATCAATCTCTCCACGCGCGAAATCAACCCTGTTCATCGTACGTTAAATTTTGTACGGATAGGCACTTCCGGCGGATTGCAGGATTTTCTGGATGTTGACTCGTTTGTTATTTCGCAAAAAGCCATTGGATTCGACGGGCTTCTGAATTATTATGCCAACCGCAATTCGGTTTCCGACCTGCCTTTTGAGGAAGCCTTTAAACAGCACACCGGATGGGGAAAACAACTTACTTCTCCTTATGTGGTCGATTGTTCAGACAAGTTACTTTCGAAAATACACCGTTCAGATACGGTTAAAGGAGTAACCATTTCGGCACCGGGATTTTATGGGCCGCAAGGCCGGGTACTTCGTCTTCCGCTGGCTGATGCGAACCTGAACGAAAAGATTGAATCTTTCGAATTTGAAGGGTATAAAATCACGAATTTCGAGATGGAGTGTTCAGCTATTTACGGATTATCCAAACTACTTGGGCACGAAGCGCTGACGATTTGCCTGATTATTGCCAACCGGCTAAAAAAAGAAGCGAATGCCAATTATCTCCAGTCGATGGAGAAATTGATCGGACTTGTTTTGGCGCGATTAACCAGCTAACTCATTTTATATGAATGATCACAGAATTGATTCCCTGATTCTATTGCTTGACGACCCGGATGATTCGGTGTTTAGTCTGGTACAGGACGAACTCCTGAAGGAAGATATCTCACTGGTTGATCATTTGGAGCACATCTGGGAAACCAGTCTCGACGATTTGGTTCAGAAGAGAATTGAGCTCATCATTCAAAAAATTCAGTTAAACGATACAAAGTTAAAAATCAGGAACTGGGCCAGTCAGCAAAACATTGATCTATTCGACGGATTCTTCCTGATCTCACGGTATCAGTTTCCGGGAATTAAGCTAAAACCCATACAACTCGAACTGGAAAAAATCAGGAAAGATACCTGGCTCGAATACCGGAATTCCTTAACTTCCATCGAAAAAGTTACCATTCTCAACCATGTTTTCTTTGATCATTTCCGATTTAAAATTGATCGTAACAATCCGGATTCGCCCGAACTCTGTTACTTAAACCTCATTTTGGCATTAAAAAAAGGAAATCCGGTTTCCATTACCATTTTATACACGCTGATTGCCCGCTCGTTGGGTTTACCGGTACATTACATCGATTTCAACGAAAATCCGCTGGTGGGTTATTTCGATAAGGAAACGGCACTTTTGGCGCATGGCGACGAACCCGGCCATTCAGTTCTGTTCTATATTAATCCGTCGAACAAAGGAGCTATTATTGGCCCGAAAGAAGTGGATTATATCAAGCAAAAAAGCGATTTGAATAACAGGGAAAACCTCACTGAGCCCTGTCCGGACCGGATCATTATTAAACGGCTTATTGAAAAACTCATTTTTGCCTATAACCGTTCTGGCGAAACAGACAAAGTATTTTACCTGGAAGAAATATCAGGAATACTGTAGGTTTCGTTTTCCCTGCCACTTAACTGGCGATTCTGGAAGAAAACAAGTACAGGCAACGGCTTTGATCAAAGTGATTTCTTCTGCTTTTTCCTATATTTGACCCGGAAAAATCTAACTGAAACCTCATGATAATTACCATCTCCCTAATCCTGTTTTATTTTCTTACGCCAATCCTGCTTATTTATTTAACTCACGTTTCGACGACGGTAAATAAAATTGGGGCTGTGGTTTTAGCCTACGGGCTCGGACTGCTGCTTGGGAATATCGGGCTGTTTCCGGCTGCCAGCGAAGCCTATCTGAATCTACTGGCCGGAAAGGCATTTTTGCCTCACAACGAGATGTTGGAATACGTTCAATCCGGAAAGCTGACCACTTCCGACCATCATTTAAACAAGATCAAGTCGCTTCAGGATATGATTATGTCGGTTGCCATTCCCATTGCCTTACCGTTACTGCTATTTTCACTCGATATTAAACGCTGGCTTAAACTGGCCAAAGAAGCACTGCTTTCGCTGATTCTGGGTGTTTCATCGCTTGTTATTGTGCTGATAGCCGGCTATTTTTTGTTTGGGAGCCATATCGACGATTCGTGGAAAGTAGCCGGAATGCTGTGCGGCGTTTATACCGGCGGAACGCCAAACCTGGCGGCCATCGGAACCGCACTGGAAGTAAGTCCGAATACTTTTATCCTGACCAATACCTACGACATGGTTTTGGGTTCTATATGCCTGTTCTTCTTTCTTACCGGAGCCCAGCGGATTTTCAACCTTGTACTCCCGCATTTCAGGGAAAGCCATGGGCATGTTAAACTGGGAAAGATCGTAAAAGAGAGCGAAGGGGTTGACAACTACCTCGGAATGCTCACTAAAAAAGGAAGTATCCAACTGGCCAAAGCACTGGGACTGTCGCTCTTAATTTTGGGTGTATCGTTTGCCATAAGTCTGCTGGTACCCAAAACATCGCAAACCATGGTGATCATCCTTTCCATTACCACGTTGGGTCTTGCTCTCGGAACTATTAAAGCTATCAGCAGTATCGAAAAAACTTTTCAGCTGGGCATGTATTTTATTATCGTTTTTTCGCTGGTTATTGCATCCATGGCCGATTTGCGAAGCATGTTCCAAATCGACTTTCTGCATTTATTTATGTACGTGGCTTTTGCGGTTTTCGGCTCCATCATCGTGCATGTTTTCCTGTCGTATTTATTTAAGGTTGACTCCGATACAACGATCATAACCATTACAGCCTTAACCTTTTCTCCGCCATTTATACCGGTTGTTGCTTCAGCACTTAAGAATAAAGAAATCATAATTACCGGCATTACTTCCGGAATTTTGGGTTACGCATTTGGCAACTACCTCGGCGTTGGGCTGGCTTATTTCCTGAAAGGATTTTAATAGCGTTGCAGAATATCGGTTACCGGTTGCGGGTTAAGAAGTTAGGACACAATTAAAATATCCGGAATCTTTTTGCAAAGCTGTTTGAATAATAGCGAAATATTTATAATTTTGCGCCACCTAAATTTAGGTATAAAGTATTCATGTTTAATTAATTTAGATGTTTTATGAAAAACCAGTATGAAACCGTTTTCATC
>JAIBEY010000061.1 GCA_019459525.1 Prolixibacteraceae bacterium
ATGACTGAAATACAGTACATTAATAAGGTTAGATATGTTTGTGCATACCATTTCTACTTAGGTTGCCCGAGAAAAATAAGGTTTTAAAACCTTATCCTGCATTTTTAACCTCAGTAGTCAGGGCAAACACCAATGATTGTAACCTTATTACCTTATTTATAGTCTCATACTAAATTATTTATGTCGAACTCAGGTTATTAAATTCATCTTCTGATAATTGAAACATAAAATCTTCAGGGAATCTTGATAGATTGCGTTTAACCTGCTCATTTAATCGACGTGTCTCCACTCCATAGAGTTCAGCCAAATCACTGTCTAACATTACTTTTGACTCCCTTATGAGATATATTTTGCTTACAATAGTTTCATCAGGAATTACTAAAGCACTTTCCGGATTGCTCATCTTCGATGTCAGATTTTAAAAATTTGTGAATTATTGTTTCCACTCCCCAATCAAACAAAAGATATCTTATCCGCCCCAGTTTTCACGATCCAGACTTCGGTACTGAATGGCTTCCGATAAATGATGGCTTTCAACGCGTTCACTTTTTTCGAGATCGGCGATGGTGCGCGAAACTTTCAGGATACGGTCGTAAGCACGTGCCGACAAACCGAGTTTTTCCATGGCATTTTTGAGCAGGCTGCTGCTGGCTTCGTCAAGATCGACGTATTGACGGATCATTTTCGACGACATTTGAGCATTGCAAAAAACGCCCTCGCTTTTTGCAAAACGGTGCGACTGAATTTCACGTGCGCCGATTACCCGGTCACGAATAGCAGTGCTTGGTTCGGTAACTGCTTGTTCGGATAATTTTTTGAAGGGAACTGGAACTACTTCCAGATGAATATCGATACGGTCGAGCAGGGGGCCTGAAATTTTGTTCAGGTATTTGGCCACTACACCCGGACCACAAACGCACTCTTTGGTCGGATGGTTGTAATAGCCGCACGGACATGGGTTCATAGAAGTTACCAACATAAAACTGGCGGGGTATTCCACCGAAAATTTAGCCCTGGAAATGGTGATGGTACGGTCTTCCAGCGGTTGTCGCATCACTTCGAGTACCTGCCGTTTAAACTCCGGAAGTTCGTCGAGAAACAATACACCGTTGTGAGCCAGGCTAATTTCGCCCGGTTGGGGGAAAGCGCCTCCGCCTACAAGGGCAACATCTGAAATGGTATGGTGTGGTGAGCGGAACGGTCGTTGAGTCATCAGCGATGTTTCGCGGTCAATCTTCCCGACCACCGAATGTATTTTGGTGGTTTCCAGAGCTTCGCGTAAGGTAAAGGGTGGCAAAATAGTCGGAATCCGTTTAGCCAGCATCGTTTTACCGGCTCCGGGAGGCCCAATCATGATGATGTTGTGGCCACCTGCTGCCGCAATTTCGAGTGCCCGTTTCACATTTTCCTGCCCTTTCACGTCCGAGAAATCGACGTCGCACTCGTTTACTTTGGATAGAAATTCTTCACGGGTATTGACGATGGTTTGTTCAAGCTCGCACTCATCATTAAAAAAACTAACGGCCTCGTTTAAACTATCCACCCCATAAACTTTCAACGTATCAACTACAGCGGCTTCTCGGGCGTTTTCCTTCGGAAGAATAAAACCTTCAAATCCTTCTTGGCGAGCTTTAATAGCAATGGGCAGCGCACCTTTAATCGGTTGCAGATTACCGTCGAGCGACAATTCGCCCATCATGATAAAGTTCGAAACTTTGTCGGATTTTATTTGTTCCGAAGCAGCCAGAATGCCTATTGCCAGAGGTAAATCGTAGGCCGAACCTTCTTTCCGGATATCGGCAGGGGCCATGTTAATGACGACTTTTTTGCGCGGCCATTTAAAGTTATTGAGCCGCATAGCCGATTCGATGCGTTGCTGGCTCTCTTTTACTGCACTGTCGGGCAAACCCACCATAAAAAATTTGATGCCTTGTGAAATTTCGGTTTCGATGGTAATGGTTGTTGCATCGATGCCGTGTACCGCGCTGGCGAAGGTTTTTACAAGCATGGGATGGAAATTTACTGTTTCATGTCAGCTAAATTTACAAAGTTCAATTCAGAACACCAAATTATATTCACTGTGGCATTTTATTTCCTGTCCATCAACTCGGCCCCTACAAACTGCTGAATCCAGTCCATCGAACCGTAATCTTTTTGCATATCGGCAATAAACAGTTTGGCTTCTGTCGTTTGTTTGGTTTCATAAAGACTTTTCAGGATAAAGGCACGAAGGAGCATTTTTTGCCAGTTGCATTTCTGATTGTTTTGAGCCTCCATTAATTTTAAAGCTTTTCGGTAAGTTACCAGCGCCTCCATTTTATCGCCCCCAAAGGCAGCCGGGCGGTACAAAAGCGAGTTGCCTTTTTCAATGTAACCCATTGGTTCCGAGGGATTCAGTTCAATAGATTTGTCGATGTGATACATGCTTTTGGGGCCTAAAAATGGCGCTTTATAAAAGGCAAATGCAATTTTATAACCATAAAAAGCTCCGGATAAACTATGCAGTTGCGCATTGTCCGGATGATCTTTCAGCATCTTCTCCAGATACTTATCGGCTTTATTCACATACGTCTTAGCCAAATCTTTTTTACCTGCCCCAATCTGGTAGCCCACCAATCCGTACATGGCTTTAACCATCTCCGTTTGCCAGGCCAGGTCTGTCGGTTGCGCTTTTTCCATTTCGGCAATCAGCCCGGGCCACGGAGCCATATTCCCGTTACGGTAACTTTCAAAAAATGCACACTGATAGTAAGCCAGATCTTTTTTCTGGGCAGTTGCCATTAAAACCGGAAAAATCAATAATACAATCAGCGCTAAAATTTTATTTTTCGTCCCTTCCATGTGGTGTTTTTTCTAATCCTCCTGAAAATATTGTAAAAAACGATAGCTGTAAAACTAATCATCTGCAACGGATGCAGAAAAATGGCCCATGCCAGATTTTGTCGGCTAGCTACAGAAACAAATATGCTATTGACAACGATTACCAACACAAATAAACCGAAAAACTGCCAACCAGCCATAGCAAATATGATGAATGGCCCCAAACAGACCATGAGCCAGAAGCCTGTCATAACCAATCGCTGTCCCCCAAAATACTCGTGCATGTTACGCGAGAATCCAACAATAGCTTCATTAAAATGGCGGTACATCCGGCACGTAATATCGTTGTTGCCCAGCATAACGGCCATTTTGTAACCTGCCGATTTAACCATTCTGGCCAGACGAATATCTTCAACATGCAAATTCCAAACTTTGGAATGCCATTGGTTAATTTGATAATTCTCTGCTTCGAACATCATAAATTGCCCGTTAGCCGCTGATAGGGACGAAAACCTGGTTTTTTGTACCAAAATCAGGGGTAGCAGGCTTTGTAATATCCAATTCATTACCGGAACAGTTATTCGCTCCGCAAAAGTCTCCATTTTTTGCTGAGGGAAAACCGATAAAAGCATCAGTTTCTTTTCCTGAAAAAAGGCAACTGCTTTAGTAATTGCAATAGTATTCACTTCCACATCGGCATCCAGAAAAACGAAATATTTTCCCGATGCTTTTCGGGCCAATTGGTGGCAGGCAAAATCTTTTCCGATCCAACCGGCAGGAAGTTCCACGCTTTGGAACCAGCGAATCCGATTGTCTTCATCAGCGAACAGGCTCAGGATTTCTTCGGTTTTGTCAGACGAATGATCGCTGCAAACCATTACTTCAAAATCAGGATAATTAAGTTTTTGGAGTCCGGTCAGCAGTTTCCCGATAACTGCTTCTTCATTTCGGGCCGGAATCAGGATCGAAACTCTCGGGCATGTTGCTGGTTTTTTGTCCGGAAGGTGAGGCGCAGACAAAGCGTTTACCAGCGAAATAATGGTTCGCAGCAACAAAAAGCCCCATATAAAAACGACGAGGATTTCCATTATTCGGTTTGCTTTGAAATGCAGGACTGATAAAAAGCGTGGTAAGCCAGCTCAACGGCTTCTGCTGTTCGCTCACCGGTATAATTTTCGAGGTAAATGCGGATTTCGGGTCGAGCCATGCTAAAATGATCGATCAAAACAACGGCAAATGCGATGAGCGAATCGTTGTGGTTTGCGGCTATCCGCATAAAACCCCGCTGAAATGGAAAGTTTTGCCGATGGTGTGAAATAATTTCGCCTGAAGGATAAATGGTAACTGCATGAAGCGGATTTCTCAGCAATTCACTGGCATAGTTGAGCGATTCAAGCACATCCCGACTGTTTTTGCGTACCGAAAATACTCCGCAGCGAGTCAGAAACATGCGCTTAGCCAGTTCTTCTTCGAGCATCATCACATGAAAACGTCGCCTGAAAATTGTATTGCACAAGTACATTGACCAGTAACCGTCGTAATAACTGAAATGATTTTGCAGCAGAAGTACCGATTGGCCATCGGGAAATGTATCGTTGGTAATCACACTTATTTTCCGGAAGTATATCTTTTGCAGTACCCTGAAATACGAACTGTAAAACCATAGCCAAAGGCTGTTATATCGTGCTCTGATCATTGTTGCTGGTTTTTTAGTTGATATAGCTTCCACCAGGGTGTGTGCGGCGATTCGTGGTGCTCAAAATGGTATCCGAAGAAATAACACGAGAGCATGGCCCACCAATGTGGCCCTTTTTGTGTGCGCGAATGGTGAGGCATCATGGTTTCGGTGTGAGGTAACCGGTGAGGGCGGTAAGTTCCGAAATAAAACAACTGGAATGTGGCTAATACGGATGGCAGAACCCAGAATAAAATCAGGTTTGCCTGATTTATCCAGATTTGCAGCATATTAAAGATTACAGCTAAAGTGATGATCTGCCACCAGCTCACATAATTTTTTAGGAATGAAAACCACCAATACCAGAAGTTTTGTGAAGTGGTACAAAAATCAGGATCATTGGTTTCGCCCGGAAATTGGTGATGCAGATGATGCTTTACGTAAAGTCTGGGATATGATAATGCGGCGAAAAACCAGGTTGCTACACTGCCAATTGCTGTATTTACAGAGCGTTTCGAGGAAACCAACCCGTGCATGGCATCGTGGGCAGTGATAAAAAGCCCGGTATATAAATACGTTTGTACCGCAATATGCACGTACATCATGGGCGAGGTGACTGACACTTCAACAAATACCAGCGACCAGACCAAATGACCAAGCCAGATGAATATAACGATTAGTGCAATCAGTAGTCCCATAATGGCGTTCGGATTAAAAGATTTAGGGCCAGGAAAAAAACAACCTGCATGGCAAATAATAAACCTGCAATCCGGTTATTAATCTCAACTTTCAGGATGCGGATAAAGAGGAATAAAAATCCTGAAATCAGAAACCAATCGGTGTAGTTTTTCACCGGAATTGGTTGGCCTCCCCAACTCCACATGCCTGTGGCAATCGCAACCGGTTCCATCAACCAATCGAAGGTAACCATGGCGGCAGCGCCAACCAAGGGAAAATACCAATTGTCGCGAATGTTTCTGGCCAGCGCCGAAATACAATAAACCAAAACCAACCAGTTGATTCCGATGGTCAGGGGCGTATTCCAAAGTTTAAAACCGAGGGCATTTCCGTATTCATACTGTCCGAATAGCAATTGGGTGTTTACGCCAATCAACTCGGCAAAGAATCCAACCAAGGCAATACCTAAAAAAACGATCCAGCTTTTT
Organism: Prolixibacteraceae bacterium; assembly: GCA_019459525.1. Lineage (GTDB taxonomy): Bacteria > Bacteroidota > Bacteroidia > Bacteroidales > Prolixibacteraceae > Aquipluma. The sequence goes on from JAIBEY010000061.1 coordinate 5,662, forward strand.
AAGTTTTTGGGTTCGTGAAAATACAGCAAAAGCACGGCAGCCATGACCATACCGTATGGTGTTAAAATCTGGAAAAGCGGACGAAGAGGCTGAATCAGGAACCCAGCCACACCGACCAGATACCATACTACGATAATAATCTTAACCACCTGTTCGTTCAACAAAACCTTCATTTTTTTCTACTTTTTGAGTTGCTCTTCTATCAATCCATCCACAATTTTTGCCGACGACAAACACAACGGAATTCCACCCCCGGGATGCACACTCCCGCCTACAAAATACAGTCCTTCTATGTCGTTCCGGAAGTTGGCATGGCGGTTAAACGAAGCATACCGGCTGTTTGAGCTGCTTCCGTATAAAGAACCGTTAACCGAACCGGTTTGTTTCGCTATTTCGGGTGGTGAAAGAATTTCTTCGCCAATGATGCAATCCGATAAATTCCGGTTAAGCATTTGTTGCAGTTTCTCCAATATATTTTTTCGAGATTGCTCAATCAACTCATCCCAGTTTTGCCCCACATCAGCGGGCGCATTAACCATTACAAACCAGTTTTCACAGCCTTCGGGGGCATCCGGCTTATTGTATTTACTGCTGATGTAAATGTAAACAGTAGGGTCGGAATACACGTTTTTGACTTTAAATAACTGCCTGAATTCTTCCTGATAATCGTTACTGAAGAAGATATTGTGAACATCCAATTCGGGGAATATTCCCTTCATTCCCCAGTAAAAAATCAGGGCCGACGAAGAACGCTCTTGTTTTGCAATTTTGGCCAGGCGTTTCTGGTCGGGCATCAAAGAAGAATAAAACAAGTGAATATCCACATCGCTGATTACCATATCCGCTGCAACAAATCCGGAGTCGATCCAAGCCCCTTTTACACAGCCGTTTTCCATTTCAACTTTTCGGACTGGCTGATTAAAATGAAATTCGACACCCAACCGTAAGGCTTGCTGAACCAGAGAGTCGGTTACCCTGAACATGCCGCCTTCCGGAACAAAAGCGCCCAGGTTGTGCTCCAGGTGCGCGATTACACTCAGCGTTGCCGGAGTTTGGTAGGGATTACTTCCGTTGTAAGTTGCATAGCGGTCGAACAACTGAACCAGCCTTTTTTCTCCCAATTCGTGGGTATTAAAATCGTGCAGGCTATCGAAAGCCCGGAGTTTCCGGAAATTCAGCAGTGTTTTTAGCGATTTCCAGTTCATCAGGTTTTTCAGTCGATGGAACGATCCAAAAATAAACAGATCGGCGGTCAGGTCATAAACTTTTGACGACTGTTGAAGATAACGGATTACTTTTTCCGCCGGAACGTTTAGTTTTTCCTGAATCTCAGCCGAAAACCTGGAGACTTCGCTAAAAGCCAGAATCCGGGTTTGATCCGGATAAAAATACCGGGTAATTACATCCAGTTTGCCTACAGGAAACTGAAGGTCTTCGTCGAGTAATTCAAAAACCAATTCAGGCAAAGTAAAAAGCGAGGGGCCGGCATCGAACCGGAAACCACCGAATTTTCGCTCCGAAATTTTACCTCCTGCCCTGCCGGATGCTTCGTACACCTGTACCTGAATACCTCTTCGGGCAAGCCTGATAGCCGAAGCCAGTCCTCCAATTCCTGATCCGATAACAATGGCACGTGTCATAAGTGATTAAATTTATGCAAAACAACCATGTTCCCAAAATAAATTTGTAATTTACTAAAACATTTTGAACTTAGTTTGTTTAAGTGTATGGCAAATAAATTAAACAAATGCAAAAAAAAGTAATAATTATCGGAACTGGCCTTGGCGGATTAACTACAGCTTTGAGATTGTCGGTCAGAGGATACCGGGTGGAGATGGTGGAGAAATACCATCGCGCCGGGGGGCGGCTCAACCTGCTCGAAAAGGATGGCTTTAAATTCGACATGGCGCCGACTTTTTTTAGCATGAGTTACGAATTTCAGGAACTTATAAAAGACTGCAACATTGAAATGCCATTCGAGTTTGTTGAGCTCGATCCACTTTATTCGGTTCATTTTGAGGGCGATAAGAAAAGTTATTTGATTTACAAGGATCTGACCAAACTGGCGCGCGAATTTCAGGATGTTGAACCCGATTTTGAGAGAAAACTACGCAAATTTCTGAAGGCTTCCGGGCAATTGTTTCACGATACCGAAGGCATTGTAATTAAACAGAATTTTGATTCGTTGGCGCAGTACCTGTTAAAGCTCACCACGGTTCCGATTAAGCACGCGCCCAAAATGTTTTATTCGATGTGGACCGAAATGGAACGCAATTTCGAGTCGTTTGAGGTGAAAGTTATTTTTTCGCTGGTCGGATTTTTTCTTGGGGCAACTCCGTTCGACACACCTGCGGTTTATACCCTGCTGAACTATACCGAGTTGGTGCACGATGGTTATTATAACGTGAAGGGCGGAATGTACAAGATTGTAGAAGGTTTACTTCAGGAGTTGGAAAAACGTGGTGTAAAGATTCACTACAACACCGAGATCGTTGACTTTTTGACCGACGGAAAAAGCATCCGGTCATTTTCTGACAAAGAAGGAAAATTGTGGGAAGCCGATCAGTTTGTGGTAAATGCCGATGCGGCGTGGTTTCGTGGAGCGATACTGAAGCGGCCTGATTTTTCGGAACAGAAACTGGATGCAAAAAAATGGACCCTTGCCCCGTTAACCATTTATCTTGGTCTCGACACCAAAGTTCCGGATATGTATCATCATAACTATTTCCTGAGAAGAAATTTCAGGGAATATGCCGGAAAGATTTTCAAAAATAAAATTAAACTCGATAAGCCGTATTATTACGTCAATATTCAATCGATGCACAACCCGAACTACGCCCCTCCGGGAAAAGAGTGTATCTTTATTCTTTGTCCGGTTCCCGATTTAAGGTACAAGTCTGACTGGAGCGACGATCAGGAAATTGCTGACAGTATTATACAGGACATGAGCGACCGTACCGGTTTCGATTTTCATAAACACACCGAAGTAAAAGTTGTTTTAAATCCGGAACACTGGCAGAATATGTTTGGTTTGTACAGGGGAAGCGGCCTGGGTTTGGCGCACGATTTGAATCAGGTTGGTGGTTTCAGGCCAAAAAATAAAGACGAAAAATTCAATAATCTGTACTATGTAGGTGCATCGACAGTTCCCGGAACCGGGCTACCGATGACCGTAATAAGCTCGAGATTGGTAACCGAACGAATACAGAAAGACAATGGAATTGTATCGTAAAAATAACCTCGACTGCAGCCGGATAACAACCCGCAATTACAGCACTTCGTTTTCGCTCGGAGTGCGGGTTTTGAATGCCAGATACCGTGAAGGTATTTACAGCATTTATGGTTTTGTGCGTTATGCTGATGAAATCGTGGATACCTTTTTTGATCAGGACCAACGTACTATTTTCGAAGAATTCAGACAAGAAACCTTCAAGGCGATTGAGCGCAAATTCAGCATCAACCCGATTATCGACAGTTTTCAGATGGCTGTGCATAAATACCATATCGATCGTGAACTGATTGACGCTTTTTTATTAAGCATGGAAATGGATCTTTCCAACGAGGTCTATTCACCAGAGTTGTTGAAAACCTACATTTATGGTTCGGCCGAAGTGGTTGGTCTGATGTGTCTGCGCGTTTTCTATTTCAACGAGCCTGAGAAATATGACCAGTTGGTTGCTCCAGCCCGAAAACTGGGGGAGGCATTCCAGAAGGTCAACTTTTTGCGCGATGCACACGACGATTTCAGCAGCAAAGGACGGATTTATTTTAAAGACATCGACTTTGACCATTTTACCGAAGAAACAAAAAAACAACTGGAAGCCGAGATTGAAAAAGACTTTCAGGAATCGATGGAAGGAATACGTCAATTGAAAAAGCAAGTAAGGCTGGGCGTTTACCTGGCTTACAGCTATTACCTTAATTTACTTAAAGAGATAAAAAAGGCTCGTCCGGAGGAAATTCTGAAAAAACGGTACCGGGTTTCAACCCGCCGGAAAAGCTATTTGCTGGTGAATGCCTACCTGAAAAATGCCTTGAACATGCTTTAGGTATTAATTCGGTTCGCTCCTCAAAATTTCGTATTTTCGTGCCGAATTTTATTCTGAAAAAGCCAAGATGTTCAAACTCTTTTTATATCCTATTTCTGCCATTTACGGGTTAATTATTTCGATTCGGAACTTTTTGTACGACTATAAAATCTTTCAATCTACCGAATTTGAAATTCCGGTAATTTCGATCGGAAACATTACCGTTGGCGGAACCGGAAAAACTCCACATACCGAATACCTGGTTGAGCTTCTTCGCAAACAATTTACGGTAACTACGATTAGTCGCGGTTACAAACGAAAAACAAAAGGTTATCAGGAAGTTGAAGCTAATTCGCTGGCGTCGGCAATTGGCGACGAGCCTTTGCAGATCAAGAGTAAATTCCCCGATATTCAGGTTATTGTGGATGAAAAACGGGTACATGCCATCAAGAAAATTCAGGTTCAGGAGCCTGCACAATTACCCGATATTATTTTGCTCGACGATGCCTTCCAGCACCGCAGTGTGAGCGCCGGGATTAACATCCTGCTGATCGACTTTAATCGTCCTATCGACAAAGACCAGTTGATGCCTGTGGGGCGTTTGCGCGAATCGAAATGGCAAATGCGCCGCGCCAACGTAATTATTTACACCAAATGTCCGCAGGAAATTTCGCCCATTACCCGCCGTATCATCATGAAAGATGTGAATTTGCGTCCGTATCAAAACCTGTTTTTTACTACGATGGTTTATCAGCAGCTCACCCCTGTTTTTCCTGATGAAGCGATCCCAACTCCGAAACTTGCTTCTGATAAGTTTAGCGTTCTGCTGGTTACCGGAATCGCAAATCCCGAGCACCTGCTGAAATACTTAAGCAATTTTTCTGAAAACATTACCAGCCTCAAATTTGCCGACCACCATAATTTTAATGCGGCAAACATCCATCAAATAGAACAAAAGTTCGCCGGAATCGAGGCCGAAAATAAAATCATCATCACCACCGAGAAAGACTCTATGCGACTGAAAGACATGGATTTATCTCCCTCATTGAAAGCAAATTTATTTTACATACCGCTGAAAATTAAATTCCTCGACAGCGAAGGAAAAAACTTTGACGAAAAAATCGTGACTTATGTTAGAGAAAATAAAAGCAACCGCGACCTTCATAAAAGAAAGAGTAAAAAAGCCAATTGATGCTGCCATTATCCTGGGATCTGGACTTGGCGGATTGGTTAAGGAAATTGAAATCGAGCTCACCATTCCGTACCACGAAATTCCTGATTTTCCCGTTTCAACCGTCGAAGGCCATTCCGGTCAACTGATTGTAGGCCAGTTGGGTGGGAAAACCGTGATGGCCATGCAAGGCCGGTTTCATTATTACGAAGGTTATTCGATGAAAGAGGTAACCTTTCCGGTACGTGTGATGAAAATGATGGGTATCAATACGCTCTTTGTTTCCAATGCTTCCGGAGGTTTAAACCCTGATTATAAGGTTGGCGATGTAGTAATCATTTCCGACCACATTAATTTTTTTCCGGAACACCCGTTACGGGGGAAAAACATGAACGAGCTGGGACCTCGTTTCCCGGATATGAGCAAATCGTACGACCAGCATTTGCGCAATAAAGCAAAAGCCATAGCTTTGAAAAATGGCATTCCGGTGCGCGAGGGTGTGTATGTGGGCGTATCCGGTCCAACCTTCGAAACGCCAGCCGAATACCTCATGTTCCGTCATTTGGGTGCTGACATTGTTGGTATGTCAACCGTTCCTGAAGTAATTGTAGCCCGTCATATGGATATGACTGTTTTCGGCATTTCGATTGTGACCGATAGTGGTGTTCCCGGACAAATCGTTGAAATCTCGCACGAAGAAGTTCAGGAAGTGGCCATGAAAGCCGAGCCGAACATGACCTTGATCCTGAAAGAGTTGGTTGCCGGATTGTAGCCAAGGTTATGAACACGCCAGCCGGATACAAGAAAATACCTGTCAAAACGTGGTTCCTAACATTTGAAGGGAACTTACCCGATATTTCGGCATGGGGAGAGTCCATTCGCATCGAACACTGGAAAAATCCTCCGGTTGATGAATACCTGAAAATTTATACTGAAGTTGGTTGCACCTGGGGCTGGACCGGTCGTTTGTTAAAATCGAACGTAGAACTCGCTGCAATTTTACAATCAGAAAACAACGAAGTGTGGCTTTTTCAGGTTGAAAATGAAGTAGCTGGTTTTTTTGAATTGCTGCGGGCGGAAACCGAAACCGAGATCGTTTACCTTGGCCTTAAACCGGAATGGATTGGCAAAGGCCTAGGGCAGAAACTCATTCAGGCCTCGGTTTATGTGGCCGGACAAAACAACCATAAAACGTGGCTGCATACTTGCGAACACGACCATTCATCGGCTTTGCAGGCCTACCTGAAAGCCGGATTTAAGATTGAAAAAGAAACCGTTTCAATGGAATATTATCCTGAATAATCCTGAATTAAATTTGAACTCAAAACTTTTTCAGGCCAAAATAATCTCCGGATCAATATTCAGTTTTTGATGTAATAGTCGGGCCACCTTTAAGGTTGGTTCACTCTTCCCGTTAAGATATTCGCTTACGCGGCTCGGGCTAACTCCCAGCAGTTCTGCCAGCCCTTTTTGCGAAATATTCATCTCAGCCATCCGAAGTCGAATAATGGATGCCAGTGATGGTTTCTGAATCGGGTAGTACCGTTCTTCGTATTCTGCCACCAGGTCAGATAAAAGATCAAGCTCAACAAAATTCTGATCTTCAGCAGAAGTTTCATTTCCAACAACAAGTAGCAGTTCTTCTACCCGGCTTATTGCTTTTTTGTATTGAATTTCATTTTTTATTTCAGCCATAATCCATTTCATTTAAATTGAACTACAATCAATTCGATCATAATCGGCATGTGTTCCAATAAACCTTATATATACTTTTTGTGAAGCAAAAATCACAATTGCAACCAGATGAAAGTTATTTCCCTTGATATTGAATACAAACCGGTTGTTTCCAACGTAATCCGCAGAACTAAACGATTTCTTGATATCAACCAGATTTTTCCACTCTGCCCGGCAAGTCTTGTAATACCAATCTTCCAGAGCCGACTTGGCCTGAGGATATTCATTCGAAAACTCCTGAATTCTTTTGAAAGTTACAATTCTCATTTTCACATTAAAGTTCCAAAATAACGAACTATATTCCAATTATCAAATTCTATTTTGCAATTTTTATCCTTTGGAGATTCCATTTTTGTTTGTTACTTGACGTCAAAATCAAATTTTTAGACATGACCAGCTTTCCAACCTTTTCCGATATTGAAAAAGCGCACGAGCGTATTCGTCCGTACATTCACCGCACGCCGGTTTTGAGTTCGCAAAGCATCAACCAGATGGTGGGTGCCGAGCTGTTTTTCAAATGCGAAAACCTGCAAAAAGTAGGTGCCTTTAAGTTTCGTGGTGCATGCAATTCGGTGTTTTCGCTGTCCGACGATGAAGCTAAAAACGGAGTCTGCACGCATTCCTCCGGAAATCATGCTGCGGCGCTGGCTTTGGCAGCCCGGATGCGGGGCATTCCGGCCTATATCGTGATGCCCGAAAATGCTCCGGAAATCAAAAAAATTGCTGTGGCCGGTTACGGTGCGCTAATCACTTTTTGTACGCCAACGTTGGAAGCCCGCGAATCGACCCTGAAAAAAGTGGCCGAACAAACAGGAGCAACTGAAATCCATCCGTACAACAATTTCAATGTAATTTGCGGACAGGGAACTGCCGCCAAAGAATTGATTGAAGAAATGGGTACTCTCGACGTGGTGATGGCACCTGTTGGTGGCGGCGGATTATTAAGCGGGACGGCACTTTCGACCAAAGCTTTGCTGCCCAATACCCTGGTAATTGCAGCAGAACCTGCCGGTGCCGACGATGCTTTCCGGTCGTTTCACACCAAAATCCTACAGCCGTCGGTTGCGCCTAAAACTATTGCCGATGGCTTGCTGACTTCACTCGGAAGCCTGACTTTCCCCATTATCCTGAATGAAGTCGATCAGATTGCGACCGTTTCGGAAGAAAGCATTGTTGCGGCCATGCGCATGATTTGGGAACGCATGAAAATAATCATAGAAGCATCATCGGCAGTTCCATTGGCGGCTATTCTCGAAAACAAAGTGGACGTGAAAGGCAAAAAAGTTGGGATTATCCTGAGTGGCGGAAATGTGGATTTGGGGCGGTTGCCGTTTTAGCCCTACTTGAACAGGTTTTATTCAGGGATCAACCTTTCCCTTTATGAATTCAGGGAAGAAGGTTAATTTTTAGCAGGTGGCAAAGTATAATTAAAAAACCTGTTTTATTTGATTGGTCCATTCGTCAATGGTATCGCCGGTAGCCCTGTTTGCCTGATCGAAGAAAAAATGTTGTTTGATTTCCAATCCGGAATACGTATAAATTCCTTTATCGGAAGTGAGTGAAAGGGCTTTGTCCATTTCGGATGCTCGGTATTCGGCGGCTGGTTTTCCCTGCGTGTTGATGATTACCGCCTGTTTCCCGGTTAATAATCCCTTCTGAACGCCTTGATCGTAACGATAAGCAAATCCATAACTGAAAACCCTGTCGATATAACCCTTGAATATGGCAGGTAAACCGGTCCACCATATCGGGTGGATAAACGTTATACAATCAGCCCAAAGGATAAATTTCTGCTCCTGCCGAACGTCATCAGTAACCTGGCCTTTTTGTTGCCCGAGCATATCTTCCAGCGAAAGGACAGGATTAAAACCAAGCTGGTACAAATCCCTGATTTCAACTTCGTGACCGTTATTCAATACATGTTCGGCAAGTGCCTGTTTGAGCTGCCCATTTAAACTCTGTGGGTTCGGATGCGCGTAAATAATTAAGTGTTTCATTGTTCTGCTTTTTTAGAATTTGATTCTACAAAAGTAGGATGCCGCCATTGCTTAAAATTGTAAGAAAACGAAATCAGAGTTTGGCATTGCAAATGTCTTGCTGAAATTTCAGGTAGTTGGTCGGGCTAAGGTTGGTGTAATGTTTAAAGTCGTGAATGAGCTGACTTTGGTCGTAATAACCACATTGGCTGACGATTTCGAACCAATCTACTTTTAAGTTTTTGGAAGCGACACCTTGTATAAGTTCGATGGCTTTTAAGAACCGTTGGTAGCGGTTGAGTTCTTTGGCCGAATATCCAAAGTATTTTTTATGGGTAATCTGTATGTTGCGTTCGGTTTGGTTATTCTCACTCGCAACCGATTTAACCGGATTTAAGGCTTGTGCGTTAAAGTTGGTCAGTTGTTCGGTAATCGTGTTTCGCTGCCGTAAATAAGGTTTGCAAAATTCGAGGATGTAGTTTACCCGTTTTGTTGCATCGCTCATCGGGTTGAGTTCGGTCCACAGCGCGGTAAAACAGTTTTCGTCCAGTAGTTCGTCGGGATGTAACGGTAAATTTTCTGCTACCGATGTTCTTCCGAAGAAACGGTAAAAAGCATCATCTTTAAAATTGGCAACCAGTATCTCCGAATTTTCGGGCAGCGAATATTCAAAGGCTTGTTTTATGGGTCCCAAAAGGAGGCACTTGTCTAACCGAATGGGTGTGTTCTGTCGGGTACGAAGCCAAACAGTTGTCCCGAAGCTGAAAATCAGGATGGTTTGATAAGAAGGAAGCAACGTTTTGGTAATGGTTTCTCCCGATTTGTTTTCGGCGAAATAAAAATGAGAGAATACCTCTTCAAAGTCGGCCGGAACAGCAATTCGATAGTGGTTGTATTTCTCCTGGTTCCCTGTCATTTGTCTGGTATGTGCCTTGTTTTTCACCCTGAGTATTTGAGGTAAATTTCCTCTCGGCGAAGCACCGGACCCCCGTGGGTATGTTGCAGTTTGTTTCTTAGACAAGTTTTTCTATTTCAGATTTATCTTTGAATATTTTTTTACCTTTTTGTATTCCAACATTTACCATTTCGTCTGCGCCTGATGAAATCCCTCCAATTCTCAAAACTGCATCGCAATGGTCGATGAGTTTTATTGCTATTGGATGAAAAATAGCGTTAAATATTTTGTCGCCAACTTCTTTTGAACCAGCCGTTTCTATTAGCGGTAATGCGAACCATTCACCCAAAACTGGCATATGTCCCATTTCATAAAGTTCCAATGCCATTTCGTTCATTGCCCTAACATTTGCTTCAATTAGCTCTGGAATATCATTTGTTCCAGACCGATAGGGTCCGGCAACTAAAATTAGTAATGATTTTTTCTTTTCCATTTAGATTAAGTTATGAAGTTTTACATATTGGAGCAGCATTATTGTTTTGCCATCTTTGATTTCACCAGTTTCTATCATTTGCATTGCTTTATTTATTTCCATTTCTAAAACTTCGATGTTTTCTTCTTCGTGTTCAACTCCACCACCTTCGTTAACTTTCATTGTTTTTGAATATTCTGCAATAAAAAAATGCAAAATTTCAGTTACTGAACCAGGCGACATATATGCTTCAAATATTTTTTGAACGGATGAAACTTTGTAACCTGTTTCTTCTTCAGTTTCTCTTCTTATGCAATCTTCGGCGTTATCTTTATCCAATAATCCGGCACAAGCCTCTATTAGCATTCCATTCTCATTTCCATTTACATAGGTTGGAAGCCGAAATTGCTTTGTTAGAATTACAGTTTTCTGCAATTGGTTATAAAGCAAAATAGTTGCTCCGTTTCCTCTATCGTATGCTTCTCGGCTTTGCGTTTGTTTTGTGCCATCCTTTTTGAAATATTCGTATGTTATTTTTCTTAAAACATACCAATTGTCAGAAAGGATTTCTGTTTTTAAGATTTTTACTTTGTCTATCATTTATTTTAGTGTTTTGATGCTTTCAAATAGTAGGTAAACGTTGGAAGGGTCAATTAGGGCGTATTGTCTCGCCTAAGACGAGATCAAGTCGAAAGGTGGCCAGAGCGGAAAGATGCACACAGAAAAGCACGGTTACTGCGGGGAACTGATGTTATGGCGCATAAGTTTATTCAACATTAGACATCTATTGAAATACGAACTTTTCCTCCAAGTCCTTTTTCAACTATGTCAAAAAGTGTACTCAATGTTATATTGCTTCCATCATTCTCAACGCGAGAAATATAGGTTCTTTTCTTGTCTATGATTTGTCCTAATTCTTCTTGAGTCATATGGCGAGATTCCCTTGCCTTTTTTAACAAAAGTCCAATTTTAAAAGATTCGGTTTCCCTCTCAAGATTGTCACGTCTTTCCGTCCCTTTTTCTCCGTAAACCTGATCCTTTATCTGATCCCAGGTTGTAATGTCTTTGTTGTTATTTTCTGCTTTCATAATACTCTTTCATTAAATTTATTGCTTTCTCAATCTCATTTTTCGGCGTTTTCTGTGTCTTTTTCTGAAATCCATTTAAAAGGATTACCAATTTCCCTTTGTCGAAGAAACAGAAAACACGCCAAATGTCAGTCCCTAGTTGAATTCTAGCTTCATAGAGTCCATTTGTCCCTGATATAAGTTTTAAATAGGTGGTTGGTATTCTCTCCAAAGTCTCTATGGCTTCAATGATTTTGAAGATCTTGTTTTGAACCTTAATTGGTTGCTTGGTCAAAAAATCTACAAAATAATTTTTGTATGCAATTACTTCCCGAATTTTCTTCATACGTCATTGAAAGAAAATCAAAGGTAACTTTTAAGTTACAATTTTCCAAATCAACATTGATGTGTCCTGGGCATTTATAATGGATACATAATGTTGGCACACTTCAAGTAGAGACGAATTGCAGGGTGACTTCCTGTTAAGGTACACTACACCTCGGGCGGGAGTTGCCCGATTAATCTGTTGTAGGTTTCTCATAAATCTTTATTTCACTGTCATCTACATGGTATCCGTTTGCAATATGTTTCCAGCCCATATTCTCGTAAAAGGTATTCAGGTGTGTTGAAAGATAAAGCTTCTCAAATCCTTTTTGGCGTGCTTCGAGAAGTCCGTGTTGAATTAGTTGTGCGGCAATACCTTTATTTCGTTGTTCTTCGTTTACAAACAAGCAAGCAAACCAAGGCATCAGGTCTTGCCTGCTAATAATGTCATTGGTTAGCAGTGCATATGAACCTACAATCTCATTTTCTATCAATGCAAGATAAAATTTAGGTAACAAGTTTTTGTTGTCCAACGAGTTTTCGATACAGTTTTTATAAAATTTATAATTCGAATCGTTACCCCAACAATTCCAAAAGTAGGTTATCCCATCAGGTAGAAGATCCATTCTATTCGATAATTCAGCGATTCCAATTTTCATATAATTCAATATTTTAATTTTTTAATAATGCGATTGGACTGACTGCTGACCAGTGCTGGGGTAACTCAATTTTGCCAGGTTTCAGTCACTCCGAATTTGTTTCGGGGCCTCATCAACGAATAGATACCGAAACAAGTTACCTATGACACCACGTCACCGATCATTAACTAAGCTGAGTCCGGATAACCTGATTCTGGTCAATTCAATCCCTTTTCCGGCAATCATCCTGGAGATTTCGGCTGGTTGGCTAGTTATTGCCGGCACGTTCTTTTGCCGGTTGATTACACCGTAGCTAAAAAATGGCAGGTTTTGTTTCCTCTCCTAACTGATTCAAGAATCTTCACATCGATTGTCCTACCCAAGGCCGTTTCAAAAATGGTTTGATGGGTGGCACGGGTGCATTCGCAATGCAAATCGTTAGGCCTGGCAGGGCGAAATTTAGCTGCCGGACAATAACATCCCTGCGAAACTTCACCGTACCGGATATGCACCGTATTGCCTTCTTTCCACACTTCGAAGTTGTTTTTATAGGCTTCAATTAACTTATCCAAATCGCCTTTACCTTTTTCAGCAATATCTTTTTTAAACTGGTGCCGGTTAAAACAACCACGACCGCAACCAGCCAATAAAAATGATTTGGAAGGTTCATCCAGATTTTCATCGATGGTATCGAGGAGATCTGTCAGCCAGTTTTGAATAAACTCTTTTTCCTGCAAAAGCTGTTTATACTTTTCGTCTTCCGGCACTGCATTTTCGGCTATCAGGTTCGTTGCAGGCAATAAAAAACATCCGGCACAAGCACTGGCGGCCAACGAACTCCTGAAAAAGTCTTTTCTGTTCATAGTCTTGATTTTTAGGTTTTAAAGGAGACAATTCCCAACGGATTTACCCTATTAAAAATCGACGAATGACGAAAAAGGAAGGACAAATCAATTCAGGGATGAAGATTAAATGGCTGAAAAACAATTTTTTAGAGCATTGGGCTCAAAATGCGGGCAAACGATTCTTTTATTTTGTTTAGCCGTGGCCGTTTAATCCATTCATCCAGCACTACCATTTCGCTTTTATCCTGATCGTCCAGAAAATGGCTGGTCAGTATTCCGGCGGTTTCTTCGTCATAAATCATGGCATTCACCTCGAAATTCGTTTCCAGGCTCCTGAAATCCAGATTGGCAGTGCCAACCGAAGAAAAAACACCATCGACTATAATAACTTTACTGTGCGTAAAGCCTGCCTTATAGAAGTAAATTTTCACTCCAGCCTCGAGCAATTCCTCGATGTACGAATTGGTTCCCCATTTGGGCGTTATGGCATCAGACAAACCCGGAACAATAATCCGGACATCAATCCCCCCCAATGCCGAAGTCTTTAGTGCCGTTACAATATCGGCGGTGGGCATCAGGTAGGGTGTCGAAATGTACACATAGTCGGTTGCCGATGCGATAGCCGCAAAATAGGCTTGCCCGATGCTTTCCCAGTCAGAGTCGGGGCCGCTGGCAACCATCTGCACCAGCTTGCCGTTACCCACTTCAAAAGGTTTAAAATAGTTATCGCCTTTCAGTATTTCTTTGGAAACAAAGTACCAGTCGGCCATAAAAATGATTTGTAAAGCAGTTGCCCCGCCGCCAATAACTTTCAGGTGGGTGTCGCGCCAGGGACCAATGCCGCGAACGCCATCCTGATAACGGTCGGCAAAATTTAATCCTCCAACAAAGGCGGTGTCTCCATCAACCACCAGAATTTTCCGATGATTGCGGTAGTTCACTTTTGAAGTAAGCATAGGGTAACGTACCCGCATAAAACAATCGACCTTAACTCCGGCATCAGACATGGTTTTGAGCCATTTTCGTTTTAGCTCCCAGCTACCCACATCGTCGTAAATAAATCGCACCTCAACGCCTTCGCGTGCTTTCTGTATGAGCAGTTCACGCAGGTAATTCCCGATTTTATCGTCCTCAACAATGTAATATTCCAGGTGAACGTGATGAGTTGCCTGTTCAATTGCCCTGAAGATTTCCGGAAAAGTTTCATCTCCGTTGCGTAAAATCATTATTTCGTTGTTGTTGGTTAAAATGGCATTCGAGTTGGAAAGCAACAGATTCATTAAATGTCGCTTGGAATAGAGCCGGCCTCCAATCTGAAATTGATTATCGGGGAGGTTATCTAACTGTTCCAGTGTCAGTTTTCGAAGTTTCTCCAAATCTTTCAGCCCTTTGCGCGAATACATTTTGTTTTTGCGGTATTCCTGCCCGAAAAAAAGATAAAACACAATTCCGGCGAAAGGCAATAAAACCAAAACCAAAATCCAGCTAATGGTTTTTACCGGATTCCGGTTTTCAAGAATAATAAGTATGGCAATAAAAACAACCGTCAAAAAATAAAGGATGGTCACCAGACTTGGCATTGATTTCCATATGTCGAATAAAATAGCCATGCGTAATTGGGGTTGATTTGAGAAGACTAAAATTCACGAAAAATAGACATAAAAGCAAGTAAAAATTGTCAGAACACGATTATAAAGATTGAATGATCGAAAGGAATCGAGGAAAATATACATTGTAAATGATTTGGACTGACAATCCTGCATAATCATACATTTCTCAGCACATGCAATTTGCAGTCGTCCAGTTTTTCGAAGCCAATGGTTTCTCCGGAAATGTGCGGCGCAATAACGCCTTTGCCAAAAAACTGGTTGCCAGTGTACACGAAAGCTTCGTCCCACAAGCCCGATTTCAGGAAGCTGTTCAGCAGCTTGCTTCCTCCTTCAACAATTACCGAGAGAATATCCTGATGATAGAGTTCAGAAAGTAATTGCGGTAAGATTTCCTGGCTAAAATCGAGGGTAATGTATTTCAGGTTTTCCGATCCCGCTTTCTCCTGATGGGTAAAAACCCAAGTTGGCGCTGACTGGTCGAAAAGGTGCAGGTTCGATTCTAACCTTCCGGTTCGGTCAATAACCATCCGGATAGGCTGATTGCCTGTCCATTCGCGCACGGTGAGCGCCGGGTTATCGAACTTGGCGGTGTCGGTTCCGATCAAAATGGCCGATTCTTCAGAGCGCTGTTTGTGCACCAACCTTTTCGACAGGGCATTGGTAATCCATGTAGGATGCAAATATTCCGTACGGTCGGTGTCAATAAATCCATCGAGCGTTTGCGCCCATTTCAGCAAAATATAGGGGCGTTTTTTCTCATGAAAAGTAAAAAATCGGCGGTTCAGTTCACGGCATTCCTTTTCGAGTAGGCCAACTTCAACCTCAATTCCTGCTTTTTGCATCCGTTCGATGCCCTTGCCAGCCACTTTTGCAAACGGATCAACCGTCCCGATAACTACTCTGGGGATACGATTCTCAATAATCAGATCGGAACAGGGTGGTGTTTTCCCGAAATGGGCACAAGGTTCGAGCGAAACATACAGGGTTGATTGAGTCAACAATTCCGGATTTTTAACCGAACGGATTGCGTTAACCTCGGCATGTGCCTGTCCGTATTTTTCGTGAAATCCTTCACCAATAATTGTTCCTTCGTGCACAATTACACAGCCAACCATGGGGTTAGGAGCTACATCTCCCATACCAAGGAGTGCCAGGTGGAGGCAACGTTGCATGAAAAAATCCGGAGTACTCATCGGCGAAAAAATTAACTTTGCCAAAAATAACAATAAATGAAGGCAGGTATTGCATCTATCCGAAAAGAATTGGCAGGAATCTATCAGGCAGAAGAAATTGAAAGCTTGATTTTCCTGATTTTTGAAAAGGTAAAAGGATATACGCGCACGCAATTTTTGCTTGCTAAAGATGAAATCCTGTGCGAAGAAGACCGATCGGAAATAGGGACGATGGTTGCCCGCCTTAAAAACCACGAACCCATTCAATATATTCTGGGTGAAACGGAGTTTTTCGGATTACCATTTTATGCCGTTCCGGGAGTTTTAATACCGCGCCCCGAAACCGAAGAGTTGGTGCAATGGATTATTCAGGAGAATAAACTTACCCGCCCAACCATACTGGACATGGGAACCGGGAGTGGCTGTATTGCAGTTTCCCTCCGGAAAAACATTCCGGAATCGGTAGTTCTGGCTTGCGATATTTCGCCGGTTTGTATCGAAACAGCCCGGCGAAATGCAGATTTAAATTCGGTAGCAATTACTGTTTTAACGTACGATATTCTGAGAAATTCACCGGGAATAAGCTTTCCTGAACTGGATGTTGTGGTGAGTAACCCTCCATATGTGAGGGAAATGGAGCGGTTACAGATGGAGCGGAACGTACTGGAATACGAGCCCGGGCTTGCTCTGTTTGTACCTGATAATGATCCGTTGATTTTTTATTCACAAATTGCTGATTTTGCCCGGAAGAACCTTAAGCATAATGGCCGTTTATACTTCGAGATTAACGAAGCTTTGGGAAAAGAATGTTCGGAAATGCTACATGAAAAAGGCTTCTCGGCTATTCGGATTAAAAAGGACATTCACGGTAAAGACCGGATGATTGGTTGTTCGTATCTCCGGGAATAAGCGCTATCAGTATGTATTAATCGAAAATATTTCGTTTGTAAAAATTACTCGTAATGCCTCTGGCAAGGTTTTGCCGGGCTTTTTCAGGCATTAAATTTATATATTTGTAATAGGCGCAGGCAACTCACCCTGATTCCGGAACTTAAACCCTAAATGATTTGAAACAGTTTTTTGTATATACGCTTCTGCTCTTTAATCTTATAGCTGTATTTGCATTAGGCATTGCTTCCATATCAGTATACCTGAGTCCGGAAAAACTGTGGTTTGTTTCCCTGTTTGGGATAGCCTATCCTTATTTGCTTGTGGTAAACCTGATTTTTGTTGTGTTGTGGATACTTGTTAAACCATGGTTTACCCTCATTTCCATCGTTGTAATTTTAGCTGGATATAAACATGTGGGCAATTATTTGCAGTTTTCGGGCAGGCAAACCAATGAAAGAGGCGTGCGGATTACCAGTTACAATGTGAAATATTTTATGGGATCGAATGATTTTCCGTCGAAAGAAAATGCCGATCATATCCTGAATTTTCTTCGGCAAAACAATGCGGATATTATTTGTTTGCAGGAAGTGAGGTTGAATAAACGTCAGATCTTCGACATCTCAGACCATAAACTGGCTCAAATTAAGCATATGCAGCTCGCGCACAGCAGTTACGCTGGCGGGCAATTAACCCTGACCCGGTTTCCTATTCTTTTCATGGGCGAAATCAGGTTTAAAAACTCCGGAAACATGATTATTTATACCGATATTCTGATGAATTCGGACACAGTACGGGTTTTCAACTGTCATTTGCAATCGTACCGACTCGGGAAAAGGGAAATAAATACCATCGATTCTATTGATTTTAATAACGATGAACGGACCAAGGCCAAATTTATGGAGTTGGGCGGAAAATTCAGGAAGGCGCAGATTAAAAGAGCCGAGCAAGCTGCAACCCTTCGCGAATATATTGATGATAGTCCTTACCCGGTGATTGTTTGCGGCGATTTTAATGATACTCCGGTTTCGTTTACTTACCGCACGGTAAGAGGTAATCTGGAAGACTCGTTTACCCAATCGGGCAAGGGAACGGCAAATACGTATAACGGCAAATTGCCTTCATTCCGAATCGATTACATTTTGCACAGCTCTAAATACGACAGTTATAATTTCGAGGTCTCTACCTTGAATCATTCCGATCATTACCCGATTAGCTGCGATTTGTTTCCGGCAGAAAAAGAGTAAACAGTTTCAGTGATCAGAACAACCGCTTGCGTTTCAGGAGATAAGTATAAAGCACGTGCCTGAAGTCTTCGTTAATATCTGCTTCGGCCAGATCAATATGGTATTGTCCGCAGCGAACGCGCATTTCTTCGAAATAGGCCGATATGGCTTTTTGGTAATTGGCCTTCATGTCGTGTGGCGCAAATTTGATGTGATCGCCCGATTCCAAATCGACAAAACGAAATGGTTGGTTCCTGAAATCGAACTCCCGCTCCTGGCGGTGATCGGTAACATTAAAAAGCAGGACTTCGTGCTTGTTGTATTTCAGGTGTTGCAGGGCTTCGAACAAGGCATCGGTATTTTCCTGTTCTATCAGGTCGCTAAAAAGGATAACCAACGAACGTTTATGAATATTCTCGGCAATCATGTGCAAGGCATCAACTGTGTTGGTCTTTTTGTGCACCAGGGTTTGTTCCTGATTCAGGAGATTGGCTAACTGATTGTATAGTAAATCAATATGCACGGAAGACAAACGTGCCTGAGCGTGAAACTCTACCTCGTCGGAGAAAAGTGAAAGACCCACAGCATCGCGCTGTTTTCGGAGCAAATAAATGATGGCAGCCGCAGAATATACCGAAAATGCCAGCTTATTTACTTTTGACGGTTTCCCTTTTTCGTAAGGGAAAAGCATGGAGGATGAGGTGTCGATGACCAATTGACAGCGCAGGTTGGTTTCTTCTTCGTACTGTTTTACAAACAAGCGATCGGTGCGGGCAAATAACCTCCAGTCAATATGTTTGGTCGATTCGCCCGTGTTATATAACCGGTGTTCTGCAAATTCAACCGAAAAACCATGGAAGGGGCTCCGGTGCAGTCCGGTAATAAAACCTTCCACCACCTCTTTGGAGATAAGTTCGAGGTTATCGAATTGCTGAAACTGCTGTATGTCGAATAGATTGTTCAAGAATCACGAATTAATCATTACAGGCAAAAATAGTCATTCATTAAAGAACCGAAACCTTCTAAAAATAAAAAAGGCATAAGAAAAATAAGTTCTTATGCCTTTCTCCTTCCTGAAGATATCTCTTAAAGAATACTGTCAACTTTGGACGCCAGTGTTGTTTTAGGCGCTGCCCCAACATGTTTTTCGACAACAACACCATCTTTAAAGAATAAAATAGTAGGAATATTACGGATGCCGAATTTAGAAGCAATACCTGGATTGCTGTCAACATCTACTTTTCCTACAATCAATCTTCCGGCGTAATCGTCAGCAAGTTCGTTAACAATAGGACCAACCATGCGGCATGGGCCGCACCATTCAGCCCAAAAATCAACAAGAACCGGCTTATCCGACTGAAGAACCAATTCTTCAAAATTTGCATCATTAATTTCTAAAGCCATCGTTTTATATTTTATGTGTGAATACTGTAACAAACCCAAAATCATCACAAAATTAGCCTAATTAATTTTAAAAGCAAGATCATCGCGTTTTTCAAAATAGGCAAGCAACTCGTCGGTAATTTCTATTCGGGTATTCCTTGAAAACAGATTAACAACCATATTTGTTTCGAGATCAAAAATATCAAATCTCAATAACGATTTTCCTTTACTGTTTAATGTAAGCCGCTCTAAATCAGAAATTATTTCGCCAGTTAATGCCGAAAGCGGAATTTTAACAGTAATACTCTTAAAATATTTCTCGCGAATTTCTTCCATCAACTCTATGCGGTTTACTTTAAATTCGAGCTGGTCGCCGCCAAACCGGTTCTGAACCGTGCCCCTAACCATCAGGAAAAGTCCGGGTTTGCAGTATTTGCCGAATTCGACGTAGTCTTTCGCAAAAAAGAACATTTTATACGAATCAGTATAGTCGGTTAAAACCATGTAGCAAAATGGTTTTCCGTTTTTACTGAACGACTCGCGGGCTTCGGTCACCATCCCGGCAAAAGTCATTTCGCGCCCTTTCAACGGCTCAATATTGTTGTTCAGGTCTTTAAACGAAACATCTTTGGTAACCAGCGTTTTTATCTCAATTTTGTATTTATCCAACGGGTGCGAGGTCAGGTAAACGCCTACCAGGCTTCGTTCCTTTTCGAGCAAAACCAGATCGGCCCATTCGGGAACCATCGCCGGCTCGGGCTTTTGGACAGATTGCGTTGACATCATTTCGCCAAAAAGCGAAAGTGTCGCATTGTTACTTTCGTATTGCATCTTACTTCCGTAGCGGGTCAGTTTCTCGATAAAACTCTGGTCGTTTTCGTCGGGAGCAAAATACTGGCTGCGGGTGTGTTTTTTGAACGAGTCGAATGCGCCTGCCATGGCCAGCGCTTCAAGGTTCTTTTTATTAACCGATTGAAGGTTCACCCGTTCCACAAAATCGTAAATATCTTTGAATTCGCCATTCTTGCGGGCTTTGATGATATCCTGAACAGCACCTTCGCCAACGCCTTTAATCGCAGCCATTCCAAAGCGGATATTGCCTGCTTTGTTTACCGTAAACTTAGCGTAGCTTTCACTTACATCAGGACCTAGTACATTCATATTCATGCGCTTGCATTCTTCCATCAGCTTCGTGATTTCAGTGATGTTGCTGAGGTTTCGGCTCATGTTGGCTGCCATGAATTCGGCTGGGTAATGAGCTTTCAGGTAACCCGTTTGGTAAGCCACCGCGGCATAACAAACCGAGTGCGATTTATTAAACGCGTAACTGGCAAAAGCTTCCCAGTCTTTCCAGATTTTGTCGATCAGCTTGCCCGGATCTTTGCCCCCTTCGGTGCAGCCTTCAATAAACTTTGGGTTAGCCAGGCAGCCGTCGTGAAACTTCACTTTTAACTTATCCATCATGGCTATAAGCTTCTTACCCATCGCTTTACGGAGCGAATCGGAATCGCCGCGGGTAAATCCGCCCAATGCCCTTGACTGAAGCATTACCTGTTCCTGGTAAACCGTAATTCCGTAGGTATCTTTGAGGTAAGGTTCCATCAGCGGAGAATCGTATTCAATTTTCTCCTGACCATGTTTTCGTTTGATGAACGACGGAATGTACTCCATTGGCCCCGGACGGTACAAGGCATTCATGGCCACCAAATCCTCAAAACGGTTCGGTTTCAGGTTTCGTAAGTGTTTTTTCATTCCGGGCGACTCGAACTGGAAGATCCCGGTGGTATCACCGTTACTGAAAAGCTCGAAAGTGAGCGGATCGTTCTCGGGAAGATGATCCATATCTATGGTTATTCCGCGCGAAAGTTTAATATTTTCGATGGTCTCTTTGATGATGGAGAGGGTTTTCAGTCCCAGAAAGTCCATCTTAAGCAGGCCAATATCTTCCACAAAATGGCCGTCATATTGCGTGGTCAGGAGGTTGTCGTCGTCCTTGGTAGGCATCACCGGTATATGGTCGGTCAGCGGATCGCGGCTGATTAAAATCCCGCAGGCGTGAATACCGGTCTGACGAACCGAACCTTCGAGCGTTTGCGCAAACTTCAGGGTTGTGCGAATCAGTTCGTTGGGGGAATTCAACTCCTGTTTCAACTCCGGACTATCTTTAAACGCAATGTTAAAATTCATCTTCGGGGCATCAGGAACCAGTTTGGTTAAACGGTCGGCTTCCTGAAGTGGTAATTTCAACACCCGCGCCACATCTTTGATGGCCGATTTGGTAGCCATGGTCCCGAAAGTACAGATGTGTGCCACCTTATCTGCCCCATATTTATTGGTTACATAGTCGAGTACTTTCTGGCGGCCGTCATCATCAAAGTCGATATCCACGTCGGGCATCGAAATACGGTCGGGGTTCAGGAACCGTTCGAACAGCAAATCGTATCGCATTGGGTCGATGTTGGTAATCCCAACACAATACGAAACTACCGATCCGGCAGCCGAACCACGGCCTGGCCCAACCAAAACGTCCATCCGGCGCGCTTCGTTAATGAAATCCTGAACAATGAGGAAATACCCCGGGAAACCCATCTTTTTAATGGTACTCAATTCAAATTCGATACGCTCGCGCACGTCGTCCGAAAATGGCTCCCCGTAGCGCAGTTTGGCACCTTCCCAAGCCAGGTGCGACAGGTAGTCGGCTTCAAATTTAACCCTGATGACCTTATCGTATCCGCCAATCGAATCGTACCAAAATTGGGTAAATTCTTCAAGTAGCATTTCTTCGGTAAACCGGCTCCGGTAATCATCTTCTTTCCCAAAATCTTCAGGAATCGGGAAAACCGGCATGATAGGAGAAGAATTCAGGTTATAGGCCTCAATTTTATCGTTGATTTCCTGAGTATTGGCCAGGGCTTCGGGCACATCGGCAAACAAAGCGTTCATTTCGGCGGTGGTCTTAAACCACTCCTGCTTGGTATAGCGCATCCGGGTAGGGTCGTCCAAATCCTTGCCGGTATTCAAACAGATGAGCAAATCGTGCGCATCGGCATCTTCCTGATTGATGAAATGACTATCGTTGGTGCAGATTACCTTCACCTCATGCTTTTTGGCCAGTTCCAGAATCTTGGCATTTACCAGCACCTGATTCTCGTAAACATTCTGCCTCATCTCGGGCAATTCAGAAGGATGGCGCTGCAATTCGAGATAGAAATCTTCGCCAAAAATGGATTTGAACCACTGAATGGTATCCTCGGCATCCTTCATGTTTCCGGCCATGATATGCTGCGGAACTTCGCCTCCCAGACAGGCTGAGGAAACAATCAATCCTTCGCTGTATTTTTCCAGAATCTCTTTATCGATACGTGGTTTGTAGTAAAAACCTTCGGTATAAGCCAACGAAACCAACTTGAGCAGGTTGCGGTAGCCCACCAGATTTTTAGCCAGCAGAATAAGGTGGTATCCCGAACGGTCAACCTTCGCATCTTTCTTGTTGTGGCGCGATTGTTCGGCCACATATGTTTCGCATCCAATGATGGGCTTAATGCCTTCTTTTTTGCACACATCGTAAAACTCTTTGGAGCCAAACATGTTGCCGTGATCGGTAAGCGCCAACGCAGTCATGCCATCGCCTTTAGCTTTAGCAATCAGCCCGCGAACACTGGCCGCACCATCCAGAATGGAATATTGTGAGTGAACATGTAGATGTGTAAAAGGAATCATATCAATGAATTATATCAGAATTTTAATTTTGCTGAAACTCAAATTTCAGGAAAGTAAAGTTACCAATTTCGATGCCTGAAAAGAGTGTTGTTGATAAAATGTGAGAAAGAAGTTTGGGGCGAAAAAATGGGAATCCATCAATTCCGTTTGCCTGCGTTAGTTTCTAATTTTACCAGTTGGTCTATGTTGTTGTGAATCGAATAGTTGAAAAATAATTTCGCATCTTTTTGTCTGTTTATCCGTAAGTTAAATTTTATCGCTCCGAAAAGACAGAACTAAGTATAAACTCCTAATTACAGACAGACATGAAGTATTTTGCAGACATTCACACACATCCCACGATGAAATCGTATGGGCAAAGTTTTCCATTGAGAGAAAACAGCAAAAAAATAAGTGCAAAAAGTTCAATCTGGTATTACGATCCGCCTAACCTTTTTGATAAATTCATAGAACTGCTTGGCGGTATCGTAAAGTACCGGCAGAGCAGTTTTTCGGCTATGGGCTTTGGTAATACCGGAATCGTTTTTGCCTCGCTTTATCCTGTCGAACGTGGATTTTTTGACAATAAACTAGGGAAGGGCGATTTCAATGATATGCTCTTGAATTTTGTAACCTCGGTTGGAAAAAAGCGCATCGATTTTATTCAGTCGATTACCGACTATTTTCCTGATCTGGAAAATGAATATCAATTCCTGAAACAGATGGATGGGCAAACCGTGAAATTGGCTGATCGTTCGTTTTATAAGTATGGAATTGCCCGCAATGCAACTGATGTTGATACTATTCTTAATCTGGATACCCTTCAGGAGAAGAAAGCTAATGCCATAGCCGTAATCCTTACCATTGAAGGCGCTCACGTATTTGGAACCGGAATTAAGCCCCAAACGAACCCTGCCAACCGAAATTATGTGCTGGGCAATGTTGATAAGGTAAAGAACTGGGAACATCGCCCCGTATTTATGGGCCTTGCTCATCATTTTTACAACGAGCTGTGCGGCCACGCCCAAAGCCTTACTGGAATTGTAAAAAAGGCTACGGACCAAACCTACATGATGAATACCGGATTTACCCCATTGGGGAAAGAGGTGGTTGATAAATTACTCGATAATTCTGAAGGTAAGCGGATTTTGATAGATATCAAGCACATGAGCCGGACTTCACGACTGGAATATTTTAACATGTTGGAAATCAAATATAAGGAAGAAGATATTCCGGTAATCGTTAGTCATGGTGCCGTAATTGGCGGAGCTAAAGACAAACATCTCTTTTTAGATGATGACATTAATTTTTACGACGACGAAATAATTGAAGTAGCCCGTACCAATGGTCTTTTTGGCTTGCAGCTCGATGAAAGGCGCATTGCCGCGGCTGGTGACACACAGTTAAAAAAGTCGCATGCACTTGAGCGGAGGAAAGCCTTGTTTCATTCATCGTTATTGGCCTGGCGGCAGATTCAGCATATTGCCGAATTGCTCGACTCGAACGGACTTTTTGCCTGGGGAATACAAAGTTTGGGTAGCGATTACGATGGGATGATCAATCCGATTAATGGCTACCTGACAGCCGAAAATTATCCAACTCTGTCGGACTATTTATTGATGCAGGCACACAATTACATGAAAGCAAATTCAGGAAAACTAAGGCAACCGTATAACCGGATTGATCCCGAGGAAATTGTGAATCGTATTATGGGCGAAAATGCCTATCATTTTTTGAAAAAATATTACCTGTAATTTCTATAGAACTAACATTTATTTTATTTTTTTTTGTTCCTAATTTGTGTTAGTTAATTCCATCAATAAATTATATTTATGCACTTAATGATTGTAAAAGCCGACAATATGTATTATTTTTTTCTTCTGTTTTTTATTTCGAAAAATTATTTTATATTTGTTGGTATAAGTCATCAATAACTCATAAAAATATATTTTATGATGGAATTTGGCAACATTAATTGGAGTTCGCTTAGCGACGGTGCTCTGTTGGTACAAATTGGGCAATTTGTGCAACAATCGCGTTTGCAGCAAAACAAAAGCCAGCAACAGGTAGCTGATGCTGCCGGGGTCAACCGCAGTACGCTGAGCCAAATTGAGAACGGGAAGGGTGGAACACTCATTTCTCTGATCCAGATTTTGAGGGTGCTTAATCAATTGTCGTTTGTTCGTGCCTTTCAGGTGGAAGAAAAGGTGAGTCCGATGTACCTGGCTAAAATGGAATTGAAGAAACGAAAACGGGCCCGGACTCCCAAAGGCGAGAAACCTTACGAATTACCTGATTGGTGATGATTGAGAATGGTTTCATATCGATTTGGGGAAGGCGTATTGGCGCTATACACTGGGGTTCGGATTCAGGAGTTGCTGACTTTGAATTCGATGTAGATTTTCTACGATCCGGATTGGATGTGGCTCCTCTGAAAATGCCGGTCAGTCAGGCAAGGGGTGTTATTTTTTCGTTTCCTGAACTTGCTGGAAGCAAAACGTTTAAAGGCTTGCCAGGTTTGTTGGCCGATGTTTTGCCCGACCGCTATGGGAATGCACTTATAAACACCTGGTTGGCTCGTGTTGGCCGATCTTCAGGAAGTATGAACCCCGTTGAGATGCTTTGCTTTACCGGGAAACGAGGAATGGGCGCGTTGGAATTCGAACCGGTGGTTCCACCTTCGGCCAATCTGTCGTCGAAGGTAGAAATCAGTAGTTTGGTTGATGTGGCACAGCAAATTTTAACCGGACGGCAATCGTTTCAAACAGACATTTCGCACGACGAACAAAAAGCACTTTCCGATATTTTGAAGATTGGTACTTCTGCCGGTGGCGCCAGGGCAAAAGCCATTGTAGCCTGGAATGCCGAAACTGGCGAGGTTCGCTCGGGGCAAACCGATGCTCCTGAAGGATTTTCGCATTGGCTGCTAAAATTCGATGGGGTTGACGACGCCCAGTTTGGTGCCACATTTGGTTATGGCCGGGTGGAAATGGCCTATTACCTGATGGCTGTTGCTTGCGGTATTGAAATGATGGAATGCCGCCTGATTGAGGAAAACGGCCGCGCACATTTTATGACCCGCCGGTTTGACCGCCCAACCGGAAGCCAGAAGTTGCATGTGCAAACTTTTTGCGCCATGATGCACTACGATTTTAACGACATTTATTCGTACAGTTACGAGCAGTTGTTTCAAACCATGCGCCTGTTAAGGTTGACCTATCCGGAGGCAGAACAGATGTACCGGAGAATGGTTTTCAACGTGATGGCCCAAAACTGCGACGACCATACCAAGAACTTCGCTTTTATAATGGATACGCAGGGCGAGTGGCGATTAGCTCCAGCCTATGATGTTTGCCATGCTTACCGCCCCGGAAGTGCTTGGGTAAGCCAACATGCGCTGAGCATTAATGGGAAAAGGCAGGGAATTACGCGCGACGATTTGCTTGAAGTTGGTCGCCAGATGAATGTAAAAAAGGCACCTGCCATTATTCAGCAAATTGCCGAAACGGTTGCCAAATGGCATGAATTTGCCGAACAGGTAAATGTGGAGGCTAAGTTGAGGGATGCAATTGGGGAAACGCTGGTGATTTTGTGATGATTAAATTGAGCTATTCATAACTCAAACTTTTCTAACCTCCTGGTTGCCAGCCATGAAATATCTCACCAAAAGGCGTGATATTTTTCTGGATTAATCTTTTTTTTTCATTAAAATCATCAAGCATTGCTGCAATCACATCGGGGTGCATCTCGTCAAGAAGACGCTGTCGTTGAGATATTCTTGCGTCTACATCGATTAGTGGCATATAAGACCTTGATTCAAGAAATACACTTATTGGTTGAACCGGATCAAATTGTAAGGATTCAAAATTTGCCTGAACGCAAAGTGAAGAAGGAATATTCTCATCGTTACTGTCAATATAGAGCACAAAATCTTCTTCAAAATAAGCAACAGCGTCTAAATTTGCAACTTCAACCGGTCGTTCTGTTTTGTTCATGGCATATTGTTTTTAGGTTCTTATGCGCAAACTCTTGATGCAAGTTAATATACGAATTCCCGACAGAATAGTTGAATGGATGATTATTCCCGGGTCTGTCTTTAGCGCTTGATTTTTTTATCCTTCTTGAAATCCGATTATTTTAGCAGAATTTTATCAACTACGATTTTATTAAACAATTTCAAAATGCCTCGAAACGCCTATTTTCAATTCAAACAATTTCGAATCGTTCAGGAACGATCGGCCATGAAAGTGGGCATGGACGGCGTGTTGCTTGGCGCTTGGGCTGATCCTTCAGGCGCTGAACGAATTTTGGATATTGGCACCGGCACCGGACTGATTGCATTGATGATGGCCCAGAAAAATTTGTCTGCGAAAATTGATGCCATTGAAGTTGATCCGGATGCTTTTCAGGAGGCATGTCTGAATATTCAGCAATCTTTCTGGAGTGACCGGATTAACGCTGAACTTTATTCTTTTCAGGAATTTGCTGAGCGAACAAACCGGAAATATGACCTGATTGTGAGCAATCCGCCATTTTTTACCAATGGAGTAAAAGCTCCGGTCGAAAATCGTGCGCAAGCCCGGCATTCCGATTCTTTGCCTTTGGATGTTTTGATTTCAGGAGCAACCAAATTGCTTCGCGAAAATGGTAGAATCGCGTTGGTTTTGCCTGTCGAAAGTCTTCAGGAGATCATGCAGTTGGCTGATTTGAATAAATTGTATATTGCTCGATTGTGTCGGATAAAACCTAATCCGGTGAAACCGGAGTTCAGGATATTGATTGAGTTAGCCTATTTGGCTTGTACAATTCAGGAATCGGAATTGATGATTGAATTCGAAAAACACCACGATTATACTCCGGAATACAAAGACTTGACGAAGGACTTTTACTTGAAATTTTAAGGAATTAAAAAAGGGTGACAAATCGAAATTTCGCGATTCGTCACCCTTTGTCTTTTCATCGATTTCTTTGATGTTAGACCAAAAACATAAACGGGCTGTAGGTTTTTTCCATTCGTGTAGCAAAACGATCGATCGAATTTTCATCTGGCTTCATGGCATTTTCCCGCACTTTCGGAATTCGTTTTACCAACATTTTCCCTATGAAACTCATGTTTTCGAGCTTGTAACTATTTCTGAAAATAGCTTCGGTCTTGGCCAGTTGGTGCAACTCTTCAGGAAAAGCCTTGCTTATTTCATGTCTTGCTATTTCCGGCTCGTCGGTGCAGCAAATAAATAAGCCAATTTCCTTGTTTCGAAGCGCGTCGATATGCAAATTGCAGAAATCTTTGATCCGTTTGTCAATTTGTCCGTCAAGTACCGATCCGCCAATAATTACGCGGTCATATTCGCTCAATTGGGGGAAAAACTCTTTTTTCAGGTCAACAGTTACAATTTCTCCTGAAAGTTTTTTTGAAAGTTCGTTGACTGCTTTCCCGGTGCAGTTGCCCGATGTGGTGTAAATAATAATAGTTTTCATGTGTGATTGATTTGTTTCTATTTCTTGGCTTTCCTTCAAAATTACGGAAACGGAGCGATTAAATTGTTCGGTTTTGTCATGATTTTCACGTGTTTGTTCAAAAAAGTCAAACAAAAATTGCACAGCAGGGTTAATTATACTTTAAAATAAAAGACATATTTGTCTGAAATGGAAATTAATGTTTATTTTTGCAGTCCAAAATTGAGAAGCCATGATTAGCATGATTAAGCACGACATAAAGATTGACGAAAGCTTTTACAAAGTTGAAGAAATCAGACAGTTGACCGATGAAACATTTTCGCTGAAATTACCCAGGGCGCGTTTTGCGTTTAAAGCGGGCCAGCATATTTCGCTAGGCATTCACGGCGACTACCAAAGCCGCGAGTATTCCATTTACAGCGGAGCCAACGACGAAAATCTGGAAGTATTGGTGAAGGAAGTGGAAAATGGATATTTTACGCCCAAACTCCGGAAGTTGAAAGTGGGCGATTTGGTTGAAATTCACGGTCCTTTCGGAAAATTCGGGATGGAGCCCCATCTGGCCTTATCCGGAAAATTTGTGTTTATCGCCAGCGGTACTGGCATTGCGCCATTCCGCAGCATGGTTCGCACTTATCCTGAAATTGATTACACCCTCATTCATGGCGTTCGGTATTCGAATGAAGCCTATGATCGGCATGAGTACGCCAGCGACCGATATATTTTGTGTTCGAGCCGCGATCAGAAGGGAACCTACAATGGGCGACTGACTGGTTACCTTAAAAACTGCACCTTTGTTCCTGAAACGCATTTTTACCTTTGCGGCAATAGCGATATGATTTTCGATGCCCTCGAAATTCTTAAAGACAAAGGCTTCGAGCGCGACCAAATTCACTGTGAAGTTTATTTTTAGTCGAACAAACAACCACATAGACACATAGAACACATAGGATTTTATTGGACTCAGGTTCAATATCAATTCTCAATTGGGTTTTCGGAAATTTTCTATTGTGACCTATATGCCTTTGTGGTTTTATAATATGTATCAATGAAATATCACCTGATTACATTGGGTTGCCAGATGAATCTTTCCGACAGCGAGCGCGTGAGTTCGGTCCTCGAAAGTATGGGCTACAAGCGGACGGAAAACGAGGAAGAAGCCAATTTGCTTGGAATGTTGGCCTGTTCGGTGCGGCAAAAACCCATAGACAAAGTTTACAACAAAATTGCACAGTGGAACAAATGGAAAAACAAACGCAACGTGGTCACTTTTGTTTCCGGATGTATTTTGCCTGCCGATAAAGAGAAATTCCTGAAATCATTCGACCTGATTTTTCAGATGAGCGAACTGGCTCAATTGCCCGAAATGATTCGCGAATATGGTGTGGTTACACCTGCCGGGCTGAGAGCTCTGCAGCCGGTGATGCCCAAAAATGAGCATATTGCCGAAATGTGGCACATCAAACCCAAATACCAGTCAACTTACGAAGCTTTTGTACCGATTCAGAATGGCTGCGATAAGTTCTGTACGTTCTGCGCTGTTCCTTACACCCGTGGTCGCGAAGTTTCGCGCCCTTCCGAAGAAATTATTGATGAGGTGCGCCATTTGGTGAATCAGGGTTACAAATCGATTACCCTGTTAGGTCAGAATGTAAATTCTTACGGATTAGACAAAAACGGCGAAGAAATCAACTTTGCTGAATTGCTTCGTCAGATTGGCGAATATGGAAAAACTTCCGGCGAAGAATTTTGGGTGTATTTTACTTCGCCACATCCACAGGACATGAACCGCGAAGTGATTGAAGTGATTGCCGCGTTCGATTGTTTGGCCAAGCAAATTCATTTACCCATGCAAAGTGGTGATGAACGCGTGCTGATTAAAATGAACCGCCGCCATTCGATGGACAAATACCGCCGCATTGTGGCTGATATTCGCGAACTGATTCCGCAGGCGACTTTATTTACCGATATCATTGTTGGTTTTTCGAGCGAAGGAGAATCAGAGTTTCAGAATACCGTGGCTGCTATGAACGAGTTTCAATTTAATATGGCTTACATTGCTATGTATTCGCCGCGCCCAGGTGCCGCTAGTTACCGTTGGGAAAACGAAGTTTCATCTGACGATAAAAAAGACCGCCTGCACCGGCTCTCAGAAATTTTGAAAGGCCATTCCAGAGCTTACAACGAAACCTTGGTTGGTAAAACCGTGCGTGTTCTGATTAATGGAACCGACCGAAAGACGGGATTCTCAACGGGGCTCACTGAAGGAAAATTAATCGTTCGGCTCGATCGTCAGGATAACTCGCTGATGGGCCAAATCATTGATGTGAAAATCACTTCAGCGGCTGATTTCTCGATGAGCGGGGAATTAGTTTCAAGTTCCAAATTTCAGATTCCAAGTATGGAAACTGCCGGTACTGAAGCTCCTTAGGAGCGAAATATTTGTAGCCCCGGCTTTCAAGCCGGGGAAGAAAAATGAAAATTAGAATAGCGCCGCCGGAAAATCACAATTATAACGATTCAATTATTTTTGGCGCAATGGCGTTACCTTACGATGAAGAGACAAATCTGACATGAATTCAACAAGCATAAAAAAAGTCGCTTTCAAAACCCTTGGCTGCCGACTCAACCAATACGAAACCGATGCTTTGGTCACTGATTTCGACAAGGCCGGGTATCAACTTGTTGGGGTTGACGAATCGCCCGATGTGGTGGTGGTAAATACCTGCACGGTAACCAACCAAAGCGACCAAAAATCGAGAACAACAATTAGTCAGGCCGCG
This sequence comes from Prolixibacteraceae bacterium, assembly GCA_019459525.1. Classification (GTDB taxonomy): domain Bacteria; phylum Bacteroidota; class Bacteroidia; order Bacteroidales; family Prolixibacteraceae; genus Aquipluma. The sequence goes on from JAIBEY010000061.1 coordinate 37,030, forward strand.
CGCGCCAACAGCAATGCCGTTGTGGTCGTGACCGGCTGCATGGCCAATAATTTCAAGGAAAAGCTCGAAAGTCAGGACAACATCACTTTTGTGGTGGAGAACAATCGCAAAAGTTCCATCCTTTCGCTGGTTGATGCGCATTTTTTAGGAGAGATTCTTCACCCAAATCAATTGCCACAAGACGTTTTCAGATACGAACCGGTTCAGAAAAGTCTGCACACCCGCAGTGCTGTGAAAATCCAGGATGGATGCGACAATTTCTGCACCTTTTGCATCATTCCAATGGTGCGCGGTCGTGCCGTTTCGCGGCCTGTTGCCGAAGTTCTGGAAAGTGTGCGCAAAACCATCGAAAATGGATTCAAGGAAGTTGTGATTACCGGTGTCAACATTGGCCGTTACGAAGATGGAGCGGCTCGTTTTGAAGATTTATTGGCTCAGATTTTGGAGGTTCCCGGCGATTTTCGGGTGCGCATTTCATCGCTCGAACCCGATGGTTTTGGCGACCGGTTTGTTGATTTGTTCAAGCATCCGAAGCTGATGCCACACCTGCATTTGTGCCTGCAAAGCGGTTCCGACAAAACGCTGCTCAGGATGCGCCGCATGTACGATGTTGCCCAATTTCGTAAAACAGTGAATCTGTTCCGGTCGGTTTATCCTGATTTTAATTTTACTACCGATATCATTGTTGGTTTTCCAGGCGAGACAGACGAAGAATTTCAGGATACGATTGATGCTGTGAAGGAATTCAACTTCAGCCATGTGCATACCTTCAAATATTCAGTTCGTAGAGGCACCCGAGCCGAACGATTGGAGAATCACATTCCGGAGAAAATAAAAACGGAACGGTCGGCGCAAATCAGGGAACTTTCCGAAGAAAATAAAAAGCAATATTTGAATTCATTCATTGGCAAAACTCAGCAGGTTTTGGTTGAGAAAATAACTCAGGGTATTGCCAACGGTTATGGGCAACATTACGTTCCGGTTCGTTTTAAAGCGGCCGGAGTACAAAAAAATACGGTTTACACCATTCGATTGACCGAGATTCGGGGAGTTGGAGAAAATATGTACTTGTTTGGTGAACTAAACGATTAGTTTTTTTGTCTATGGATTGAAACAATTCTGTTTAATCAAATGACCACAAAAATTAAACAAAGTGATGTGCGAACCTCGTCTCCGGAATTTCAGGAGAATTTCAGGAATTACGCTGAAATACTGAAAAGCTTTCGTGAAAAGTTGGCTACGGTCAGTTCTCACGGCGGCGAAGTGGCGGTCGAAAAACACCGCTCCCGTGGAAAACTTTTGGCCCGTGAACGCATCAATTTATTGGTTGATCAGAATACTCCGTTTCTCGAACTTTCAAGTTTTGCAGCATACAATCAATACGAAAATTCGTTTCCTTCCGCCGGAATTATTACCGGAATCGGTGTCGTGAAAGGTCGCGAGTGTCTGATTATTGCCAACGATGCTACCGTAAAGGGCGGAACTTATATCCGCGAAACCATCAAAAAACACGTTCGGGCTCAGGAAATTGCCCGTCAGAATAAGCTCATTTGCATTTATCTGGTTGATTCTGGAGGAATATACCTGCCTGAACAGGCTCATGTTTTTCCCGACCGGTTTGATTTTGGCCGGGTATTTTACAATCAAGCACGCATGTCGGCTGAAGGAATTCCGCAGATTTCGGTGGTAATGGGTTCGTGTACTGCTGGCGGTGCTTACGTTCCGGCTATGAGCGACGAAACCATCATGGTGCGAAATCAGGGAACCATTTTTATTGGCGGGCCGCCATTGGTATTGGCTGCCACTGGCGAAGAAGTAACTCCGGAAGAATTGGGCGGAGCAGAGGTTCATACGGCAATTTCAGGTGTAGCCGATCATATTGCCGAAGACGATGTGGACGCACTGCGTATTTGCCGCGATATTGTGGCAGGATTACCTGTTCAGGAGAAACAAAAACTGGATATCCAGCAAGTAAAAGAACCTCTTCATCCTTCGGAAGAATTGTATGGTTTGTTGCCTGTTGATTTGAAAAAACCGATTAATGCTCAAGCGATTATTGATCGTTTGGTTGATGGAAGCGAGTTTCAGGAATTTAAAGCCAACTACGGAAAAACACTGGTGACGGGCTTTGCCCGAATCTGGGGTTTCCCCATCGGCATCATTGCCAACAACAGTTTCCTGACTTCGGAAAGTTCGCTGAAAGGCGCTCATTTTATCCAGTTGTGCGTGCAACGAAAAATTCCGTTGCTCTTTTTGCAGAATATCACCGGCTTTGTAGTCGGGAAAAAATACGAACATGGTGGCATTGCCCGCGATGGCGCTAAACTAATTAACGCGGTGGCCAATGCTGCAGTTCCGAAGTTTACAGTGGTGATTGGCGGCTCGTTTGGCGCTGGAAACTACGCCATGGCAGGTCGGGCTTTCGATCCACATTTTCTGTTTATGTGGCCACATTCACGCATTTCGGTGATGGGCGGCGAGCAGGCTTCCGGCGTATTAAAAAGCATTGGAAATAACGGATCTTCCGACTCGCTTTTGGAGCAGTTTAACGAAGAAAGTTCAGCTTATTACAGTTCGTCACGTTTGTGGGACGATGGCATCATCGATCCGGCTGATACGCGAAAAGTTTTGGCTATGGCCATATCTGTTTCGCTTAATCGTCCGTTTGGAGAACCGGGATACGGTATTTTTAGGATGTAGAATGAGTTTCAAGTTCCAAATTTCAAGTTCCAGATAGGAATCGAATTTTGAAGATATACTTTGCCTCACATTTATATGATGGACATGAATGAAAAATTACCACGAAGTGGTAAAATATTAATGACCCCCAGAGAATCTGGGGGATAAAATATAAAGGAGAAAATGAACCCCGAAGCGGGTTCAATCAGTCAAGACAATTACATTGAACCCACTTCGGGGTTCATACTGTCTTATGTTTTAATCCCCCAATTATATTGGGGGTGATTAATATTTAATTCCTTACGGAATTTTTCACGTAATAGAAAATAGATACGAAATTGACATATTGGATAAAAGGAAGAGAAGTGAAAAACGATTATCGATATATTGAAATTCAATTGGAAGGACCGGTTGCCCGGATAAATCTTAACCGTCCGGAGCGACACAATGCCTTGATTCTGGAGTTGATTGACGAATTAAGTCTGGCGCTGGACGAGGTGGCAATGCGGGATGACATCCATTTTGTGGTACTCTCCGGAAATGGACGCTCGTTTTGTGCCGGTGCTGACCTGAATTGGTTTTACAGCTCGGAGCAACTTTCGCTCGAACAAAACACGGAACGCTACCGGCATTTGGCCAATCTTTTACTGAAGATTTTTCAGTTGCCGCAAATTACGATTGCTGCTGTCCGTGGCAATGTGTTTGGCGGCGGCATCGGACTGATGGCCGCTTGCGACTTTGTTTTAGCTGAAGCAAATACCCGTTTCATGTTCAGCGAAGTAAAACTTGGGCTTTTGCCAGCAACGATTTTGTCATTTGTAGCGAAACGCCTGTCGGTTCAAAATCTCCGGAAATGGATTTTAACCGGAAACCTCTTTGTAGTCAACGAAGCCCATCGGATTGGGTTGGTTGATGAAATATACAACGACGATGATTTGGAAAGAGAGTTGTCCTCTTTAATGATTTCGTTTGAATCGGCTTCTCCTTCTGCCATTAAAAAGGCTAAGCTGATGATCAATCAGGTGATCTCCGGAGATATTGATGTGGCCGATACAACTACGACTTCAGCAATTCTGGCCGAAGCGCTTTTATCGCATGACGGTCAGGAGGGAATTCATGCTTTTCTGGAAAAAAGGAATCCGAAGTGGAAAAATTAGGCAGTCGCAGTAATCAGTTCTCAGGATGAAGCAATTCGAAAAAATACTCATAGCAAACCGTGGTGAAATTGCTGTTCGGATTATTCGGGCGGCCCAGAAGAACGGCGTTCGTTCGGTGGCTGTTTATGCGGCTGATGATGCAGATTCTTTGCATGTTTTGCTGGCCGATGAGGCGGTTTTGCTTGCCGGATTAGCACTTACTGAAACTTACCTAAATCAGGATAAAATTATTCAGACTGCTCTGGAATTAAAAGTTGAGGCTATTCATCCCGGCTACGGATTTTTGTCTGAAAATGCTGGTTTTGCTCAAAAAGTGGTGGATGCCGGATTGGTTTTTATCGGTCCAACTCCGGAAAATATACAGTTGATGGGCGAAAAGAACCGTGCGCTCGCTTATGTCGAATCGCTTGGACTGCCGATCCTGAAATCGTTCAGGGGGACAACCGTTGAGATTCTGGAACATACCTCGGAAATGGATTTTCCGATGATGGTAAAAGCTTCAGGAGGCGGAGGAGGAAAGGGTATGGTAATTTGCCGGTCGGCTGAAGAATTGCTTCCCGCACTTGAAAAAGCTGAACGTCAGGCGTTGGATTACTTCGGAAATGGAGAATTGTTTGTCGAGAAATATTTACCGCGTGCACGGCACATCGAAGTGCAACTGATGGCTGATAACCATGGAAATGTATTGCACTTTTTTGAGCGCGAATGTTCGGTGCAGCGCCGCTTTCAGAAGATTATCGAAGAAGCGCCATCACCTTCGGTTGATGAAAAACTAAGGGAAGAACTGACTTCAGCAGCAGTAAAAATTGCCCGATCGATGAATTACCGCAACGCCGGAACGATCGAATTTTTATTAGATGAAAACGGGAAATTCTACTTTCTGGAAATGAATACCCGTATTCAGGTGGAACATCCGGTAACCGAAATGATTACGAAAACGGATTTGGTTTCGCTGCAATTACAGGTTACTTTAGGAAATGAACTGTTACTAAAACAAGAAGATATTCAAATTTTTGGTCATGCTATCGAGGCCCGTTTGTGTGCAGAAGATGCCGGAAATAATTTTAATCCTTCAGCAGGAAAACTGGAGGTTTGGGAAACTTCGGAGAACGAGTTTACGCGACTGGAAACTTTCATCCAGGAAGGTTTGTTTGTTTCGGCCAATTACGATTCGTTGCTGGCTAAATTGATTGTTTGGGGAGCATCGCGGAACGAAGCCATTTCCCTGATGCAAACAACGCTCGAAAAAACCAAACTTTTGGGAGTGAACACCAACCTACAGTTTTTGGAAGAAATTGCCGGAAGTGAAACCTTCAGAAATAATGAGCTTTACACTAAATACATCGACGAAAATCTGGATGAAATCAATCGAAAGATTCAGGAGAAAAAGCATCAAATTGACCGAAACAAGGTGATCACCGCTTACCTGTTTCATCATTTTTATTCCGGAATTTACTCCGGAAATTCGGTCTGGAATCAGCTTGGATATTGGCGAATGGTGCCTCGGTTGGATGTAGAATTTGAAGGCGAAACTTACCCGGCTCATGTTGAAAATACAAATGTTGGGATTCGGGTTCAGGTTGGCCCGAAAATATGTGAAGCAACTTTTTTGCATCGGACCGGGAAATCCCTGGAACTAGAAATTGATGGACAGAAAGAGGTTTTTTACTGTATCGACAAAAAGAATGAGACTTGCATCTTATATCAGGGATTTTCGTTTGCCCTATGGAGTAATTCGGTCAGGGCGCAAGCCCGCGTTGAACGCAAAAAATCAGTTATTCAACAAAATTTTCAGAACCTTATTTGCGCCGATTTGTTTGGAAAGGTGTTGAAGCTGAACGTAGCTGTTGGCGAAGAGGTTCGAAAAGCGCAAGTCTTACTGACACTCGAATCGATGAAAACCGAAATTCATGTGCTGAGTCCGGCTAATGCCAGGATAAAGCAGTTACATGTCAGGCCGGGACAATCGGTTACCGAAAAGCAGTTATTGGTTGAGTTGGAAGAGATTAGTTAGCAGTCTCAGTGATCAGACAATTAAAATAACAGGTATTCAGTTTAAAATGGAGACGGTGGCTGAGCCTGTCGAAGCCGAAATTTGGAACTTATTATATGAACGCATTACTACAAGAGAAACATCATCAGATCAGGGCAAAAGTGAGGCATTTTGCCGAGACTGTTGTTAAGCCGGTGATCGACGATTTTGATGAGAAAGAGATTTTCCCGGTTGACCTGGTTCGCGAAATGGGCAAAACCGGGGTGCTCGGAATGACCGCCCCTGTTGAGTTTGGTGGTCAGGGCAGCGATTATCTTTCGTATGTTATCGCTATTGAAGAAATGGCCCGGATCGACAGTTCGATGGCTGCAACGCTTGCTGCCCATAACTCGCTGGGTGTTGGCCCGATTTTAGAATTTGGAACGCAGCAACAAAAAGAAAAATTTATTCCGGCATTTTGTACCGGTGAAAAATTATGGGCCTTTGGACTTACCGAAGAAAATGCCGGATCGGATGCTCAGGGTGTTGAAACCACTGCTCAAATCGTTGACAATGAATTTGTGGTTAATGGCTCAAAAAAATACATTACCAACGGGACTTCGGAGATTTCTGCCGGAATGACCACTTTGGCCCTTACCGGAGAAAAAGATGGGCGCAAAGAATTTACCGCTATCCTGATAGAGAAAGAACGAGAAGGATACATCCGCGAAACCATGAAAAGTAAACTGGTTTGGCGGGCTGCCGATAATGGGATTCTTTATTTTAACGATTGCCGTGTGCCGCTCGAAAACCAGTTGGGCGAACGGGGTTATGGCTTTAAAATTATGCTGAAAACCTTGGACTCCGGAAGGTTATCGATTGCAGCTATTGGATTGGGTTTGGCACAGGGTGCGTACGAGATTGCCCGTTCATATGCCAAACAACGTAAACAATTCGGTAAATCGCTCAGCGAATTTCAGGTCATTGCATTTAAACTGGCCGACATGGCCTTGAAAATAGAAAATGCCCGGAATACCTTATACAATGCCTGTTGGTTGAAAGATAACGGTCATCCTTTTGCGCAACAGGCAGCAATGGCTAAACTTTATGCAGCTGAAATTGCACGCGAAGTAGCCGACGAGGCCGTTCAGATTCTGGGCGGTGCTGGTTTGTTCAAGAACCGCGAATGGCCAATCGAACGTTTCTACCGCGACCAGCGTTTACTGCAAATTGGCGAAGGAACTTCCGAAATTCTGCGGATGGTGATTTCACGAAATATCCTGAAAGAGTAAAAAGTTCGGAGTGAACTAGAGTTGGGAGTGCCTAAAGTTGATACATTTACCGATCATAACCGAAAAAACTGTAATTTGCAGGAAGTTTTTACATTCGCAATTCAATGTCGTTTAGTTTGGGACGTCATTGAAAACGTAGTGAGACAATCTGCTGATTAAAAGATCGCTTCGTTTCTCGCGATGACGATTTTTATCGTACGATTTCTTAAATATACGACATTGATTCATAATTCATCATTCATAATTCATCATTTTCAATGGCTTCCGATCGAAAACTCGAACACATTAAACTAGCGCTCGACTCCCAGACCAAACTCTCCGAACAGGATCTTCGTTTCAACTACGAACCTATGCTTTCAGCTCATCCTGAAAATCCGGATTTAAGCATCCGGTTTATTGGGAAAACCATGCGGACACCCATTTGGGTTTCGAGCATGACTGGCGGAACCGGTATGGCTCAGCAGATTAATCGGAACATTGCACGTGCCTGCCGCGAATTTGGAATGGGAATGGGTTTGGGTTCGTGCCGCAAAATTCTTTTCGACAAAACCGATTGGGCCGACTTTGATTTTCGCGACGAAATCGGTGAAGATCAGCCATTCTGGGCCAACCTCGGAATTGCACAAATTGAAGAATTACTGCATTCCAATTCTATTCAGGCTGTGGTTGATATGGTTGGCGAATTGCGCGCCGACGGATTGATTGTTCATGTCAACCCGTTGCAGGAATGGTTTCAGCCCGAAGGGAACCGGTTGAAACAATCACCTCTCCAAACCATAAAAGAGTTACTTTACAGGGTTAAGATAAAAATAATTGTAAAAGAAGTTGGGCAGGGGTTTGGCCCTGAAAGTTTACGCCAATTGCTTGCGCTTCCGCTTAGAGCCATCGAATTTGGAGGTTATGGCGGCACCAATTTTTCGAAACTGGAAATGTTGCGCGACGATCAGCAAAAGCTCGAAACCAGTTTACCATTTGCTTTTGTCGGTCATTCGGCCAGCCAAATGGTCAGTTCAATCAATCAAATCCTGAAAGAGGATTCGCGACCGGCTTGTGAGCAGATTATTATTTCCGGAGGTATTCATAATGCTCTTGATGGTTATTTTCTGACATCGAAATGTCAGCTCCCATCCGTATTTGGCATGGCTTCTTCCGTTTTAAAACCCGCTTCAGAAAGTTACGAGTCGCTGCATAGTTTTATCGAAAATCAGATTCAGGTATTGAGCCTGGCAAAGGCTTATTTGAAAATTAATCCCGATTATCATGGATGAATCCATTATACATGGGTTTTCAAAGTACAACAAGCAACAGCGCATTGATGCGTTGATTCAAAAATATGGTTTTCAGGAAGATCTGGTCGGTTGGCTGGCTACCTTCGAAAACCCCAACGCCGCTATTCAAAAGATTATTGATGACCTAAGTGAAAACCCGGTTTCCAGTTTTCCTTTTCCTTTTTCCATTGCACCAAATTTTGTGGTCAACGGCAAAAATTTGTTCTTTCCGCTGGTTTCCGAAGAAAGTTCGGTGGTTGCAGCGTTAAGCAATGCTGCCGGTTTTTGGGCTCGCCGGGGAGGTTTTCATGCCGAAATTTTGGGCACTGAAAAAAAAGGACAGGTTCATTTTTGCTGGAACGGAAATCCGGAGTATTTGCAGTCGCTTTTTCCCGAAATCCGCTCGAAATTACTGGCCGAAAGCGCACTCCTGACCGCCAAAATGGATGAGCGCGGAGGTGGAATTACCGGAATTGAACTGAAATCGTTGCCCCACATTTTACCTAACTATTATCAGCTCGATGCTTCGTTCGAAACCTGCGACGCGATGGGCGCCAATTTTATCAACTCCTGTCTGGAGCAATTTGGCAAAAGTCTTCAGGAGTTTTTTCAGACGAGTTCAAAGGTTTCGGCTGGGCAGCGCGAGTGTGAAGTTATCATGGCTATTTTGTCCAATTATACGCCTGAGAGTCGGGTTCGAGCATGGGTTGAATGCCCAATTGTGGATCTTCTTGATGGTAAAACGGAAGCGGAATGCCTTCATTTTGCCCGAAAGATGGAGCAGGCGGTTCGAATTTCACAAGTCGATGTTTCGCGCGCGGTGACTCACAACAAAGGTATTTTCAACGGTATTGATGCGTTAGCGGTGGCTACCGGGAACGATTTTCGGGCGATTGAGGCCTGCGGACATGCTTTTGCTGCCCGGAATGGCCAGTATGCCGGATTAACCGATATCCAGATTCAGGACGGGAAATTCCGTTTCAGCATTGAGCTGGCTTTGGCCGTTGGTGTGGTTGGCGGGGTCACGGCTGTTCATCCGCTGGCTAAACTGGCGATGCAAATTCTAGATCAGCCATCGGCTAAAGAACTGATGATGTACATGTCGATTGCCGGGCTGGCCTCTAATTTTGGGGCAGTCAAAGCGTTGGTTTCGGTTGGTATTCAGCGGGGACATATGAAAATGCACCTGAGTAATATTATGAACCAGTTACAGGTGCCAGAGGATCAGCGAGCCAAAATTCAAGCATATTTTTACGACAAAACGGTATCCTATTCAGCTGTCGAAGAATATTGGTTAGCAGTAAAATAAGTAAAATACATCTCCGTGTAACTCTGTGAAAAACTCTGTTAACTCTGTGTTATAATTTTTTACCACAGAGAGCACAGAGAAATAGCACAGAGTTTCACAGAGCAATAAAATGAAATTATTGTCGATTCTTGCTAAATATCGCGCCAATGGCAAACTGCTTTTAACCGGAGAATATTTGGTTCTTCATGGTGCGAAGGCGATTGCGTTACCGCTGAAAGTTGGTCAGCATCTATCGGTTTCTGAGGAGAATCATTCCGATTTGGCCCACTGGCAGGCTTTGCACGATGGAAAGGTTTGGTTTTCGTGCGAACTCGATTCAAAAGATTTTTCGGTTTTAAAGACAAGTCATCCGGAAAAAGCCGAAATCCTCAGTCGGATATTCAAAACCATCAAAAGTTTGAATCCTGAATTTACACTGCAAGCCGGAACAAAATTCGAAACTACGCTCGAAGCTGATCCGGAGTGGGGTTTTGGCAGCAGCAGTACGCTGGTGAGTTTGCTTTCGCAGTGGGCTGGAGTTGATCCATTTAAACTGAACGAACTGGTTTTTAAAGGCTCTGGATTCGACATTGCTTGTGCAACGGCTGATGGACCGATTTTTTATATCAGGAATAAGCCTGCTGAACCACTTGCCTTGAATTATACATTTGCTGATCAGTTATTTTTGTTGTATTCCGGACAAAAGAAAAAAACGGCGAAGGAGGTCAGTTCATTTTTGAAAGAGAAAACCGTTTCCGAGCAATTGATTTTTGAAATGTCGGCGCTTTCCGAAGAATTTGCAGCTTGCCGGAAACAGCATGAATTTAACCGGTTGATCAGGAAACATGAAGAAATGATTGGGTCACTGATTGGGCAAATGCCTGTAAAAGAGCAGTGTTTTGCTGATTTTGATGGTGGAATAAAATCGTTGGGTGCCTGGGGTGGCGACTTTTACCTGGTTTCTACTGAACAACCTTTTGCCGCGGTAAAAAAATATTTTGAAAACAAAGGACTGTCCACGATGTTTAGGTGGGACGATCTGATTTTAAAACGGAAATAAGCATGACCGGAACGGTAAAACATACGCATTGGAGCAAGTGGAAATGCCCGTCGAATATAGCGCTGGTGAAATACTGGGGCAAACGCGATTTCCAGAAACCCATGAACCCGTCGCTGAGTTTTGTGCTTCAAAATGCATTTACCGAAACATCGGTGGAGTTGCATAAAGATGGCGATCAAAAAGTGGAGTTCTACTTCGAAGGTGCGGCTAGTTCGTTTGGCGAGCGTATCGAAAAATATCTCAATCATGTTTCAGTCTGGTTGCCTTGGGTGAATAAATATCATTTCAGGATACACAGTAGCAACAGCTTTCCTCATTCGGCCGGAATTGCTTCTTCCGCTTCGTCCTTCGGGGCGCTGGCTCTGTGTTTGACCGAACTCGATTTTGCAATTTCAGGAAAAGAAACCAATTGCCCTGAATTCTGGCAAAAGGCTTCGGAATTGGCGCGGATGGGCAGCGGAAGCGCCTGCCGATCGGTTTACCCCGGTTTTGTCCTTTGGGGACAAACTCAGTTGTTTGAATCGTGCAGCGATGAACATGCGATACCGCTTTCAGAAGGAGTCCATCAGGTATTTTACGGGTTGCGAGATGCTATCCTGATGGTCGATTCGGGAACCAAAGAGGTTTCGAGTTCGGTGGGACATCGGTTGATGGACGAACATTTTTATCAGCGTTCGCGTATTGCGCAGGCTCACGAAAATATTAATGAGCTTTATTTGGCTTTGCTTACCGGCGACCTGGAAAAATTCGTCGCGGTGGTTGAGAATGAAGCGTTGAGTTTACATGCCATGATGATGACTTCGAATCCATCGTTTTTGTTGCTGAAGCCGAATAGCCTGGAGCTGATCAGCCGGATTCGCCGGTTTCGGGAAACGACGCAGATCCCGGTTTGTTTTACGATCGATGCCGGACCAAACATTCATTTGCTGTATTTTCAGGAAAACGAACCCGACGTGAAAGCGTTTATTGAACGCGAATTGCTGGTTTTCTGCGAAAACAGAAAGTGGATTGACGATGGAATTGGCAACGGACCTGAAAAATTAATGAATTGATACGAGTTGCGGGGTTCGTGTTGCGAGTTGGCAAAACCCGCAACATGCAACTCGTAACCCGCAACAAAAAATTGAAAAATGGAACTTGGAACTATATTTAACTCAAAACTACTTCTTTTTGGCGAATACGGACTGATGTATGATGCGATGGCTTTGTCGGTTCCGTTTCCAAAGTTCTCGGGTTTTCTGGATTTTGAATCGGATCACTCGCACTTGGAAAGTAATGCTCAAATCCGGAAGTTTTACAAGCATTTGAAATCGGCAGATTCCAACAAAGAATTGCATTTTTCGTTCGATTTGCCCAGGCTTGAAAATGATCTTGAACGCGGACTTTTCTTTAATTCCAGTATTCCTCAACAATACGGCTTGGGAAGTTCGGGTGCTTTGGTGGCGGCGCTTTTTGGCAAATATGCATTTCCGTCCAACCTGGGAAATAATCTCTCCCCTGAAATTTTAAAAGCCAACTTTGCTGTGCTTGAAAGCTTTTTCCATGGGAAAAGTTCGGGGCTCGATCCGCTGATTTCGTACCTGAATAAACCAATTTTAATTGACTCCCAAAAACAGATTGTTTCTGTTGATTTTGATTTGCAAAAGGCGGGTTTGGCAGTTGCCTTAATTGATACCAAAACGACCGGGGCAACGGGCCCGCTGGTGAAACATTTTATCGATCTTTTTAATCTTCCGGAGTTTGAAGAGGCTTTCGGGAAGCAGTTTATCCCGGCGAATAATGGCTGTATTGAGAGTTTGCTAAATGGCGACAAACAGCAATTATTCCTGCATTTAGAACAATTGGTCAGGTTTCAACGGTATCATTTTCACCGGATGATTCCCGTAAATTTTCATCGGCTCATTTCTTTCGCGCACTGCGAGAAAGTATATATTAAACTGCTGGGATCGGGTGGTGGTGGCTATCTGCTGGCTTTTGCCGAATCGGATGCTGTTCTTAACCAGTGGTCGGCGAAACGTGGGATCGAATTGTTGAGAATAGTTTGATTTTCCGGTGTCGGCACACGACTGATGCCGTGCTAATGTGAAATGAATCCTAAAACTTAATCCCTGTGAGCCCGTTTATTTACCATTCTTGATTCTGATTCTATATTTGCGACCTTTAAAAAATTAGAACAGAATGGAAAAGAAAATGGGTAACCCTGCGGTTGTTGGGCTGGCAGGTTTTGGTTTAACAACGTTGTTGTTACAGTTGCATAACATCGGAATCTGTGGTCTTGGCCCCGTGCTTGCCATGGGTATCATTTTTGGCGGACTGGCTCAAATGATTGCAGGCTTTCAGGAGCAAAAAATGGGAAATAATTTTGGCTACAGTGCATTTGTTGCCTATGGTAGTTTCTGGATCGGGTTGGCAATTATTTGGATACTTAACTTCCTGAAAGTATATGAAACCAGTCATACCGAACTTGGTTTGTATATGCTGGTTTGGACACTCTACACGGTGATTATGTTTGTGGCTTCGTTGCGTGTGCACAAGGCTATGGCTATAACCTTCGGGTTGTTGTTAATTGGTTTTATCCTTTTGGTTTTGGGGCTTTTGGGTAATCCGGTATTCGTAAAAGTGGCAGGTTACGAACTTATTTTATGTGCTTTGATGGCCTGGTATATGATGGCTGCAATTATTATCAACGATTTGGCGGGCAAAACAGTTCTCCCGAACGGAGTACCTTTTATCAGGTAAAAAAATTAGAACAGCGTGCAGAAAGGTTTGCCGGTAGGTAGGCCTATATTGCATGAAAAAAGCGGAACCGGATGACCCGGATTCCGCTTTTCTATTTGCGTTATTTAACTATTGGTTATTTAGAACATTTCGTCCATACCACCTTGCCCCTGCTGTTCCGAAGGAGCCAGTTTGTCCATCTTGTAGTTGTTAATTTTGTAGCTCAGTGTAAGCATCAGCACGCGCGGTTCGCGTTGCATTTTAAATGATGATTTGAAATCGTCGCCAAACGAGGTTCCTTCAAATTTGGCAGTTCCCAAAAGATCGCGAACGCTGAGGGTAGCCGAAAGTTTCTTTTTCATAAAGTCCTGACGGTACGACAGGTTTGTGAAAATCATTCCCTTTTGATCACCCTGGGCAGAAACCGAAGGGCCACGATAGAACCCGGTTAACTGCATGCGGCTGTCACCCGAGAATTTTATTGTTGCATTCAACCTTCCGGAGTAATTGGTGCTTTCCCTGTCAACCGATTTACCCAGAACTTCACCCTTCAGTTTGTAATTGTACAGGCTGAAGCTGGTATTTACCAAAAGCCATTTGGTTATGTTGATGTTGCCCATAATCTCGCCTCCCAAAGAGTGGTCGCGGTTGAGGTTATCTGCGCTCATGTAAATAATTCCATCCTCTTTCAATTCCTGAATACGGGTTATCAGGTCGTTGGTTGTGCGGTAAAACGTTTCGAGTGAAACGAATGAATTGCCAAACTTCCTCATGTAGCTGAATTCGTAAGAGTCGGTGTATTCCGGTTTAAGATCAGGGTTCCCGATTCGAATGGTGTATTGGTTCATGTAATTGGGAAACGGGTCCAGGTCGCGGCCTCCCGGACGGTTAATCCGTCTCGAATAGCTGGTCATAAACTGGCTTTTGTCAACCAGCTCATACGAAAAGTGAGCTGATGGGAAAAGGTCGAATCGGTCGAGCGTATAAGGTTCTGTTACTTTCGAATGGTCGATAGATCGTTTGGTGTATTCGCCCCGTAAACCAATCATGTACTGAATGGCTTTTACGTTTCCGGAGTATGTGGAATAGATGGAGTGAATATCTTCTTTGAAATCCATGTCGCTGGTAAAAAGAGGATTATTTTCGAATGTACCCGATGCTGGATTGTAATTTTTGAAATTAAATAGTTCTGTTTCGCGCTCCATCCGGCTCTGGAGCCCTGCTTCGAATTTGGCGCCTTTTTCCAGCGGCAGGGTGTAATCTATTTTCATCCGGTAATCGTTCGAATTATCGTCTTCGTTGGTAAGTACCCGCGACAAATAATTGTTGGTCTGACTGAAATTGGCATCCGAAATAAATTCGTCGATCGTTTCTGTTGAAAGTCCATCGCGGTTGCGGTAATCAAACGATCCTTCCAGCTTATGAGTACCCATTTCGTCGAATTTAGTCAGGAAACTGGCTTGGCCACTCACATAATTTCCTTCTCTGGAAGAATAGTTTTCCTGAACGGTATAAAGGTTAAAATCTCCCGGTTCACGGTATTCGTGCAGGTTTCCACCTCCACCGCCACCAAAATTATATTGCCCGATTTCTCCGGATACGGTCACCGAAGTTTTGTCGGTGAGGTAATAATCGAAACCACCTTTAAGTTGTTTTCCTCCCCTGTTCATATCGCGCTGTCCATCAGTAATCAGAAATGTAGTGGTGTCGTTCTGATAGGTTTCTCGTGTTGATTTCATGGTTCCGTCGTCGGTATTGTCGTTCCAGTTGGCTCCAAAAAAGAGGTTGTATTTTTTTGTTTTGTAATTCAGCATCATATCGGTGCCGTATTTTTCACCGGTACCTAAATTCACGTTTATAATTCCGTTCACTCCTGAAAGTACATTCTTCTTCATCACTACGTTAATAATACCGGCCATACCGTCGGGATCGTACTTCACAGAAGGATTGGTGATAATCTCGATATTCTGAATAGCTGATGAAGGAATTTGTTTCAGGGCATCACTTCCGCTCAGTACGCTGGGGCGTCCGTCGATAAGCACTGTAAAGCTTGAAGAACCCCGAAGGCTCACATTTCCGTCAATATCCACTTCAACCGAAGGTGTATTTTCGAGAACCGTAACCGCGCTTCCTCCGGCGGCATTGATGTCGTTGGTTACATTAATCACTTTTTTGTCAATCTTGTATTCTACCCGGTTGCGTTCGGCCACCACATCTACGGTTCCAATGTTTTGACGCGAAACGGCCAGTTCAATAGTCCCCATATCCACTGATGTTGAATTCGGGATGATTTTAATATCGTTTACTGTGGTTTTTTCGAACCCGATAAAGCCAGCTTCCACATAGTAGGTGCCAAAAGGCAGATCGGCGATTTCGAATAACCCGGATTCATTGGCAATAGCACCAGTTACCAGCTTAGCGTCTTGTTTGCGGTAAATGGATACATTGGCATATTCCATAGCCGATTTGGTATCGGCATCAATAATTTTCCCTTTAATTTTTCCATTTTTTGGAGGGGCGCTCATTCCACCCGTATTTGCCGCAGGAGGTACCTGCGATAAAACCGTTCCTGCTGTTGAAAGAATTAGTAACAGCACAATCAATAAATTTTTCGTTCTCATCGCTCTTCAATTAATTATCTTCAAAAATTGTCTTTTCTTTTCATTCAATACCCATCAGACACGAGAGCGAACTGAAAGTTTAATAATAAAATTAAAAGAGTTGTTAATGTTTGCAAACAGTTGAAGAAGCAATTTCTTTACTTATGAACTTTTTGGAATGATATTTGACAGAATTTTGCTCAGTTTATATTAAATAACGAGTGATGAAACAATCGATTCTTCTTATTTGGGTTGTATTTTTGCTAAGTTCATGTGTATCCACAAGTCATATGGTCGAAATCAACGATCAATATAAAGGAATAAAAGGCATTAAGCTGACACAGAATTTGATAGGAATATCGGCTGAGAAAAATGCGAGTATAAATGGGAATAAATATTTTTCTGTTTCATTTGCTTATAACTTAGAAATAAAGAAAAATGAGTTAGCATCGCTTACTCTTAACGTTCAAACACAGACTCCACTTCGACCTGATGAACTTGATTCGGTAATTTTTTTAGACCTTGACAATGAGAAAATTAAATTGATTTCCACTGATTCCAGTCAAAAAAAGATTGGAAAGAGACCCAATACAACATCTTCTGTTAGTGTAGCCACTGACGATAAAACGGAAGAACAAATCATCACCACAACTACAGAAAATGGAAGTTATCAGTTGATGTTTCATCAATATAAAGTCCCTGAAAACCTTTGGGTTTCAATTGCAAATACTGAGAAAATTCTATATCGGCTGTATATCGGAAAGGAAGGAATTGACGTAAAACTGAGTTCCGCACAAAGCGCCAAACTGAAAGAATTTTTCAACCGGGCCATTCAGCAAAACAAAATGTCATTTCCGGCAATTCCGGAAGGGCAGAAAAAATGGTAATATTTCAACCATCTATTTCCGTTTCTGATCTTCCAACCGGTATTCCTTCTTTTCTTTCTGATCGTCCTGCATTTCATTTACATCGTCAAGCAAGGGTGTGTTTTTTACAGCTTCCCAATCAAATTTTTCATCCAGCGGAGTTAATGCTTTTTTCGGATCAAAAATCCGTTGATCAACAGCAACAGCCCTGTAGGGAGTGAAATCCGGTTTGGACGTGAACATATCGGCAAAATCGTTGGCGGTTGCGTCATACTGGTTCAGGTAGGGCATTCCCAGTACGTTCCAGAAAGTCTTAAATATACTCCCAAAACTGTAGTGCATTTTCGACACGTAATTTCGTTTTACATACGGCGAAATTACCATTAGCACACTTCGGTGTGCATCCACATGGTCAACACCATTCTGGGCATCGTCTTCAGTAATTACAATAGCCATGTTTTTCCAGAAAGGGGTATTCGACAGGTATTCCACGATTCGCCCCACGGCCAGGTCGTTATCGGCCATATAGCTTTCCCTGAAGGGGTAACCGGCTTCAGGGCGTTCGCCTGCGCCATGATCGTTTGGAATAATGACTGTATGTACAGCGGGCATTTCAACTCCGGGTTTAATCCATTTTTCGTCAAATTCACGGATAAACTGATGGACACGGAACTGATCGGGAATGGCCATGTTGTAAGTGGGGTACATTTTTGAAGTACGCGAAAACATGGGCCGTGGTACAGGAAAATTCACGTAGTGTTTAATTCCTGAATATTTAAACGAATCGTCGTAAAAAGCAGGTTCGAACATCACCCCAAAGCCGAAATTGTAAAATTCAACCTTGTTCCGTTCGAGGTGATCCCACATCGATCCGGCTTCGTTGTAATCTTCCGGGTATATTGCTCCTGCCGAGCCATTCATTCCGAGGCTACCCGGCGCATTCGATTTGGGATTATACGAGCGGTTGCCCCCGTAACTTGCAGGAACCGTTGACTCAACCCACTCGTTCGGATAGGTATTTACCAACCATCGGTGTCCATCGGCCGAAACGTCCGAATCGACATAAAAGTTATCAGACATGGCAAATTCTTCAGCCAGTTTAAGGTGGTTTGGCATTACGGTAGCCTGTTCAACTTTCAAGGATTTATTGCGGTTTGTAAACGTGGCATTACGTCCGTAACGTGCAATTGTGGGATCGCCCTTACCCTTTTCCATTTGTCCGAAAATCTCATCGTAAGTCCGGTTTTCTTTCGAAATAAAAACCAGGTATTTAATTGGCGATTCTTTTTCACCGCCAAAAACCGGGATCGGATTATCGGCACGTCGCCTTTTAACGCTTTGGTAGTCTTCAATCCGATAATTATTACTGATCACCTGCCTGGTGAGGGCAGCCAGTTTTTTATCGTTCGGAATATCCATTACCGAAACGGTGCCTCTCATCAGATTTCCAATGTAGCTGCCTTCTTTCCCCTCCTGGAAAGTTTTGCCGCCATTTGGTCCGCTGCCATAACCTTTGGCATTGCTCACCACCAGCGTTTTTCCATCCGGAGTAACCTCCAGTTTAGAAGGAAACCAGCCCGACGGAATGTGCCCGATGACTTTTTTGCTTTCAATGTCAATAACTCCAATGGCATTTACTCCGGATTCGGCCACAAAAAGCCTTTTCTGATCGGGAGAAATGGCCAGTCCAAATGGAATCACACCACGGAATTGTTTTACTGCCGGGTGTAATTTGATTGGAATTTCAGCGGCAATGGTATCGTGATGGATGTCGATGACAGAAATATTGTCGTTGGTTCCGTTGCTCACAAAAATATAACGGTCGGTCACCGCAAGCGAATTGGGGCTCGATCCGCCAACGGCCGGAATACCCTCAATGATTTCGCCAACCAGTCCGCCTGTTTTTATTTTTGCCTGAATTTCAGGTCGCTGGGGATTATTTACTGAAAACGACCATACTGAAAACGACTCCGGAACATTTGGATCGCCCAGGCCCGGAACAACTGTCAAGTCAATTCGGGTTCCTTTCTTCATTTCTTCGGTTCCGAAGCCAAAGGCCGGGAAGCTCAATGCTTTTTTATAATCTTTCTCAGCTTCAATATTTCCGATTTTGCGGTATTCAAACATGCCCACATTGGCCACATAAACCTTTTGATGATCGGGCGAAAGGATCACCCCAAACGGATAGCGACCGGTTTTTGCGCTCCCGGTAATTTTCTTTTGACGGGTGTCGATTACCAACAGGCGAAACAGCATTTGATCGACGGCATAAAGGTAACGTCCGTCCTTGCTTAGTTTCAGGTCTCCAATATAGCCATCCGGGGTTTTCTGACCGTTTTCGTCAACCGAACAATCTATCGAATCGAGTTTGGCACCGGTATCAATGGAGAACAGATAAATCTTGTTTTCCTGACCTCCTGCCACATAAACAATTTGATTGTCAGGAGAAATGGCCAGACCCATAAAAACGGAAGCCAGGATTCCTTTATCGGTAGCCGGACCGGGAGGAATTTGCATCACCACTGGCTGGGCCGACCGGAGATTTTTAATGATAGAAATGGAAATGGGTGAGGTTCCCGAATTGGCGGTTACAGCAACATTTCCGTCAGCACTCAGCGTTAACCCAAACGGATGGGGCGCAACCTCTATGGTTTTTCCGAAAGGAGCCACCAAACGGCCATTGGGGATTACTGTTTTGCCGGTTTTATTGATTTGGGTATATAAATTTCCTGACGGTGATGAAACCACTTTAAGCTTGGGCGAATTCTGCTGACCGATAGAATCCTTCAGGATCAGGATGAAAAGAAGGACAAAAAAGTATTTGTAATTCATAGCTATCATTATTTTTCTGGCTGATGAAGATAGTAGTTTATACTTGTTTAAAAAGAATAAACGATAACGAAAAGATTAAGATTTGATGAACTCAGCTACTCCCAATCTTCTAAAAATTGTTAAACATGTTGGCAATAAAGGTTCAGGTTCGCAAAAAGCAGTATTTTCGTAACGAAAAATAAAAACAATGAGCGTGCATCAGAACCTGGTATTGATTCCGACCTACAATGAAAAAGAGAACGTTGAGCGAATGATCCGAAAAGTTTTTTCGTTGAAGATTCCTTTTGAAATTTTGATTATTGATGACAATTCGCCGGATGGAACTGCCGCAATTGTTGAACAAATCATTCCTGAATTTCCAGAACGGTTGCATATACTGAAAAGGGCAGGGAAACAAGGTCTTGGAAAAGCTTATCTGGCCGGATTCCACTGGGCTTTGGAGCGTTCGTATGATTATATTTTTGAAATGGACTGTGATTTTTCACACCGGCCGAAAGATTTGGAACGGCTCTATGCGGCCTGTGTGGAACAAAATGCTTCGCTGGCTATCGGGTCGCGTTACATTTCAGGAATTAACGTGATAAACTGGCCTCTCGGGCGTGTGCTGATGTCGTATCTGGCTTCGGTTTATGTACGGGCCATCACCCGTATGAAAATAATGGATACTACTGCCGGTTTTAAATGTTATCATCGTAAAGTTTTAGAAACCATCGATTTTGATAATATCCGGCTGAAAGGATATGGATTTCAGATTGAAATGAAGTTTAAGACCTGGAAACACGGGTTTAAAATTGTTGAAGTGCCCATTATCTTTACCGACCGTAAAGAGGGGACTTCTAAAATGAGTGGTGGAATTTTTAACGAAGCGCTTTGGGGAGTGCTGAAAATGAAGATCAGAAGCTGGTTTACCCGGTACGAAAAAATAGCTGGGGGAAATAATTAAAAAATAGTAGCAAATTTTAAGACCGCAACAGCGGTCTTTTTGTTTATATATTCAGTAAATTTGATTGGATTGCGCGTATAAAAACAGAGCAGATATGAAGACACTCATTAAAAATGCCCGAATTGTCAATGAAGGACAGACTTTCATAGGAGCCGTACTCATAAACGGAGAGTTTATTTCTAAAGTAATCGTTGGTGAGGAGGTTCCTGCTGAAGTGTTAAAAGGGGCTGCGGTGATTGATGCTTCCGGTCAATATCTGCTTCCGGGAGTTATTGATGATCAGGTTCATTTTCGTGAACCCGGGCTCACTCATAAAGGCGAAATTGCAACAGAATCGCAGGCTGCAGTGGCTGGAGGAGTAACCTCCTACATGGAAATGCCCAACACCAATCCGCAGGCCGTAACACAGGAAATACTCGAACAGAAATATCAGCGCGCGGCTGAAGTTTCGGCCGCCAATTATTCGTTTTATATGGGCGCCACCAACGATAATTTAAATGAGGTGTTGAAAACGGATGGCACGAATGTTTGCGGAATAAAAATTTTCATGGGTTCTTCAACCGGAAATATGCTTGTTGATAACGAAGATGTTCTTTCTGAAATATTCAGGAATACCAAATTGCTGGTTGCTACCCACTGCGAAGACGAACCCACGATTATTCGGAATACGGCCATTTACCGCGAAAAATACGGCGACTTTGTCCCCATTTCGGCGCATCCGAAAATTCGTAGTGCCGAAGCTTGTTTCAAATCCTCGTCGAAAGCGGTTGAACTTGCTACAAAATTTGGAACGCGCCTGCATGTGCTGCACATTTCAACAGCCGAAGAAATGAAGTTATTTACATCGGGTCCGGTGGCGCAAAAGAACATTACAGCCGAAGTTTGTGTACATCATCTTTGGTTCGACGAGCACGATTATATTACACATGGAAACCGGATCAAATGGAATCCGGCAATAAAATCGGCTGACGACAAGGCTGCTCTTTGGGAGGCTTTGCTGGCCGATAAAATTGATGTTATTGCTACCGACCATGCACCGCACACCCTTCAGGAAAAAGAACATTCCTATTTTAAAGCCCCATCAGGTGGGCCACTGGTTCAACACTCGCTGGTTGCCATGCTCGAAAAAAGTAAAAAGGGGATGATTTCGGTAGAACGGGTAGTTGAAAAAATGTGCCATGCTCCGGCAGACCTGTTTCGTATCGACCGGCGCGGCTATATTCGCGAAGGGTATTATGCCGACCTTGTACTCGTTAATCCAAACAAAACCTGGATGGTTTCACCTAAAAATATTTTGTATAAATGTGGGTGGTCTCCTTTCGAGGGAGTTAAATTCTCTCACCAGGTGGTTGCAACTTTTGTAAATGGTTACCTGGTTTATGCCAAAGGTGATGTTGTTTCGGGGAAACAAGGTAAAAGGCTTAAATTCAACAGGTAGTGTAGCTCTGAATTGTGACTCTTTCGCATTCAGCAGGTTCGTCCTTATACTCGTGAATGTAGTTAAAAACATCCCGTTTGGAATTTCCTATAGAAATATTGATCCGTTTAGATCATAAAAAAACCTGCTTGATTCAAGCAGGTTTTTTTGAGTTATGAGAAAATAATGATTGTTGACTAAAGTGTTTTGGCAACCTCCGTTAATGTGAACGCTTCAATAAAGTCACCTTCTTTAACGTTGTTGTAGTTGTCGATATTCAAACCGCATTCATAGCCTTTCAAAACTTCTTTTACATCATCCTTGAAACGTTTCAGCGATCCGAGTGTTCCGGTGTAGATAACGATTCCATCACGGATAACGCGGACTTTGTCTTTCCGGATAATCTTTCCATCGCGAACAATACATCCGGCGATGGTTCCAACCTTTGTAATTTCGAATGCTTCCATAACTTCAGCCGTTCCGGTAATTTCTTCCTTAATTTCGGGAGAAAGCATACCTTCCATTGCAGCTTTTATTTCGTTAATGGCATCGTAGATGATCGAATACAAACGGATGTCGATTTGTTCTTTTTCAGCGATCTTACGGGCATTGACCGATGGGCGCACCTGGAATCCAACGATAATGGCGTTGGAGGCTGTTGCCAGCATAATATCCGATTCGGAAATTGCACCAACTGCTTTATGGATCACATTAACCTGAATTTCAGGGGTAGATAACTTGATCAATGAATCGGAAAGCGCTTCGATTGATCCATCCACGTCACCCTTCACAATCAGGTTCAATTCCTGGAAGTTACCAATCGCAATACGACGACCAATTTCATCCAGCGTAATATGTTTCTGAGTACGCAATCCTTGTTCGCGGGCAAGTTGCTCGCGTTTGTTGGCAATGCTTCTGGCATCGCGTTCATTTTCCATGACGTTAAACTTATCACCAGCCTGAGGCGCTCCGTCCAATCCAAGGATAATAACAGGTTCTGCAGGAGCTGCAACAGTTACGCGTTGGTTACGCTCGTTAAACATGGCCTTTACGTGACCGTAATATTGACCAGCTAAAAGAACATCGCCAACTCTTAACGATCCGTTTTGTACCAATACGGTAGCCACATAACCGCGGCCTTTATCCAACGTTGACTCAATAACAGTTCCGGTAGCACGTTTATCCGGGTTACCTTTCAATTCGAGCATTTCGGCTTCGAGCAATATTTTTTCGCACAATAAGTCAACGTTTAATCCGCTTTTTGCAGATATGTCCTGACTCTGGTATTTTCCACCCCAATCTTCAACGAGGAAGTTCATGGCGGCCAATTTTTCTTTTATCTTTTCAGGATTTGCACCTGGTTTGTCAATTTTATTAATGGCAAAGATGATAGGAACACTTGCTGCCTGAGCATGGTTGATTGCTTCAACCGTTTGAGGCATGATGTTATCATCGGCTGCAACAATAATAATGGCAATATCGGTTACCTGAGCTCCACGGGCACGCATTGCTGTAAATGCCTCGTGACCCGGAGTATCCAGGAATGTTATTTCTTTTCCGTTTTTCAGTTTCACATGGTAAGCCCCAATATGCTGGGTAATACCACCGGCTTCACCAGCAATTACATTGGTACTTCTGATGTGGTCGAGCAACGAAGTTTTACCGTGGTCAACGTGTCCCATCACCGTAACAATTGGTGCTCTTGGCAAGAGTTGTTCTGCGGTATCCGGCTCGTCTTCAATGGCAACCTGAATTTCGGCACTTACAAATTCTACTTTATATCCGAATTCATCGGCAACAATGGCCATTGTTTCTGCATCGAGCCGCTGGTTGATGGAAACAAACAGACCCAGGCTCATACAAGTTGAGATAACACTGGTTACTGAAGTATCCATCATGGTTGCCAGTTCGTTAACCGAAACGAACTCGGTAACTTTCAGTATGTTTTGGTTTTCGCTGTCGCGTTCGGCCTGAGCTGCCATTTTATCGCTAACCATTTGCCGTTTATCTTTCCGGTATTTTGAACCTTTGGATTTTGTTCCTTTGGTGGTTAAGCGTGCGAGCGTATCTTTAATTTGCTTCTGAACATCTTCTTCGCTTACTTCTTTTTTCAGAAGCGGACGTTTTTTCAGCATTGATTTGTCTCCGCCTCCTGCTGGCCGTGCGGCGCCTCCTGGATTTTTGGTGACTACCAGTTTTCTTCTTTCTCCTGGTGGAACTGCAGGTTTTTCAGCTACATTGACACGTTGCTGATTATTTCCCGGGATATCTTTTGAAATTCGCTTTCTTTTTTTCTTGCGGTTAGCTGCCTGCTGAGCAGATTCGCCTCCGGCAGGAGCTGGTCGTTTATCCGATGGAAGTTCAATCTTGCCAACAACAGTAGGTCCTGAAAGTTTTTCAACCCTTGCCTTGATAACTGTTGGACCGGTTCTTTGCTGCGGTTCTGTTTCGCCTTCCTTCACTACTTCATTTTCGGCAGAAGGTAAGGCATCGCGGCGAACTTTTTCGCGGTCTTTGCGCTCTTCTTCTTTCTGCTTTTTACTTTTCTTTGCTGGTCTGGTTTTTTGATTCAGCAAATCGAGATCAATCCGGCCAACCACTTTAACTTCTTCCACTTTGGGGACATTCGTGGTCAAAACGTCGGAGCTGAATCGATCATCTTCCGAAGCAACAGGAGTAGTCTCTGCAATAACTTCAGGTTTAGGCTGAACGATTGGTTTTTCTACCTTAGGCTCTTCCTTATGTTCTTTAACTTCTTCAACTACGGTGGGTTTTTGCTCAACTGGTTTGGCTACCTCGGCAGGTTTCTGGTGGTGGTGAACGGTTTTAGGCTTTTCTTCAGGAACTGAAGGCTCTTCTTTTTTCTTTGCCGAACCATAATTGGTCAGATCAATCTTTCCAACAACTTTGGGAGCCTCAATTTCGTGCCGGTTGGTGGTGATTAATTCTTCCTTATGTTCGTGCCTGACGGGTTTAGGCTCAACATGCGGAGCTTGTTCCGGTTTTTTGGAGGTGTGTCCTTTAATAATCACCTCATCATCAACATAGTCATCACTCACATGTTTGTGCCCTGAATCTTTTACATCTTCCAAAGAGATGGATTCTTTTGCACCACGATGACTTTTCAGATTGATTAGTTCTGATTCTTTTTTCAGGCTGACATCACCTTTATATTCTTTCTCAAGAAGATGGAATGCGTCGTCTGTAATCTTGTTGTTTGGATTTGTATCAATATCAAATCCTTTTTTGTGCAGAAAATCAACGATGGTTGAAATACCAACATTAAAATCCCGCGCTACTTTGCTTAGTCGTTTTATACTGCCTATAACCATAAACCCACTCAGTTAAATAAACCTCAAAAATATTTTTAAGGAATTAACGATGATGCAATCTTACATTCAAAATCTCAAATGCCCTAATTTTAATGCAATAATTTGAATAAACTTTACGATTTACTCAAATTCATTCCTCAGTATTCGCAGAACTTCGTCGATAGTTTCCTCTTCGAGGTCGGTTCTTTTGATCAGTTCTGACCGGGTGAGGCTTAATACGTTTTTAGCCGTATCGCAACCAATTGACCTTAGTTGATCAATTACCCAGCTTTCAATTTCGTCGGCAAATTCTTCCAGATTCACATCTTCATCATCCTGAGCGACCTCGCGGTAAACATCAATTTCGTAGCCGGTAAGCTGGCTGGCCAGTCTGATGTTCAAGCCACCTTTACCAATGGCCATCGAAACCTCATCGGGTTTCAGATAAACATCGGCACGTTTGGTGTCTTCGTGCAATTTGATTGAAGATACTTTGGCCGGATTTAATGCACGCTGAATAAACAGTTGCATATTTCCCGAATAGTTAATCACATCGATATTCTCGTTACGCAATTCACGAACGATGCCGTGAATACGTGATCCTTTCATTCCTACACAGGCTCCAACAGGGTCAATTCGTTCGTCGTACGATTCAACAGCTACTTTGGCCCTTTCGCCCGGTACCCTTACAATTTTCTTAATGGTAATCAAACCATCAAAAATTTCAGGAACTTCCAGTTCGAATAAACGTTCGAGGAAAACAGGTGATGTACGCGAAAGAATGATCAGCGGATTGTTGTTGCGCAATTCAACTTTAAAAACCACAGCGCGCAAATTGTCTCCTTTCCTGAAATAATCAGAAGGGATTTGCTCGGTTCTGGGGAGTATCAGTTCGTTTCCTTCGTCGTCCAAAATCAGTATTTCCTTTTTCCAAACCTGATAAACTTCACCGGCAACGATGTCGCCAATTTTAGTCATGTATTTGGTATAAATATGGTCTTTTTCAAGCTCCATAATGCGACTGGCAAGATTTTGACGCAAATTGAGAATAGCCCGGCGGCCGAACTGTGCCAGTTTTACTTCGTCAGTTACTTCTTCTCCAATTTCATAATCAGCGTCAATTTTTTTGGCTTCTTTCAGGGTAATCTGGGTGTTTGGATCTTCAAAATCCTCATCCTCTACGACTGTCCTGTTGCGCCAAATCTCAAAGTCACCTTTATCGATGTTAATGATCACATCGAAGTTTTCATCTGTGCCGTAGGTCTTTTGAAGGACGTTTTTAAATACATCTTCCAAAACGCTCATCATTGTGGCGCGGTCGATGCTTTTGAGTTCCTTAAATTCGGCAAAGGTGTCGATAAGATTAAGAGTATCCATCTCGTCCCGTTTTTAAAATTTTAATATTTTCTTTGTTTCCTTTATTTCTGAATAGGCAATATGGTGAACCCGCGTAACGAGTTCTTTCTTTTTTGAACCTTCTGTTTTTTCTTTTGTCGTTACTTCAAGTTCAATGGCATCTTCGGCAGCCGCAAGCAGTAATCCGCTTAACTTTTGTCCGTTGGTTAAAAGAACTTCAACTTCGGTGCCTGCATTTTTTTTATACTGACGAACCAAGGTAAAAGGTTCACTCAATCCGGCTGAAAAAACAGACAATTCAAAATCTTCCACCTCACGATCAAGGTTGCCTTCAATAAAACGGCTTATTTCAACAATTTGATTAATTGAAATGCCGGTATCGCTGTCAACCATAACGTGGATCACATTGCTTGCCGAAACGGTTACGTCAACCAAAAACTGGTCTTCGGTAAGCTTTTCATTTACAAGTTCTGCTATTTTTAATTTGTCGATCATATTTCTTTAATAAAATAGGGGACTTTTAATCCCCTACCTCTGGTTTCCCCAAATGTCGCGACAAAAATAGTAATTTTAATTAAATTGTCAAAATCAATTAATTAAGGATTTTGACTATCGTTCTAAAATCAAATTATAGGGAGGCTAAATTACGCTTTCGAAACAAAAACTTTCCTATTTTTGTGCAGTTTGTTATTACAAGCAAACGGATAACCTATTGAAAACAAATAAGAAAAAAATAATTAACGACCCGGTTTTTGGATTCATCAATATCCGTTCCGAGTTGGTATTCGATTTAATTGAACATCCCTATTTTCAGCGATTGCGCCGGATAAAACAGCTTGGATTGTCGTGTATGGTGTATCCGGGAGCCAACCACACCCGTTTTGAACATGCTTTGGGGGCACTCCATCTGATGCGCTCTGCGCTGGCTATCCTTAAACTAAAAGGTCAGGAAATCAGCGACGAAGAAGCCGATGCCGTTTCGGTAGCCATTTTACTTCACGATATCGGACACGGGCCGTTTTCACATGTTTTAGAATATACGCTGGTTCCTGATGTTCCGCACGAACGGATTTCCTTGTTGCTGATGGAAGAGCTAAACCGTCAGTTTGGTGGCAAACTCGAATTGGCCATTCGGATTTTTACCGACCGGTATCACCGGCATTTTTTGCACCAGTTGGTCTCCAGCCAACTGGATATGGATCGGCTCGATTACCTGAGCCGCGACAGTTTTTTCTCCGGCGTATCAGAAGGTGTGATCAGCGCCGAGCGCATCATCAAAATGCTGAATGTAAAGAATGACGAACTGGTGGTTGAATACAAGGGGATTTATTCGGTTGAAAATTTCCTGATTGCCAGGCGGTTGATGTATTGGCAGGTTTATCTGCACAAAACCGTATTGTCGGCCGAATACCTGCTGATTAACGTACTCACCCGTGCACGCGAGCTTGCTTTGGCCGGAACCGATTTGTTTGCTACCCCGGTGCTAAAAGCTTTCCTACAAAACGGGATTGTGTTGGATGACTTTATTTTTAACCGCCCTATTGATGGGCGCGATACCCTGGAATTGTTTACTCAACTGGATGATAATGATATTATTGCATCGATTAAAGAGTGGCAGAATCATCCAGATATTGTTTTGTCGTATCTGGCCCGGTGCATCATTAACCGCAGGTTGTACAAAATTAAGATCAGTAAGAAGCCAATTCCGGAGCAAAAAATTAGCTTGCTGAAGGAAAAAATTTGCAGCCATTTTAATGTTTGCAACGAGCAACTGCGCTATTTCCTGATTGCCGATACGATTTCGAACAGCGCGTACAACAAGGCTTCCAACGAAAAAATTAACGTTCTGTTTAAGAATAATAAAGTAAGTGATATTGCCGATGCATCGGATATAAATCTTTCGGTTTTCTCCGAAACCGTGAGGAAATATTTCATCTGTTATCCGAAAGAATTGGACATTAAGTAATTTAAGTCTATTTTTGCCGCGCATTAAGAAAAGAAATATGGAATTCAAAGCTCAAAGTATAGCTGATTTTCTGGGAGGTACGGTTGAAGGTGATGCCAATGTAACGGTGTCGGATATTGCCAAAATTGAAGAAGGAAAACCCGGAACATTAGCTTTTCTGGCTAATCAGAAATACAACAAATACCTTTACGAGACCGAAGCCACTATCGTAATTGTAAA
Source organism: Prolixibacteraceae bacterium (assembly GCA_019459525.1). Lineage (GTDB taxonomy): Bacteria > Bacteroidota > Bacteroidia > Bacteroidales > Prolixibacteraceae > Aquipluma. Next base: position 65,974 of record JAIBEY010000061.1, read on the forward strand.
CCTCGACCTGGAACTTGAGGCTGAAGTAAAAGCTACTTTAATTCGTGTTCCGGATGCCTATAAAGCATTTGCCTCGCTGCTCGAACTCTACCAGCAGTCAAAAGGAAACAAAACCGGCATAGAAAATCCTTCTTTTATTGATCCCTCCGCCACCATTGGAACCGATATGTATGTGGGCGCTTTTGCCTATATTGGTAAGAATGTGAAGATTGGCAAACATGTAAAAATTTATCCGCAGGTTTATATTGGCGATAACGTAACCATTGGTGACGACTGTACGCTTTTTGCCGGAGTTAAAATTTACGAGGATACCCGAATTGGAAATGCCTGTATCTTTCATGCAGGCGCTGTAATCGGAGCCGACGGATTTGGATTTGCCCCTACTGAAGATGGAACCTACAAAAAAATACCCCAGGTTGGAAATGTGATTATTGAAGACCTGGTTGAAATTGGAGCCAACACCACGATCGACTGTGCTACGATGGGATCGACGATTATACGCCGGGGAACCAAACTCGACAACCTGGTGCAGATTGCCCACAATGTAGAAGTTGGCGAAAATACGGTGATGGCAGCACTTACCGGAATTGCAGGCTCCACAAAAATCGGCAAAAATTGTCGTTTTGGTGGTCAGGTTGGCGTTTCCGGACACATAACTATTGGCGATCATGTAAACATTGGGGCCATGTCGGGTGTTTCGAACAGCATTAAATCAAATAAGACCGTTTTACTGGCTCCGGCCATGGATATTGCCCAGGCCGCCAAAGTTGCTGTTGTTTTCCGGAACCTGCCGCAATTGCGCGAACAGGTACTTGATTTGGTAAAACAAGTGGCCAAGATTAAAACAAAGCTTGAAGAATAATAGAAACAGGAATGACAGTTAAACAAAAAACATTAGCTAAAGAGTTTTCAATCAGCGGAAAAGGGTTACACACCAACTGTCTGGTTAATATGACTTTTAAACCAGCACCAGTTAATCACGGATTCAAATTTCAGCGAATCGATCTGGCGCACCAGCCGATTTTAGATGCCAGTGCCGAATATGTTGTGGATACTTCGCGCGGAACGGTTATTGAACACGACGGAGCCCGCTTAAGCACCATTGAACACAGTTTGGCCGCTTTAACCGGACTCGATCTCGACAATGTACTGATTGAGATTGACAACGAAGAAGTTCCGATTTTAGATGGCAGCTCACGATTTTTCGTCGAGGCGATTGAAGAAGCCGGAATTGTAGAGCAGGACGCCGAACGCGAATATTTTGTGATTACCGAAAAAATAGTTTACAAAAACGAAAAGACCGGATCGGAAATCATTGCCCTTCCCGATAACGAATACAATCTCAATGTATTGGTTTCATATGATTCTTCGGTACTCAATAACCAGTATGCCACATTAAATTCGCTTGCCGATTTTAAAACCGAAATTGCCAACTGCCGCACCTTTGTTTTTGTCCACGAACTCGATTTTTTACTGAAAAACAACCTTGTAAAAGGAGGAGATCTGGATAGCGCCATTGTAATTGTCGATCGCCCGATTTCGCAGGAAGAACTTGATCGGATTGCCGATTTATTCAACCACAAACGGGTAGAAGTAAAATCGCAGGGCATACTCAATAACCTGGACCTGCAATACGACAACGAATGTGCCCGCCACAAACTGCTTGATGTGATTGGCGATTTGACTTTGGCCGGAAAGCGGATTAAAGGACGGATTATTGCAACCAAACCCGGACACGGCGCCAATACGCAGTTCGCCAAACTGTTAAGTAAAGCCATTCATAAAGAACAATCCAGAGACAAGGCACCGGTTTACAACCCGAATGCCCCGGTAATTATGGATGTCAATAAAATAAAAGAATTGCTCCCTCACCGTTATCCGTTTCTGTTGGTCGATAAAGTGATCGATATTCAGAAAGATTACATCGTGGGTGTTAAAAATGTAACAGCCAACGAACCGTTTTTTCAGGGGCATTTCCCCGGCGAACCGGTTATGCCCGGTGTACTGCTGGTTGAAGGAATGGCTCAGGCCGGGGGGATTTTTGTGCTTCGCGGTATGGAAGGGAAATTCTCGACTTACTTTATGAAAATTGACAATGTCAAATTCAGGAAAAAAGTAGTTCCGGGCGATACGATTATTTTTAAAGTGATACTAACCACGCCCATCCGCCGTGGTATCGCCGAAATGCGCGGACTTTGCTATGTGGGTGATTCGATTGTTGCTGAAGGCGACTACATGGCTCAAATTGTAAAAGTAAATTAAAATAGAAACTGTATAGAAAATGAAACAACCATTAGCTTACGTTCACCCAGAAGCAAAAGTTGCTGATAATGTGGTTATTGAACCATTCGTGTCGATTGACAAGGATGTAATTATCGGTGAAGGAACCCGTATTGGATCGAGTGTTACCATTATGCCGGGCGTACGGATTGGCAAAAATTGCCGGATTTTTCCGGGAGCCGTTATTGGCGCCGAACCTCAGGATTTGAAATTTAAAGGCGAATATTCTACCGTCGAAATCGGCGATAATACAACTATCCGCGAATATGTAACCATTAACCGTGGAACCTCGGCAAAAGGGAAAACCGTAGTGGGAAGTAACTGTTTGCTGATGGCTTATGTGCACGTTGCTCACGATTGTGTGGTTGGAAACAACGTTATCCTGGTAAACAGCACCCAGTTGGCTGGTGAAGTGGTGATCGACGATTTTGCTATCCTTGGAGGCATGTCGGCGGTACATCAGTTTGTGCATGTTGGTCCGCACGTGATGATTTCGGGCGGGTCGCTTGTTCGTAAAGATGTTCCCCCGTATATTAAAGCTGGCCGCGAACCGCTTTCTTATGTGGGTATCAACTCTATTGGATTACGCCGCCGGAACTTTACCAACGAAAAAATTCGCGAGGTACAGGAAATTTACCGGTACATTTACCAGAAAGGCCTGAATATTTCGCAAGCTGCTGAAATTATTGAAGCAGAAATGCCAGCCTCTACCGAACGCGACGAAGTGTTGCTGTTTATTAAAGACTCGAAACGCGGAATTATTCGTGGTTATCTGCCCGATTAGTTTTCTGCTGAAAACCATATTCAAAAGCTCTGAATTGCTAGATTCAGGGCTTTTTTTTACGCTCATTGTGTCGTCACCAAAATTAAATACTTTGGGTATCGTCGGAAACATTAAAAAGGCCGCCGTGTTTTAGGCTATGACAAAAACAGAAACAACAAAATATACAATGGAAGATTTATTATTTGACTTTATCTCAAAATACATTTCTCTTTCGGAAGATGAAAAGAACGCAATTATTTCTTTGGATATTTTTCGCTCTGTAAAGAAGGGGACTATTTTGCTTCAAGAAGGGCAAAATTCGAAAGAAAGCTACTTTGTACTAAAAGGCTGTATTCGGACATATTATGTTTTAGATGGAGATGAAAAAACAACAGCTTTTTACACAGAAATGGATGCCTTGACACCTCATTGTGTAACAAGTAAAACTCCCTCTCAATATTATATAAGTTGTATTGAAGACTCTATTCTTTTAATTTCAAATACTGATATGGAAGAGGAAGTAAACACTAAATTTCCTAAGTTCGACGTAATGTGCAGAACGTTTTCATCAGAACTTTTGGCTAAAAATAAAGTTGACTTTGACGAGTTTAAAACTTCTTCACCTGAACAACGATACCTGAACTTACTACAAAAAAGACCGGATCTTATTCAGCGTGTTCCACAACATCAGCTAGCGAGCTATTTAGGTATCAAACCACAATCATTAAGCAGACTAAAAGCAAGAATCCTTGAAAAAGACAAAGGATAGTCTTATTTGTTAACTTAAGTGAACGAATCTAAGCTACTTGCCAATCTATCATTGCAGTATCGTTTAACATCAATTAAAAGATATGCAAAAGAAAATTTTATGGATTGGACTTGTCTTTGTGTTGGCAAACAGTTTACAGGTGAAGGCACAGTATGCCAGGCAAGATAGCACCTATAAAAAGTGGTTTGTTGGAAGTACCCTCTATTTGTTAGGTAATTTTGATAAAACAAACAACCCGGAGTATGTCCAATTAAATGTTGGATATAGGATAACCCCCAATGATGTTGTTTCCTTTAGATTTAAAAGATCCATTTATGCCTGGCCAATAGGTATCCCTTTTGGGTCGTCATCTTTTGATGCTTCAGGAGAAAACTATCCCGGACACGCCCGCATACTTGCACCTACCTTAGGATTCCAACGGTTCTGGTGGAAAGGAGCCTATACAGCTATTCAAGCATTGAATGCCTTTGAAAAATATATGGACGAGAATAAAAAGAAGATTGGAAATGGATACACGTTATACCTGGATTTCTATTTGGGTTACCAGTTTAAGTTTTTTAAAAACCGCTTCTTTTTTGAACCAGCTATTGGAATTAGTTATTGGCCTTTACGAACAAATGTTCCGGAATCATTTAAAGCAGTAGAAAAAAGTTGGCCTAACTACTTTATTCAGCCTGGGCTCGATTTTGGGTTTAATTTTTAGTATGCTCATCGAGAAAATAACCGGGCATCAATAAGCAAGTTATTTAAGTATAAAACCGCAATAAAGGAGTAGATTAAGAATTTTGTGAAAAAGACAAGGGATAGTCTTATTTGTTCACTTAAGTGAACGAGTTATAGCATTTCACCAATCTACTTTTGCGGTATGTTTTAATATTAATTGAAATGGATATGCAAAAGAAAATTTTATGGATTGGACTTATCTTGTTGTTGGCAAACAATTTACAGGTGAAGGCACAGTATGACAAGCAACATAGCTCCTATAAAAAGTGGTTTGTAGGCACTTCGTTATTTGTTCTATTGGGCAATCTTGATAAAGAAAACCCACCCAATTTCGTTCAACTCGATATAGGTTATCGGATTACAGGTAAAGACGTAATCAGATTCTCTCCAAAAACATGGAAATATGCCTGGCCAAATGGCATTCACCCATTTTTGAACAAAGCATACAAAAAGCTGGAAGAAAAATTTCCGGGCTATGTTCGTGAGTATGGCGTAACAGTGTCTTACACACGATTTGTATGGAAAGATTTGTATGCTGCACTTGAAGTAATGCCTGCCTATCAGGTTTTTGTGAATGACAATGGTAAGAAAATTGACGATGGTTTTCAAATTTTCAATTCATACCGCGTTGGTTATCACATCAAACTCTTTAAAGACAAATTTTTCATTCAACCATCAATATGCATGACACATCGTGCTTATCACACACAATTGCCTGATGGTTTTAAACAGTTGGATGACAAATGGTCTAAATTCGTCTTTCCGGAACCAGGACTTAATGTCGGATTTAATTTTTGACACAACAGGTATGATACAAAAAATCAAACTCACGTTTGTATTATTTGCCTGATCGCAAATTTACCTGTTCGCAACAATCCTTTAACCAAGCGGTATAGTGCACCGAAGTATTGTGAAGTAAATCATAAAATACAATCAATAAGCAACTACGCACTAATGCTGACTACCATTTAAGTTAACAGACATATCCGGAAAATCGTGATAAATTCAAATCAAACAATTAAATGAATCAATTATGAAAAAGAAAATTTTTAAACTTTCGACGTTATTTTTTATTCTAAGTATCTTATTTATTTCGTGTAGTAAAGATGATGACAGCCCAAACAACACTACCTATCCAAAGGAAGTTCAGATTACCTATAAAATGAGCAGTTCCAATATTACAACAGCACAGGCAATTTCATATAAAAATGAATCAGGAAGTATGACAACGGTTACCAACGTAAACTTGCCGTATTCCAAAACCATTACCCGAACGGTAAACAAAAATGATGATGCTTCGTTTGGATATAGCACTACTAATGCAAGTTCTAATGTAACTTTGGAAATTCTGGTCGACAATTCAGTCAAAAAAACACAGAATTTTGTATCTGGAACAGGAGCAATGGTTTATTCTTTTCAATAAAAAGCGTTATGAAAAGACCAAATAAAGAATTAAAATTTCTATTTTATTATTATAATCGGCTTTGTTTTTAGTAGTTGGTTGCTGTAATATAAAATCCCGAAAAATGAATAAATTAATAATAGTTTTATTTTTAACAATTACGACAATAAGCTTTGGCCAAAATTCCATTCAATTTGCTGACTCAATTCGGAAAGCATATAAAATTCCAGAGTTAAGTTATGCGGTTGTATCAGATGATTCAATAATGGAAATTCAGGCACTTGGGTTACATTCCGTTGCACTGAGCGATTCGGCAACTTTAAATGATAGATTTCACATTGGCTCTAATACAAAAGCAATGACGGCGTTTATTATTGCTAAATATGTGGAAAAAGGAAAGTTGAAATGGACAACCAGGTTCTTTGATTTATTTCCGGAATGGAAAGAGAAAAGCAACCCTGGATATACAAATATTTCGCTACAGGATTTACTTTCACACAAAGCAGGAATATGGCCATTTCAGGGTGAGGGCGACCCTGAAATTCCCGATTTCAAAGGCACAAACCCGGAAAAAAGAGAACAATTCGGGAGGTTTGCTTTAACCTTGGAACCTGTATTTCCTGATGAACAAAATCCTTTTATTTATTCAAATGCAGGCTATACGTTGGCCACCTTAATGGTAGAGAAAGTAACAGGCAAAAGTTGGGAGCAGTTAGTTGAGAAAGTATTCAATAAAGATTTAAAGTTAAATGTAAAATTATCCTGGCCCGAAAATCAAAAAACAAAAGATACCTGGGGACATAATTCGGAAAATGGCAAACTCATTCCCGTTCCATCAACAGTCGATTATCATTTGGACTATACTGAACCGGCTGGTGACTTAAACATTAAACTGAAAGACTACGTCAAATTCATTCAATTGAATTTACAAGGTCTTAGTGGTGAGAATAACTATTTAAAAGCTGATACCTATCAATTCATTCATAAGGGAATTGAAAATTATTCCCTGGGGTGGTATAATATTTATGAAAACAACAAAGAACTTTCAACTCATTCAGGAACTGGAGCATTTACATATTTTACGATTGTGCATATTGACAGAATTAAAGGAAAAGCGTATATAATTTTCACCAATTCTTTTAATCAAGATACACAACAAGGAGTACGGCTTTTGATGAGAAAACTGAAAGAAAATTACGGTGGGTATCTTTCCACTCAACAATCTGCCTTTGAACATTCCCTATAGCTCATCGATAAAAATTCCAAACAGCGATTAATTCCAAAAATGATTGCTGTCTCATTCACCCAAAAACAAGAAAGGCTGCTACCGGAATGATCCTGCAACAGCCTTCTAATTCCCACAAACAAGACTCGTTATCGTTTACTTAAAACGTCTTTTTCGTATTGCTGAATTTCTGCAATGTAATCGGTTCCAACAGCTACGCCGGCCTGTAAGCAATAATAATCCCAAACAGCGCTGAAAGGTTTGGTTTTCAATTCTTCGAGCATAGCCAAACGTTCGAAATTCTGGCCGGCTTCTTCCATTTCAACCATGGTTTGGGTTGGTTCGAGTAGCGCAATAAGGAAAGCTTTTTGGGCAGCACGTGTACCCACCACATAAGCGCCAATCCGGTTAATGGAAGCGTCGAAGAAATCGAGCCCAATGTTAACGCGGCTGAGGTAATTGTTACGGATAATTTCGGAGGCGATTAACTGCAAATCGTCATTCAGGGTAACCACGTGGTCGGAGTCCCAGCGCACCGGACGGGTAACGTGCAACAACAGTTCGTCGATAAATTGCAGACAGGCCGAAATTTTATCGCCTACCTGTTCGGTCGGGTGAAAATGTCCGTTGTCCAGGCAGATTAACTTGTTGTTTTTAATGGCATATCCGAGGTAAAAATCGTGCGAACCAACAGTCATCGATTCGGCGCCAATGCCGAATAATTTACTTTCAACGGCATCTTTCATCTGCGTTTTCGGGTAATCCACAGCCATCGCTTCGTCGAGCGACTTTTTCAGCAAGGCGCGGTATCCGGCGCGATCAATCGGCGTATCTTTCGATCCATCAGGAATCCAGGTATTGTGCACGCAAGGTGTTCCGAGCTGTTTGCCAGCTTCGGCCGAAATGGCGCGACAGCGTTTTACGTGTTCTACCCAGAATTTACGGTTTTCTTCGTTTTTGCTCGAAAGGGTAAATCCGTCGGCAGCCTTCGGGTGCGAAAAGCAGGAGGCATTGAAATCCATCCCGATTCCCTGCGCTTTACACCAGTCGATCCAGCTTTGAAAATGTTTCACTTCTATCTGGTCACGGTCAACGAATTCGCCTTTGAAATCGCCGTAAATGGCATGAAGGTTCAGCCGCTGTTTGCCCGGAAGCAGTGAAAGCACTTTTTCGAGGTCGGCGCGCATTTCTGCAATCGATGTAGCTTTGCCCGGATAGTTTCCGGTTGCCTGAATTCCGCCTCCGGAAAGTGTGGCATCCGGAGTTTCGAACCCACCCACGTCGTCGGTTTGCCAGCAATGCAACGAAATAACCATATCGTTCATTTTTTGCAGCACCATATCGGTGTTTACGCCCAGTTCGGCGTATTCTTCTTTCGCCAGTTGATAGGCTTTTTCAATTCTTTCCTTGTTCATCTTAATCTATTTTAAATCAATCTTTTCGTCATTCTCGTTGTGGCGCATACAGCATTTGTATTTCAAACAGCAGTTGCTGATGCGCCTTGTTTTCAGACCTTCATCTGACCCCGGGTGCCGCTTCGCTTTACCCGGGGCTATTGATATTTAACCCTTTCAGGGTAACAATTAATAAGCTTCTATTTTAAATTTCAACTTCAAACTTTCGGATGGGACTTTACATGCGGCGCATAGAGCATTTGTGTTTCAAACAGCAGTTGCTGATGCGCCTTGTTTTCGAACTTTTGGCTATCCCATGTCCGTTCGCTAAAGCGAAACGGCAAAGAATATCTCTCTAATGATTTGTTGCGTCTTATCCTTAGCTTTAAGTCTATTGTAAAAAAACGTTATTTCATCGGATACCTGAAGGTATAACTTCCTGAACCCACATTTAATGAAATTCCTTTGTCGGAATGTTTCAGGTTTTCTTTCATGGAAGCCTGAAGGGGTTGCGCATTCACCAAAACCTGATCGGCATTGGCAGCTGGCAAAGTAATTGTTGCGGTGGTATTGGCCGGAACGGTTACTTCGTAAACGAAGTCGTTTCCTTCCAGTTTCCATCCCGATTTTATTTTTCCGTAGAGCGATTTAAATTCGGCATTGGCGTGGGTTAAACTACCTCCGGGGTGCGGAGCCAGTAGAATATGTTTGTACCCGGGCATTTCGGCATCCATATCCAGACCTGCCACGTGGCGGTACAGCCATTCGCCAATTGCCCCGTAAGCATAGTGGTTAAAACTGTTCATGCCCACATCCTGAAACGATCCATCGGGTTTTTGTCCGTCCCAGCGTTCCCAGATGGTGGTTGCGCCCTGGGTTACCGGGTATAACCACGAAGGATACTGCTTGCGGTTCAGGAGCATAAACGCCAGGTCATCGTATCCGTGTGCCGACAACGTTTTGCAGAGTAGGGGAGTGCCCACAAAACCAGTGGTGAGGTGTCCCATCTTTTTTACGTCTTCGGCAAGGAATGCTGCTGCTTTCGGAACTAAATCCGCAGGAAGCAGATCGAATGCCAAGGCCAGCGAATATGCCGTTTGTGTATGCGAAACCAAGCGTCCGGCAGGAGTCACAAATTCTTTTACAAAGGCTTTCTTAATATTTTCTGAGAGTTCAGTATATTTTTTTGCATCAGCAGCATTTCCGATAATACCCGCAATTTTTCCCAATAATCCGGAAGAATAGGCGTAATAAGCGGTTGCAATCAGATCTTTTTCGGTGGTTGCGCCCGGATAGTCGGAACGGGTTGTGGCAAAAGCCAGCCAATCGCCAAAATGAGAATCGGAAGTCCACAGCAAATCATCACCAGCCCGGTTTTTCATGTAGTCAATCCAGGCTTTCATGCTCGGATACTGAACTTCCAGAATGCGTTGGTCGCCATAAACAAGGTAAGTTGTCCAGGGAACAATAATTGAAGCATCGGCCCAGGCGGTAGATCCGCCGTCACCTTTCAGCACATCGGGAATCACATGGGGCACCCGGCCGTTTGGCAACTGATCGGCAGCCACATCACGCATCCACTTGGTGTAGAATGGGGCCACATCAAAATTGAAAGCCGCGGTCATGCTGAAAACCTGCGCGTCGCCGGTCCAGCCCAAACGCTCATCGCGCTGAGGGCAATCGGTTGGGACATCCAGAAAATTACCTTTTTGTCCCCATTGGATGTTGTGCTGAAGCTGATTGATCATGGGGTCGGAGCAGGCGAACGATCCGGTTGGTTTCATGTCGGAATGAATAACTACGCCGGTGATTTGATTGAGTGTTGGCTGCACAGAAGGACCTTCGATTTGTACAAACCGGAACCCGTGAAAGGTAAAATGCGGTTCGAAGACTTCTTCGCCTTCGCCTTTCAGGATATACACATCGGTACATTTAGCGCTGCGCAGGTTGTCGGTGTAAAAATTACCTTCTTTGGTCAGCACTTCAGCAAATTTTAGTGTTACCTGATCGCCTTTTTTACCCTGAACTTTTAATCGTATCCAACCTACCATATTCTGGCCCATATCGAAAACAATTTCGCCTTTGGGTGTAGTAATCAACTTGATAGGTTTAATTTCTTCGATGGCTTTAACCACAGCCCCCTGCGGAGCTACCAGTATTTTTTTGGAATGATCGGCAACCGTGGCTTTTTCCCACTTGCTGTCGTCGAATCCGGAGGTTGACCAACCTGGCATTTCCAGACGGGCGTCGTAGGTTTCACCGTTGTAAATGTCTGAACTCAGGATCGGGCCATTTGCTGCTTTCCAGGAGTTATCGGTTCCAATCGTTTCGGTAGTTCCATCGGTATAAGTAAGCTGAAGCTGAGCCAGTAAAGCAACTTTACTGCCGTAATATCCGTTTTGGTTACCCCAGCCAATATTTCCACGATACCAGCCATCGCCCACCATTGCGCCAATCGAGTTTTTCTGTTGAATCATCGAAGTCACATCGTAGGTTTGATACTGGACACGGTTTTTGTAACTGGTCCAACCCGGAGTGAATAAATCGGTGCTTACTTTTTTCCCATTCAGAAACAATTGGTATAAACCCAAGGAAGTGACATATACACGAGCCGATTGAACCTTTTTGGCATTGGTGAAATCTTTGCGGAAATATTGGGAAGGCTTTGAACCAACAAATTCTTTTTCGGAGCCGAGGGTAATCCAGGAAGCTTTCCAGGTTTCGGGTTCCAGAATTCCCATTTCCCACCAGGCAGGGGCACTCCAGACGGTAACTTTATTTTGGTTATCCCAAACGCGAACCTGCCAGTAAACCCGTTGCATCGATTTTAATGCCGGGCCATCGTAAGCCACGTTTACCGATTTGTCGGAGTTCACTTTTCCGGAAGTCCAGATTTGTTTGCCTTTTGCAGATTGGTCGGTTACTTTGATTTCGTAAGCGGTCTGGAGAATATTGGCTTCAGCAGATGCCATTTGCCAGCTTAGACGCGGTTTATGAACGTCAATACCCATCGGGTTGACCTGATATTCGCAAACCAATTCTTTTACTTCTGTTTTCGCGGCAGCAAATGCGCTGGAGCCACTGATTAGCAACAAAAAAACGAGAAGTTTCGTCAAAAATGCCGTCTGTTTCATATTAGTTAGTTTTAGGTGTTGTAATTTATTCCATATAAAATACCTCTTCGAGCGGTATGGTAACCGGAGAATTATCCGGATTACATTTCATGATGTCGGACATAAACGCCCACCATTTCTGAACGATTTCGGTTTGTCCCAGATCTTGCGAGCCGCCTTCGCCGCTCACTTTCTGAAAAGCAAACAGCGTACTGGTTTCTTCGTCGAGGAAAATGGAGTATTCGCTCACTCCCGCATTTTTAAGAAGTTGGTGCAATTCGGGCCACAATTCGTTGTGCCGTTTTTTGTATTCTTGTTTCTGACCTTCGTTGAGGTGCATTTTAAAAGCGAGACGTTCCATTATCCGAGCGCATTTAATTCAGGATACAGCCATTTGGCGACTCCAATAATTATTACCGACAACAGAATGGCACCAATACCTATAAGAATCATGTTGTGGGTCTTTTTTGATACGCCTTTCCATTCCTTGCGATAGAAACCCCAAAGATTGGCGGTTAGGATGATGGTGGCCATGTGAAGTGTCCAGGAACTGGCGCCATTGCCAATTTTGGTTTCGCCCATACCGTAGAAAAAGAATTGCAAAAACCAAGTGGTTCCGGCCAGTGCACAGAAAAGGTAGTTGCTCAGCAGCGGTGTTTTTTTGTCAACAAAGTCGCCACCGGTTTTATTCTTGAAAATCAGGGCGGTGGTCCAGATCAGGTTGGTGGTTAGTCCACCCCAGAGAATTACAAAAAAGATAATGTTGTTTTCGAAGAGGTATTTGAACCCGCCTTCAGCCTCTGTTACAAATGAATAGCCCTGTTCTACTGCCAACGATCTGGCAACGACAGCCATTTCTTTCCCTGCATCGATCCCAAAACTGAAAAATGCGCTTAAAACACCCGAGACAATGGCAATCAGTAATCCTTTTGACAGCTTGAATTCGCTGTTAACACCCTCTTTGTTTTTGCCCAGGTCCTGATCTTTTCTAATTCCGGCGCGTCCGCTAAAGATAATTCCGACCAACAAAATTGCGATACCGAGCAAAACAATCTGCCCGCCTGTACTGCTAAACAAATCGGTGAGCGATAATCCTTCAGGGATTATTTCGGCAATACCGGGGACATTGCGCAGAATAGGCAAGCCCAGCGAACCAACGACAGATGTAATTCCTAACAATACCGAGTTTCCGAGCGACATACCCAGGTAGCGGATAGCCAGTCCGTAAGTCAAACCACCAACTCCCCACAGCAAACCCATAATATAGGTATTGAGGATAATGCGTCCCTGAGTGGTTTGTAAAATTCCTTGCCAATCGGGAATGGTCAACATTACGGCAAGCATGGGCATGATCAGCCACGAGAAAATTCCACCGGAAATCCAATAAACTTCCCAGCGCCATTTCTTTACCCAATTGTATGGCATGTACCAACTGCCCGAAGCGCCGCCGCCGATGGTGTGAAAAATAATCCCTAATAGTGCATTCATAGTTTTGTTTAGTTAAGATTTATCTTTTATGACTTTAATAGTTAGTTTTGTAAATGTAAAGATACTTTGTAATTATAGCTAATCAATGTGCGAAATGATTCTTGATTTGCATAAAATGACACTGCCGAAAGTTTACTGTAGAAGGATGAAGTCGCAAAAGGTCATTGGTGGTCATTCGTTTTACGTCGTTGGTTGTAATTTAATCTGCTGGCAACAATAAACGACAACTATTCGCTATACTGATTTGAGTTGAAAACTTGGTGCAAACTATATATAAATAAACGGAATTATCGGTTTATAGGTTATGAATAGCCCCGACCTTTAGGTCTGGGGAAAATGAGAAACAGACCAATCCCGGCTTTAGCCGAAATAATTGAATGTTTAGGCTAAAGCCGAAATACGGATTATTCATCTTTCAACGGCATGAATGCCGTTGCTATTCAAATCAACCATATATCCGATAATTCCGTAAATAAAAGCCAATGCCGAACGAATCGTTTGTCAAATACATCAATGCCGGACCGCTGGATAAAGAATGGGGACTATGCCTCACGGTGGCTGGGTATGCTCAAATTCCGCCGTCGTTAATTTATCCTCCCCGGGTGCATCCCAGCGGTTATTTTTTTACCTGGGAGAAAGGACGTGTCCTTCAGGAATACCAGATCAATTACATTACCGAAGGTTCAGGTGTTTTTGAAACCGCAACCGACCAGTTTCAGGTGGTTCCCGGTTCGATGCTTATTCTGCGCCCCGGCATGTGGCACCGTTACAAACCCGATCCGAACACCGGATGGAATGAACATTACATTGGGTTTAACGGCGCTTTTTGTCCTCACCTGTTTCACGAAGGTTTTTTTCAGGCGGGGAAGCCGGTTTTGTATGTGGGTTTCCAGGAAAGCCTGCTCAAATTGTTCTTCGAAATTATTCAGCAGGTAAAAGACGAAAAAACCGGCCATCAACAGGTAGCCGCATCAAGTACCATTCTGATGTTGAGTAAGATACTGTCAGTGGTTCGTAATCAGGAATTTGCCGGAAAAACAATCGAACGGATAATCCGGAAAGCTTGTCTTCATTTCAGGGAAAACCTAAATACCAATGTAAACATCGAGCAACTGGCCGGTGAGTTGAATGTGGGTTATTCGTATTTCAGGCAGATGTTCCGGAAATATACGGGCATTTCACCCACGCAATACCACCTTTCGCTCCGGATACAAAAAGCCAAAGATTTGCTGATTTCAACCGACCAGAGTTTTAAAGAGATTGCCATTGATTTGGGGTTTGAATCGTATTTTTATTTCTCCCGAATTTTCAAGGATAAAACGGGCAAAAGTCCGATGGATTTCAGGAAAGAGCATCAGCAGACGAAATGATTGGTTGCCAATAAAATTATTCAGGAAAAGCAAACAGGAAGATCTGGATGTGAGTTGAAAGGTATTGCTGCTAGAAATAGAAAATACTATTTGAACCTCGTTTTTCTTTGTATTCCCCTTTTCTGACTACTTTCACAATCGAACGGCGGTTAACTTCGTGTTGTTCGTCGGTGCAGTCAACACCATTGGCACAGTTATTTAGCAAACGGGTTTCGCCATAACCCTGGTAAAGCATGCGCATGGGGTCAATCCCTTTCGAAACCAGGTAATCGAATGCCGCTTTGGCGCGTTTTTTCGATAGAACCATGTTGTATTCATCGCTTCCCCTGGCATCGGTATGCGATTCAACCCTGATTTCGAGGTCCGGAAATTCTTTCATCAGGAGAATTAACTTATCGAGCGTAGCCGCTGCATCGGGTCGGATATCGGATTTATCGAGGTTGTAATTGATGTATTCCAGTTCGATAACCTGCAAGGCAACTCCATCCTCCATTTCCAAGCTTTTGGGAGCTGGATAATTATCCGTTGCTTCTTCCACTTTTTGTTCCAGAAACAGTTCAGAAAAAATCTCATCGTTCGGACGGAGTGCTGCCGTTGCCACTATATTTTCGTTTTCAAAATAGGATTCCCGGGTTACATTAATGACATATTGCTGCCCTTTGTTTACTTCAAATTCAAACTGCCCGTCGGTTCCTGTGATACTCGAAAGTACCGTTTTCCCGTTTTCGTCGATAATGGATACCACGGCCGATTCGAGTATTTCTTTGGTATCACGATCTTTAACCACCCCTCTGATTATAACCGGAACATGTTTAATTTTCAGGAAATAAATATCATCGTCGCCCCTGCCCCTGGGCCGATTGGAGGTGAAATAACCTTTCATGCCGGTTGAGTCGAGCGATAACCCAAAATCGTCGCGGGCTGAATTGATCGGGAAGCCCATGTTTTCGATACTGTTAAAAACGCCGCGTTCCGGAACTGAAAAATAGACATCCAATCCTCCGAGTCCTCCATGTCCGTTGCTGGCAAAATAAAGTACCCCGTCGGGGCTAATGAATGGGAAAAATTCGTTGCCTTCGGTATTAATTTTGGGCCCCAGGTTGAATGGTTTGCTCCATTGTCCACCTGAAAAAACGCTGAAATAGATGTCCGATTTTCCGTAACCACCAGGCATGTCAGAAGCAAAATACAAAACGTCGCCATTTTTATCGACAGATGGATGCCCGACCGAATATTCGTCGCTGTTATACCTGAAGCCGCCTGTCAGCTTCCATTCTTTGTCGATAAGTTCACCCTGAAAAATTTTGAGGTTAACCACACCTTCTTTGCTCTTGGAGGTTTTACCTTTTAAGATATTGTTTCGGGTAAAGTAGATGATGTTTTTCTTTTGGTCAAACGATACGGGGCCGTCGTGGTATGGGGTTTTTAGCTTTGGCGCAAAAGGTTCTACTGAGTTTAAGTCGCCGTAAACTCCAATTGAGGCCGAGTATAAATCCAGGTAAGGTAATTCGTTCCAGTTGTAAGTTGGTCCGGCTTTCGTATCGATTGATGTGGAAGAGAAAATGAGCTTGTCGTTATAAAATGCCGGTCCAAGGTCAGATCCGCGGGTATTGATTGCGGTATTCATGATTTCGTAATTCATGGAGTCGCGCATCAGGAATTGAATGTATTCCAGAAGGGAAACCTGAATGTTCACGCGTCCGTCCTCGGGGCGTAATTCGGAATACTCTTTCAGCCATTGTTCGGCAATCAGATACTTTCCGTTACTTTTTAATGCTTGCGAATAATTGAAAAGATCTTCCGGGACTTCAGCTTTCCGGTCGATGAGCTTTTTTAGCCAACGTTCTACTTCTTCTGTATTTCCAATGTTGCGGTTTGCCTCAGCCAGACGTTTTACCACATAATTGTCGGTAGTATCTTTTTGGTAAGCAAATTCATACAATCCAATAGCCTCGATATATGCAAATTCTTCGAAACTTTTATCAGCAAGTTTAGTGGTAAGCTTCTGGCAATAACCTTGAACCGGGTACAGGAAATTCAAGACTAGTGCAAACAGAAATATGTATAAAATTCTTACCATCAATAAAATTTTCTTTTTGTTAGAAATACCTTGGCGATCTCAATCTTCCGCGGTTACGGTTCACTTCGTAACTGATCATGATTTCGTGTGTTCCGTTGTTGTATGCTCCCAGCCTGTTAATCGGAAGATCGTATGAGTAACCGATTTTAATCTGATTGGTAACCTGAAGTTTAAACAGTCCCCCAAATGAATCGCCAAGCCGGTACATCGCTCCTAACCAAAGCCTGTCGTAAAACAGAAATGTACCGTTCATATCAAACGAGACCGGCGTATTTCTTACATATTTGGTTAGAATGGATGGCTTAAATTTAACAATTCTATTTACATCAAAGACATAACCTGTCATAAAAAAAACGTGCATCCGTTCCTTGCTGATATTCTGGGTGGAAACTCCATTTTTATTAATATCATTCTCAATTAATTTGGGAACTGATAGTCCGAAATAATACTTGTCGGTATAATAGAATGCACCAACACCCAGGTTTGGCAGGAAATTCCGATTGATGTCCTGAGCAAAAACCGGGTCGTCAGGATCATTTGTTTACAAAGATCACAATCCACCCACGTAGAAAAAAACACCCGCTTTTAGTCCAAACGACAGGGTTCGCCAGTTGGAAA
>JAIBEY010000078.1 GCA_019459525.1 Prolixibacteraceae bacterium
CCTTTTTCGTCTTTTTTTTGGCTTTTTTGGGTATTGGGCTAATTACCAACCGGTATTGGACCGAAAAAACCATCCGGAAAATGGAAATGGTGAGAGACTCGCTGAAAGAATATAAGGCAGAATCGGTTATTCACGAAACCGAACTCATGTATATCAATCGTCCATCGGAAGTGGCTAAAAGGGTGATTGAACGCAAAATAGAATTGATTGAGCCGATTGAACCGGCAAAAAGGATTAAAGTAAAAAAACTGGAGACTAAATAATGGAAATCAGGAGAGCTATAACTTTACGATTCGGCTTCGTGTATTTTGCGATAGCCCTATTCGGACTTGTTATAATAAGCCGGATTCTCATTATTCAGAATACCGAAACGGAAAAGTGGAAACAGACGGCCAAAGACTTAAAAAGTAATACCGAGGAAATCTGGGCCAAACGCGGAAATATTTGTGCCGACGATGGAAGTATCCTCTCTACGTCGGTACCGTATTACGAATTGAGGTTAGATTTACGGGCTCCCGGCATTAAAAAAGTATTCGAAAAAGAATCGGAAGCTTTCATTCAGGAAATGTCGGCCTTCTTTGGCTTTTCCGAAACCGACTTCCGGATAAAGCTTAAAGATGCCTATGCCAAACAGAAAAGCTGGTTCTTGTTAAATCCCAGGCAAATCGACCACAATAAGTTTCAGGAATTTAAGCAACTGAAATACATTACCCGCAATCATTTCGGGTCCGGATTAATTGTAGTTACCGAAAACAAAAGGATACTGCCTCATGGCGATTTGGCCAGCCGTACCATTGGGGTGCTCAACAAAGGAGTTTATGGTGGAGTACATGGCAATGTGGGTTACACTGGCGTTGAGGGCCTGTGCGAAAATTATCTGGCCGGATTAAACGGGATGGCTTTAAAACGTAACCTCTCCGGAAGCTGGATCAACACGCCGCTGATAGAGCCTAAGGAAGGAAAAGATGTAATTACAACCATCAATGTTAACCTTCAGGATTACGCCCAGACCGCGCTGGGGAAACAGATGGAAATCAGTCAGGCCGAATGGGGAACTGCTATTGTGATGGAAGTGAAAACCGGAAACATTAAAGCTATAGCCAATATCGGCCGCAAAAAAGATGGCTCGTATGGTGAAACGTACAATTTTGCATTTGGTCATGCCGGATGCAGCGAGCCGGGTTCAACGTTTAAGCTCATGTCGGTAATGGCTGCTATGGAAGAAGGTTACGGCGATACAGCCGCCTTGTTTGATACGGGGGCCGGGCTTTGGGAATACAAAGGCCAGAAGATGAAGGATAGCGATTACGATCGCGGGGGGCACGGCCTCATAAGCGTAAATAAAATTTTCCAGTTGTCTTCGAATATTGGTATTGCCCGGTTGATCGTCAAACATTTTGAAGGTCGCGAAAGTCAGTTTATTGACCGGATTTATTCCTGGGGATTAAACAAACCACTCGGGCTGGGATTCAAAGGCGAAGCTGAACCCTACATTAAATATCCGACCGACCAAACTTGGTGGGGACCATCGCTGGCCTGGATTGCTCACGGTTACGAAATAAAACTGGCTCCGATACAAACACTTACTTTTTACAATGCCGTTGCCAACAATGGTGTGATGGTAAAACCCAAATTTATTGAAGAAATAAGGGAAGACGGAATTCCGGTACGGAAGTTTAAAACGGAAGTTATCAATCCTTCTATTTGTTCCAAAGAAACATTGGATAAAGCACAGGCTTTGCTGACGGGAGTGGTTGAACAGGGAACCGGAAGGAATCTCCGGAATCCGTACTATACACTGGCCGGAAAAACCGGAACTGCTGTAATTGCCAACGAAGATAAAGGTTATACCACTGGCGGTGCAAAAAAATATCAGGCTTCTTTCTGTGGATATTTCCCTGCTAAAAATCCGCAGTTCAGCATTATTGTAGTTATTGTTGGCCCGAAAGGTAAATTCTACGGAGGATCGGTTGCCGGACCGGTTTTCAGGGGGATTGCCGATAAAGTTTATGCGTCTTATCTGGAGCCGGCACCCGACTCAATACCTCCTTACAACGAAGTTCCGCTGGTGAAACCGGGTTTGAAAGAAGATGTGATGCATTTCACCCAGAACCTTGGATTTAAAACCCAATCGCAAAATATGACGGCCGAACGCGTTGCCATTGCCTATGATACCATGACCGTTTATGTAAGCGGGGTAAACGATATTCCCGGATTACTTCCCGATGTGATTGGAATGGGTGCCGGCGATGCTGTTTACCTGCTCGAAAAATCAGGATATAAAACGAAAACCAATGGCTTTGGCCGGGTATTCCGTCAGTCGCCCAGGCCGGGTACGCCCTGTGTAAAAGGTGATTTGATTGCCCTGGAACTTGGTTTCGATGAGTTGGAAATGGTGAAAAGAGATAGCATTGCCAATGCCGATTCTATTCAGGGGCCAGTGCTGTCGGCAGTTCCCATTGAGCAAAAAGTCAAGGAGGAGAAGAAACCCACTACTCCTGTTGTAGTGAAAAAAAATACGCAGAGCCCTACAAAAGCAAAGTCGGGTAAAGCTGCCGCTGAAAAACCAAAACCTACCCAGGAGGCAATAAATAAATGGAAGGCAAAGGTAGCGGCACAGAAAGCATTGGAGAAAAAAAAGAAGTCAGCAACAAAGAAGAATACCACAAAACCTAAAAAAACACAGCAATGAGACCGTTAAATGACCTTTTAGTTGGTTTAGAATTACTGGAAACACGGGGAGATGTGTCTGTTCCGGTTCACGGCATTCAGTTCGACTCGCGCAACGTGGAGAAAGGCGACCTTTTTGTTGCTGTTAAAGGATCGCATGTTGATGGGCATCAGTTTATAGCGAAGGCCATTGAAATGGGCGCTGTTGCCGTTGTTTGCGAAGATATTCCTGAGGATTTCCCTTCCGGAGTCGTCCTTGTACAAATCAACGGAACGCAGGCTGCATTTGGGAAAATGGCTGCATCATATTTTGGAAATCCGTCAGCCAACCTGAAAGTGGTTGGTGTTACCGGAACCAATGGAAAGACCACTATAGCCAGCCTTCTATACAAAACATTTACCTTGCTGGGTTATAAGGTCGGACTAATTTCTACGATTAAATATTATGTAGGCGACGACGAATTTCACGCTACGCACACTACTCCCGATGCTTTGCAGATACAGGAGCTGATGGCCAAAATGGTCGGATCGGGTTGCGAATATTGCTTTATGGAAGTGAGTTCGCATGCCATTGATCAGGATCGGATCAGTGGAATTGTGTTTGACGGTGGAATCTTTACCAACTTGACTCACGATCACCTCGATTACCACAAAACTTTTGCAGAGTACCTGAAAGCTAAAAAGAAATTTTTCGATCAGTTGCCCGAAACAGCTTTTGCGTTGACGAATGCCGATGATAAAAATGGTATGGTCATGCTTCAGAATACGCGTGCCACTAAGCAAACCTATTCGCTGCGATCGCTGGCCAACTTTCATTGCAAAGTGCTCGAAAAACATTTCGATGGAATGCTTTTGAGTATCGATGGACAGGAAGTATGGACGCATTTTACCGGTGTTTTTAACGCCAGTAATTTGATGGCTGTATTGGGGGCAACACAGTTGTTGGGTGTTGAACAGGATGATATCCTTAGAATATTGAGCGAATTACGCCCGGTTTCGGGCCGGTTCGAGATTATTCGTTCCCCGGAAGGAAAATATGCTGTGGTTGACTACGCGCATACACCCGATGCCATACAGAATGTGCTTTCAGGAATTACTGAAATACGCACCGGGAACGAACAGGTGATTACAGTAGTTGGCGCCGGGGGCGACCGCGACAAAACCAAACGCCCTGAAATGGCGAGGGAAGCGGCCAAACAGAGCGACAAAGTTATCCTGACTTCAGATAATCCGCGTTCGGAAGAACCGGAACAAATTCTGGCCGATATGGAGGTCGGGATTGAAGTGCACCAGAAACAGAAAGTGCTGTCGATTGTAAATCGTCGCGAAGCGATTAAAACGGCCTGCATGTTGGCTAAGCCAGGCGATATTATTCTGGTGGCTGGCAAAGGTCACGAGGACTATCAGGAAATTAAAGGTGTGAAATATCACTTTGACGATAAAGAAGTTATCAACGAAATATTCGGTAACAATTAAACTATCAGCATATGTTGTATCATTTATATCAGCTTTTGAAAGATTGGGACATTCCCGGATTGGGCATGTTTCAGTACATCTCGTTCCGTTCGGGTGCGGCAATTATTATTTCGTTGCTGATTACTGTCGGGTTTGGGAAAAGTCTGATAGGTTTTTTACGCCGGAAACAAATTGGCGAAGATGTTCGCGATCTGGGGCTTGAAGGTCAGTTACAAAAAAAAGGAACTCCAACTATGGGAGGCCTCATTATTCTGGCTTCCATTATCATACCAACGCTTTTGTTCGCCAGGCTTGATAATATCTATATCCTGCTGATGCTTATTACCACCGTTTGGTTGGGATTGATTGGCTTCCTGGACGATTACATTAAAGTTTTCCTGAAGGACAAAAAAGGGCTGGCCGGTAAATTCAAAATTCTGGGCCAGGTTTCGTTGGGGGTTATTGTTGCCGGAACACTTTATCTGTCGGATGATGTGCTTGTTCGCGAACGGTCTTTTAGTGATGACGGAATGATTTTGAAGGAAATGGTGGTTGACAGCATTACTGGTCAAAAAGAATTGCAGCCGATAACCAACGATGTGAAATCGACAAAAACCACACTCCCGTTTATCAAGAACCACGAATTGGATTATGGCTATTTCGTTTCATTTATGGGCGAAAGTGCAAAAACATGGCGCTGGTTGGTTTATGCGCTGGCCATTATCCTGATCATTACAGCGGTGTCAAACGCCGCAAACCTGACCGACGGGATTGACGGGCTGGCTACCGGAACTTCGGCCATTAGCGGTGCAACTTTGGGGATTCTGGCTTATGTAAGTGGTAACGTTATTTATGCCGAGTACCTTAACATCATGTATATACCCAACCTGGGCGAGCTTACTGTTTTTATTGCGGCATTTATTGGTGCAACAGTTGGGTTTTTATGGTACAACTCCTATCCGGCCCAGGTTTTTATGGGCGATACCGGAAGTTTGGCGCTGGGTGGTATTTTGGCTGTTTTTGCCATCATCATCCGAAAAGAAATCCTGATCCCGATTTTGTGCGGAATCTTTGTTGTCGAAAATCTTTCGGTAGTTATCCAAGTCAGTTATTTCAAATACACCAAAAAGAAATACGGGGAAGGGCGTCGGATTTTCCTGATGAGCCCGATTCACCATCATTTTCAGAAACAGGGAATTCCGGAAGCAAAAATTGTTACCCGCTTCTGGATTGTCGGGATCATACTGGCGGTATTAACTATTGTAACCTTGAAAATGCGTTAACAGGATGAGTAAACGTGCAGTCATATTAGGAGCAGCCGAGAGTGGAGTTGGAGCTGCCATTTTGGCCCGAAAGCAAGGTTTTGACGTGTTTGTGTCAGACTTTGGAACCATTAAGGAAAAGTATAAAAATGAACTGACCGAACGTGGGTTCGAATTTGAAGAAGGCTTTCATACCGAAGAAAAGATTTTAAATGCTGACGTGGTGGTGAAAAGCCCGGGCATTCCGGACAAAGCGCCACTCATTGTCAAATTGAAAGAAAAAGGTATTCCGGTGATTTCTGAAATCGAGTTTGCCGGAAGATATACTTCAGCAAAAAAGGTGTGCATAACCGGAAGTAACGGTAAAACCACTACGACTTTGCTGACCTATCACATGTTTCAGAAAGCCGGATTACATGTGGGTTTAGCCGGAAATGTCGGGAAAAGTATGGCCTGGCAGGTTGCCGAAAACGATTTTGACTATTACGTGATTGAACTGAGTAGCTTTCAGTTGGATGGAATGTATGAATTCAGGGCCGACATCGCCATTTTGCTGAACATTACTCCTGATCATCTCGACCGGTATGAGTACAAAATGCGGAATTACATCGATTCCAAATTCAGGATAACGCAAAACCAAACGGCTGAGGATATTTTCATTTACTGTACCGATGATCCGGTATTGAACCATGAAATGACTAAACGAAAACTGGCAGCCAGGTGTGTCCCTTTCGGGTTGGGCGTGCCACCGGTTGAAGGTGCCGGAATTATTGATAATAAACTGATTATTAACTGGGAACAAAATATTTTTACTATGTCAATTTTAGATATTGCATTACAGGGAAATCACAATACCTACAACTCTATGGCCGCAGGTATTTCAGGAATGGCAGTCAATATCAGGAACGAAAAAATTCGTGAGAGCATGGCCGATTTTAAAGGTGTTGAACACCGGCTCGAACGTTTTTTGAAAGTTCATGGTATCGAGTTTATTAACGATTCAAAAGCGACGAACATCAATTCAACCTGGTATGCGCTGGAAAGTATGACTCAGCCAACGGTTTGGGTTGTTGGCGGAATTGACAAAGGAAACGATTATTCGGAGTTGTACGATTTGGTAAAAACAAAGGTAAAAGCCATTGTTTGTTTGGGTAAAGACAATTCTAAAATTCTGGAAGCGTTTAAGAATCTGGGGATTGATATGGTTGAGACACAATCGATGGAAGATGCCGTACGTTCGGCCTATTATTTGGCAAAAAATGGCGATACCGTATTGCTTTCGCCGGCCTGTGCCAGCTTCGATTTGTTCGAAAATTACGAAGACCGTGGCCGTCAGTTTAAGCATGAAGTAAGACAATTGTAAAATGGCAGGAAGACTGGCTAAAATATTTAAAGGAGACCGGACGCTTTGGGTGCTGCTCGTATTTTTATCACTGATTTCATTGGTAATTGTTTATAGCGCAACCGGCAAACTCGCTTACCGCGAGGCCGATGGCAATACCATGTACTACCTGGTTCGTCAGATCGTTTTTATTCTGGTTGGCTTCGGGATAATGCTTCTCCTGGTAAATATTGTTCCGGTTGTGGTTTATTTTAAATCGGCTCCTTTTTTCGTGATTATCACCATCCTGGCTATTATAATGGCCATTATTCAGTATAAATTAACGGGCAATGTCGATAAAGAAACATCGCGCTCGTTAACCTTGCCATTCATTAGTTTTCAGCCTGCCGAGCTGGCAAAAATTTCCCTGGTAATGTATGCTTCGCGGCTGCTCTCCAAAGCACAGCGGACGGAAGAGGAACTTAAGGTTGCATTTTACTGGATTACCGGAGTTTCCGGAATGGTTTGTTTCCTGATTTTTATGAGTAATTTCTCAACGGCAGCACTTATCTTCTTTACAATCATGGTTTTGATGCTTATTGCCCGTGTAGCTTTTAAATACATTCTGTCTTTGGTCGGAATTGGAGCCTTAATGGTTCTGCTAATCTATTTTACAGCCGATTTTTTTCCCGACAGTGTAGGTCGTGTGCATACGGTAAAAGCACGTATCGACGACTTTGTGCGGGGTGATAACGATGCAACCAAAGGAACCACACAGGCTGACTATGCCCGTTTGGCCATTTTCGAAGGTGGAATGTTGGGTAAAGGCCCCGGAAACAGTGAAGTGAGTAATTACATGGAAGCCGGTTATAACGACTTTATTTATGCCATTTATATCGAAGAATATGGTTTCATAGGTGGGGCGTTTCTGGCTCTGCTTTATCTTATTTTGCTGTTCAGGGGGGTAACTATCGTTCGTCGCTGCGACCGTACTTTTCCTGCTTTCCTGGTAACCGGATTGGTACTCCTGATGATATTTCAGGCATTTATTAATATGGCTGTTTCGGTTGGTGCTGTTCCGGTAACGGGTCAACCTTTGCCTTGGGTAAGTATGGGAGGTTCGTCCATGCTGTTTACAGCGGTGTCCTTCGGAATCATATTGGCAGTAAGCGCGCACAATCAAAAAAATAAAGATACTACCGACCAGTTGGTAGTAGCCGATATACCAAACGAAGATCAGGCTTTATGAGAAAGTTAAAAGTCATAGTAAGCGGAGGGGGAACCGGAGGACATATCTTCCCGGCTGTTTCCATTGCCAACGAACTGAAGGAGCGTTTCCCTGAAACCGACATTCTTTTTGTTGGTGCGCTTGGCAAAATGGAAATGGAACGCGTTCCCGCGGCTGGTTATCGCATTATCGGGTTACCGGTAATGGGTTTTCCACGCAAGCCTTCGTTTAAAATGCTTACTTTTTTCCTGAAGTTGTTTAAGAGTATGCGTATGGCTAACCGGGTCATTGCCGATTTTAAGCCCGACGTGGCCATTGGGGTGGGTGGATTTGCAAGCGGGCCGGTTCTAAAGGCTGCCGTTCGCAATGGAGTTCCGGCGGTGCTTCAGGAGCAGAATTCCTACGCCGGTGTAACCAATAAATTATTGGCTGCCAGGGTGAATAAAATTTGTGTAGCCTACCCTCATATGGAACGTTATTTCCCGGCCGAAAAGATTGTATTGACCGGAAATCCAATCCGTAGAAATCTGATTGAGGTCGTGGTGAATAAATCTGAGGCATTGGCGTATTTTAAGCTTGATGCTGAAAAACCGGTAGTGTTAATTGTTGGCGGTAGTTTGGGCGCACGTACCCTGAACGAAAGTGTGATGGCTAATATCGAATTAATCAGGAAAACTGAAGCACAGATTATTTGGCAAACAGGCAGTTATTATTACAAGGAAATGCTGGAACGGCTGGGAAATGAAACTCCGGCAAATTTGCACCCGATGGAATTTGTGTCGCGCATGGATTTGGCTTATGCCGTGGCCGATGTGGTTATTTCAAGGGCAGGCGCAGGCACCATTTCTGAACTTTGCCTGTTGGGTAAACCATCGGTTTTAATACCATCGCCCAATGTGGCCGAAGATCACCAGACCAAAAATGCGATGGCACTGGTTGAAAATGAGGCCGCTTTGTTAATAAAAGATGCCGATTCGAAAGAACAATTAATGAAAGAAACCTTTAGCTTGCTGAATGATAAATCGCGGTTAAAAAGCCTTTCAGAAAATATACGCAAGCTGGGGCGACCTCATGCTGCAAAAGATATTGTGGATGTGATTTTGGCAGTGGTTGAAAGTCAGAAGTAAAAGGTTAATTAAACAAGATATATGCCTAAGCTCCGGAGGAGCAAAATTTGGGTAGCCCCGGGTTTCAACCCGGGGGGATGATAAACCGAAGGTAATCCGTCCGCTGGATAAAGATGAAAAGAGTGAATGTGTTTTTTCGGACGGAATGGCATTCACCATCAAAAATGAAACGATTGAAATAAATAGAATGTTAAAATTTACCGACATAAAGCAAGTGTATTTCCTGGGTATTGGAGGAATTGGGATGAGCGCTCTGGCACGTTATTTTGCGAGTCAGGGCATTGCTGTTTCTGGTTACGACCGTACTGCAACCGAGTTAACAGCCCAGCTTGAAGCTGAAGGGATTGCTGTACATTACGACGATAATCCGTCGCTTTTGCCTGCCAGTCTGAATCTTTCCGATTCGCTTATTGTTTATACACCCGCTGTTCCGGCTACACATCAGGAATTAAAAACACTGATTGCCCGTGGATTCCCCATTCATAAACGGGCAGAGGTTTTGGGCATTATTTGCAACAGCCGCCGGACGATTGCCGTTGCCGGAACTCATGGAAAAACGTCGGTTTCTACCATCACAGCGCACATCCTGAAAACTTCGGCAAAAGGGTGCTCTGCTTTTATGGGCGGAATTTCCAAAAATTACCAGACTAATCTGTTGCTCGATTCAACAGGTAGCGAATGGATTGTGGCTGAAGCCGACGAGTTTGACCGCTCATTTCTGCATCTCAAACCCGAGTTGGCAGTAATCACATCGATGGATGCTGATCATCTGGACATTTATGGCTCGCACGAAAAGGTGATCGAGAGTTTCCGTTTGTTTGCCGGAAATATCAAAGAAGGCGGTTCGCTGGTCCTGAAAAAAGGGTTGCCCATTGAATCTGATCCTTCTTCAAAATACCAGTTGTATTCGTATTCGATTAAAGAACCGGCTGATTTTTACGCGGATAACATCGAACTTAAAAATGGGTATTACCAGTTTGATCTGGTAACTCCTGAACTCAGGATTGAGAAATTGGTGCTGAATTATCCGGGCTTGCTGAATGTTGAAAACTCAGTAGCCGCATCGGCACTGGCGCTTCTGGCCGGAGTTACACCCGAGGATGTTCGGCAGGCGCTGGCTACTTATGCCGGAGTTAAAAGACGCTTTGATGTGCACCTGAAAAACGATTGTTTTGTGCTGATCGATGATTATGCCCATCATCCGGAAGAGCTGAGGGCAACCATTCAATCGGTTCGCGATATTTATAAAGATCAGACACTAACTGGCGTATTCCAGCCGCATCTTTACAGCCGGACAAAGGATTTTGCCGATGGTTTTGCCAGCAGCCTTGATTTATTGGACGAAATCGTATTGCTCGATATTTATCCGGCGCGCGAACTGCCGATGGAGGGGGTGACTGCCGATTTGATTTTTAAACAGATAAAAAATAAGAATAAGAGATTATGTGCCAAGTCTGATTTAGTTGGACTTGCCGAAACATTTAAGCCAGGAATTGTAATTATGATGGGTGCGGGCGATATCGATACACTGGTTGAGCCTGTAAAAGAGCAATTATTGAAGCATGAGGATTGTTAAAAAAATAGTGGTCATAGTAGCTTGGTTGTGTCTGGTGGGTGTCATCGGATTCTCGGTCTATTACGTTTACATGAAATGGGCCGCTGTTCGTTGCCAGGCTGTTGTGGTAAATATCAACCCGAGTTCGCCTCGTTTTATGGACGAAGCGGAGATTGCCGGGATGATCGAAAAGTCGGGAGAGCCCATTATTGGACACCGGCTTGCCGCCATTAACATCAATAAGCTGGAGGCCCGGCTGAGTTCATTTACGACTTTAAATAATGTGGAAATATTCAGGAAGGTTGATGCCAAAGGAATCTCATTTACCGGGAAACTGATTATCAGTGTCGATCAACGCACCCCGGTTATCCGGATGAAGAATTCAACCGACGATTATTATCTCGACGGTGAAGGCGTAAAAATTCCGACATCGCCCAAATATGTGGAACGGATTTTAATCGCCACGGGAACAATTCCTGATGACCAGGTAAAAAAGATGCTTCTGAAAATGGCGGATTTTATCAATAAAGATGATTTCTGGAGGGCTCAGATCGAACAGGTTTTTATTCAGGAAAACGGGGAATTACTTTTGGTTCCCCAGGTCGGTGGTTATCTGATTGAATTTGGAACGCCGGAAGAGTACGAATTGAAATTGAGAAATTTGAAAGCTGTTTACCAACAGGGATTTAAAAATATGGGATGGAACAGGTATAAAACCATCAGTGTAAAATATCGGAATCAGGTTGTTTGTACAAAAAAGTAGATTATGGACAAGAATGAAAAAATTTTTGCAGCAGTTGACATAGGTTCTACCAAAATTGTAGCCCTTGCCGGAAAGAAAAATGAAGAAGGAAAAATCCAGATCATTGGACTTGGGCATAGTCCGTCGCGGGGAGTTAACCGCGGTGTGGTGCAGAATGTTGAAGAAGCTTTTGCTGCCATAAGCGATGCTGTTGTTCAGGCTGAAAGTAATGGCAATTGTATTGTGGAATACGTGTATGTGAACATTTCCGGACAGCAGCTGACTACCTTGACTTCCAAACAACATCGGATGCTGGGGCGCGACCGCTGTGTGACCGAATCTGATGTAAACCATATGCTGGAAAGTGCCCGTCAGATAAACCTGGCTGAAGATATGGCTATTTATCACATTAATCCAGAGACATATACCATTGATGGAGAACCTATTTTGGCCAATCCGGTTGGTTCTCTGGGCGAAAAGATTGAAGCGAATTTTAAAATTCATGTAGCTCCTGATTCGTACCAGCGGAACATTTCCAAATGCTTCGAAGGTGGTTCGATAAAAGTACGCAAGGCCATTCTCGACCCAATTGCCTCTTCTGAAGTTGTTTTGCTTGATGACGAAAAAGAGGCCGGGGTAGCTTTGGTTGATATTGGCGGAGGGACAACGAAAATATCCATCTTTTACGAGGGCGTTTTATGCTTTACCTCCATGGTTCCTTTTGGCGGAAATGTAATTACGCGCGACATCAAGGAAGGTTGTTCGATTACAGCCAAGCAAGCCGAATCGCTGAAAGTTCAGTTCGGTTATGCCATTGCTGATTTTGTTCAGGAAGGGAAAATGGTGACCATCCCGAATGCAGGTGGCTGGGAACCCAAACACATATCGGTAAAAAGTTTATCGCATATCATTCAGGCCCGGATGGAAGAAATTATTGCCGGATTCTTTGTGCAAATCCGGAAATCGGGTTACGCCGATAAACTGGGTGCCGGAATTGTAATAACCGGGGGTACTTCGTTGTTGCGCAATTTGCCTCAGTTAATAAAGTTTCATACCGGTTTCGACGTGAAAATCGGGAATCCAAATTTGAATAGTTTTGCCGACCGTAGGGAAGTCAATGATCCACGGTTTGCCACAGCGCTGGGGTTATTAAAAATGGCAGCTACCGCAGAAGGCGAATTTGGGAAGAAGGTGAAGGTTAAAAAACCGAAATCGAATGAGCCAGGGCTACTTACTGTGGCCAAGCAAAAATTAGTTCAGGGAATGATCAGTTTTTTTGAAGAAAATACAACCGATGCAGAAATGTCCTAAGCATTAATATAATCATGTTGCCTTATGATCGACGAATTACTTAACTTCGGATTAGAGCACACAAATTCTTCCATAATCAAAGTGATTGGGGTTGGAGGAGGAGGTTGCAATGCGGTGAAAAACATGTTTGAGGAAGGTATTGAGGGTGTCAATTTCATGGTTTGCAATACCGATGCGCAAGCCATGCAAAACAATCCGGTACCTATCCGGATTCAGCTTGGTGTAACCTTAACAGGAGGTCGTGGGGCCGGAAATATGCCTGGGCAAGGTGAACAAGCAGCCATTGAAAATCTGGATGACATTCGCAGCGTTCTCGAACCCACAACCAAAATGGTGTTTATCACTGCCGGAATGGGTGGCGGCACGGGAACTGGTGCAGCGCCGGTTATTGCCCGGTTGGCCCGCGAAATGGACATTCTCACCATTGCTGTGGTTACCATCCCATCACAATCCGAAGGAAAGCGCAGATTCGATCAGGCGCTTGAGGGGGTTGAGAAACTAAAGGAACATGTGGACAGTATGCTGGTTATCAGCAACGAAAAATTACATAAAATCTACGGAAACCTTCCGGCATCAAAGGCTTTTAAGAAAGCCGACAACATTATTACCACTGCAGTAAAAGGGGTTGCCGAAATTATCACACTTCACGGAAATATAAATATCGACTTTGCCGACGTTAGTACGGTAATGGCTGGCAGTAAGGTTTTCATAATGGGAACCGGGTACGCCGAAGGGCCCGACAGGGCAATGAGTGCCGTTACGCAGGCACTCGAATCGCCATTGCTCGATAGTAGCAGCATTCGTGGAACAAAAGATATCCTTCTGAATATTATTTCAGGAACCGATGAAATTACGATGGGCGAAATTGGTGAGATTATCGATTTCCTTCAGGATGAAGCCGGGCAGGATGCCACTATTATCTGGGGAAACGGGTGCGATCCTAAACTTGGGAACCAGATAAGTGTTACCATTATTGCCACCGGGTTCGATGTAAATCCGAACCGCATTTTCCAGAATCCTGGCGATATGGTTGAACTGGAACCTGAAAATACTGGCTTTGAAATTAATCTGGATGACGATGAATCCTTCTTTTCGAAAGAGTTTGCAGCGCCGGAGCCGGAAAAGAAACCGGCCATGGAAACCCAGATGCGCCAAGGTTCTTCTGGTACACAGAAAAAGGCAGGGAAGGTAAAACCTGAAAAACCAAAACCCGATAATGCAACTGTTGACAGTTGGTTTACCAGGCAGTTCACCAAATTGTTCGATGATAAAGACTCGACCATACCTGAAGAGAATAGTAACAATTGAAGAAATTAATAACACGAAAAATATACGATCATGTCAAACGAAATTATGAATTTTGATTTAACCGTTAATACGGGTTCAATCATTAAGGTAATAGGAGTAGGTGGTGGCGGAGGTAATGCTGTGAATCACATGTATTATCAGGGAATTCGTGATGTGGATTTTATGGTTTGCAACACAGATGCTCAGGCGTTGATAAATAGTCCGGTTCCTTTTAAGGTACAATTAGGATCGTCGTTAACCGAAGGACGCGGTGCCGGTAATAAACCTGAAACGGGTCGCGATTCGGCCATCGAGAATATTGAAGATGTAAAAAAAGTACTGAAGAACAATACGAAAATGGTATTTATAACCGCCGGGATGGGTGGTGGTACAGGAACAGGTGCTGCGCCTGTAATTGCTGCCGCAGCCCGCGAACTTGGCATTCTAACCGTTGGTATTGTTACCATTCCCTTTCGAAACGAAGGTCGCCGCCGTATAAAACAAGCCGTTGAAGGTATTGCCGCCATGGAATCGCATGTTGATTCCCTGTTGGTAATCAACAATGAACGGATTCGCGAAATGTACGGCGATTCGAAAATCTCGGATGCCTTTGCCAAGGCTGATAATATTTTGACCACAGCCGCTAAGGGAATTGCCGAAATCATAACAGTTCCGGGCTATATCAATGTTGACTTTGCCGATGTTGAAACCGTGATGCGCAACAGTGGAGTGGCGCTGATGGGAACTGGTATCGCCTCCGGAGTTAACCGTGCGGTAATTGCAGTGGAAGAGGCTTTAAATTCGCCTTTGCTGAACAACAACGACATCATGGGCGCTCAAAATATTTTACTGAATATTACTTCCGGAATTGAAGAAATTACCATGGACGAAATTGGTGAGATAACCGATTATGTGCAGGAAAAAGCAGGTAACTCGGCCGATCTGATCTGGGGAAATGGCGTTGATGAAGCTCTGGGCGATCGCATTTCGGTGACCATTATTGCAACCGGTTTTAGTACCAGCAGCATTCCTGAAATGGTTATCAACAAAAGCCAGGAGAAAACTTATCATACGCTTCAGGATGATGCAACTGTAGGAATGCCATTCGCCAAATCAGAAGTTAAATCTTCGGTTGAGAATGAATTATACGGATCAAAGAATGTTAAACAAAAGACATTCGAATTCGAGATCAACCCCGGAGGATACGATGAGTTTGAAGAGTTGTATGGCACATCTAAAAAAAATGTAACCCAGGAAGCTGAACCGGTAGATTATACCCAAACCACCGAAGAAACGGTTAATGAACTGGAGAATATTCCGGCCTATCGGCGGAAGAACTCTAATTTCTTCGGATTTAAAAAAAAAGTAGATGAGAAATTTTCCCGCTTTTCTATTTCTCCGGATGAAAATAATAATGTAATTTTACGGGACAATAATTCTTATTTACACGATAACGTTGACTAATTTTAAGCTATGGGTTTATTTGAACAGATAAGTAATGATATTTTAGTCGCGATGAAAGCACGCGAGAAAGAAAAACTCGAAGCTTTACGTGGAATTAAGAAAGTAATGATTGAAGCCAAATCAGCCGAAGGAGCAACAGGCGAATTAAGCGATCAGGAATGCCTGAAAATTATATCGAAATTAGCCAAGCAAGGAGCTGATTCTGCATCCATTTACAAGGAACAGGGACGTAATGATTTGTACGAGCAGGAGATTTTTCAGGTGAAAGTTTTTGAAGCTTATCTTCCTGCAAAAATGTCGGATGCTGATTTAACTAAAGCAGTTCAGGAAATTATTACAGAAGTTGGCGCAACGAGCATCAAAGAAATGGGTAAAGTAATGGGTATCGCTTCCAAAAAGCTGGCAGGACTGGCCGAAGGGAAAGATATCTCGGATAAAGTGAAAGCGCTATTAAGCTAAAGATAGAATGTCGGGACTTGAAATCTCAAGTTTTGTGCATTTGGGGTGGAAAAAAGGAAAGCGGGCAGAGGCCCGCTTTCTATTTTTATAGACCCTATTAATCCATTTTATTCCGGAGCAATTCTCTGCAATCTTATCTAAAACCGGATAAAAGAAAGTGGATGCGCCCAATTGCTACGGAATGAGGTTGTCTGGAAGAATTGATAGGATTGGAGATAAGCCGTCAGTTTTTTCCTTTGGTATGAAGAAACGAATCTCGTTTTGAATTTTTAACGGCTTCATAAATGCTTGCATTCAACTCGAAACCTATAAGTAAAATCATGGAAAGGATATACATTAAAACCATAATTACCAGCAAAGTGCCTATGGAACCGTAAAGCTTGTTGTACTGTCCGAAATTATTAATGTAGTACGAAAATCCGACAAAGGTTATTAAACACAGAATAGTGGAAAGAGTACCGCCAGCCGAGATAAAGCGCCATTTGGTTTTTTTTGCCGGTGCCAGATAAAATAGGAAGGAATTGGCAATAAAAAATAAAAATAAAATTATCACCCATTTGCCAATGGTAAGCATATAGAACGTAAAATGGTCTCTTAAATAGCCATTGGCAACCAGGTAATTAATAGAATGCTGCCCGAAAGTAATTAACCCAATAGCAACCGTAATCAGGACCGACAAAATGGCAAGCAGCAACAGTGCAATAATCCTCTGTCCAACCCAGGTGCGGCGTTCGAAACTATGCAGCGAGGCATCAAACGCAGTCATCATCGAGGCAAAACCGTTGGTCGAGAATATCAGGGCCATAAAAAAGCCTAACGAAAGTAAATCCCCGCGCTGTCGGGTAAGGATATCCTGAACGGTTTCTTCAATAGCCATAAAGGCATTTTGAGGAACCATATCTTTAATGAGCAGGAACAATTCGTTCTGAAAGTTGGAGATCGGAATGTATGGAATAAGGGTAAACAGAAAAATAATGGCGGGAAACATGGCCATAAAAAAACTAAACGCAATAGCTGATGCCCTTGTGGATAAAGCCCCGTCAACAATGCTTCGCCAAAAAAAGACCATTACATCATAGAGAGCCATTCCATCGAGTCCGGGAAAGGTGATTGTTTTTGCCCTAACCAGAATCCTATCCCATAAGCGAATCAGTCTTTTCGGTATTTTGTCAGGCATTAGCCTTGTTTTTCAATTCGTAATTGGTGAATGTAGGAATTATTGTTTTTGTTTTTCAGAAGGAAATAAACCCTGAAGGTTCCGGTGTTAGTTGTCAGGCTTCCAATGGCATACCGGGCTCCGTCTTTTCCGCCCTGATGCACAATGCTGAACTGTTTGGGTTTATTTGATTTGAAAAATTCAGCAACAATCTGTTGTGCTTGTGATTTGCTGTAAACATCATCATGTGTTTGAACAACCAGTTCAACGTTTTCATTAAAGAATGCAGCCAGACCGCTATCGTTGCCACTTTGAATACTGGTTACAATTTCGTCGGGAATTTGGGCAAATGATACCGTTGCCAGAACAAATAAACTAAAGAGTAAGGATATCAGTTTCAATTTAAAATTTTTCATCGTTACTAAATTTGTACTAATTACTTTCAGCAGGATTCGTCACCAAAAACCGTGCAATTTTTTATTTAAACAAATACCTTTGTAAAGGTAACAAAATTCATATATCTGGAAATGAAAATTTGCCTCCTGGTAATCGGAAAAACGGATGAGAGCTATTTGCAAAACGGTATTGGTATATTCCTGAAACGAATACCACATTATATTGCGTTTGAAATGAAAGTAATACCCGACCTGAAAAATTCAAAAAACCTGAGCGAGCAACAGCAAAAAGAGAAAGAAGGAGAACTTATCCTTCAGCAAATCAATGTGTCTGACGAGCTATTTTTGCTCGATGAGCAGGGAATTGAAGTGTCGTCGGTTGAATTTGCACGGTTTTTGGAGAAGAAAATGGTGGCTGGCATAAAGCGGTTGGTTGTTGTTATTGGTGGCCCCTATGGTTTCTCAAACGATGTCTATTCCCGGGCAAACGGAAAGATCAGCCTTTCGAGAATGACGTTCTCTCATCAGATGGTCAGATTAATTTTTGTTGAGCAGCTTTACCGTGCAATGACTATCCTGAAGGGCGAACCCTACCATCACCAGTAAGTGGAATAAATACCGGCCTTAATTGGGGTTTAAACAGTAAAATGATTATTTTGTGGCATGAAGGAATTCAGGAAATACATTTTATCGATACTTTCCGTCCTGTTTTTTATTCTGGCGGTTATTCTGGAACATCAAAGCCTGAATAAACATCCGGAAATAAAAATGATTCAGACTTTCCGGAAAACCTTGCTGAATCAGGAATCAAAACTGGCCGACCACCTGAATGCGGCTGAAATTAAATTAAAAGACAGCATCGTTTCTGATAATTACGTTTCTGCATTCGCTGCATTAAATCCTTTGTTCGAAGATGAAGGCTTGGGGTTTGTTATTTACAAGGGCGACCGGATGGTTTACTGGTCGAGTAACCAGTTTACTTTCCCGAATGTCCAGAATAAGTTTTCGAGCCAAAACAGGCTTTTAATTTTGCCCAATGGTATTTTCACGGCGCAGAAAAGGATTGTTGGAGAACATGTCCTGATTGGGCTGGTGCACATCAAATCAACTTATTCGTATGAAAATCAGTTTCTGAAGAATTCCTATGTTCGACCGTTTCGTCTTCCGGCAGATTTTAACATTGTTTCAACCAGAGATAAGAATGCTCAGGAAATACACGATATAACGAATCAGTATCTGTTCTCTATTTTACCTTCCGGGGCAAAATTTGTTAAAGAATCACAACTCTATTTCCCGGCTTTTCTCTATTTGCTCGGGTTTATTTTCCTGCTCTTTTCGTTATACCACAGCATACGCAAATACAAGGAAGAAAATTTTGTTTTTAAAATGGTAATTGTATTGCTGATCCTGTTTGTAATTTACTGGATCCACATCATTCTTGGAATACCCTTAATCCTGAACGAGTTTAAGATCTTTAGCGCCCAATATTATGCGGTTTCCACCTGGCTTCCTTCTCTGGGCGATTTTTTCCTGATAGCGTTGTTGTTCTTTTTCTGGAGCCTGGTGTTTGTGCGCGAATTTCCGCAAGAAAACCGATTGAAGCACCGAATGGTGTTAGCTGCATTTGCGTTTACCGGTTTGCTCTACCAGTTGGTTGGTTTTATGGTGGTTAATTTAATACGCAACAGTAACATAACCTATAAAATAACCCGGATTACAGATATTGATCAGTTTAGCATCGGAAGCTATCTGGCTATTGCCATGCTGCTGTTTTCTGTTTTTCTTATTCACCTGAAAATTATCGAACGGACAGGGCCTCTGATTCGGAAAGATATTTTTCTGAAAATCAATGGTATCGCGATTCCTGTTTTGATTGTTTTAAGCATCTTCTTTCCATCGGGAGAATGGTATCTGCTGATTCTTTTTTTTGCAGTTAATTTGCTTCAGAGCCAGGTGAAGAAATTGCACATTTCCTTGTATTCATTGTCGTATTCCATCCTTTTTATTTCGCTTTTTTCGATCATTAGTTTATTGGTGGTTTACCACACCATTAAAAAACGTGATTTTGAGGTCCAGAAGCTGTATGCCATTACGCTCAGTTCAGAACAAGATCCTGTTGCAGAGGTTTTTCTGGCCCGGATACAGAGTCAGTTTAATACCGACTCGGTTATCCCATCGTTGCTAAACACACCTTATACCGACCTCGAAAATTACCTCACACGCACTTATTTCAGTGGATATTTCAGAAAATACGATATCCAATACACTTTGTGTACCGAAATAGACAGTTTGCTTATTCAGCCTGAGAATTCATGGGAACCCTGTTTTCCATACTTTGAACAAATGATCAGGCATTCCGGGATACCAGTGCCTGGCAGCAACTTCTATTTTATGAACCACATGAACGGACGGGTTTCGTACTTCGGAAGACTTCATTATCCGTTGGTTGCAGATGTGAATGGCATTTCCATCTTTATAGAACTGACTTCGAAACGGGTATCCGAAGGAATCGGGTTTCCTGAATTGCTGATGGACAAGTCGCTGGTAAAGCCATTCAGGTATAAGTATCTTTCTTATGCCAAGTATTTTGAAGAAGAACTGGTTAACCGGTCGGGAGAATATGCTTACAATTATTACCTGCAAGCCTATGATTTGCAGGATTCAATTTCGGAGTTTCAGGTTTTAAAATTGGATGGATACAGTCATCTGATCTACAAATCGGATGAGAATACTCATATTGTGGTGAGTAACCGGGCTCTCACTTTTTCTGATTACCTGATTTCTTTTCCTTACATTTTTGTGTTCTATTTTGTGTTTGTTATTGCCATTTCAATAGCCGGAAACTCCAGTTTCAGAAAACTAATTATTCCGCAAGAC
Organism: Prolixibacteraceae bacterium; assembly: GCA_019459525.1. GTDB lineage: Bacteria > Bacteroidota > Bacteroidia > Bacteroidales > Prolixibacteraceae > Aquipluma. Next base: position 20,310 of record JAIBEY010000078.1, read on the forward strand.
TTACGTTTCCGTATTCAGGTTTCGATAATCTCCGTTGTACTTGGGTCGCTTCTGTTTGTGGCCTCTGGAACCATTTATTACAACATTCAGGAATATCGGGCACGGCATCAATACGACCTTCAGGAAAAAATGAAATCCATTTCAGAAGAAATAAAAAACAGGCTTCAACCGGTAAATTCCATTACACCCGAATTGCAGCAGTGGCTTTTCAGGGAGCTGTATAAATTGTCGAATATTTTCAGAACCGACATTAATATTTACGACATTAATGGGGAGTTACTGGCAACTTCGCGTCCCGAGATTTTTGCCAAAGGTGTTATATCGGAGCAAATGAATGCTGAGGCTTTTTATGAATTGTCGGAACGATACGAACTCAATTATTTTCAGCCAGAACGAATCGGGTCATTGTCTTATCTTTCGGCATACGAGCCCATCATCAATAACAGCGGCGATTATCTGGGGTATCTCAATCTTCCGTACTTTACGCGTGAAGATGATCTGAAGCAAAGCATTTCAACTTTTATTGTGGCTTTCATTAATTTATACCTGATTTTATTTCTGGCCAGTGTAATTGTTGCTGTGGTGCTGTCGGACAAAATTACCCAGCCGCTGAGCCTGATCCGCGAAAAACTGAGGGGCATTCAACTCGGTAAAAAGAGTGAACAAATCAACTATCAGGCAAAGGATGAAATTGGCGCTTTGGTAAGCGAGTACAACCACAAAGTTGATGAACTTGCCGAAAGTGCTGAATTGCTGGCCCGTTCGGAACGCGAGTCGGCATGGAGGGAAATGGCCAAACAGGTAGCCCATGAGATCAAAAATCCGTTGACTCCGATGAAGCTCAATATCCAGTACTTACAACGGGCCAAAGAAGAAGGAAACGAACACTACGACGACTTTTTCGACCGGGTTACCAAAAACCTGATAGAGCAAATTGATACGCTTTCGGGAATAGCAACCGAGTTTTCGAATTTCGCGCAAATACCCAAAGCAAAAAACGAGATGTTTAACCTGGTGGAAGTCCTCCGGAATATCTGTTCGTTGTTTGAGCCCAACCAGAACCTGTATTTTACCATGGATTTTGACGAACAGAATGAAATCAGGATGTTTGCAGATAAAGAACAGCTTTCGAGGGTTTTTCTCAACCTCATAAAAAATAGTATTCAGGCCATTCCGGCCGAGCAAAAGGGTGAGATCCGTATTGCTATTCAACAGCATGATGCCTTTGCAACGATTGCTATCAGCGACAATGGTACCGGAATCAGCCAGGAAGCTCAGGATAACCTGTTTCAGCCTAATTTTACCACTAAAACCAGCGGTATGGGGCTCGGATTATCGATAGTGAAGAATATTGTCGATAATTTTGGTGGAAAAATATGGTACACCACAGAGCTCAATGAAGGAACCACTTTTTATATTGAAGTGCCTGTATTTAAAACGGAACCGGTGACCAAAAAAGGTTAGGAACAGCGGCGTGCATTTGACCGGAATGATTGGTGAAAATTAAAATGAAAAATTTCTGAATCCATGCAAAAACTCAGGATTAGTGTTTTGAACGATAACATCGCCGGACGTTGGTGCCGGGCCGAACATGGCCTGTCTTTCCTGATTGAAGCCGACCAAACGGTGCTGTTCGACACCAGTTCAACCGATCTGATTGCTTTTAACGCACGGATTTTAGGTATCGACCTTCGCCAGATTAAAACCATTGTTTTGAGCCACGGGCACGACGACCACACTGGCGGTCTGATGCTTTTTGAAGGGCAGCAATTGATTTGTCATCCGGACACGTTCCTGAAAAGGTATCGCAAATCAAATGAAACAGAGTTGGGAATAAAATGGACGAAAGAAGAAGTTAGCGCCCGGTTCAGGCTGCAAACCAGCAAAGAACCGGTAAAACTTTCGGAGCAGATTTATTTCCTGGGCGAAATTCCCCGGTTGACCAACTTTGAACGCCGGGAGACTGCATTTAAAAATGAGGATGGATCGGATGATTTTGTGATGGATGATTCCGGCCTGGCCGTTATTACCAGCAAAGGGCTGGTTGTGGTTTCCGGTTGCGCGCATTCCGGAATTTGCAACATGGTTGCCCATGCCATAAAGGTAACCGGAATCGAAAAAGTACATCTGGTCATTGGTGGGTTTCATTTGCAAAACGACGACGCCGTGACCCAAACGACTATCGAATGGATGAAGTCCATACACGTGGAACAGGTTGTACCTTCACATTGCACCGCTTTTGCGGCACAGGCAGCCATTTATAAAAGTTACCGGTTTTTACCGGTCAAATCGGGTAATCGTATTGAGATTGCCTGATGATAAAGGGATTGAACTAAACAAATGCGGTTTGGGTTTTGTTATTTTTCTTTGATAGCAAAACCGAACATCCTCTTGATTTTTATTTTTTAAAAAGTACATTTGTTGAACTCAACTAAAACTACCAGATCATGAAAAACACTGCTATTCTTCCGCTTTCATCCAAATATCAACTTGCTCAAACCGCAGTGATTCTTGCTGCCACAATGGTTTTACCGGTATTGATCCATTTATTTCCCAATATCAACGGGAATCTTTCGGGAGCTGTTTTGCTACCTATATTTTGGGCTCCAATGGTCGCTGCTTTTCTGTACAAAAAACATGTAGCCATTTTGGCCGGCATTTTTGCTCCTTTGCTTAACTACCTCATTATGGGTCGTCCGGCTCCTGAAATGGTTGTTACTCTCGGATTTGAAGTCGTATTGTTTGTGTTGTTTTTGAGCTGGTTTAAAGATTTAAAGGTCATTCAATATCTTGCAGCCCCTTTGGCTTATTTGGTTGCTTCACTTTTAGTAGTTCTTGGACTTTCCGTTTTGGGTAATTTGACTAACCCTGTTTCGTTTTGGATGAACAGCACTGCTATAGCCCTTCCCGGAATTTTACTGATGGGGATTTTCAATATAGCTATTATCCGTTTTCGTAAGTAATTTTTTCGGTTTTATCAATCAAACGCAGATCATTCCGCCTTGGTTGACCTGCGTTTGTCGTATTTTATTTTAGTACACTTTTGGTTATGGTTCCTGTTCTGTTTTCTGAAATTTCAGCACGTTTGCGATCTTTGTCGTTGCCCGAAACCGATCTGGTTATCGGAATTGGCACAGGCGGAATCGTACCTGCTTCGTTGGTCGCATTTCATTTGGGCTGCGAACTTCAGGTTATTACATTGAATTACCGTGACGAAAACAATACTCCCCGCTACGAGAATCCGGTTGTTGTAAATATGCCTGAAATGCCTTCACTTCAAGGTAAACGAATACTTTTGGTTGACGATGTATCTGTTTCCGGAAAAACACTTCATGAAGCCTTATTTCATTTTCAGGGATTGCAGATAAGAACCCTAACGATGAAGGGGAAAGCCGATTATGTGCTTTTCCCGGAAATTCAAGATTGTGTGAAATGGCCGTGGAAGTAGCCTGAAACTGCTTTACCGGTAAAATGAACTTACTGGTCGAAAAATACAGTCCGTTTGGTCAACATTCCATAACTTTGCGTGAAACATTCAAAAAAAGATAATCTCTCAAAAATTATTATTCATGCAATCACACGAAATCGATTACAAAATTGTAGGTCATGACGTTCAATTGGTAGAAGTTGAACTTGATCCGGGAGAAACCGTAATTGCCGAAGCCGGAGCCATGTTGTATATGGAAGACGGCATTAGTTTTGAATCTAAAATGGGCGACGGTTCCAATCCGCGTGCTGGTTTTTTCGATAAAGTTCTTTCCGCAGGCTCGCGGTTAATTACGGGCGAATCATTGTTTATTACCCATTTTACCAATCAGGGCTGGGGCAAAAAGCATGTTGCCTTTTCGGCGCCTTATCCTGGCACCATTATTCCGGTTTATTTACCCGATTACCGTGGTAGCCTTATTGTACAAAAAGATGCATTCCTGTGTGCGGCTTTGGGAACCAAAATAACCATGCGCTTTAACCGAAAGATTGGCGCCGGTTTTTTTGGAGGTGAAGGGTTCATCCTTCAGCAGATACAGGGCGATGGAAAAGCGTTTATCCATGCCGGAGGTACCGTAATAGAACGTCAGTTAAATAACGAAGTTTTGCGCGTTGATACGGGATGTGTGGTCGCTTTCGAAGAATCTATTGATTTCGATATTCAGCAGGCTGGCGGACTCCGTTCGATGGTTTTTGGAGGCGAAGGTTTGTTCCTGGCTACCCTGCGTGGCACCGGGAAAGTATGGCTCCAATCGATGCCAATTCGTAAACTGGTTGCACAACTTAGCTCATTTGGACCGAATAGTCGCAAAGAATCGAGCGGAGGCTTGCTCAATACTATTTTCGAATAATTTATAAACGAATTCAGGGCTGGAATGACAGGGTGTAAGATCGTCATTTACAGTTTATTTTACTTAGGAAATATCCGTATTTATGCGGATATTTCTTTTTGTGAAAGATCATACTTTTGAGGTATGAAAAACCTTGCGGTATCAACTAGCCCGTTTGCTGTCGTCATGCTGTTGCCCGGATTATCTTTACGGACTTCATGCCAGACTTATCGATACGGTTACTAGGGGAAATTGCACGTTTTGGGTACGCATGTTTCTTTCGAAAAGGATTTGGCTTCCCGGGTTATGCAAATTTCTGACCCGTTGGTTATTCAGGAATTACTGAAACTGAAGTAAGTTGTAAATGGCATTACTCTTCGTTACCAATGAAATGACCCATAAAAATACCCAAGGCTGAACGCTTTGGAGCCAGCCTCGGGTTCATTTGAAACAGATCGGATTTACAGTTTGTAAAATTGTTCCCAGCCTTTGCGCGGCGGAGCTCCAACCAACAATTGATTAGCGATTTTATTATTGGTAATTTGTTTGGTTTCGCGGTCGAACGCCAATTTGGTGTTTAATTGCTGCGCCAGTACACCCAAATTAAATACCTGACTTAACGGACCTGCAACTTCGAAAGGTGAGCGGGTTTTTTCTTCGCCTTTTACCCCTTTCAGGAAATTGGCATAATGGTTCGATGGGCTTTTAGGTACCTCCGGTAATTTCGATTCCATTTCCTTGGCCTTTTCAGAAGGTATAATCGATAACGTACTTCCGTGCGAACCGCCTTTGAATATGAGGTCTTTGGTGTAGATTTCCTTTCCCGGATTCAGTTTGGCCGGCTGTATTTTACCCACGCTGGTTGGCGGAATATTCGGGTCAAGATCAGATGTACCGTAACCTTCCGGTACCTGAGGGACGTTGTTTACCCCATCGTACCACATAATTTCGCAGGCTGGCATATTTCCACGTTTCGGAAATTTAAACGAAAGGGTAGAGGACATGGGGAAGAAAAACGAATTATGCCCTTCCAATTTAATCGGATCCACTTCGTAAGGTAAACCCAGGTTCAGGAATTGGTGGGCTGTATCGATGATGTGCGCACCCCAGTCGCCCAAAGCGCCCATACCGAAATCGTACCAGCAACGCCATTGGCCGTTAATAAAATCTTTATTGTAATCGTGGTGTTTCGCCGCCATTAACCAGGTATCCCAGTCCAATGTTTCAGGAATCGGCTCTGCGTTGGGAAATTTGGTGATTTTAGTATCCCAGCCGTGCCAGCGGCGAGCCGAATTCATATGCGCGGTGATTGCCGTAACATCTTTAATAATTCCGGCTTCGGTCCAGGCTTTAAACTGGAAATAATTTCCTTCGGAATGTCCCTGATTTCCCATTTGGGTAACCACATTGTATTTATTGGCGGCCTTCATCATCAGTTCTACTTCGTTGAAGGTTCGTGCCATTGGTTTTTCAACAAACACGGCTTTACCCAACGACATGGCCAGCATGGTGATCGGGAAATGCGAGAAATCGGGAGTTCCAACTAAAACGGCATCAATTTGGTTGGCCATTTTATCAAACATTTTCCTGAAATCCTGAAAACGTGGAACATCGGGGAATTTTTCGAGCACTTTCTGTGTATGAGGCGCTCCCATATCGGTATCGCAAAGAGCGACGATATTGCACAAGCCTGTATTGTATAAAGAAAAAACATCGGAGCCACCCTGGTTGCCAATGCCAACACAAGCAAGATTTACCCGTTCGTTGGCACTTGCCAGGCCGCTTAAAGGAGCGTCAACTCCCGACATAGCTTTAGTAAGAATTGTAGGAAATACCATCATGGATGATAGTGCTGCGGCCTGTTTCAGAAACAACCGCCTCGAAGCTTCATTGTGTTTATTCATAGTATGGTTATAATTGGTTTGGAATTTCAGTGGAACAAATTTAGCAACAATGCTAACTTTTGCAATCGATTGGCTAAAGATTAGTGTCTCTTTTGAAGAAAGCAGATTTTGCGTGTAAAAAGAAAAAGGACCTTCCCAACAAAATCAATTCTGTTGGGAAGGTCCTTTGGTCTGAATTCCGGATAGTTTATTTTTAATGAATATACGGATTTATGCCTAAATATATCCAATAGGGGCTTTGCCCCTGTGACCCTAATTCCTTTTTTGTCTTGACACAAAAAAGGAATCAAAAAAGGTCAAGGCTGTGTTCGCTTCGCACGAAAAACTAGCGTTCGACGGCTAAAATCTTTTAAACTCGCCTGCGGCTCAAACAGAAAAGATTTTTTAACGCCGTTTTCACTTGTTTTTCGGCTCACCGAACAAGGCCGATCGGGCAATTGGCAAACGATTTTTCAAATTAGGTACACTATCGGATATCCATTTTATTTTTTCAGTGGAATGCGGGCAACCGTCAATGAAAGGGCATCTAAAGTAAATATCATTTTTTTGCCCGAAAGTTTTTGTTTCTTTTCAACAGGAGCAATCGTTTCGGGTTTTCCAACCCGATTATAGGCTGTTAAATCGGCATGAGTCAAAATCTGTAAGTTCATTTCGTTGCCTGCAATTTTTCTTCCTTCCAGCGAGATATTAAGCATGGCTGGTTTTTTTGCCACATTCACCATTTTAACTACCAGTTCCGATGTTTCCGAATCGATTGTAGCACTGGCATATAAGCTGTCCTGGCCGGTAAGTGGTTTGCCATCCACAAGCGCAGAAACAAGTTCGGTACCTGCATTGGTCGAGAACAATTTTTGCACATAATAATTGGGTGTTGCTACGGTGTTCAGGTTATCGAACCAAATTAAATCTGGGCGCCATTGCCAGGCATCTACGTTTCCAAACAGCGGCGCATACGAAGCCATGTGAACCACATCTGCATTGCGTTCCAGTCCGGTCATCAAGGCTGCTTCGGCCAAGGCACTTTTCCATGTGTTGCGCGACTCGGAGTCTTTTCCTTCTTTATCGTGAGCGGCGTATTCACCGGCAAATACTTTTGGGCCTTTACGATCGTACGAATCGTAGCGTGCGGTATTTTGTAAAAACCACTCCGGACTGCGGTAATAATGTTCATCAACCATTTTCACATTCAGCTCGCGCATCTCTTTCCAGAGGTAGTCGAAATCCTTTCCATCAGAAAACGGACCGGAACCGCCCACAAAAATGATTTCGGGATGTTTTTCATTCAGCACTTTCATAAATATTTTCAGGCGATCGACATACTGAGTTCCCCACTGTTCGTTGCCAACGCCGACCATTTTCAGGTTAAACGGTTCCGGATGGCCCATGTCTGCGCGTAGTTTGCCCCATTGGGAGGTGGTTGCCCCGTTAGCAAACTCAATCAGGTCGAGCACATCCTGAATGTAGGGATCAAGCGCGTCCAGCGACACCAATTCGCAGGAATTAAACTGGCAGGCCATTCCACAATTCAGGATAGGAAGCGGCTCGGCGCCAATATCTTCGGCAAGCAGAAAATATTCGAAAAATCCCAATCCATACGATTGGAAATAATCCGGGGCATTTCTGTACGGAAATTCAGTATTCCAGCGGTTGATGTTTAATTGGCGATTTTCAACATTTCCAACTGTCTTTTTCCATTGGTAACGAGTTTCGAGCTCATGTCCTTCCACAATGCAACCTCCGGGGAAACGAATAAATCCGGGTTTCATATCGGCAAGTTTTTGCACCAAATCGGCCCGCAAGCCGTTCTTCCTGTTTTTCCAGGTATTCTCGGGGAAGAGTGAAACCATATCGATTTCTAAAACCCCTTTTCCTGAAAGTGTAACACGTAGTTTAGCTTTTGATTGGGTTGCTGAACTGGTTAATTTTGCCTCGTATTTTTTCCAATCTCCAGAAAAACCGCCCACTTCGGTTTGGCCAAGAACCACCCCGGTTGAATCGATCAATTCTACTTTCAGGGTAGAAATACCCATGCCTTGACGTACAAATACCGAAAAATCATACTTTTCGCCGGCAGTTACGCCCATTCCGCGAAAGCCTTCGTTAATCAGGCCCAGTTCTTTTCCCTGAAGTGATTCGAGGCGGAGGTGCCGTGGATTATTTTCGTTCTGGCTATTGATAATCTGGAACTGACCCACATATTCTTCACCAGTTTTTTCCCAACCCATTAGTGGTTTATAAAACTCGAAAGAACGGTTTTTAACCAATTCGGCATAAATACCGCCATCGGCAGCAAAGTTGATGTCTTCGAAGAATAAACCCCACATGGTGGGCTGGATAGGAGCAACGGGCGTTCCGGCTTTTACAACCAGTGTTTTGGACTGTGCCTGTGCACCCGCTACGATGCCAAATAACAAGCAGATCAAAAAAATGGAGAGTCTTGGTTTCATAGTTCAGCTAGCTAATTCGTTTAATAATCGAACACAAATATAATTGTATAAAATACACTTAAAATAGGTTTTATACACATTTCCCAAAAAATATCGGTAAAAATGCTCAAAACCTTATTGGGTCTGAATGCCGGATGGTGAAGTTAATGACCATGTTACAACATTAATCCTGAATATGGCCTGTACTGAGGTCATATTCAGGATTTGTATATGATGCAAAAGCGGCTTCCCCTCTGGAAAGCCGCTGGATTATTCGCAAAAAACCGGGATTAATAGCTTATTTATAGCCGATTGTCAGTAACGCAACACTATCAAATAATAGATATAGATTTCTCTTTTCTATTGACTTTCAGTTATATCATCTTATTAATGTGCCTGGTTTTATTTTAATTTTTTGATTGCACCACCGTATGCAAGATGCTTTTAATAGCCTGGGTTTTGAGTCAGGTTAGGGTTGGCATCTCTTGCGGTACGTGGAATCGGGAATAACAGGCATTTTGACGCTGTTACATTTTTCCATCCCGGAATTTCATTCAGGAAGGTTCCGTAACGAATCATATCCTGACGAGAGCTAATCTCCCAGGCCAATTCAAATCTTCTTTCCTGGTAGATATCGTCGAGCGTAACGGTTGTTTTTAGTTTCGCAGCATCGTCAAAAGCCCTTTTCCTGATCACATTGACCAAGCGGGTTGCTTCAGCCATATCGCCATTCGAGCGAACCAACGCTTCGGCCTTCATCAGGTAAACATCGGCAAGCCTGAAGATAGCCATATCGTTTTCAGCATCACCGTTCTGGCCACTTTCAAATTCCCATTTCCAGCAACGTGCGCCATCTTCCTGTTCTGTTTGTCCCCAACCGTCAGCATCGATACCATATTTCATGGTAACGTCAACCGTGTGAATTAACGGACGGCCATGTGCAGTAACGTAAGTCAGCCCGGTTGCCGGATCTTTCATTTCTCCTGTGAGGTATGACCATGCCACTCGTTTATCGGCTGGATCGTAGGCTTTTACAAACGCCGGCATAGCGCAGATTCCGTTCCAGGTTCCGATTTTCAGGCCCAGTGAGGGTGCTGCCAGGTAATGAAGTGTGCGTTGGGCAAGGTGATTACCGCCATCGCTGGTGCTGAATACAATAGGGAAAATAATCTCCTGCGAGTTCTGATTTTTGACAATGAAACTCTGTTTAAAGTTCGGCTCAATCAGGTAAGGAAGTTTAATTACTTCGTTACAGGCATCGACACATTCCTGCCATTTTGCACCACCAGTCGGATTCCAAACCGATGCATTCAAATACATTTTTGCCAGCATGGTATAAACTACACCTTTGGTGATTTTTCCATAGCTTGCAGCTGAAACATCAGTCCTGACTACATCTTTAATCGCATTCAGTTCGGCAAGTACAAACGTATAAACTTCGGCCCTGGTTTTTGTTTTGGGTAATTCTTTGTCGTTAAAATCAGTAACGATGGGTACGTTTCCATAATAATCGAGCAGCATATAATACCAGAATGCACGTACTCCCCTGATTTCGGCAATAATCTGATCCTTATTTTCAATTGCCGGATTCTCGTTGATCATTGCGTAAATCTTGTTGCAAAGCGTAATGGCAGAAACTGCCGAATTGTATGAGTCAACTACCAGGCTGGTAGAAGGAGTCCAGGTGTGAAAACGCAGTTCTTTGAACTGACCACCGTCCCACCAGTCGCCACCTTTGCGGGTTGGGGTAATGGCCATATCAGAAGAACATTCGCTAAGCAAAAAATAATTGCTGGGGAAGACATTTTTTAAAGTCCTGTAAATAGGAGCAATCAAGGAGTTGACCTCTTTGGTGTTTTTCCCAAATTGATCAACAGGAAGCTTGTCGTAAACTTCTTCATCCAGGTTTGTACATCCAGGGAAACCCAAAGTTGCAATAACGACAGCAATGAAAATGAATATTTTATTTTTTTTCATGTTGTTTAAATTTTAAGATTTAGAAACTAAGGTTTATACCCACCGAGAAGGTTCTTGATTTGGGGTAGTATTCGCGACCTTCAATACCCGGATCAAGTCCGGACATTTCAACCTCAGGATCCAAGCCTGTGTATTTCGTGATAACAAACAGGTTTTGTCCGGTCAGATAAACTCTTAATTTATTGATGCCATATTTACCTTTGGTATCAAAGTTATAGGCTACACTTGCATTATCGAGTCTCAGGAATGAACCGTCTTCGATGTAATAGCTGCAATACTTAGGGCTTTCTTTCAACCCCATTGTAAGGGATTCTTTCAACACATTGGCACCTGGCAACCACTGGGTAGTTGCGTACGACATTTTCGAGAAGTTTAATACGTCGTTGCCATAAACGCCCCGGAAGAAGAAATTCAGTTCCCAGTTTTTGTATGACATTACGTTGGCCAGACCATAGGTGAATTTTGGTTGTGCCGATCCGATGTAAGTACGGTCCTCGTCAGTTAATCCGGCTTTCCCATCAATCATATCGTCCATGATGTATTTGCCGTTGCTGTCGATTCCTTTACAAACCCATCCGTAGAATGTTCCGAGTTCTTTACCTTCTTCAACAATGTGTGTGGTGTTGTTCGATCCGCCACGAATCCAGGCAGAACCGGTTTTAATGGAACTGGTTGTAAACTGGTCGTTCGACAAACTGGTGATTTCGTTTTTGTTGTGTGCCATGTTGAACGCTGCATTCCAACGGAAAGCGCCTTTGCGAATAACATCGCCATTAATCATAAACTCGAATCCCTTGTTGTTCATCGATCCCACATTGGCCATCATTGTTCCTTTTAAATATGGAGGTTGTGGTACAGAATAAGTATAGAGAAGATCTTCAGTATCTTTGTTGTAATAGTCAATACTACCATTAATCCTTCCTTTTAAGAAACTATAGTCAAATCCGATGTTGAACATCGATGTTTGTTCCCAACGGAGATCGGGATTTTCGTTTTGGCTAAATTCATAAGCGCTGTACCATTTGCCATTGTCATAATACTGTCCGGCTTTTCCGTAGAGCGGAAGCGACAAGTAAGGATCTAGTCCATCCTGGTTTCCGGATACCCCATAACCAATCCTGAATTTAAGATCATCAATTGCACTTACATTTTTCAGGAATGATTCTTCTTTCATATGCCAGGCAGCAGAAACAGAAGGGAAGGTACCCCATTGGTGGTTTTTACCAAATTTGGAAGAACCGTCGCGCCTGACTGAAGCCGTGATGACGTATTTTTCGAGCAGGGTATAGTTTATCCTTCCGAAGAAAGAAATCAGTTTGCTCATGTTTTTACCCGACCATACATCGCCCGAACGAAGGTTTTCACCTGCGCTAAGATTATTCGCGCCAAAAAGATCGGTAACAAACTGCCGGTTCTGAGCACCCATGTTTTGATAATAGTTGTCTTCGTATGAATAACCTGCCAGGAAATTCATGTTGTGATTTTCAACCACTTTTTTGTAATTAATGGTAGCTTCCAGTAATTTCTTGTCTGTTGTCCACGAATTACGTTGTGCATAACCAATATCATTACGGCCACGTTCGGTCTGAGAATCGTAGTACTGGCTGTAGTCGTTGGTTTCACGTTGTTTCAATACGTTCAGGCTGGCTTTCAGGCCTTCGAAAATATCCAGATCAGCTTTTATGTTCCCGAAATAAAGGCTGTTTTTATTTTCTGTTTTGTTGTATTCGATGTTACGAACCGGGTTTCCCTGATCGTATTCCTGATTGTCGTACCAGCTTCCGTCATCATTCATCACGGGGTAAACCGGAATCATGTTGTAAGCCAATACAAAATTACGGGTATCGGTTGGTGTATAATTCCGTTGAGTCATTACTCCCGTAAAGGTCAGATCTAATTTGTTGTTCAGGGCTTTCTGGTTGAAACTCATACGGGCATTGTAACGTTCCAGTACGTTATCCTTTACTACGCCTTCCTGGTTCAGGTATGAAATGGATGCCCTGTAGTTGCTTGATTTGGAACTTCCGGATAACGATAAACTGTGGTTTTGGGTAATCCCGGTACGCATAATTTCATCAAACCAATCGGTATTTCCACCTTTGTCGAGGCCTGCGGTGTTGATGTTGTTTTTGGTAGCATAATCGCGCCATTCCTGAGCATTCAAAAGTTCAGGAACGTTGGTTACGTTATCAACGGCCACATAACCGTCGTATTCGGTAGTTGTCTGGTCTTTTCTTCCTTTTTTTGTTGTGATCAGGATTACACCACTGGCCGACCGTGATCCGTAGATTGCAGCAGCAGAAGCGTCTTTCAATACACTGATTGATTCGATATCCTGGGGAGAAACAGAATTCAGACTCATTCCGGGTACACCGTCAACAACGATGAATGGCTGGCTGCTGGCGTTTAATGATGATGTTCCGCGCAGACGAATGGTCTGGTCTTTGGTAACATCGCCACTTCCATTGGTAATGGTTAAACCGGCTACTTTACCTTTTAATAAATCGACCCCGGTGCGGGTTACCCCTTTATTAAAGTTCTTTTCAGAAACATTGGTTACTGAACCCGAAATTTCGCGTTTGGTCTGTGTGCCGTATCCAATGGCTACAACTTCTTCAATCCCAATGGCATCTTCGCGCATAACAACATTCAGGCTTGTTTGCCCGGTATAATCAATTTCCAGGCTACTCATCCCAATAAAAGAGAACATCAGAACGGTGGGTTGTTTACTGACTTTTAAAGCAAATTTACCATCGAAATCAGTGATTGTTCCGTTTGTTGTCCCTTTTTCAACAACGGTAGTTCCTGGTAGCGGATTGCCATCGGCCGTAGTAACTACACCTTTAACTTCAGGTTCTTTTTGCATCAGGAATCCGGCAAGAGGCAATCCTTTTCGCTCGGTAATTACAATTTGCCGGTCTTTAATTTCGTATCCGTTGTTCGATGCTTTCAGCACCTGGTCAAGGATTTTTTCTACTGTCGCGTCAGCAACTTTAACCGAAACTTCGCGACTTACATCGATCATATCGTCAGAGTAAACGATAATAAACTCGCTGTTGCGTTCAATTTCCTGAAATACATCTTTTATAGTTGCATTTGACAACTGAAAAGAAAACTTTGTTGATTGCGAGTAGGTGCTGCCAATAACAGTTAACGAACTGATGAGCAACATGACAAACGATAACCTCATAATAAGGAATAGTTTTTTGAATCTCCCAAAATCATGGAAGATTCGTTCATGAAACTTTTTTTTCATACTTTTAGACGTTTAGTTTTAAACACTAATCAAATTCACTTTTTATTCTGATCCGGAGAATGCGGGAACATTCTTCGGATCGTTTTTTTTCATTATTCTTTAGGTTTATTATTTATTTATAATTATAAAATCGCCGTTACTCTTTTTTTGCCAGTCGATAGGCACGGTTAGCTTAATTACGTTCAGTACTTCTTCCGGCTCCTCTTTTAAATCGAGCTTTCCGGACAGTTTGAAGGACCCGATCATCGGATCGGCTAACTGTATCCTGACGTTGTAATACCGTTCAACTTGTTTTAGTGCTCTTACCAAATCAACTTTTTCAAATTCGAGCATTCCATCTTTCCAGGAAACAAATTTCGAGACATCTACCGTTTGGCTTCTCGATTCGCCAGTCGATTTATTTACCACAACCATTTGATTTGGCTTCATTTCAACGGAATACTCACGGTTTAGAATTCCTTTTCCGGAGTAGGTCAGGTTTACTTTCCCCTCGACCAAAACAGTTTGAATAAGCTTATCTTCCGGATAGGCTGAAATGTCGAACCGGGTGCCCAAAACATGAATGCTGATGTCGGTAGTACGAACAACAAATGGTTTCTCGGTATTTTTGGCTACATCAAAAAAAGCTTCACCTACCAGCATTACCTGCCGGGTTTTTTCAGAAAAAACAGATGGATAAATGAGCTGGCTTCCGGCATTCAGCCAAACTTTGGTGCCGTCGGAAAGCATGATCATCGATTTTTTGCCGTATGGAATAATGATCTTATTAATCAGTCCGCCCTCGGTTGGTGTTTTTTGAGTAATGGTATCGTTATTTACAATGAGCTGTTGGCCATTCTGGCTGTATGAGATTTGAGACATCTGTTTTTCCAGCGAAATCTGCGAGCCGTCAGAAAGTACGATCATAGCTTCATCCTTAGTTGTTTGTGGTGTTTCGGCTAATTCATACTGGTATTGTTGCCCGCCATTTTGGTACAAATAATAGGTTACAGCTCCCGAAAAAAACACCAATATTAAAATGGCAGCATATTTGGCCAGCTTCAGGAATATCGTTCGTTTAGAATTTTTTGCTTCGTCCTGAATTTTTTTCCAAAGGTCGTATTGCTCGTTTAATGCGAGTTTATTTTCCCGCGAATAAAAAAGCTTAAAAACCAGCGTTGCTTCTTTTATATCAGCTTTTTTATAGGGGTGAGTTTTCAGAAAGTTGTTCCAAAAGTCATTTTCTTTCTGAGTGGGTTCACTGATCCATCTCAAAAAACTCTCATCATTTAAAAAATCGACCGCGGTATAATCCCTGTACTTCTCCATGATTATAGATTTCTAACTGGATAAGACAGGCTTGTGGGTTTTGTTGATACCGTTTCAAAATTATTTTTTATGCTAAAAAGCATGTTCTCTGGAATGGCAAAGGATTGCCAGTAAAACCTGGCCAAAATTTTTATTCGGAACGCGAATGATCTCACGCAGTTTTTCGACTGCCCGATGAATAAGTGCTCGTGATGACTGGTAATTGAGGTTGAGAAGAAAGGAGATTTCTTCGTATTCGAGTCCCCGGTTAAACCGAAGGTAGATGGCTTCTTTCTGCCGGTCGGTAAGCGATTGCATGGCATCTGCAAGCCGAAGCCGCTTTTCTTCATCCAGCTCACTAAGCTGATCGTCTAAACTTTCCGACCATCTCAGGTCGAACGGATAATCCTGATCGTTTAGTAACCGGGGCTGATGGTCTGTTTTTTTGAGCTCGCGGATAATTCTGCGTTTAAGCGATTTTAAAAGGTAAAGCCTGACATTGTCTGTTTCCGATAAATTATTGCGTGTTCGCATTAAGCTGCAAAATACTTCCTGAATACAATCTTTAACGAGTTCTTTGTCGATAGTAAACCGGCATCCGTAGTCGAACAATGAATTGGAGTGCTGCAAATAAATAAGGCTTAGAACATGATTATCCCCTTTCAGGAATCTGCTCCAAATTAGGCGCTCGTCGTCTTTATTCTCTACAGAATACATGGTTAGTTTTGTTTGTGGTTGCCAAATTTAAGCATAAAAAATCGGAATAATAATCACGTGAAAGAACTACATGGAGGTGTCAGTCCGTATCGTTTGGTTCTGCAAACGTTTGCAATTTAGTTGTCAGTTTGACGTTTCTGTTGATCCTGTTGGATTTGGCGTGTATCATACAAAATTGAAAGTATCGGTAAAAAAACAGGCAGAAATCTATATTATAGGTATTATGATACCGTTTACCTTTTAAAAATGGTTGTTTGCAGAAATTAATTTTATGACAGGATCCGATTTTTTAAGTTTGTTTCAGAAACACATAACGCGATTTTTTTCATGTAAAGAATTAAACAGCATCAGATTCATTCATCAACGGTATGTGTTCGCCTGACATATTGTTGTTAAGGTATTAAAACCATCGAATCCCCCTTCGGTGGTTTTTTCTTTTTATCCGGTTATAAAAAAAGCGACCGGAAATAATCCCGGCCGCTTCACCTGTTTTGCTGTTTAATTGTTCTCCTGTGTTTCAGATTTGGAGGTTTACCGAAACATCTCTTTAACGTATTATTGAACTATTTATTTTCTTCAGTTTCAACTTCTACTTTAATTTCTTTTTCCATCATTTTTGTGTTATGATCTGCACCGTCAAATTCTTCGATGTGTACGGGTGCCTCAGGAACATCAATGTTATGGTCAAATTCGAAGTCAAAGGTCATATTTTCAGGAGCGTCCGATTTTTTCCTGATAATCTCAATTTTTTCCCGGTCGCCACTCATTTCTTTTTTCTTGTATGAAATGATGTTAGGGTCGTTTAAATCGATAATTTTTCCGGCATGTTGCATTTTCATCATTTTTACATGGGGCACTGGTGGAACCGGGGGCATCGGTGGAAAATGGTTTCTGTCAGCATCACTGAAATAGATCATATGGTCTTTGTCGCCACCTTTCATCCTTTTTTTAACCACAATTTTCTTTCCCAGTGAATCAATGTCTTCAGTAATAATTTCCATATTCTCGCCCGAATCCATATTCCAGATCATCGGTTCTCCCGGTTTTCCGTCGTTATGTCTGAAAATCATTATATTTTCTTTTCCACCTTTACGGTCAACGGTTATGTCCATCTGCTGCCTTTTTGCAAATTCCGGATGCCTGAATTTTCCCATGGGTTTGTTTGGGTTGATGGTGTCGCCATTCCAGACAAAAACATCGTCAGTAGTCAGGATGGTATCGAGTTCCATCTTTTTCCCATTCTCAATTTTTGTCATCCTGATATGACGTTCTTTTTTGGGTTCCTGAGGTTCGTCGCTTTTCTGGATAAAAGTAAATGATAACAATGCTGATGTTAGTCCAGCTAATCCGAATGATAGCAATGTGTTTTTCATGGTTCTATTTTTTTAGTGAATTATTTCTGCGAACAAAGATACGGCAGTTGCTCGCGAACAATGAGTTAAGGCGCGGTTAAAGTCTGTTAACAAAAAGTTAAAGTCCTATCAACGGGGTATTTAATGCTTATCTTTGAAGCATCAAGTAACCGTGTTGCGGATCATTAACTTAATTTATTCAGCGTGAACAAAAAAATCATCACCGGACTTATTGCCCTGATGGGTGTTTCGATTATCGGAATCATCATTATTCAGTTGGTATGGATGAATAATGCCATTCGGGTCAGGAATGAATTGTTCGACCGCAGCGTAAACGAAGCGCTTACCAGTACCACTAACCGGCTCGAAACATTACAGGATTTTCGTTTGATTAACCATTTTTCGTTTAACGATACGGTTCATTTTCAGGGCATGGCGCCAGTGCCACCCATGCCTCCGGATGTGTTCAGGCCAGCTCCTGAAAGGGTAGTTGCTCACAGGAGAAGGTTATCGAACAGGAGAATTGAAATGGTTCTTAAAGCCGATAATAAGAAAAATGGCTACCAGTATCAGATTTCTACAAAAATGGATACAATTCAGTCGGGTAAAGGGAGTTTTATTTTTATTAATTCTGACAGCATGATCCGTAATCTCGATTCGGTTTATGCACACGGAATTAATCGGTTCGATTCGCTTGTCGGACAGTTTGATATCAGGTCTGATTCTGCTGATAAACTTAGGCAACGTATCGAGGTTAAGACACATAAGCTGAAACGGGTTGCCAATCAGGTTGTTCAGGAAATATCGACATGGGAAGAGGATGTGCCGCTTGAACGGGTATCGGAAGTGCTGAAAAAGGAGCTCGAAAACCGGAATATCCCCATTCCATTCGAGTTAGGTATTATTAAAGATTCGGTTATCTCAGATAAATCAGTCAGTGCCGATACGGTATTTCTTGGTAAAAGCAATTACAAGGCCAACCTTTATCCCAACGGGATTTTCCGGAAAGACGTACGCCTTTCGGTGTATTTTCCCGATAAAGATTCGTTTATATACAAAACCCTGAATTGGTTGCTGTTAATTTCTCTCATTTTTTCGATAATCGTATTGGTCACTTTTGCTGTCAGTATCTATTTTTTGCTCAGGCAAAAAAAGATATCCGAAATGAAATCGGATTTTATCAACAACATGACCCATGAGTTTAAAACGCCAATTGCCACCATCTCAGTTGCCGCCGATTCCATTACGAATCAAAAGATCATTGAAAACCCCGAGCGCATCCGCTATTTTGTTGAGATGATTAAAAAAGAGAACGTGCGGATGAACCGGCAGGTGGAAGATATTCTGACTATTGCCCGGCTTGATAAAAAAGATTTTGAGTTTAAATGGGAAGCTTTCAATTTACACCACGTTATTGAAGATGCCATACAAAGTATTGTGCTTCAGGTTGAAAAAAAAGGAGGCACTGTTACCAGCGAACTTACAGCGGTCAATCCGGTAGCAACAAGCGATTTGTGTCATTTTGCAAACCTGGTTTACAACCTGCTCGATAATGCCAACAAGTATTCGTTAAACGCTCCTGAAATCAAAATATCGACCCGCAATACGACTAAAGGCGTGCTGATTCTGGTTGAAGACAAAGGTATTGGGATGACTAAAGCGGTACAGAGTCGCATCTTCGAACGGTTTTACCGGCAAACCAGCGGAAATATTCACAATGTGAAAGGATTTGGATTGGGCCTCAGCTATGTGAAAGCCGTGTTGGAAGCCAACCGGGGAAGCATTAATGTACACAGCGAACCAGGTAAAGGGAGCCGCTTTGACGTTTTTATTCCTTTTATCCGGGAATAGTTATATTTACAATTAAAATCAGCGCATGACTCAAAAACCTCATATCTTTCTGGTCGAAGATGACCTTAGTTTTGGAGCTGTACTTAAATCGTACCTCGAAATCAACGATTTTGAAGTGGATTGGGTGGACGACGGACAGCATGCCTTGAATCAATTTAAAAAAGCAAGTTTTGATATTTGTATTCTCGATGTGATGTTACCCCATGTCGATGGGTTTACTATTGGTACTGAAATCAGGAAGCTGAATGCCGGGGTCCCGATACTGTTTTTGACGGCTAAAAATCTTAGGGACGATGTGTTGAAAGGCTATCGCATTGGCGCCGACGATTACATTACCAAACCTTTTGATACCGAAGTGCTTATTTTTAAGCTTAAAGCTATTCTGAAAAGACAGTCAGGAACACCAGTTAAAGAATCTGACTTTTACCAGATTGGCAGTTATTTGTTCGATTTTAAATTGCGAACCATCGATCGCAATAATTCGAAGCAAAAACTGTCGCCCAAAGAAGCGGAACTGCTTAAAATGTTGTGTGATAACCAAAATGAGTTATTGCCCCGCGAAACAGCGCTCAAAAAAATATGGGGCGACGATGGTTATTTTACTGCCCGAAGCATGGATGTTTACCTGACCAAGCTGCGTAAACTTTTTGCCGAAGATACTTCTGTAGAAATCCGAAATATACACGGGAGTGGATTTATGCTTGAAATTAAATCCTGATTGTCATACTCCTGTTAATCAGTTTTTATACCTTTGCGCCCTCTCAGAAAAATTTTTCTGCAAATGGCACATGCTACTTCCATTGAAATTAAAGAATTCGACACCATCATCGTTGGTAGTGGTTTGGCTGGTCTTACAGCCGCTTACCATGCCTCCAAAAACGGTAATGTTGCCATCATAACCAAATCTCAGCTCGACATCAGCAATTCGTATTATGCACAGGGAGGCATAGCGGCTGTTACTGCTCCGGAAGATTCGTTCGAATCACATATTCAGGATACCATGGTTGCTGGTCGTGAACTTTGCGATCGCGATGCTGTGGAAATTCTGGTTTCCGAAGGACAAAAATGTGTTCAGGAATTGATAAGCCTGGGAATGGAATTCGATAAGGAAAATGGCGAATTCGTGCTTGGCCTTGAAGGCGGGCATACTCATCGGCGTATTCTTCATGCGGGAGGTGATGCTACCGGAAAGGGGCTTACCTGTTTTATGCTGAAAAAGGTTCAGGAACAAAAAAATATCCAGGTTTTTGAATATACAACTGTGGTTGAACTTTTAGTTGAAGGCCAGTTGTGTGTTGGTGTCCAGGCTTTTGATTTTGTAACCGGGAACAACGTTATTTTTAAATCAAAAGCAACCATAATAGCAACAGGTGGACTATCAAGAATTTACGACCGCTCGACGAACCCGCACACGGCAACCGGCGACGGAATCGCGTTGGCCTATCATGCCGGAGCTAAACTTTCCGATATCGAGTTTATCCAGTTTCATCCATCGGCGTTGTATATTCCCGGAGAAGAAGCTTTCCTGATCAGCGAGGCTGTACGCGGAGAAGGTGCCTGGTTGCTGAATCAGGAAGGAGAGCGGTTCATGCAACATATTCATCCGCTGGCAGAGCTTGCCCCGCGAGATGTGGTGGCCTATGCCATTTACAACCAGTTGCAGTTGCATCATGCCGATTTTGTTTATCTGAGCCTGAAACATCTCAATCCGGAATCAATAAAAAAACGCTTTTCGACGATTTACAATACACTGTTAAAATATCACATCGATTTCACCAGTGATTTATTACCCATTTCGCCGGCGGCACATTATATGGTTGGGGGTATTCAAACCGACTTGCACGGGGAAACCAATATCGCAGGTCTTTTTGCCTGTGGCGAAGTTGCTTCAACCGGAGTGATGGGGGCCAACAGGCTTGCCAGTAATTCGTTGCTCGAGTGTTTGGTTTTTGGAAAACGTGCCGCCGAAAAAGCTACCCAAAGAAAAAGTACGGGTGTTACTTTGCCCGAAATAAATGATATTCGCGTGGATACCGGTAATGAAAACCTGTTTCTGGAGACTAAAAACCGCATCGCCACACTTATGAGCAAAAAAGCGGGAATTGTTCGTTCCGAAGAAAAGCTGGGTGAGGCTATTGCCGAATTGAATTCGATTAAAAAACAATTACCGGAAATAATTAACGAATACAATCTTTTAAAAATCAAACACATTGTTGATATTTGCACCCTCATTTGCGAATCAGCTTTAATTCGTAAAGAAAGCCGTGGCGGACACATTCGTGAAGATTTTCAGAAAGAGAATCCTGAGTTGTGTGCACACCTGATTCAACAAAAGGGGCACCCATATAAATTTGAAGAAGTCAGAAAATAGGATGAACGAAATTGAATTAAAAGCAGCGCAAACGCTCATCGGGTTGGCCTTATCGGAAGATGTAGGCGAAGGGGATATTACAACCGATAACATTATACCGGCAGAAACTAGGCGTAAAGCAAAAATGGTGGCGAAGGCCGACGGTATTGTGGCCGGGCTTCCGGTTGCTGAAATGGTTTTTAAAAGTCTTGATCCGGACCTGGTTTGGATCGTGCTTACTCCTGAAGGATCCAAAGTGAAACGAGGCGATGTGATGGTAGAATTCGAAGGAACCTACCGGGCTTTACTCACTGGCGAACGTACAGCGCTTAATTTTTTGCAGCGCTTGTCAGGAATAGCTACGATGTCGGGAAAATACGCTGATGCAGTTAAGGATTACAAAACCATTATTCTGGATACGCGCAAAACATTGCCCGGATTCAGGATGCTCGATAAATATGCGGTGAAAACCGGTGGAGCCAGCAATCACCGGATTGGGCTATACGATATGGCTATGATTAAAGATAACCACATCGAAGTTGCCGGAGGAATAACAAAAGCAGTTAACGCGGTTCGCAGTAATATAAAAGAAGGAATCAAAATTGAAGTGGAAACGACTACGATAGCCCAGGTACAGGAAGCTATTGATGCCGGTGCAGATATCATCATGCTCGATAATATGGATAACGAAACCATGCGCAAAAGCGTGGAATTGATAGCCGGGCGAGCTAAGGTGGAAGCATCGGGGAATATGACGCTTGAACGGTTGAGGGAAGTAGCCGCTACGGGTGTCGATTACATTTCAATAGGTGCACTCACTCATTCGGTTAGTGCATTGGATATCAGTCAACGTTTAGAAGATTAATACTTGATAAATCTCGTAATAGATATTGGTAATAGTCGCACAAAGATTGCTTTGTTCAATCAGCACGACCTGATGTTTAATGTTCCTATCGACCATTTAACCATTGGCCATGTCCAGATGCTGAAGAATGAACATCCGCAATTAACAAAGGCTATTCTTTCGAGTGTTAAGCCGAAAGACGAAGAATTGATTCGTTTCTTGTCTGAAAATTTTGATCAGTTTATTGAACTCGATCATTTGACCGAATTGCCAATCGAAAATTGTTATGAAACGCCCGAAACATTGGGGAAAGACCGTTTGGCTGCTGCGGTTGGTGCCAACGAACTTTTTCCGGATCAAAATTTGCTGGTCATTGATGCGGGTACAGCTATAACCTACGATCTGGTTTCGGAAAAGAATCAGTTTATAGGTGGAAATATTTCCCCGGGGCTGGAAATGCGTTTCAAAGCTTTAAACCAACTTACAGGTAAATTGCCTCTTGTGAATTATGCTGATGATTTTCAGTGGATTGGTAAAAATACAACGGATGCTATACGTGCGGGTGTTCAAAATGGAGTTCTGTTTGAAATTGGGCAAACGATAGATTTGTTTAACAGAAATTACCAAAATTTACAGATCATTATGACCGGAGGTGACTCCAATTTTTTTGATAGAAAATTAAATTATACCATATTTGTACATTTTAACTTAACCCTAATCGGTTTAAACAGGATACTGGAACACAATGCTAAAAAGAAATAATGCTTTAATCGTCGTTATAGTTTTGATTATCTGTGGATTCTCTGGCTTTGCGCAAAACAACAACACAACATCTCCATTTTCCAGATACGGAATTGGAGATTTGCATCATTATGGGTATGGCCGTACCGCAGCCATGGGAGGTGCATCGCTGGGAAGCAGGCACAGTGTTCAGATCAATTCTGCCAACCCGGCATCCTATACCGCCAACGATAGTCTTTCATTCATTTTTGATTTCGGTATCGACGGGACTTTTTCGAACTATAAGGGCGATAAAGGTTCTATGAAGGCGAAGGATGTTAATTTTAGATATTTCTCATTAAGCTGGCCGGTTAATAGATGGTTTGGTGCTGCCATGGGAATTCAGCCTTTTTCAGATATGGGCTACGAAGTCGGTTTTTATGAAAATATGACCGGAATTGGTAATGTCTATCACAGCTATAAAGGTGAGGGAACTACTTCAAAAGCATTTTTTGGTGCCGCTGTTAAACCTTTCAAAGGGCTTTCGGTTGGGGCAAACCTTAATTATATATTTGGTCGTCTGAGTAAAAACACGGGCATCGGTTTTGACGACGCTTCACTTTTTTATATTTCGAGAACGGAAGGTACCCGGCTGCGTGATTTTACCATGACTTACGGACTTCAATACGACCTGGAGGTTAAAAAAAATCAGTTCTTAACGCTGGGGGTTACCTTCGAACCCCAAACCGACCTAACAGTTCTTCACCGTCTGTTTTCGTACAAAGCTATCTCGGTTGGATCAAGTACTCTTTCGGATACACTTGAGTTAGTAACTGAAAGTAAAGATCAGATCAAACTGCCTACAACGTTTGGTGTGGGGTTGTCATACAGTCAATTGAATAAACTGGAGATCAATGCGGATTATTATTATGCCGGTTGGAGCAAATCAACTTTCTACGGACAATCTGATGAGCTGATTACCAATCAAAGCCGAATTTCTGCGGGTGTGGAATATATTCCGGAAGCGTTTTCTATCCGGAGTTACTTAAAAAGGGTAAAATACCGTGCCGGGCTACACTATGAAAATTCATACTTAAAACTTAACAATCATCAGATAAAGGATTTTGGCATAAGTTTTGGAGCTGGTATTCCGTTCCCAAAATCGAAATCGACTGCTAATTTAGCCGTTGAGTTTGGAAAGAAAGGAACAACCAAGGATAATCTGATCAGAAATAATTATACAAAATTGAGCCTGTATCTCAATCTTTACGATTATTGGTTCGTGAAACGCAAATTTGATTAAGAAAGACAAAACCAAATAAAAACAAATAAGATGAAAAAGTTATTATTTAAACAAATTTTTCTCACTCTGACTGTTGCACTTATGGTAACATATGCCGCAATAGGTCAGCGTGTAATAAAAGGGACTGTTTACCGTGAAGGCAAGATTGCTGCGGGCGTAACTGTTGAAGGACAAAAGGCAAAAGCACCTTTTATGACCAGTTTTGATGGACTATACGAAATCAACGTTCCTGAAAATTGTAAGTTCATTAAATTCACATTCATTGATGAAACTAAAAAACTTGACATCGAAGGGAATACCAGCAATGTGATTGATTTTAGTTTCGACGGAGAAATTCCTGTTGCGGCCGAAGAAAGTGAAACCGGGGCGATACTCAAAACGTCAGCCGAATTAGTTGCGGCCCAGGACAAGGATTTTATGAGCCTTATTACTCTTGAAAAGCAGTTCTATGATCAGAAAGATTATAAATCGACTCTCGGTCCCTGGAGAAAGCTGTACAAAACGTACCCAAAATCAACTGTAAATATTTATATCCACGGAATAAATATTTACCAAAATTTGATTGAAGGGACAGCAGATATTAAGTTAAAAGATCTTTATATTGATACCTTAATGCGCGTTTACGATCACCGCATTAAATATTTTGATCAAAGAGGAGTAAACCTTGGTCGTCAGGGTAAAGATTACCTGCAATACAAACTGACAAACGAAAATATTACTGACGAGCAGCGTAAAGCCGTTCTGAAGAAAGGATATAATTATTTGGATGAATCAATTAAGCTTCAAGGTAACGAGTCGGAAGCAGCCGTATTGATTTTACTTATGCAATCGACCCGTGGTTTATACGGATTGGGTGAGTTTGGTAAAGAAAAAGTTGTTGAGACTTACGACGTTGTTTCTAAAGTTATCAATACCGAATTGGCCAAAGCTCCAACTTCGGATAATCATCTTAAAGCCCGCGATGCTATCGACCAGATTTTTCAGACAAGTGGAGCAGCTGATTGCGAAGCCCTTATCAGTATCTACGAACCCAAGTTCGACCAGATTGCATCTAATTTGGAAGACCTGAAGAAAATGATCAGAATGCTCGACCGTCAGAAGTGCGATGCTAGCCCTCTGTTCGCAAAAGCATCAGAAAAACTATATGCACTTGAGCCATCAGCCGAAGCTGCTTACAATATGGCTCGTTTATTTGTAAAAGCTGAACAGTTGGATAAAGCTGAAACATATTACAAACAAGCTGTCGATTTAGAAAAAGATCAGCTTAATCTTGCTAAATATTATTTAGAACTTGGTCAGTTGAATTTCCAGAAACCACAGGTAGCACGCACGTATTTGAAGAAATCAATTGAGAATAATCCGAGTGCAGGGAAAGCTTACATCATGGTTGGTGATATTTATGCCCACAACAGCAAATCATATGGCGAGAATGATTTTGAACGCTCTTTGGTTTTTCTGGTTGCCGTTGATTATTACAACAAGGCTAAAAGAGCTGATGCCTCAGTTGAAGCAGAAGCCAATCAGAAGATCGGAACTTATTCTCAGTATTTTCCATCAAAAGAAGAAATCTTCTTTAACGGTTTAACTGTAGGTCAATCATATACTTTAGGTGGTTGGATTGGCGAAAGCACCACTATTCGTGAGAAACGATAATACAACAAATTCAATCTGAAATACTGAAAAGCATTGCATTTCTTTTAAAGAGATGCAATGCTTTTCATTTCATGACATTTTATTTCTAGCTTTATCTCTTTCAATCTATTAACCTGACGAATCTTCGTTCATCAGAAATCGAGACCGGAAATGAGCAATAAGTCGATAGTATTCACTGCAGTAGGAAACACTAAATGTTGGAAGTTTTCCGTAAAAATGAAGTTATTTCTTTCTTTGGGAATAGCTTTTATGCTGGTTTCGTGTGAAAACGAAATGTCGAAAATTAAAAATTTCAGCAGCACGGAAGAATTACCGTCTCTTACAGCAGAAGGGTTTGAAATGCTATTCTCCGATTCAACGGTCATTCGGTTCAAACTACAAACTCCTGAATTTATCAGACACGATAATGTTGACGAGAAAGAACCCTATACGGAATTCCCCAAAGGAATGAAGCTTGAACAATTTGATGCCAAAATGAATATAGTGTCGAGTATAACCGCACTATATGCCAAAAACTTCGATTCAGACGACCGCTGGGAAGCCAAGAATAATGTAATCGCCATAAACCTGAAAGGCGATACGCTTAAAACAGAATATCTCGTATGGGACAGAAAAAAAGGGAAAATATATTCTGATCAGTTCGTTAAGATCATTCAAAAAGACCAGATATACACTGGTGTTGGATTTGAATCGAATCAGGACTTTTCCGAATATCATATCAAAAATCTGAAAGGTCACATGTATGTGAATGTTGAAAAGTAAATTAACCCAACTATGAATTTGCTTTTTATTATTCTGCTTACCATTTTATTCTCAGCGTTTTTCTCCGGAATGGAGATTGCATTTCTTACCGCGAATAAGTTAAGGCTCGAACTCGACAAAAAACAGAATGTCGTTTTTTCAACCCTAATCTCGCTTTACACACAAAATCCCGGTCAGTTTATTGCAACCATGCTGATTGGCAATACCTTGGCGTTGGTTATGTATGGCGTGGCATTCGCCAGACTACTCGAACCTACACTGCTTTTTTATCTTCATTCCAATTTGCTTGTATTAGTTGCCCAGACCATAATCGCAACCTTAATTATTCTGATAACTGCAGAATTCCTGCCCAAAATGCTTTTCCGGATTAATCCGAACGGGATATTAAAATTCTTTACGATTCCTATCGCATTCTTCTATGTTTTATTCTTCCCGGTAACTAAAATTACCATGTGGATATCGAAGTTCTTATTGAAGATTTTTTTGAGTGAGTCCATTAAGAATGTCAACGAGAAAATCGTTTTTAGCCGGATGGATCTTGACCATTTCGTAAAAGAACCAGAGGTTGGCCATCCATCCCAATCGAACCAGGAGGTTGACAGCGAGGTCAAATTGTTCCGGAATGCGCTTGATTTTTCGAAAGTAAAGCTCCGGGAGATTATGGTTCCACGAACCGAAATGATGGCTTTGGATATTGAATCAAGCATCGATGAGTTGCATCAGAAATTCATAGAAACCGGTTATTCGCGCATTTTATTTTATTCCGGGAATATTGATAATATCGTAGGTTACATTCACCATTCCGTTATTTTTACAAACCCCGACTCTGTAAAATCAAATTTGAGGAAGGTCTTAATTGTACCTGAGACCATGTCGGCCAGTAAACTACTGAGTAAGTTTATTCAGCAACGACTAAGCATGGCCATTGTTGTTGACGAATTTGGGGGCACTTCGGGAATGGTAACCAGCGAGGACATTCTGGAAGAGATATTTGGTGAAATTGAAGACGAACACGATACGGTTGATTTAATAAAAAAACAGACCGCACCGGGCGAGTTTATTTTTTCGGCCAGGCTAGAACTTGACGAACTGAACGAGTCTTTTAATTTGGATTTTCCTGAAAATGAAAATTTTGAAACGCTGGCAGGGTTCATTTTATTTAACTACGAAAGTATTCCTAAAATAAATACCATAATTACCATCGATCAATACCGCTTTAAAATATTAAAAGCGAGCAACACCAAAATTGAGTTGGTACACCTTAAGATATTGGACGATAACTAAAATAAAAATTGAATTCGGAGGTTTAATATTGAAAATTATTATCTTCGTACCGCGAAATTTTAACGAATAAATCAAATAAAATAACTAACAGTAAATGGCTACTTTACAGAACATACGGAATCGCGGGAGTTTGATGATTGCGATCGTGATAGGTCTTGCCTTAGGCGCTTTTATTCTGGGTGACATGCTCAATTCGGGCAGTAATCTAATGAAACCCAGTCAGATGGAGATTGCAGAAATTGATGGTGAATCTGTACAATATCCCGAATTTCAGAAGAAAGTAGAAGAGCTTTCCGAAATTTATAAAATGCAGACTCAACAGACTCAGATTGATGAGAATACCTGGGAGCAAATTCGTGAACAGGTTTGGCAAGGATACCTTCAGAAGAACATCTTAGGAAAAACTACCGAGAATCTGGGCATTACTGTTGGAGTCGATGAACTTTTCGATCTTATACAAGGAGCCAATCCTCACCCAATTATTCAGCAGCTTTTCAGAAATCCTCAAACCGGTGCAATAGATAAATCTGCCATCATCCAGTTCCTGAAATCATTGGAGACTAATGCTACACCAGAACAGAAAGCATATTGGTTATACATTGAAGATCAGATCAAACAAGATAAACTTCGTTCCAAATACAACACTCTGGTTTCAAAAGGATTGTATGTAACATCTGACGAAGCTAAAAAAAGTCTGGAAGCAAAAAACAAAAATGCCAATTTCCAGTATGTCGTACTAAATTATTCATCTATTGCTGATGCTTCGGTTACTTTATCCGACAGCGAATTGAAAGAATACTACAATAAACATAAAGACCAGTACAAACAGGATAAGACACGGAAGATTGAATACATCACTTTCGAAGTACTTCCGTCAACTGCCGATAATGCTGCTACCCAGAAATGGATTACCGACAGCAAGCAAGAATTTGCTACGGTAACCGACAATGCCCAGTACGTTAGCGTAAATTCTGATACACCGTTTGATCCAAGTTATTTTAAGAAAGAAGAACTTCCGGCTGCAATGGCAGAATGGGCTTTCTCTGCTCAGCCTGGTGATTTTTATGGCCCGTATTTCGAAAATAACGAATATAAACTTGCTAAGCTTGATCAGTTTAAAATGTTGCCAGATTCCGTTCAGGCCAGTCACATCCTGATTAATCCACAAACCATTGGAAGCGCTGAAAAAGCTCAGGCATTGGTTGATAGCTTGAAAAGAAACATTGAGCTGGGTGGGAATTTTGCTGAAGCAGCAATGAAATATTCTGAAGATCCGGGATCAAAACTTAAAGGTGGTGATTTAGGTTGGTTCAAACGCAAACAAATGGTGCCTGAATTTGAAGAGGCCGCTTTCTCGGGTGATGTTAACAAATTGTATGTGGTAGCTACCCGTTTTGGGTTTCACCTCATTAAGCCAACGAAAAAAGGGAAAGAAACCAACCAGGTTCGTATTGCTGTTTTGAGCAGAAAAGTAGAACCAAGTACCGAAACCTATCAGAAAGTCTATTCTGAAGCCAGTAAATTTGCCAGTGAAAATCAAAGTGCTGAAGCTTTTAATAAAGCTGTTTTGGATCAGAAAATAGATAAAAAAATAGCAACAGTAAAAGAAAATGACCGTGAAGTGGTTGGTCTTGAGCAATCGCGCTCGTTGGTACGTGCTGCGTTCCAGGCCGACAACGGAAGTATTTTGGCGAATAACGAAGGATCGCCGATCTTTGAATATGGAAATAAATTTGTGATTGGTTTATTGACAGGAGCTACCGAAGAAGGTGCATCTACCTTTGAAGAAGCAAAAGCTCAGGTAGAACTGGCTGTCCGTAAAGAGAAAAAAGCACAGATGCTGGCTGAAAAGTTACAGGGTGCTGCTTCAGGCCAGTCTGATTTGGCCAGTGTAGCTTCAAAACTGTCAGCCGAAGTAAAAGAGGCTTCAGGAGTTAACTTCACCACGTTCTCGATACCAGCTGCAGGCTTCGAACCTGCTGTAATCGGAACTGTTTGCACTTTGCCTGAAGGAAAAATTTCAGCTCCGATTGAAGGGAATAACGGCGTTTACCTGACTAAGGTAAGCTCTTTTGTCACCAGTGCCGATACTGATCTGAAAGGAGAAAAGACCCGACTGGCGCAATCGCTTGGGTACAGGGCCGGTGCCCAGGTCTTCGAATCGCTTAAGAAATTAGCCGATATAGAAGATAAACGATCGAAATTCTATTAGTAGAATCATACAGAAGAAAAGCGGGCTATTAACCCGCTTTTTTTTATTGTTTTACTTTCAAAATAAACCATTGGTAATGGAACACAGAATTAAAAAACTGGAACAAATGTTGAAAAACGACCGGTTTGCCAATCACAACGATATCCGGTTGGTTTCGGTTGGAAAAGGGGAAGCAACGGCAGAGATGCTGGTTGCTGAAAATCACCTGAATGGGGTAAACATTATTCAGGGCGGGGCCTTGTTTACATTAGCCGATTTTGCCTTTGCGGCTGCTTCAAATTCGCATGGAAGGATTGCGGTGGCATCTCATGCAAGTATCAATTTCTTCAGGGGAGTCTCATCCGGAAAACTAACTGCACGGGCAAGCGAACTTAGCTCTGGCAAAACTTTAGCAACCTATACCGTTGATATTGTTGACGAAGAAGGTACAAAAATTGCCTTTTTCAACGGAACTGCATTCCTGAAGGGAGAGTATTAGAAAGTGCGGAGTGAACTTAGAGTTCGGAGTGCCTAAAGTTGATTCGACACTTCGAACACCGAACTTTTTATTTAAATTTGCAAAATTTTTCATTTTAAAGACGAATTTATGGCCAGGTATTTTAACGATGTTTCAAGAACTTTTAATGAATATTTATTAATTCCCGGATTAACAACTAAAGATTGTTTCCCGCAGAATGTAACGCTAAAAACACCGCTGGTAAAGTATCATAAAGGTGCTGCTCCTGATTTGGAACTTAATATTCCGTTTGTTTCAGCGATTATGCAATCGGTATCCGATCATAAAATGGCTATTGCCTTAGCTAAAAATGGTGGGTTGTCATTTATTTTCGGATCGCAGTCCATTGAAACGCAATGTGAAATGGTCAGGAAAGTCAAGAAATTTAAGGCAGGTTTTGTGGTGAGTGATGCCAACCTGACTCCTGAAAATACATTGAAAGATGTGATTGCCCTGAAAGCACGGACAGGTCATTCCACAATTGGAATTACTGCTGATGGAACTTCGAACGGAAAACTGCTTGGAATGGTGACCAGTCGCGATTACCGCGAGGGTAAGGACAACCTGGACACCAAGATCAGCGAATTTATGACCCCATTCTCTAAACTGGTAACCGGAGAGCTGGGTATTTCGCTGACTGAGGCCAACGATATTATCTGGGATCATAAGCTGAATACGTTACCCATTATCGATAAAGATCAGAACCTGCAATATTTTGTATTCCGTAAAGATTACGACGAGCACAAAGAGAATCCGAACGAATTGCTCGATCCGAACAAGAAGTTATTGGTTGGCGCCGGAATTAATACCCGCGATTACACCGAACGGGTTCCTCAGTTGGTTGAGGCTGGTGCTGATGTGTTGTGCATCGACTCATCGGATGGTTTTTCGGAATGGCAGGCTGAAACAATCGCCTTCATAAAAGAAAAATATAACGGAAAAGTAAAAGTGGGAGCCGGGAATGTGGTTGACAAGGATGGTTTCTTATACCTGGTAGAGTCAGGTGCCGATTTTGTTAAGGTGGGAATCGGAGGGGGTTCCATTTGCATCACCCGTGAGCAAAAAGGTATTGGCCGCGGGCAGGCGACCTCGTTGATTGAAGTGGCCGAAGCCCGCGATGAATATTTTGAAAAAACTGGTATTTATGTGCCAATTTGTTCCGACGGTGGTATTGTTCAGGATTATCACATGGTGCTCGCATTGGCTATGGGAGCCGATTTTATCATGATGGGACGGTACTTTGCCCGGTTCGATGAAAGCCCGACCAAGAAGCTTAAAGTGGGTAGCAACTATGTGAAAGAATACTGGGGCGAAGGTTCGAACCGTGCCCGCAACTGGCAACGGTACGATTCGGGTGGCAGCGAAGGCCTCAAGTTTGAAGAAGGTGTTGACAGCTATGTCCCTTATGCCGGAAAATTGAAAGACAACCTCGACATAACTCTCGGCAAAATTATTTCTACCATGTGTAGCTGTGGGGCATTATCCATTCCTGAACTGGAGAAAACAGCCAAAATTACCCTGGTTTCCTCTACGAGTATCATTGAAGGCGGAGCACACGACGTGATCTTGAAAGACACCAATATCTAAAATACGTTTTAAATACAAGAATGAGCCCCGGATAAAATCCGGGGCTCATTCTTTTTGCAGGTATCTACGGGAACGAAAGGATTCTGGTTGCTAATTCGGGTTCGTTTATAACAAGGCCTGTTATTTTCCCATTCGAAATAAAATTTCTTTTTCTTCTTTGGATAGCGAGTCGTAGCCCGATTTGCTGATTTTATCCAGGATTTCGTTCATCCTGATTTTATTCTGGTTTTTTATACGGTTGTATTCGATGTCGTCGGTTGGTTTGCGGTACGAAACCTTAACGTTGGGTTTGGGGGCAAATCCTTTTTTTATACCTCCAAAAAGTTGAGTTATCCATTTCCCCAGATCAATGCCGCGGCGAAGCTGAAGAACGTATAGCATTCCCCAGAAAGCTCCACCCAAATGGGCGAGGTTTCCCCCGGCATTTGTCGATGATATTCCGATGACATACAGCAAGACCGAAAAGAGTGCGATGTATTTCATTTTAACCGGTCCGATAAACATGAGGTGCAGGATATGATTTGGCGCATGTACGGCCAGTGCAGTAACAATAGCAATTACCGATGCCGATGCCCCCAAAAGCCGCGAATCAACCACTATCTGCGAGAAAACCGGGAATGAGTTGTACCCGGCCACATAAAAAAGACCTCCGGAAATTCCACCCAATAGGTAGATTGTGACCAATTTACCCTGATTGAAATAATTCAGAAATATCTGCCCCATCCAATACAGCCAAAGGAGGTTGAATAAGATGTGCAAAAAATCGAAATGCAGAAACATATAAGTGATCAAGGTCCAGGGGCGGCTGGCCAGCATTCCGAAATCGGCAGGTAAAGCCAGCCAGTCGAGAATCGGGAATTCAGTGCCCGACAGGAAATAAAAAACATTCGTAATCCTGATCAGCAGGAAAAGCCCGAGATTAATGTAAATCAGCCTGGTCAATGCCGATCCTTCCCTAAATGATTCTTTTATTTCGTCCAGAAGGTTCATTGTAAAAGGTGTAAGAGATTAAAAGTCAAAAAGAATGCTGCCTGACCCGAAGAAGTGGAATGCGCGATGCAAACCGTTCTTCGTCTAATAAAAATGAGTGGTATGTTTATTCCAATATTTAATCATGAAAAATCCAAAAAGCATCCCCCCAAGGTGGGCAAAGTGGGCAATGTTACTGCCAGTATTGGCAATTCCGCTAAAAAGTTCTATTGCGCCATAACCCATTACAAAATATTTGGCTTTAATCGGAATCGGCGGAAATAACAACATAAGCTGCGTGTTGGGGAATAACATTCCAAAGCCAAGCAGGATGCCAAAAACAGCTCCGGAAGCTCCAACAGTAGGAATATTTAGCATTAAATTCAATTTTCCGGCATCAGGATCCGAGAAATTCTTGCCCTGATGGAAGATTTCAGTTCCCTGAGTCATCACCATTTGTACGGTTTCAGGAAGCATTTTGCTGGCCAGATAATGAAATTCGACAAAATTAACAAAGGTGTGTAACGCGGCGGCACCGAGTCCGGTCACAAAATAATAGATAAAAAAACGTTTAGGCCCCCAAACACTTTCCAACACGCGACCAAACATCCAAAGGGCAAACATATTGAATAAGAGGTGTGTAAAACCACCATGCATAAACATGTGGGTTACCAGTTGGTAGGGTCTGAAATCTGATGATTCGAAATAATGTAGTCCTAAGATTTTAGTCAGGTCAATGCCGCGCATTTCAAGCACATAAGTGGCGAACAGCATGATGACATTAATAATAATCAGGTTTTTTACAACCGGAGGAATAGCATTGATACTGGGTCTGAAATTATTCATTGTTATTCTTTTTTGTTTCTATTTATTTTTACTGAAAAGCTTGATGTGCGGGATTCAAGAATCGCACCAACCTGTCAGTTTAAACACACAACTCGAAACTTCGTTTGCTAAAGGCTTAATTTTCTGATTTGTTTCTTCTTTTCAGTCAATTTGTCACTTTAGCAATTTTTCGAAATCCTCTAAAGGCATAATCGAAAGTATCTTTTTCCCTTTGGGCGAAAAGTTGGGCGTCTGGCAGGCGAAGAGATTGTCAATCAATTCGTTTATTTCTCCTGGTTTAAGCGTGTGTCCATAAGGAATGGCCGATGCCTGGGCCAGCGAAATGGCAACCGTCTCCCGTGCCTTTTCCTGAAGGTTTCCCGGCGAATTTTTGTATTCCTCCAGCAAACTTTCGATAATCTCGATGGGCGAAGAGGTATTTAGCACCCCAGGTGTCCCGTTTATGATGAAACTGTTTTTTCCAAAATCACGAATGTCGAAGCCCAAAGTTCTCAGGTCGGGCAGTATGCTGGTAAGCAGGGTGGCATCCGAAGCATTCAGCTCAAAGGTCTCCGGGAAAAGCTGTTGCTGGCTGGCGACTTCATGATTTTCAAGTACCTGTATCAACCGTTCATACAAAATACGCTCGTGTGCCCGCTTTTGGTCGATTACCATTAACCCAGATTTTACCGGAGTGAGAATATATTTATTTTTAAACTGAACCGAACTTTTTACAGTTTGCTGTTCCTCTATGCGGAATTGCACCGGCTCATCTGCTGGCTGTTCTGCCTGAGATGACAAATCAGGTTCCAGCCCTTTATACAGCGATTGCCAATTGCTTGTATTGGGTCGTTCTGTTGCTGGTCTTGGCGAAAAACTGTTCCCCGATCCGGAGTAACTTTTTGTTGGATTGGGCGAATCAAATGGGTTGTAATTCGGATTTATCTTGATTTCCGGCATACTTACTTCATCGAAATGGTGTAGGGGCATCGGAATATCAACACTTCCGGCCTGATCAAAATCGATGGAAGGAACAATGTTGAATTTCCCCAGGGCTTCGCGTACCGAGGCCTGAAGTATTTGCCAGATGGCCGATTCGTTTTCGAACTTGATTTCTGTTTTTGTAGGGTGAATGTTTACATCAATGTCGGCCGGATTGAGGTCGAAATAGATAAAGTACGACGGAATGGCATCGGGAGGCAATATTTTTTCGTAGGCCTGAACGATGGCTTTGTGAAAAAACGGATGTTTCATAAACCGTTTGTTCACGAAAAGGAATTGTTCGCCGAATGTTTTTCGGGCATGTTTAGGTTGCCCGATAAACCCGGTTAATTTGACCAGCGATGTTTCTGTATCGATCGGGATTAGGTTCTGGTTAATGTTCTTCCCGAAAAGAGAAACGATACGTACCCGTTTGTTACTTCCGGATAATTCGTGTATTGCCGAGCCATTGTGGTGCAGCGATATGGAAATCTCCGGATTGGCAAGCGCTATTCGTTGTATTTCGTTGATGATATGTTTGAGTTCTGCCGGGTTCGATTTCAGGAATTTACGCCTGGCCGGTACATTAAAAAACAGGTTTTTGATCTGGAAATTGGTTCCATTGTCGCATCGGATTGGTTCTTGAGTGATGATGGAAGAGCCCGAGATATGAATAAAAGTTCCTAGGTCCTGGTCGTGTTCTTTGGTGCGAAGTTCAACCTCGGCAATAGCGGCTATTGAGGCCAGTGCTTCGCCCCGAAAACCCATGGTACGGATGGCAAAAATATCGTTGGCCGATCGGATTTTAGACGTTGCATGGCGTTCAAAAGCCATCCGGGCGTCGGTGTCCGACATGCCGCACCCGTTGTCGATAATCTGAATTAACGTACGTCCGGCATCCTTAATGTTGACTTTGATTTGAGTTGCCCCGGCGTCAATGGCATTTTCTACCAGCTCTTTAACCACAGAAGCTGGTCGTTGAATGACCTCGCCTGCAGCAATCTGGTTGGCTACCGAATCAGGAAGTAATTGAATAATATCTGCCACAGTAGGGTTTAGCTATTTCAGTAAGAGGTAGAATAAAATTGACAGGATAATCACAATATAAAATAACCGTTTGTTCGATTTTCTGCGGGCTTCGGCTACTGTTTTACTGTGCGAAAGTTTTCCCTGATTCCTGAACTGGCCTTTAATATTAGCCCGGTAATAGGTGCCGGGTTCATGGCCGTCTTCCAGTTCAAGTTCCTTTTTTATCCGTTCTTCACGTTCTTTCATCGCCTCTTTCTGAGGGTCGTAAAACCGGGTTGTGATAGTAAATTGCTTCGCTCTAGGAAGATGTAAGAATTTCATTCCCATGTTAATTCGTTTTAGAACAGCAAAATTAACAATTCTGGGGGACTTTCAAGCAATATACTGATGGCGAAAACTTCCACAATTCTTGCCTGGTGTAGTTGATTTTAGTCCGAGAATGGTCATCCGGTTGCAACTGCATTTATTTATTCCGATGACCGCGCTTTAATTTAATTCTTTCCCGAAAATCCGGAAGCGCTTATAAACACGTCCACCCAGCTTTTCCATTTCGGCTCGCACCATGTTGTTGTGTTCGAGTTCAAGATGCGAATCAACAGTTGTTTTTCCCAGAGCAGTGGCCGATTCGAGCATTTTTACACCCATCAGCACGTCGAGGCCTTTTCCCCGATAGGCAGGATCGATACCTCCCAGAAGTAAATTCAACTGTTTCGATTTTTTTCCTGCAGCAAAAATCTTAAAAATGCCCAACGGAAGTAAATGTCCGTTCGCTTTCTGAATTCCTTCGCCAATGTGCGACATTCCGATTACAAAAGCCACCACTTCTTGCCGATCATTAACCACTATTTTGATGAATCGCGGATTGATCAGGAAAAGATACCGGTTGGCAAAATCATCCATCTCCGCTTCAGTAAAAGGAATAAAGCCGAAGATTTCGGTAAAGGTGCTGTTTAATAACCGGAGTACCGGATGGATATATGGTTTTACTTTTCGCCGGGAGGTGAATTCGAGTACATGCAATCCATGATTTAAACGGACAGCCCGCTCGTAAATCCGCCGGTAAAATTCGGGGATCGGGTTCGGGATTTTGATCTGGTAAACAACCAAATCTACTTCTTTGGTATAGTTATTCTTTTCGAGTAATTCCGACTGATAGGGGAAATTGCAGTTCGACGCAATAACGGCTGGTTCGTCAAACCCTTCAATCAGTAATCCCTGCGGATCTTTATCTGAAAAGGCAAGCGGGCCAATAAGCCGCTCCATTCCTTTCTCCCGGGCCCAGTTTTCAACATGCTGAATTAACGCAGTGGCTACCTCCTCGTTGTTCCATGTTTCGAAAAAGGCAAAACGGGCATTGTTTTCCCGGTGCTTTTCGTTGTATTTGTAGTGAATGATTCCCATAATACGGCCAATAGCCTGACTGTTACGGTAGGCCAGTAATAAAATGGTGTCGCACGAATCAAACGATTTGTTTTTTTTAGGATTGAAAAACGTCCATTCGTCCATGTAGATGGGCGGAACCCAGTTGGAATGGTTCTGATGGATGACTGCGGGCAAATGGATAAATTTCTTGAGCGCTTTGGTCGATTTTACTTCCTGAATAGCTATTTGGTTCCTGACTTCTTTTTTCCCCTGATCCATTCGTCTCGCTTAAAATTTGATGTCGAATTTAAAAATTAGGCTCCAAGATATTTCATTTTTGTTACAGTTTATCTACAATTGAAAAAAAGTTGGTTGACTAACTAAAAAATAGAAATGTATCTTTGTACACCATTAAAAATTCAGACCATTGAGTACGACTTCGAAATATGTTGAAACGCCTTTGATGAAGCAGTATAATGTTGTCAAAGCAAAACATCCTGATGCTATTTTGTTGTTTCGGGTGGGTGACTTTTACGAAACTTTTGGCGAAGATGCCATTCGGGCATCCGGAATACTGGGTATCACGCTCACCCGCCGTGCGAACGGATCGGCCAGCTATGTGGAGTTGGCCGGATTTCCTTACCATGCGTTGGATACGTACCTTCCCAAACTGGTTCGTGCCGGTGCTCGGGTTGCCATTTGCGAGCAATTGGAAGATCCGAAGATGACCAAAAATATCGTCAAGCGAGGCATTACCGAGTTGGTAACTCCCGGCGTTTCGTTTAACGATAATATTTTGGAACACCGCGAAAACAACTTTCTGGCTTCGGTTCATTTCGATAAAAAAATGGCCGGAATTGCTTTCCTCGATATTTCAACCGGCGAATTTCTTACCGCCGAAGGTTCGTTCGAGTATGTTGATAAATTGCTGAATTCATTTCAGCCCAAAGAAGTTTTGTTTCAGAAAGGGAAAGGAGCCGATTTTGCAGCTTTGTTCGGAGGTAAATATTATACCTTTTCGCAGGACGACTGGGTTTATACCGAAGATGCCGCCAACGATAGGCTGATGCGCCATTTCGAAACCAAATCGCTCAAAGGGTTTGGTGTTCACGAACTGAATTACGGGATTGTTGCTTCCGGGGCAATCCTGCATTACCTCGACCTGACCCAGCATCATCAAACCAAACATATCGTCAATCTTTCACGCATCGAAGAAGACAAATACGTTTGGCTCGACCGGTTTACTATCCGTAACCTCGAATTGTTTAATTCCATTAACGAAGGGGCTAAAACGCTGGTTCAGGTGATCGATAAAACCATTTCACCGATGGGTGCCCGGTTGCTGAAACGCTGGATTGCCTTGCCGTTAAAAGAAATTGCAGCTATCAACAATCGCCAGAATGTGGTTGAATACCTGATTAAAGACGAAAGCCTGAAGGAAAATCTGGAAGAGCATATCCGTCAGGTAGGCGATCTGGAACGCATTATTTCTAAAGTTGCCGTCATTCGCATCAATCCGCGCGAGGTGGTGCAACTGAAACACGCACTTCAGGCCATTGCCCCCATTAAGGAGATTTGCAGCCAAACCGATAGCCCAAACCTGAAACGTTTTGCCGAACAGCTCAATCCCTGCGAATCCATCCGTACGCGCATCGAAAAGGAAATACATCCCGATCCGCCCACTTTGGTTAACAAAGGGCATGTGATTGCAACCGGAGTTTCTCCGGAGTTGGATGAATTGCGCGAACTTGCTTTCTCCGGAAAAGATTATTTGGCACGGATGCAGGAACGCGAAGCTGAACGCACCGGTATTTCGAGTCTGAAAATCGCCTTTAACAATGTGTTTGGCTATTACATCGAAGTAAGGAATACGCATAAAGATAAAGTTCCGCCGGAATGGATCCGTAAGCAAACGTTGGTTGGCGCCGAGCGTTACATTACCGAAGAACTGAAAGAATACGAATCGAAAATTCTGGGCGCCGAGGAGAAAATTCTGGCCATCGAAGTGAGACTATTCAACGAACTGGTGGTTGCACTTGCCGAATACATCCAGGCAATTCAACTGAATGCAGCCATTGTGGGGCAACTCGATTGTTTGCTGTCGTTTGCTACAACGGCCATTGAGTACAACTACTTCAGGCCCGAAATTAACGATTCGAAAGACATTGTTATTAAAGGTGGCCGCCATCCGGTAATCGAACACCAGTTGCCGTTGGGCGAATCGTACATTTCGAACGATGTGACCCTGAATCAGGATGACCAACAGGTGATTATCATTACCGGACCGAACATGGCCGGTAAGTCGGCATTGTTGCGGCAAACCGCTTTGATTGTGCTGATGGCACAAGTAGGTAGTTTTGTTCCGGCTGAGGCTGCGCAGATTGGTTTTGTCGATAAAATATTCACCAGGGTAGGGGCGTCCGACAATATATCGTTGGGCGAATCAACGTTTATGGTAGAGATGAACGAAGCGGCTAGTATCCTGAACAATATTTCGGACCGAAGCCTGATTTTGCTGGATGAACTGGGTCGCGGAACGTCAACTTACGATGGTATTTCCATTGCCTGGTCGATCGTGGAGTACATTCACGAGCATCCGAAGGCAAAAGCAAAAACCATGTTTGCCACCCATTACCACGAGTTGAACGAGATGGAAAAGTCGTTTGGCCGGGTAAAAAACTTCAATGTAACCGTAAAAGAAGTAGGCAATAAAGTGATTTTTCTGCGGAAGCTGGTTTCGGGCGGAAGTAACCACAGTTTCGGGATTCACGTGGCGCGAATGGCCGGAATGCCGCCTTCGGTGGTTCGTCGTGCTGACGAAATACTGCTTCAGCTCGAAGATACGCACAGAAAAGAGGGCCTTTCGAAGCCTTTGGAAGGCATGGCCGAAAAAAGAGAAGGTTTCCAGATGAGTATTTTTCAGCTCGACGATCCGGTACTGAAACAGATCAGGGATGAGATCAAGAATCTGGACATCAACCAACTGACACCGTTGGAAGCGTTGAATAAATTGAACGACATCAAGAAGATTACCGGACTGGACAGGCCTTTCAAAAAATAATACAGCGAAAATAGGGTAAAGTTTTTCTCTTTTTTTGGAGAAAGAAAAAATAGGTATATATTTGCATCGCTGTTTTAGAAAGCACTAAACAGTACGTTCAAACCAGAAAAATGCTGCGGTTTCCACCAGATTGCGGGATTATATTGTAAAGGCATCGTTGTCCGGAATGTAAGTTCAGGACTGCAAAATATGCGAGAATAGCTCAGTTGGTAGAGCACGACCTTGCCAAGGTCGGGGTCGCGAGTTCGAGTCTCGTTTCTCGCTCTTTTTAAGGAGGCCCGGATGGTGGAATCGGTAGACACGCAGGACTTAAAATCCTGTGGCCATTGGCTGTGCGGGTTCAAGTCCCGCTCCGGGTACATAGAACCTCTTGAAAATGAAGATTTTAAAGAGGTTCTTCCTTTAGAAACAAAACTCCCACCAAAACTCCCACTAAATAATTCGGATACTCAAAAGTTAAAACAACGATTCAAAAAACGCTTTACAAGAATGGAAAATGTCAAATACAAAACTCCTAAGATTGTAAGAGCTAAAAAGGGTTGGTTTATTGCTTTGTATCATGAATATCCGGATAATCCAGGTAAGTATAAGCGATTTGAAATTTCAGCAGGAATTAATTACATCC
>JAIBEY010000103.1 GCA_019459525.1 Prolixibacteraceae bacterium
CAATTCCAGTGTGGTGCGATTGATA
Organism: Prolixibacteraceae bacterium; assembly: GCA_019459525.1. Lineage (GTDB taxonomy): Bacteria > Bacteroidota > Bacteroidia > Bacteroidales > Prolixibacteraceae > Aquipluma. Next base: position 26 of record JAIBEY010000103.1, read on the forward strand.
GCCGGCAACCGCACAGGTGGGTAATATTTGGATGGCGTTTCAATTCCAGTGTGGTGCGATTGATAGTGCAAATTCAGGATCAAGTATTGGATGTTGAGAACGTTTCAATTCCAGTGTGGTGCGATTGATAGCATGATCGACTTATGCCTTTATTTCTGATACGTTAGCTTGTTTCAATTCCAGTGTGGTGCGATTGATAGCCTGATTACGAACTTCCTATTTACTGGATGCCGGCAAGTTTCAATTCCAGTGTGGTGCGATTGATAGCCCGATTTATATACCCGGAAAGCATCGTGCCTGTTATGTTTCAATTCCAGTGTGGTGCGATTGATAGTTTCAAGGCCGAAGTAAATGCTTTTACGAAACGCCGTTTCAATTCCAGTGTGGTGCGATTGATAGTTTCGTAATAGGGCATGAAATCCAAGAATGAAACCAGTTTCAATTCCAGTGTGGTGCGATTGATAGTAGTGCAGTATTTGTATTGCGCGATGGTACAACCGTTTCAATTCCAGTGTGGTGCGATTGATAGTCTGGTCGCAATCCATCAAGATGAAATCGTTTGTGCCGTTTCAATTCCAGTGTGGTGCGATTGATAGCCGAACCAACAAAAACATGCCAGCATTGCAAACACGTTTCAATTCCAGTGTGGTGCGATTGATAGTTTAGTAACCGTAATTATAACGGCAGTGGTATCAGTTTCAATTCCAGTGTGGTGCGATTGATAGCAGGTGGCGAATGTTTGCGTTTTATTTACTGTGTGTTTCAATTCCAGTGTGGTGCGATTGATAGCCGTCCGACGACTCAAAAAAAGATGGTCATCTTCAGCCGATTAACTTTTGCAAACATAGCATTTTTTGTATGGAAAATTGTCGATCTCTCAAAGTGCTTTTCCTTCAGAAGATCGACAACTGTATATATGTGATTCATTTTCAGTATGTCAAAGAACTAAACCTTTAAGCTTTCAGTGAAATTATATTTGTTTTACCTAATCATTCAGGTTATCGACAACTTCAATCACAGAAAAGTATCGAGGTTTTGACGCTCATGGCCCACGATTTCCTTATCGAGCCATTTTTCTTGCCGGGTTTTAAAAATAATCAGGCTGTCGGTTTCTTCATCCATAATAAGCATAGCATGATGCTTTAATTCAAGCAGCTTTACTTCTGTAATTTCGCCTTCAAATACCGAATTCTGAATCCAGTTCAGGTATCTTCGGCATAGTTTCAACATCTTTCCAACACGTTTTTGCCCTACATCATACATTGCGATTACATACATTACCACCACATTTTAAATGGTTTATATTCTTCAATGTCAAGAAGGTGCTTTTGCAACTTGTAACATTCGAGTTTGATCAGGTGCTTATAGCTTACCGAACGGTTCAGGGTGCGATGTGTTATGGTTTCTTCCAAACGATCTTCGAAAGCCTGAACAAAGGTTTTCTTCCCATTGGCTTTCAGGATAACACGGTTTAGGTTGGCTTCAAAATGATCGGTTTGAATCATCTTTTTGTTCATCACCTTAAAAATGACCCGGTCAACCAGCAAGGGCTTGAATACTTCGGCCAAATCGAGCGACAATGAAAATCGCCGTTCGCCTGGCTCGTGCAAAAAACTGATGGTTGGGTTAAGTTGTGTTTGATGAATAGCCCGCAAACATTGGCTGTAACACATCATGTTTCCGAACGAAATGAGTGCGTTCACTTCATTTTGCGGTGGACGGTAACTCCGTCCGCTCATGCTGAAATCATTGATGATCAACTCGAATGCTTCGTAATAGTTTTTCCGGATATTTCCTTCAATGCCCATTAATTCGTTAATGGCTGTTGTCTCCGGAATTTTAACCATCAGACTCTCGATAATCCCAATGATTGGTTCAAGATCTTTTCCTCGGCTGTTGTAATATTTCAGGTTCTTAACCATGTTGTAGCTGGCTCCGTCCAGAATCCGCTGTGCCACATCCATGCGTTTCTTTTTATTTTGCTGAATTTTCACCTGTGCAAGAAGCATCTTTCCTGAAATCAATGCTTCACGGGGCATAAATGAACCGGTATAATTTTCGTAATAATCGAAGAAATGAACCGGAATTTGTTCCTGACCAAGAAAATTATACATAGCCGAGTTGGCATCGAGGTTGCCGAAACAATAAAGCTCACTCACATTTTCAACCGGAAGGAAACGCGGCTTTTCTTCATTCCCATCTTCATCGTATGGAGTAAATTTCAGGGTATTATCCTTTCGTTGAAGACGTCCGGGGTTGAAAAGGTAATAAGTTTTCTTCATGGCTCAGAATTAGATTGAAAGTTCAGCCCAACGTTGAAGAAAAACATCATATACACCATAATACGGAGTTCCGTTTGCATCAAACTCTTTGGTGATGAGTTCGTATTCGAGCAATGTTTTTAACGAGCGAAGAACAGTTGCCGATGTACCTAAATGATATTTGGTTAAGAAGACTTTTGCTGTTGGTTGATATAAAATTCCTTCGTGAGCAGTTGCTTTTAAAAGCTGCCATTGAGGTTTGGTAAGCATGGTCCGGAGTGTGAAAAAAACCGGCTCCTGCTCATCAAGCAACTGATGGGCCTGATGTTTCCATGATTCAGTTGTAACTTCTGTGATGGTTGAAGAAAATACACGGTTACATAGTTGTTGTACATAGAATGTATGGGTGTTGGCCCAATCGAGGATTTGACTTGCATTTTCAGCGCTTATTCTTTTTTTGTACCTGTCGAAAATGGAAACAATGAAATTGCAATAAACTTCGCTGTTTAGCTTATCTAATTTCATGATCTGGGTACTGCGAAAGAACGGTCGTTGCGGAGAAGTAAAAAGCTCTGACATGAGGTGCTGCTGGCTTCCGGAGAAGATGAAAACTACATTTTTAAGTTGCTGAATTCTTGTTCGAAGCCAGGCATCTGTGTTTTTTTCGGGGTATTTTAATATTTGCTGAAACTCGTCGATGGCCACCACAATTTTATATTCCTGAGATTCCAAAAATTGAAAAATGGAATGGATGTTATTCTCGATTTCCTTTGGTTTAATATCGAAAGAAGCTTGTGGAGAGCCAGTAAGTGCGTCATAACTAATGACCGGCCTCAGCGATTTTAGTAAATTCCAGAAACGTTTACCCAGATTACTTTTTTCAGGGATTGCCCGAATGATCGATGTTGCCAGCAAATTTAAAAACTGGTTCAGGTTTTCAGTTTCAAGAATATCGATGTATATTCCTTTCCATCCGGATGGAAGTTGTGTAAACACATGATGGATCAGACCTGTCTTACCGATACGCCTGAGTGCGATTATGGTGGTAGAATTCCCATTTTGGATGTTACTGATTAAACGCGACGTTTCCTCTTCCCTGTCGCAGAAGAATTCGGCTCCCAAATAAGTGGTTACCGGAAATGGATTTTTAAACTGTTTTGTTCCCATAGTACTTTTTTTTCAAAATTAACTTACATTTTGTAACTTACAAATTGTAATATGCAAAAAATGAAATATTCTCAATTTTCACCCTCTCCACTCCAGCAGAAATCAAAATAGCTGCAATTTTTGCAATGCGATTTTTGAATTCGCTCCGGACAATGTTCATCCTGAATAATCCCCTCAATACGAACAAGCATTTCCCTGATGGCTTCCCTGTCGGGCGTGGTAAGCAACACCTCGTCGGTTTTGTGCAGTTTGGGGTATTCGAGTAGCCCGGTAGCGCCTTCAATGCCGTTTTGCTCCAGCACATACAAGTAATATTTTACCTGCCACTCGTGGGCTTCCTCGTGTTTATCCGACTTTTTTATTTCGTGAACTACCTTGTTTTTCGGGTCGAAATAGTCGATTTTGATGCCGTCCAATTCTATTTCCTGGTACTTTTCGCTACGGCGGGGGTAGGAGGTTTCATGCAGCAACTTTCCTTCGTAAACCAAATCCGATGTCGATTCCATATTGATGCCGGTGGCAAACAACCACAGTTTACGGTGGCAAATGAGGTAGTAGTTGAAGTGGGTTCCGGTGGTGAGCATGGGGTTTTCTGTTTAAAATAGGATAGCCTGACTGGAAATTTCAACCAATCAGGCTAATAGTTAATCTAAAAATAATTAAGCTTCTACTAATTGATTTTCATAGTCAAAAGCCATCATCAGTTCGATGAGCTTTTGTTCGGCTTGTTCTATTGCATCGGCACTTTCATTGACGGTTACTATATAATTCGAACAAGGAAGCGTAACAAAAATATCAGCTCCTGCTGTTTCATCAATAATTGGTTTGGCTTTTGGCTTTTCGCCATCATCTATCAGCTTAGCTCTGATTGCACCTGCTAATTTATTGGCATTATCGCTTATTGCTATTGCCAATGTTTCCATCAGGCTAAATGTGCGGGCCTGGTTTGAGGTAATTCTCCAATTCAACAAGGCACTTGCCAAAGCCGGTATAACTTTTTCCCGTTCATTTTTTGGCAAAACCAAACATTTACCGAACACATTTTCACTTTCGACCCAACCTTTTGATTTTAAATCTTCAATTCTTTCTTTTGATAATTCTGGTTCATGCTGATTTACCGAAACACAAAACAGGGTGCGAAGGTCAATTGCTACGTCATAAATAAACAATCCACCAGTTCTTACGTTGTCAGGAATCCAGTTTCTACGAGGAAGTGTCCGGTTGTTCGTGGTTAAGAATTCGTCAATTTCGTCATCAGTCAATAGTTTATCGCCCAATCTGACATTAACCGGATGGCGATCTGGTTTGTCACTTCGGTCGAAAGTCAAGTTTTCTTTATCTGTTCCGGCAAGAAGCGGGTGAATGGGTCGCATTGCTGATATAGACAACGGACTTCTCCTCTTTACGGTAACGCCATCGCCAGCTCGCATCCATCCTCCAAGTAATTGGTCGATATAGGTCGGATCGCAAGGCGACCATGGTTCTTTGTTTTCCAATTGTTTATCCTTGGTAACGTTGTAATTGAATGTGATCGGTGCCATTTGGACATTTAAATTGGATGTCAGGGAATCAAGAATAGACCGTTTTACCTGTTGACCACTTGAATAGGCAACAACACGGTTAAACTGTGGATCAAAATATGTCTTCTGACCATCTTGTACACAAAATACAGTATGCTCGGCGTGTTTCAACGCTCTTAAATAAATGTAAGGATTCATAATTTCTGGTTTAAGATTTTTTATTTTCTATTGCGTATTGAAAGCGAATGAGGGTTAGGAAATAAGGAACATTGTCAATGGGCATGACATTGATTAGCTCCGCTATTTCTGCTAGTTGTTCAATATTTTGACTTCCTTTTACAATTGCCGTCAATCCATCGATAAACTGTTTTTTGTTTACTGAAGCCAATAGATTTGTAACCTCTTGGCTCTTTACCTTTTTTGCATTGGTATCACTAGTTGAGTGACTGTTGAGGGTTTTCGCAATCTGTTGCGCTTTTTCCCATAATTGTTCGTTGTTTAACATTGCTAATAGCCAGATTTGGTATGTATTAAAATTAATAGTTTTCTCTTCATCAGTTTCATTGTATTTTGGAACAACTCCTTTGTCCAGACAGTCTCTAAATCCTTTCGGCTCTAAAGCATTCACTCCTATCGCACCCATTTGGCAAGCTTTGGTAAATCCGAAGGCTGTACCAAACAACTGCTCCACCTGTTCAATCTTGGTGGTGCCGAAGTATTTTGAATATAATTCATACGGTTGCCTGATACGTGGTAGTTCAAAAGGAACAAAGCCAACAGTGATATTTGTTTGACCCAAACTATAGACATAAGCTGTTAAGGTTGATTCGGGATAATTACGGGCGATACCAACCAACACCTTTGTCCACGATTGAGTGGTTGCCTCCAATCCTCCATCTTTCATTGAACCAAAAGGATTAAATGCGGCGGTTGGGTTTGATTCATCATAGGTATTCTTATTATACCGGTGTGCAATCCACTGACCATTCCATGTGTTGATTTGGTTTCCTCTCAGGTTAGGCGTTTTATTTAAAAACTCTCGGTAAAGTTGCCATCCATCGTATAAATCCAACAGAATCTGTTTGTCGCTGAACAGAAGAGACAATCCACTTTGCACTCCAATGCCAAAGCCACTGCCGATCCATGATAAATACACGTCCTCTTCTTTCAAAGGTAAACTCATGCTGGTTATCTGCCCAGAGGTGCTTGCAGTTAAATCAAGAGACGGAAATCCAATGGCAATGCTGGCATCGGCTTCATTCCTGGATATTTTGTCAATTAGTACTTCAAGTTTTACTTTTCGCTCTGCAATTGTGGGTGCAATACCTTTTTTAATGCCTTGAACAAAAGGCGAATTTGTTGCCCATTGCATGTACTTTTCATGGTCGAAAAACAGGGTGAAATATTTCTCCACAAAGAACGTTTTTGCAGAGTAGTTGCACTTATTCTTCTCATTATAAGCATCAAGAAAAATTCTTCCAATATTTGCTGCTATCATATTTCGTGTTTTTATAAGAATCGTTGTGTAACATCAGTAAACTCTGGTTTTGCGAATTCAATCAGAAAGCCGAGTTCAGGATCATAAGCTTTCGAAGGAATGATAAAAGGGCGAGAGCCTTCAGTTGATTTATCTAGTTTGTTATAGGCTACAGATCGGTAAGAAACCGGGATTTCTAATTTTGCCTGTTCCGGATAATTGGCGGTTTCATAGAATTTCCTGTCGCTTTCTTCAATACAGGTGACAGAGTCAATATCAAGAGTTTCCAACAACTCAGACTTCGGATTGTGCCAAAGCTCTTTTATTCTCCATTTTCCGTCTTTGAAAACCGAGCTCAAATCAATATCCACAAATTCAATTGATGGATAAACCCGGTCGATCAGGTCTTGAGAATTCTTCTCTTTCAATAACTCACCATTGGGCAAAGCTTCGTATGTGCGTTGAAGTACGTCTAGCCCATAAGGTAAAGCATCGGCTTTTTCTGTTGGTGGATTAAGCACGTAAATGGGTTTGTAATGCCCGATTGTATCCCTAGTTCTTTTCCGGTTTATTCGTCCGAACCGCTGAATTAGTGCGTCAATGGGCGCACATTCGGTTATCATCAAATCGAAACTAATGTCCAAACTAACTTCTACTACTTGTGTGGAAACAACCAGACAAGACTCTGAACTCTTATTGTAGATATTTCGCAGGTCATTTTCAAGTTGGCTGCGTTTTCCTCTTTTAAATCGGCTATGAACTAGCATTTTGGAAACATCAGGATAATTTTCAGTCAGGATTTCGTACAACTTTTGAGATCGTTTTACCTGATTGCATACCAGTAAAATCTTTTGTTTTTGCTTAATGGCATCATCGATTATATTTTTCAAGAACTCTATCGAATCGGCTTTGTGAATGATGTGCCTGTCGAAAGTATTTAAAACATCATCGGGTAAACTTACCTCATAAACATTCCCTATTCCTCCCAGAGTATCAATCAGCCGATTGTATAAAACGGTTGGCATTGTTGCAGTTCCAATATGCACCCTGCAACCAATATTGTTAAGAATTTCAACGATCTTCAGCACGATGGCCTGTGTTGTTTCCGAATAGGTATGAATTTCATCTAAAATAACATCGCATCCTTTTATATCTGCAATCATTGCTTCATAGCCTTTGGTCGCAAATGCAAGCGAAGCCAGTTGGTGAGGAGTAAGAACTTTTACAGAAGCTCCGATATGCCGTTGCAAAATCTTTTCTTCAATCTTTCCGTTTTCCAACGTAATGCTTGATGCTGCATGAAGTAACCGTACATCGGCATTTGTATCTTTCAAATCGTCTTTTATTCGCTCAAACATGACGTTGATAGAAGCCTGAAATGGAAGCGTATAAAACACCCGGCCTTTGCATCGGCGGATCAGAAAATCAGTTTTTCCTGCACCGGTCGGGGCTGTTACCAGTGTATGTAATCGTTCATCATCGGTGGAAAGTAAAGACAGCGGGTATAATTCGCTTTTTCGGGAATGGTAATAGCTCAAATCCGGCTGGATATATAATCGCTTCAAAAGTGTATCTGAATATCCTTCCATAGCCGAAGCCAGATGATCGGCTGCAATCAAAACGCCTTTCCATTGAGAATAGCCGTACTTTTTTGATTCACAATAATCCACAACGTCCCAAAAGTTAACTTCCGCCTGTTGCAGTGTGATTGGGATTGTTTCAAATCCAAGTGTTGATAGAATTGATAGAGCATCTTTACTCCATGTTTCAAAATCCTTCAAATGCCGGGAAAGACAATCGGGATCATTTTCAATCATATCAAGTATTCCTTTTCCTCCGGTATCCTGATAGATTGATTTGTGGTGAGCCACAATCATGTCGATAACGGGATGCTTTTCATCCTCGTTTAACAGTGAAATAAAAAGTAAGGATGCTATTTCGTGGCGAAAGACAAATCCCGGAGGCCGGTGGAAATTCTTGCTTAAGGTTTGTTGAAAAAGCGAGCTCGCTTTGCCAATGTCGTGTAAAATGGCACCCCTTCTGGCAATTGAAGCATCTAAACCAAGATTCAGTGCAACAATTTCAGCAAGTTTGGCAACCTCTGACAAATGCTGTGTCAGCGGAGTTTTTCCATTCTGATCGCCTTTGGCTAATATGTGGTCAAAATCATTCATTACATTCCAATTACTGGTTTTCCTGTGATTTCAAGCCAACCATACATCGGGTTAGTTTCATCAAAGCGATTGAAACCCACCAAAAAAGATTTTTCGTTTTCACCAAAGCGAAGTTCAAAGCCAGTCACATTATCAAATTCAGGTTCTTTCATTTCCAATATTTCAGTATCTGGAAGCAAAACATCCTCATTCCGACATAAACAAATGTGTTGTTTTGCACCCTTTTCTGCATCTTCTATGGTTTCAAAAGCTAAATAGAGATTCGGATCAATCATGACTCCACGTTCCAGAATGGATTGATTACGAACCATCATCTTAAGTTGTGTTTTCTTTTCCCATCCACGGGTTTGTGTTTGCTCTTGCTGCACGCTGATAGAAGAATAGGATAGTTTGTGTCTGACAATTGAGCAAACTTCTAACTTTTGCCTTATTCCCTCAATAATTGAAGGAGTGAGGAATTGTTGACTGAAAGTCTTGCTATCTCTTACTGCGGTCCAAGGTTTTATAAACCCGAATGGACCTGAATATTTTACGACGTATAACATATTTATTTTGTTTAAAACTTGAAGTTTTGGTTTTACCTAATTGCTCCAAAACCTACTCCGGTTGAATTTCCTAATCCCACATTCCAAGCAAATAGTTTGGTTTCGGGTTTGCCATCTAAAATTACCGGACACCAATTAGCTCGATTCTGAACTCCATTGTAGGTAATTTTTTTTGTACCTGCTTTGGAGTTGGTTTTTTCAAACCGGATATCGAATGACTCATCCTCAATTCCAGCTTCGTTCATCTTGGTTAGAAGCGTTTCTTTTAGGTAGGAACCGGCAAGGGGATCGTCAAATCGAATATGGTTGACTCGATCTTCGACTCTGCGTTTGATAAAAATTGGACTTGCCGTAAAGAATAGGTTCCGATCTGCCAGATCAGGATCTTCCTGTATAATAATTTCGGTAACAGTCAATCCATAGAATAGGGTAGGATCGGATTGAATTCCAGAAATCATCTTTTTAATCAAATCGGAGTTATGCGAACTAAAGAAAAAGGATGTTCCTCTTTCAAATTTCAGTCCATTCGGAGTCGCTTTTCCTCCTTCCAATTGTGAAAAGGAATACAACGATATCTTTCCGTGTTGATCATTCCAGCCAAGCCATTTATGAATGGTTCCAGTCAATAAAGGCTGGTGATCAAAAGGAATGACCGTGCTTTGTGTTTGAATTTTTAAGTGTATTCTCATAATTAATGCTGTTTGTGAATTCGTCTTTCAATTGTCTCCATATTTGATTTGAAATAAAACAATCCTTAAAATGACTATCCTCAAATACGATTTTTAAAATTTGTATGGAATCGAAATTCTGATTATTCAATTCTGCGATTCTCTTTTCTATTGTGCTTTTTAACTCATCGAGACTTTTAAAACCTTCAAAATCGATGTAAATATATTTTTCATTCATGATCTTTAGTATTTCTAAATACAAAGAAATAAAATAAAATCACCAAATGATGTATATAGGTTTATAAATTTTCATATTAATATTTTTAGTACTTTTGTATCCTCAGGGAATTGAAAAAATGAAGTCTATAGGTTTATAGCTTTTAATCGAACCCATTGGGTAGCGGAAAGTATTTATACTTTCCGCTATTTTTAGCTCCAATAAAATACCTCAGCCTTTATCCTCCGGTATGGATGTTCTTCAGGTTTAATCTTTATTATTTTCGCTTTCACGGTTATCCCCTGATCCATCATTCTTGCGATCACTTTGTTTTCTTCTCGGGGCGGATATCCCAGTTTTACATCATTCCAGAATACTTCAACGGCATAGCAATCGTGCGGATTAATTGGTTCGCGTTTCAGTGAGAGCATATCGTTTACTCTCAAAAGCGCTTCAATTTCAGATCCGTGGTAATGTTGAAACCCAGCGATGTATGGCGAACTCAATCTGATTTCATTGACTTGTTTTGCTGTTTCCTGTTTGGGTAAAAACAGCAGGGCGCTACCGGCAATAAGTTGTTTTAAAAAGTCAATCCGTTTCATGGCTAAAATGTTTTGATAGCTCAAATTTCAATAGACTAACTTCGGATTTCGCGAAGTCTGGAAATTTTTTCGAACTTTAACCTAATAAAGTCGTGAAAGCCTTTATCTCCATGCACCTGTATGTTTTCAGCAAGTCCTAGTACGAATCGGGCGGGTCCTTCGTATTTGGCTACTTCCACCCGGAGTTCAAATCTATTTGGTTTTATACGGGTTAGGTGCAGTTCTGCAAGCGGATATTCTTCGATTAAAAGGTTTCGGGCTTTCAGGTTAAGCGTAAGTTCAATCGTTTTATTAAGCTCGCCGGTGTTGCGAAAAATATCAACTGGCATCGACCGGTGCAACTGTTCATATTCCCATTTCAGCGGAGATTCAATAATATCTTCGATGCGACAAATTTTAAACTGGCGGTTTTGTTTTAATTCGGTGTCGAAAGCCCAAATAAGGTTAAAATCGTCTTTGAATTCGAACGGCTCGACCAACCTGTTTTTAACAGTTTCGCTGTTTCCTGATGAATAATTGACCAGGAGAATTTGCTGCTTCTGTTTCAGTGCATTTTGAATGCTCAACACTTTGGCTGATTTTTCTTTCAGGAGGTAGTTCTCGATGGTTTTCTCCTGATTCAGGAACGCTGTGAGTTTGTTTTTTAGCCGAGCCGAACAACCCGTTTTTTCGTTAAGTAAATCAATGGTTTTTGATAGCAAATAGGTTTCCTCATCGGAGAAGTGCAGGATGTTTTGCAAGATTCGAAAATCTTCATCCGGATAATCAATCCAATATCGTCCATCTTTTTGATGAAGGTCAAATCCGGTTTCCTTAAGCGTATTGCAATAACTGTAAAAAGCGGTATCCTTGATTTCCAGAAAGGTAGTACAGTCCTCTTTCGTTTTGTGGTAAGCGTTCGAAAGAAACAGGATCAGGCGAAGGATTCTGTGGGCTTTTGTATCGGTTAGCATTTGAGGTTGAATATAAAAGCTAAATTTAACTTATTGAGTAGTCAAATCCAACTTTCAAATGCAAAATATTACGTGTAGTAGAAAAGTATTATTTACACTACCACGAGCAAAAACGTAAATTCAACTAATTTGTCGGTATTAATAGCAAACCATCTATACGCAGCCCTGGTCGTCGCAATGAAAATACATGTACTGGTATACAGCACTCAATTCGTCGGTAATTGCCTTACTTATGATTCTAAGTCGATAAAACACTATACAATGCTGATCTAAAAAGGCCAATGATTAAAAAGCAACTCCTAATATATTGTCACAATCTTGCTATGGTCGCTTTTATTTTACTCCAAGGAAGATATTCCAGATTTCGTTGTCGTTTATATGTTTGACCTGCCGTTCGAATCCGAACTGTCGGATACGCTTTGGTTCTTCGTCAGCGTATTCATGAAAATTTCGCTGTTATTGGTTTTGGTTATTTTTCGGTCGGGTAGGGTCTGTTCATTTTTTTCACCGGAAAGGACCAGAAAAGCCTTCATTCCTATAAACGAAAAGATGAAAAAAGTAAATTGGCGCAGATTACAGCTACCGTTCAACTCTTGATCTTCTTATTTTACGTGTTCTTTAACCTGTTCTAGGAATTTTTCAGTTGGTTTAAAAGCAGGAATAAAATGCTCTGGAATGATGATAGTTGTATTTTTTGAAATATTACGCGCCACTTTTTTAGCTCTTTTTTTAACGATAAAACTACCGAATCCCCGCAGGTAAACATTGTTCCCTTCAGTTAAAGATTCTTTTACTGTTTCCATAAAAGCTTCAACAGTTTTTTGTACTGTCACTTTTTCAATTCCGGTGTTCTCACTTATTTTATTAACAATATCAGCTTTTGTCATCTCAAGAATATTTAGTTATCAATAGTTTATACTTGTGTACGGCAATAGTTCAAAGATATAATATTTAGCAAAAAACACAATTCTCCTTTTGAGGATATTAAGGAACCAAGGGACAACCAATTGGATGGGTTCATTTTATACAATTACAATCCGGCCAAGCAAAGCATAAATAGAAAATGAAACGTAAAAACGATGATAAATTGAGATTATTATAAAACATTGAACGCTATAAAAGACGATGTTTTAAGTCGCCTTTCATAACGTTCAAACTGCGAATAAAACACACCTGTTTATTGTATTTGGGCTGGGTTGGTGATCTACAACCACTTTATTGTACATGCTTTTGTCAGGTCTACATTTTTGACAATAAACCGCTGGTGCCTGCCGCCATTTTTTTCAAACAGTTCGACAACCAATTGTTTCTTATTAGGAATGGTAAACTTCTCAAAAGCAAAAACAGTGGATTCCTCTTTCTTTCCCGTTATTGAAGTCAGGTAATTGTAGGTTCGTACAGGCTCTATTACTGTTTCCTGAATAGCCATCCGTTTAACGACTTTTTTATCAACTATCTTGAAAACAAGGAAATCTACATCAAAGGGAATGTCAGTAGTATTTTTAATTCCAGTATGAAAGAACATTAACCCGTTATGGCTATAAATGCCACGGAGCTTAAACACAATGCCAAACTGATTGCTTTCCACGTGCTTAATTTTCTTTTTGTTGGCTTTATAAATTTGCTCCACTACTAACTGAACGGTTTGGGGTGATTCATTACCTAGTTCAGGAAGATATATCGGCATGGAATTTTCCTGCTGGGCGCCAGATTTTCCGTTTCGGAGAAAATCTTTCATTTCAATATTCAGCTTTTCGGGGTTTTCCGAATAATTCACAATGAATGAATAAAAACTGCCTTCATCTGTAATCACCGAAAAGTTAGTTTCTTCTTTGAACCCTTTTACCGCGGCTTTCACCCTTACCACATTTTCGGCGCCATCAGCTTTTCCGGCAATAATGTTCGATGACCCCAAATCGATGTACGAAACACCTGAAGGGAAAATCAGGTGGACTGTTTTGTCATACGTTACTTCCAGATTGTATGAAGGGATTACCCTGTCAGTTTCTATAACTTTTTTAAAACTATCCTGGGCAAACAAGGATAGCGTAAACACTGAAAAAAATATAAATGTGAAAAATAACTGTTTCATGATGATTGATTTTTTGAATTAAAACTTGATTCCTAATTGGAAGGCATCAACAACAAACGGTGCCCGGCTTTTAGGGTCGCTTTGGTTGTCCTCAGCTTTTTGGAAACATACTGCGAAGCTCCCTGGATTAAACTCCGGCCAAGGTCGGAAGCCAGTTGCTGCCCGGCTGTTGTACCCTGCGTAATACTGATGCTTGTACCGGCACCTTGCCCCATCGAGGCGGTTACCTCTTTAAGGGCGTTAACCTCCATGCTGCCGGGGATAAAAATACCAAGCTGGCCATCCATGTCATATACCGAAATTTTTACCGGGATTATCCGGCCCCGATACTCTAACGAACTCACAGAGATGCTTAACCGCTCTCCCTGGATGGTGGCAATACCAGTAATTGTTTGGTTTTCGGGCATTATAATCCCTCCCGCTTTTACCGGTTCCAGCAACCGCAGTTTCACACTTTGCCCGGAAACAACAACCTGGTCATTGTGAACACATGCCTTTACTGTATTCGTACCGATCTCGTTGTTATTCTTTTCAGCTCCGACAGTGTAGAAGTCTTTGGCGGCAGATTGGATATATCGGTACAGAAAAACAGTATCGCTCACCTGTTGCTGAAGGGCACTTGTTTCGTTCGTCCCTAACTTCGAAACCGGAGCAATATTTTTATCCTCTTTCGATGAAAGATCATGGGCTAGATTTTTATCCGGTTGTTGTACCGTCTGCTGAACCTGTCCCGGCACGGATGGCATATATTTGGCAGCCATTTTATAACTCGCTTCCATTATCCTGAGCTGATTGTCAACCGGACTGGTGGTGTCTTTTTCCCTTTTTTCTTCCAACTCTGTCTGCAAGTTTTTTACCTGTTTTTCCAGTTCTTGTTCACGGGAACCAGACTCCTGCTGGCTGTAAAAGCTGTTTAAATCACGATTCACCTTTTTGTAGTTTTCAGCGGAAGAGCGAATGGAAGACTGAGGCGTTTTCTGCGATGCCTTTTTTCTGATACTGCCAGTAATAATTTTGCTTTTTGTCGTGTCAGACTTAATGCCATAATCTTCAAGCGTCAAGGTCTGCCGGTTTTTCTTTTTCCCGAAAAGTTCCATCTCGTAGGCAGCTTTTTTATCTCCTACAATTTCATTTTTGGGTACGGGCAGGTCGCTGTTTATCCCATGTATGTCTTTCCCCTTTTTTTTTGCCGGGTTAAAGATAAAATACATGGACAGGGCAAAAGCTGCGAACATCAGCGGATAGATGACTATCTTTTTTCGCTTTTGCAATTGCTCTGGGGTCAGCATTTTACGTTCTACCCTTTTGTCTTTATTTTGTGTCATGGTCAGTGGTTTTTAAGTGAAACTGTGTCATTGGGCGTACTCACGGGTTCCGATATTTCCAAAGGGGAAATATGTTCGGGTTCTGAAAGCATTGTGCCGTTTCTAAAAATGTCAGTAATGGAAACAGCAACAAGGATCGTAAAAACAACTAGCATGGTCCACACCATTACCTGATGCTGCTTCGGGGTAAGTTTCTCACAGGCTTCCTTCAACAAATCCTGAAAACTGGTCCAGATGCTTGTCGTTTTCTTTTCCATCGGAGTATTACCTATTCCAGGATGAATTGTCCTCATTTTCTTTTATATTGAAATTTTCAAGGATAAAACCATGTGGATTGTTATCGCTGCGCGAAGTATTGCGTAAACGGCATGAGGTGATCAGGTTGCGCTCGGTTACCGTAGTTTCCCGGATAATGTGCTGCCTCGCAAAAACAGTAGCCTCATAAGGATAATTGATGAAATTGCATGAAATGCTGTCAACCCATATCCTCTGCGTAACGTTTCCCGAAATAATGCGGTTGAAATACCCGCTTTCGACCAAATCTTTGTAAATGGTGTAAGCGCTTTTGTCAGAAAGGCAAAGGGCCTGGTTGATGTTGTATTCAATGGCGTTCTTATCGGGCGAAAGTGTAAAGAACAGTTCATGAAAACGCCTGATATGGTCTTTTGCCTCTACCGGCCGGTTTTGTGCCAGGTCCTGCGAAAGTGCCAACATGAGCGATTTGCCCTGGTCTAGCACATAAATCTTTTGCCGCTGGGCCTCTGCAAAACTGTACGAACTCCAGACGGAGTAAACAGTAATGCAAGTACAGGCACAAACAAAAACAATGGAAAACAGCCTTATCAGTTTAAAGCTGCTCTCAATATTCTTTAATGGTTTAAATTCCATAATCTTTAAATAAAACGTTTATTGTTTAAGTATTTTCCCAGTTATGTTCCCGGAAGCAGCACCCGCTGTCCCCGATGCAACAGAGGCACCTTTTCTGGCTATGCTGCTTACGTTTTGACCATAGTTTCCCATGCCGCCTGCCTGCACAATCCAGCCCGCCACGCTTGGTATGGTAAAATACCCGACAATGCCGATGAGCATAAATGTGATATACACCCCATCGGTGCCTTGCGGGATATAATTGGGGTCAGCAGTCATTTCGGCAATGTCCTTCTGGATCATCAATACCTGAAGCTTTGCCAGGATGCTGGAAAAAATATCGGCTACAGGTAGCCACAGGTAAATACTAATGTACCTTGTTAGCCAGGCAACAAGTGTATTTTGAAAGCCGTCATAGACACTGAAAGCAAATGCAATAGGGCCCAATATGGAAAGTACGATTAGAAAGAAAGTCCGGAGGCAATCAATGACTAAAGCGGCAGCCTGAAATATCAGTTCCAATAGATTCAAAAAAGCTTTCTGAATGGATTGCTCCATCTTGTACCAACTGCGCTGGGCATACATCCCGGCCATGGTAGCAATATCTTTGGGACTCCAGCCCAGATCGTCGATAGCTTTATCAAAAGCTTCATCACTTACCAGGTAAGCTTCGTCAGGGTTTCTTAGCATTTTTTCCCGTTCAATGGCATCCTTGTCCTTTTTGAGTTGCTCCATGTCAAGGACCTGGGATTTCAGGATACTGTTAGTACCCCGGACTATCGGGCTCAATACGGCGTTCATTGTACCTAACACAATGGTCGGAAAGAAGAGGATGCACAAGCCAATGGCAAAAGGACGGAGCATTGGGAAAACATCGATAGGTTCAGCCTTTGCCAGCGACTGCCATACCCGGTATGCCACATAAAACAGGGCGCCCAGTCCGGCAATACCTTTTGCAACGGCGGTCATGTCGGAACAAAGGGGCATCATTTCAGTGTACAACACCCTTAGTGACTGGTGTAAATTAGTGAATGTATCCATAGCTGCTATCATTTACCAATATCTGTCATCTGCTGTTCCATAAAGAGAAAGGATTCGGGATGTATTCCCTTGCTGTTCCGCCCGGATAAGCGATATGGATATGTTCTTGTTGGTATAGTACCGGGTAAGGTTTCGGAAATGTTTTACCGAGTTGTAACACTGGTCAACAATATCCATCCGTTCTTTATCTGTCATGGACAGCCCCGTGTTGCTGATAACATCCTTCAGTTCTTTGAGCGTGGCGGCCCCCTCTTCTAGCAGCTTGGCGTAACCAAAGGCGATGGCTTCCAGTTCCACTGCGGAATAATTCTCATCCTGCAATATCAATTCAAAGGAGTTGATATACATATCGGAGATTTCGCCAATCATGAGAAGGGTTTGTTGCACTTTGCGGGCATCTTTAACCAGGTCGCTCACCGCTTTCAGCTTGTCGTAATATTCCTTTCCTTGCTCATAAACTTTTTTCACTTCCTGAAAATTTTTTATCACATTGGAAACCGTGCTCGAAGTCTGTACAATTTCATTGACAGAATTTACAATACTTTGAGCAAGGTTTATTGGGTCGGTAACTACAAACTGCGCTTTCATACCCAATGTGCCAAGCACGATAAACAAGGCAGTAATTATTGATCTTATTTTCATATTCCAAAATTTTATTGTTAATGGGTTAAGCTGTTTATTTACTTCCGGCCAGTTGTTTGATGGCCATTTCAATATTCCCGTCCAACTTTTCAGTCAGACGGGTAAGTTCAAGTTTTTCAGTTTCCTCAGTCGTGTAAGTAATATACTCGCTCAGTGAAACTTCCGTGGCATAGACTGCTGAATGAACCCCGCCCAATCCCACCCAGACTTCCTTATATTTCCGGGTGGGGTCATTGTCCATGTTGATGGATAAAATCTGGTCGCGCTCTTTCTCTGTTAAGCCAAGCAATGCCTGTATCGCATCAAACTTGTTCATATACTTGCGTTGGTCGAGCAAAATCTTGCAATCGGAATTGTTGATGATACTCTCTTTCACAATAGGCGAGCTGATAATGTCGTCCACCTCCTGGGTAACCACCACCGCTTCACCAAAGTATTTGCGCACTGTTTTGAACAGATAGCGGATATATTCGCTCATATTGGCAGAGGTCAGGGCTTTCCAGCATTCTTCGATAAGTATCATCTTGCGGATACCTTTCAGCTGCCTCATTTTGCTGATGAAAGTTTCCATGATGATAATCGTAACGATGGGCAGCAAAACTTTATGGTCGCGGATGTTGTCTAGTTCAAAGACGATAAAGCGTTTCCCAAGTAAATCCAGTTGTTTGGACGAATTAAGCAGGTAATCGTATTCGCCTCCTTTATAATAAGGTTCGAGTACGTTCAGGAAGTTGTCCACATCAAAATCCTTTTCACGGACATTTTTGGATTGTAACTCGTCCCGGTAATCTCCCCTGACAAACTCATAAAAGGTGTTGAACGAAGGGATTATGCCTAAATCCTTCTTTATCAGCCGGATGAAACTGTTAACAGCGTTGTCCAGCGCTACTTCCTCTGCACGTGTGGGGATTTCGCTGTCTTTTTTCCAAAGGGTCAGGATAAGGGTTTTGATGGATTCCCGTTTTTCAATATCAAATGCCCTGTCATCGGTATAGAAGGGGTTGAAAGCCACCGGGTTTTCTTCGGTATAGGTGAAATATACCCCGTCTTCACCCTTTGTTTTGTGGTGGATCAGATTACAAAGCCCCTGGTAGGAATTTCCGGTGTCCACAAGTAAAACGTGGGCGCCCTGTTCGTAATATTGCCTGACCATGTGGTTGGTGAAAAAAGATTTACCGCTTCCCGAAGGGCCAAGGATAAACTTGTTCCGGTTGGTGATAATCCCCTGTTTCATGGGCAGGTCCGAAATATCCACATGGATTGGCTTTCCGGTAAGCCTGTCCACCATCTTAATCCCAAAAGGCGACAGTGAACTTTGATAATTGGTTTCCCCGGTAAAGAAGCAACAGGCTTGTTCGATGAACGTATAAAAACTTTCTTCTGAGGGAAAGTCAGCCGCATTGCCGGGGATGCCCGCCCAATAAAGGGTCGGGACATCGACAGTGTTGTGGCGCGGCTGGCACCCCATAATGGAAATTTGGGAACCCACATTGTTTTTGATCATCTTTAAATCCTGCGGGTCGTCAGACCATGCCATCACGTTAAAGTGGGCACGTACCGAAACCAGCCCCTGGGCGTATGCTTCGTTCAGGTACAAATCAATCCATTCTTTGTTTACCAGGTTGCCACGCCCATACCTGGCCAGCGACTGCATATTGCGTCCCATTTTTTCGAACCGTTTGAGGTTTTCTTCATGGTTGTCGATAAACAAATACTGGTTGTAAATGTGGTTACAAGGCAAAAGCAGCCCGACAGGCGACGCGAAGGATAAACGGCAACTGCTCCTGTCCGTCGAAAGACGCTCGTAACGGTAGTCGGTGGCGACCTTGCCCGGCAAATTACCCACGTCTGAAATGGTATGCAGGCAAAGTGTATTGTCACCGACATGAACCTCTCCCGGATCGATACGCATATCTTTTAAAACTGGGTTGTCGTCCTGGGTAAGGGCGAGATACTTTTCAATAATACCACTCCCTTTTGCCGTCCCAACAATTTCCGCAGTAGTGAGCCGTTCCAGGGTCACCATCCCGCTGTCATTCATGATACGCTCAAACTGGCTTACCGAATCCAGGAACCTGTTCACGGTTTCTTTGTCTTTAAATTCTTTGGGAACGATAAACCCGCGGGCAAGGCTGTTGAATGAACTTTGCTGCCTCAAACGTTCTTTGGTTGTTTTTGTCAGCATCAGGTAGCAGTAATGGTTCAGGAAAGGGCGTTCGTTAAAATGCCTCTGAAAACTTCGGGACAAAAATGAAATGTCACCTATTTCCGGTATTTCCGGGGCATACTTTTCCTCACAATACCAATCCTGTTTCAGGATAACGGAATAATCGGGCAA
>JAIBEY010000086.1 GCA_019459525.1 Prolixibacteraceae bacterium
TATTGTTACCGTGGCATGTTCGTTTCATTCTCCTGATTTTTAAGTGTCGGGAACCGAACGTTTGCCGTTGATGTATTTGTTTTTCCGGAGCAACTGGTGTGTCCAGCCGGTGAGTGCCAGCACAATAACCGTGCTTCCGAGCGCCGACACCATAATCGACCAAAAATTCGCCTCAATCACATCGAGGTAAAGCATAACGGCCACGCCTGGCGGGATAAAGAATAAAGGCAGGTTTTTAACCAGAAAATCAGAAATCCCTTTTACCCAGGCTACCTTTACCCAACCGAGTTTCAGTAGCAGTGTGAGCAGCAACATGCCGATAATGCTTGCCGGAAGTTTAATTCCGGTAATAGCCACCAGCAATTCGCCCACGGCCAGACAACCAAAAATAATTACACATGGCCTGATCATCGTCTTGATTTTTAGTACATGGCAGCAAAAGTACAATTTCTGTGCACCGCTTGTGTAAATTAATCGTTTAGAATTGGAGTGGCGTGTTAAGGTTTGGTAAAGCCCTGCAATAACAGCTTTAATAGAATCGTTGTATTTTAGGATTAACCACGAAGAACACGAAGGGGCACTAAGTTTATTTTTGTTCCTTTTTCACATTATCCTGCTATTTTTTTATTCGATTTCCAGAATTAATTTGATGTTGTCTCTTACGATTTCAGCCAAATCGGCTGGTATGCTGCCAATCTTTTTAATCAGCCTCTTATTGTCAATTGCCCGGATTTGATCAATCATGATGTCACAATCTTCAAGGGTATTGGCTGTTCCTTTCTTTATATTTACTCTCAGTACCTCAGCTTCCTTTTTTACGTTAGTCGTAATCGGACAAATAATGGTTGAAGGGTGTGGTATCTTGTTCAGTAAATTTGTCTGCACAACAAGCACTGGCCTTGTTTTACCTGATTCTGTGCCAATCTGAGGGTTCAAATCGGCAATCCAAATTTCGAATTGTTTAATCAGCATAACCAATCTCTTCAAATTCTTTGAGAACTGCGAGGGAATCCTTTTTTACCAATTCAGATTCCATTTTCAGTTTCGTCTCCAGAATCATCCTTTTCTGAAGCTTGTTGTAATTCTCTATCGCTTCATTAATATACCTGTTTCTGGGTTTCTTCATCAATGCCAGAATCTTTTCGGTTTCGCCGAAGATCGATTCGTCTAATTTTAAAGATATTGTTTTCATCTCCTGACTGTATTTATTCCGCAAAGGTATATCATTTTAGTATGTACCGCAAGTATTGCTAAAATAAAAATTGACGAATGCCTAATTTTTTGCTGATCCAACTGCTACAATTTCACCGGAAAACTCGCTGCCGAGTATCTGGTTTTTTGACCGGAACAATCCGCTGAAAAACCGCGAGATAAAATACTCAGCGCTCCGGAACCCGCAATCGGTGCGGTTTACGGTGGTGGCGTGTACTTTTACCAGCACCTCGTTGGCTTTGGGCGTTGGTTTCGGCACCTCTGTCAGTTGCACCACTTCCGGCGGCCCGTATCGGGTATGGATGATGGCTTTCATGGGTTCGTTTTAGTTTGACGTTTAACCACAAGGGGCACGAAGAATACGCTCTACCCCTCGCTTGTAGCGAGGGGTTAATTGCTTTGAGTTTGTAACTCACTTTTTTTGATGATTATAAACTATCCATTTCAATCTTATATCGCCAAAAATTGTGTCTCAGACGTAGAACCAACAACCCCTCGTTACAAACGAGGGGTTGTATCGTGGGGCAGCGGTGATCGGGAAATAATCAAAAAAATATGAAATATTTTAAATTCATATATGTCAGATTATCAATACAATAAATGGTTTATGTAAAAGTCAAGAGGGAAAAAGTTTTTTGTTTTTATATTTTAAATTGAAATTCGTAGAGGAATTAACGTTTTTGGAAACTTTTATTGAGATGAAGAATATCAAATTAATGAATATCAGACTACTAACATTTTCAGGTTGATAACTTATGTAATCATTTCAGAAATTGGTATTCGATAATCTCTCAATAGATTGTAGATTGCATACAACAAAAAAACCAGTTCTATTTGGCGTAGAACTGGCTTAATTTTTAGATTATGGTAAATCTTAAAGAACCTCCTGATGACTCACAAGGTGATTCTGATGGTAAACTTCGTAAGAAGTTTCGACTAAAACAAAGGTTGAACCTCTTTTTTCAACCCGTATTACAAAATTTAATGGTTGAGATCACTGTATTGGTGATTATAAACCTGTTCTTCTAGCGAAAGGAGGTGATGATGGATCACCTCCTTAGCATACTAAGATTTTGTTTTCTTTTTAATAGGTATATTTTATAAATAATGAGGATTTATATAATGGAAAATAAAAAGATTGAATGGACCAAGGAGGTAGTACAACTTGCAAACGAGATTGCTGACGTATCAAAAGACATTGGAATTCCAGGGGTTGGTATCGTTGGAAAATTCGCCCAAGATTTTTATAACAGATATTTAATTTCGCGGTTTAATGATTTTTGCAAAAATGCAGAAATAGATGAAGATTTACTCCTTAAAATTCAAAGTAACGAAAATTACTCAAATTGTTTCTACTCTGTTCTTGAAACAGTTAGAAAAACGCATTCAAAAATCGGATTAATAGTATTGGCATTGATTTATAAAGATCATTGGGAAAATAGTGAAATTATTATTCAAACAATGCGCTCATTTTCAGAGATAAGTGACAATGCTATAATAGCATTTATTGAATTATATGAGAGTATTCCAGAAGGTTATCCTGATTTTTATATGGTTCTCGATAAAAATAATGATCCATCTCATCTTGATTCAAATCAGCTAGAAAAATTTGATCGTCAATATCAATATGCTGTTGAACTAATTAACAGAACTATATTTTTAGAAGCTCCAATATTGGAAGTACACAGTATTAAGGCTTTAAGAGGACTAAAAATTGAATATACTGATCTATATTATCAATATTGTATTGAAGCAAAGAAATACGTTAAATAAATCTGGTAGTTTTTTGAATTACATTTAACAAAAAACAGACAGGAACATGGTTGTTCCACTAATCTTTAACTTCTCCAGAAATATAAAAACATCATTGCAGAACCATTATCTGTTCATTGTGTCAGTTTGAAGGGCCATTCAGAGAAGAGTTTTTTCATAAAATTATCAACCTGCAAGCTGTTGGTTTGTAGATGGCTAAAAAGCAGTCAGGGCTTCACTTTTGGAGTGAAACCCTGACTATTGCACTGGTAACTGCTTATTCTTGTCCGGCTATTTCAACACTTCGCCCAAAAACAAAAGGGTGTGGTTCCAGGCACGTTTGGCCATTACTTCGTTGTAATCTTTTGAGGTGGGGTTGGTAAACGTGTGGCCGCAATTGGCGTAAGTAATAATTTGCCAGTCGGCCTTTCCTTCGTTCATTTCCTTCACCAGGTTGTCGAGGTCTTCTTTTTTTACGCTCTTGTCTTCGGCAGGGTGCTCAACCAGTATTTTGGCTTTAATCGGTCCGTTGGGTCTTTCCGGAGCTTTGGCCAGTCCGCCATGTATGGAAATTACTCCCGAAACATCAAACCCTGCACGGGCAGTTTCCAATGCGCCGCTTCCACCAAAACAATAGCCAATTACGGCGATTTTGTCGCTTTGTGCCCCGGCAGTTTTCAGTTGCGCCAAGGCCAGCGAAATTCGCTTTTGATAAAGCTGGTAGTCGGCTTTAAACTGGCCTGCAATTTTACCAGCACTCGCAAAATCGGTGGGAATATTTCCTTTACCGTAAATGTCGGCCACAAAGGCAATGTAACCTTGTTTTTCAAGTTCCAATGCTGCTGTTTTTGCTTCATCGTCGATGCCCATCCAGGCCGGAAGAATGAGTACGCCCGGCAGGTTTTTCCCGGCATTGGAGGTTACCAAACCATTGAGTTCCTGAGCGCCATCAGCATATTTCACCGCATTAAGCGATTGAGCCGAAAGTGTTTGTATAAGTGCCATAAAAACCGAAAGGATTAAAAGTTTCTTCATCGTAATTCAAATTAAGTGATTAAACCCGAACACTTTTTCAGTTGAAACCCACGACGGCGAGCTTTGTTTACCGATGGCTGTTAAGTTTTCTTAATGGCATTCAGCGATATGGCAAGTCAGGGCTTCACTTTTGGAGTGAAACCCTGACTAACAGACATCCTCCCGAATACCTGTCTATTGTATTCTTAATTGGTGTCAACTATACACCCGCTCAGCCACAGCCTTTACAAAATCGTCCATCTGCTGCTTGGCTTCTTGCTTTGATGCACTTTGCGACTTTTCGGCAATTTCAGCCAAAATCCGCAACAACGTGTCAACATCTTCATTTGTGTTTTCGATGCCGAGGCTCACCCGTACCACGCCCGGAAGTGATAATTTGGGGAATAAAGTCACAATCAGTTTTTGGAATTTCTCAAGGCCAGGCCCAACCTGAAGAATATGCTTGACCGTGATATGCGCGCAATGGCAGCCTGACCGCACGCCAATTCCGCCCCAACTGGCAAGTTCTTTGCCTACCTGCGTTGCCATCTTATTTTTCAATGCGAATACGATTACACCCAGTTTGCGCGTAAATCCAGGCGATTCAGGATGTTTCACCCCGTATATTTCGAGATTGGCAATTGGTGCCATACCGAGTAAAGCACGTGCGGTCAAAGCTTGTTCTTCCTGGTGGATCAGATCCATGCCTATTCGTTGTAAAAGAACCAGCGACTTGCCCAATGCGGCAATTCCCGCCGCGTTTTCTTCGCCGGATGCTTGTATCTGAGTCAGTTCTCCAGGATTGAATTTCAGTAGCCCCTTTCTGACCACCAGCGCTCCACTGCCAAAAGGCGCGTAAACTTTATGTGCCGAAAAAGCGAGATAATCAATTCCGCAACCTTCCATGTCAATCTTTTGGTGGGCAACCAATTGAGCCGCATCAACCAGAAGTTGCGCCCCAAAGTGATGAACAATCCGGCTGATTTCCTCCAGCTTGTTGCAAATTCCCAAAACGTTCGACGCGCCGCTTATGGCCACTAATTTGATCCGTTTTTTACCGTATGCATTTTTCTTGTTGTAGTTTGTTAATAGTGTTTTCAGTTCATTCAGATCGACAAAACCTTCTGAATCAACCGACAGTCGTATGATTGAGGTATTTGGAACCATCCGCCACGGCAAATCGTTTGAAGAATGTTCGAGCAAGGTGCCAAGCACAACTGGCTCGGTCGCTTCATCCAATTCGCGGCTCAGGCTTTCGGCGGCCAGATTAATGGCTTCGGTAGTATTGGACGTAAAAATGACTTCGTAATCGGTTAGGGGTGCGCCCAATGTTTTGGCACAAACCGATTTTACTACCTGAACGACCTCCTTTTTTACTTGTTCAGACTGTTGCAATGTTTGCCTGAAAGCGTTCCAAACAGGCGTAAATGTTGGTGTACTGGCGCTGTTATCAAGGTTTATAAATGGCCTGATTCCTTTCGTTGTTGGAACCTGAACACCTCTGCCAACCAGTGTTTTCCGGAGTTCTTCCAACAGTTCCCGTCCCGAAAATTTATCCAGTTCATCCTGGTAAATTATTTCTGCTGCTGTTAGTTTTTCAGCAGTCGTATTTCGGAAGCTGTCTTTTCCTGAATGCTGAATCGTGCGTAACGCCCTGGCAAATGCAATGATGTTAATGATGGCAGGAGTTCCGGCCTCAAACCGGTCGGGCGCTGCGGCCCACACAATCCAATCTTTTGACATCAACCTTGCTGTTCCTCCTCCGGTATGAAACGGAACTCTTTTAGGGAGGGCATTTTTTCGGATTACCAATGCCCTTACTCCAAGCGACAAACCAAAATCAAGGCTCGATAAAAGTTGAAAGCTTCCAGGCTTAATTTGTGCCTTTAAGAGTTCAGCACTCCGGGGCGAACAGAAGACAACAACATGATTGTCCGTATTCAAACCCAGGTATTCGAGAATAATTTTCCGGGCCTGCTCAAATAAATGAGTCGTTGCCATCGAAAAGTGCCCGTTCCCTCGGTGGACATTTGAATAGGTTTCGAGCGCTGCATGAATTGCCCGTTCCAATTCTGCAAATGCGTCTTTTGATTCACTTTTTTGTGGTGAAGGTTCTGCCACTTCAATGTACTGAAGAACATCTTTCGAATTTTGAGTTGCTTCCATTTTAACGCTCTAATTTTTGTGTATGTAATCGCGACGTTTCGAAATCTTAAACTCTTTTCAAAGTCAAAACGACAGCCCTGTTGAGGAATGATTTTGGTCTGTCGGCAATTTCAAATCCTATTTTTTCAGCCTTTTCAAGCATTGTTTTAAATTCTTTTCCGGTAACATGAAAATTTGGCTCAACAATGAGTATCCTTCCGTCAGGATTTAAGATTGATTTCAATTCCCGCAACAGATTGTCCTGATTTGGAACCTCATGAACCACATAGAAAGCCAACACAAAATCCACTTTTTCGGTTACGCCAACCGATTGATCTTGACATTTATACAGTTCTACGATTTGTTCCAATTCCGTTTTACGAATTTTCTGCCTGACAATTTCAAGCATTCCTGCCTGTAAATCAGCCGCAATTACTTTTCCCGATCCATTCAATAATTTTGCTATTTCTATGGTGAAAAAGCCCGGGCCACATCCCATGTCAAGAACTGTCATCCCCTGATTGATATGTGGTTTCAGGATTTTCTCAGGATTTTGCAGGAACCTTCTGATTGAATTATCGAGTCCTCCGGCTTTCTCAACCGGACAAACCCTGGGGTTTTCTGTTTTGGTCATTATTTCTGTTTTTTTTGATTTGTGAATACAGCTAAGCTAGACCAGGTGATTAGGAACTGCAATTCATTTTCGGTGAACCACCCTAATTCTATATTGAATACCACTTTTGAAGCATCAGGGTTCCTAAATGGTAAATTTCAAAATCGTACAAACCCTTTTTTCTTATTCCGATCAAACAGATCTCAAAGTATAATTTCAAAGCTTCCTGATCATTTCAAATTGCTGACCTTTCAACAAAATTCTTTTCGATTCTGCAAATTTCAGGATCGATTCGCAGCCGCTTTCTGCATTAATTAGTTTGAAGCCCGAGTGTCTGTTGCTCTTTGCAACTTCGGCAAGCAATACGGAAGCAATACCTTGTCTGCGATAATTTTTATCTACTGCAATTTGAGTGATGTCTCCTGTGTTGGTCTCAAAAATGCAATAACCAATGAGGTTTGCGCCTTCAAAAGCGCCAAGCAACTTAAAGTCTGTCAAGCTTCGGGTAACAGAATCAAAACTGTTCTGCCATGAAGGCTGAAAATCCCAAAAACTCGCTAGTTGTTCACTGTAATCCAAACTTATGGGCTTCAAATGATATTTCGATGGTAATTTTCTAGCTTCTAAATTAATTTCGCCCATTTTACCGACAAAGAAATTAAACTCCCGACTTACTTCGAATCCGAGCTTCTGATATACAGAAATTGCCTTTGAATTGTGCTGTAGAACTTCGAGCAGATACTGAGCTATTCCTGCCTTCTTCAGAAAAGGAATGGAGTACTCAAATATCAGAGTGGCAAGGCCTTTCCCACGGAATTCTTTTAGTGTTCCGGTTCCGGTATCGTAGGCTGTTTTTTGCCCGTTAAAAATCCCGATTCCATTAAATGTAAAACTAACCAAATGCTCACCATCAAATGCACCAAAGGATAATTCAGGAACAAAGCCTCTTCGTTTCAGCATGATTTGTAACTCTTTTTTGCTAATCTGGACATCGTAATCCGCGAAAGCCTCGGAAAAAGATGCTGCCAATAAATCGAAACTGACTTTATTGAGTGATTTTATGGTTTCCATTTATGCGACTCCTGTTTTTTATAGCAGATCAGCCTTTTCAAATTTTAAGATCGCCACGCTACGCTCGCGATGACGGTTCTCGATTATAGCGTCATTGCGAACGAAATGAAATGTAGTGAAGCAATCGATTCGAGATGCGACTGCTTCGTTCCTTGCAGTGACGGTTCTAAACTATCCGTGTCTTTGTGGCTCCGTGTTTAATTTTTCATTTCGGCATTATCGGGTTTCGAAATATAAGGTTCAGCTTCGAATTAACTGTTTAATGGTAATTATAAAAACAAACGTTGTGAAATTACAAGGGTTCAAACCGCTCAATGACCTGCCCAACGCGCTCTTTGATTTCCTGCCAGGTGGGGTTAAGTTCTTGGGCGGTGAAGGTGCCGTGGTCAATGTCGATGCGCTCGAAAACCATCAGGTACAGGTCAAAAATGATTTCGAGGCTCAACTGGCTACGTGGTTCTACCAGCGGTTTTATCTGGCCAATCATTTCCATGGTACGTTTGCGGTAAATATCAGCCACTTCGTACAATTCGCGAATCATGTTTCGGAAACCATCAGTTATTTGTCCGCCTTTGGCCATAAACATCAATTGCTGGCGGTTCATACCGTATTTGGCAATTAAATCATCCGGAAAATAGTTGAGGTTATGGAGGTGGTCTTTCTGGAAATCGCGGATGATATGTACCAGATAGCTGAAAATGGCGCAGGGCGTGGCCACTTCTTTCACGTCGAACATGGGCGGAAGGTATTTCCCGTCTTTTTGCGTGAGCCCGGCCAGATGTACAAAGATCGACGC
This sequence comes from Prolixibacteraceae bacterium, assembly GCA_019459525.1. Taxonomy (GTDB): domain Bacteria; phylum Bacteroidota; class Bacteroidia; order Bacteroidales; family Prolixibacteraceae; genus Aquipluma. The sequence continues at coordinate 8,604 of JAIBEY010000086.1, forward strand.
GGGAGCTACCGATGCGCCGCCGGCATAGTCAATAAACCCCTGCAAGGTGGGGAATCCGTCGTGGTAAATGTCATAAATCATTGATTTTGCAAATGCTTCGAGCGGCCAAAACGGAATACAGAAACGCTGTACGGTTTCAATCAGCTCGCGATGGCTGGGAATTTCGTTCGATGTCTCAATCACGGTGTTAATCCAGCGGTAAACATCAGCTTCAAACTGCGCCTGGTTTTCGGGGGCAATAGTTACATGTTCGGTTTTATAATTGTCGATCAAATCGTCGATGGCCCGCATAAATTTGTAGCAATTGCGGGCAGCCTGGTAGCGCTCTGTATCCCAGAAGTGCGCGGCAATCAGGATGTTTGGGTGATCGACAATTTTCTCAAAATCGATGGATTCGAAAATTTGATAGTAGATATCGGTTTGGGTTTGAACTGTTGTTTCCATTTGTTATTTACGATTGGACTATTTACTATTTACAATTCTTATTTTGAGATCGCCACGCTACGCTCGCGATGACGGTTCTCGATTATAGCGTCATTGCGAACGAAATGAAATGTAGTGAAGCAATCTATTCGTGATGAGGCTGCTTCGTTCCTCGCAGTGACTGTTTTTAGGTATTATTGTACCATTGCCTTAGCATCTTTCAATATGCGTTCGCTGGTAAGCTTGGCTCCCAGAAGCACCAACGGAACACCGTTTCCGGGATGTGTGCTACCTCCTGCAAAATACAAATTTTTATATTTTTTGTGCTGATTGTGAGGCCTGAAATAGCCCATCTGGAAAATGGAATGCGACAGGCTTCCGAACACCGAACCATTGGTTACGTTGCAACTGCTTTCCCAGGTTTTGGGCAGGTAGCATATCTCAAATTTGATGTGCTTTTCAATGTCGGTCAGTCCGGCTTCTTCCAACCGGCGGATAACGGCTTCACGTGCTTTTTGCTTCAGCGCTTTCCAGTCCTGGTCGGCACGCTCATCGAGGTGGGCAGCCGGAACAATTACCGACAACGTATCCTGATTTTCAGGCGCTGCCGTTTTATCGCTGCGAACCGGTGCATGGATGTAAAAGCTGGGATTGTCGGACAATGATTTTTCGTTGAATATTTTTTCAAGCCCTTCTTTGTACGGATCGTTCAGGAATACGCTGTGGTGGTCGAGTTGCGGGTAAACCCGATCGAGTCCCCAATGAAAAACGATGGCCGAGCAGGAATATTCTTTCTTTTTGAGCGACCTGGTTTTCTGCTTGTCGTGCAAAAGCTGATCGTAAACGTAGGGCAAATCGGCGCTGGCAATCACCAAATCGGCATGAACAATGGTGCCATCTTCCAGCAGAATACCTTCGGCTTTTTTTCCATTTAAAATGATTTTTTCAACCGGGGCTTTACAGTGAATTTTCACCTTTTGCTTTTCGGCCAAAGCAACCAGTGTTTGTACAATGCGGTTCATCCCGCCTTTGGGGAACAGGGCACCTTCGGCAATTTCGGCACCGGGAAGCATCGAAAAAAATGCTGGCGCTTCATAAGGGTTTTGCCCCACATAGATGTTCTGGAAAGTGAAGGCTTTCTGTAGCCTCGGGTCGCTGAAATACCGTTTGATATAATCGGTGTGATGCAAATGGGTTTTCAGTTTGATCAGCAATCTGATGCTTTTCAGGTTGACAAACTGAAACAGCCGATCGAAATTTTTGCCCAGTAAATCGTTCATGGCCAGATTGAAATACTCGTAACCTTCCTTCGCGTAAACTTTGTATTTCGGGAAACTTCCGGGTTCGAAAGCCTCTAGCTGGGCTTTCATGCGTTCTTCGTCGCGGGTAAACGAAAAATGGGAACCATCGCTGAAAAAAAGTTTGTAAATGGGTGTCAGCGAAGTGGTTTCCAGGTCTTTTTCGAGGTCGATGCCCAGTTCGGAAAGCACTTGTTTGTAAAGCGACGGCATCAACAGAATGGTAGCGCCCAAATCGAAGCGGTGCCCATCCTGAATTTTTTGAGCGCAACGCCCGCCGGGATTGCTGTTTTTCTCGTAAACTTCAACTTCGTACCCATTTTTGGCCAGAAAGTTAGCGGTGGCTAATCCGCTTACACCGGCTCCGATGATGACTGCTTTGGGTTGGTTGTTCATGGTTGTTTTCTGGTTCTGTTTTCTGAATATTGTTCTTTGTTTTCGCTGTTGTCAGACGTTTATTGGGCCCATTTCGTTACAAGCTATTCTCCAAATTCAGGAGGGAAAATCACCATTCCCGAAACATTTTTCAACGCGCCATCGGTGAGTTCAACGGCCATGAAAACATCATCGGATGGCAATTCGTAGTGGGTTTTGATTCCCCAGGTTGACGAGGGTTTGTAGCCAAACCGGGGATAATATTCTGGATGGCCGATTAAAATGACTGACCGGAACCCGAGTTCAACCGCTTTTTGGTGCCCGGTGCGGATGAGTTTTCCGCCAATTCCCTGTTTCTGGAATTCAGGAAGAACTGACACCGGCCCCAAAACCAGCGACTCAAATTGCTGTTGGCCATTGTCAATTACCAGCGGGGTAAATAAAATGTGGCCCACAATCAGTCCGTCGAGTTCGGCTACCAGCGAAAGTTCCGGAATAAAACCGGGTGCGTTGCGTAGCCTGGCAACCAGTTTGTCTTCGTCGCCTTCGCTGAATGGCATCGTTTCAAAAGCTTTGGCGGTCAATTCGATTACCCAATTGTGGTCTTTGGGAATTTCTTTACGGATGGTAATGTTTGGGGTCATTGATTTTGATTTTTCACCGAAAGTAGGAACTATCTTTTATTCAGTAAAAATGAAATGGTATGAATGGCCTGTTTTTACCGATAAATGAACTATTTCGAAGGCGTGAAGTTTTCTCGTGTATTTATTTTATTCCAAACCGCTTTTATCGAATCGTTGATTTTCGCTACAGAACAGTCTAAAATAAATCAGGAATTTAGCTGTAAACATTTGGGTTTAACAGGCACTAACTTTACTTTTATCAGATGGATTGCAGCATCCTGATGGCAGAAAGATTTCCAGAAAAACAAATTATAGACATATGAAAGATATCGTTGATGCGCAACGGGCGTTTTTTAGTACGAATCAAACCAAGAATGTTGATTTCAGGATTGAAGAGTTGAAAACGCTGAAACGAATGTTGCAGGACAATGAAGCCCAGCTAAATCAGGCGATTTATGCTGATTTCAGGAAATCGGCTTTTGATACTTATACCAGTGAGTTGGCTATTCTATATGTGGAAATTGACGAAACAATCCGAAAAGTGAAAAAATGGGCAGCCCGTAAGCGTGTACCAACCAATTTGGTCAATTTTCCGGCTAAAAGTTACGTGATTCCCGAACCGTTGGGCGTTTCGCTCGTTATCGGGGCGTGGAACTATCCGTATCAGTTGTCGTTTGGTCCGGCGATAGCAGCGATTGCGGCTGGCAATACCGTTGTTTTGAAACCCAGCGAGTTGCCGTCGGAAACAAGTCGTGTCATTGCCGATATCGTTAATCAAAATTTCGAACCGTCGTATTTCACGGTGGTTGAAGGCGGAGTGACAGTGACCCGCGAATTGCTTGAGCAACGTTTTGATAAGATCTTTTTCACCGGAAGTGTACCGGTAGGACGAATTGTTTATCAGGCTGCAGCACGGCACCTGACTCCTGTTACCCTGGAACTGGGAGGGAAAAGTCCGGCATTTATCCTTGATGATAAAAAGCTGAAGATGTACGTGAAACGATTGGTTTGGGCAAAGTTCCTCAATGCAGGCCAAACCTGTATTGCGCCAGATTACGTGCTGGTTCCGCACACGTTGAAAACGAAATTTCTGGAGTTGGTTATCGCTGAAATTAAGAATGAGCATTTTTCGATTGAGAATCAGAATTATGTACAAATAATAAACGAACGGAATGTAATGCGCCTTGGTAAGTTGCTCGAACCTGAAAAGGTGGTTTATGGAGGAAAATACGATGTGTCGTCCCGCATTTTTGAACCTACCGTTATGGATCATGTGACATTTGACGACAAGGTGATGCATGAAGAAATTTTTGGGCCAATATTACCGGTTGTTACTTTCAATTCGCTCGACGGAATTATTGCTGAGGTTAAAAAAAGAGAGAACCCGCTTTCGTGCTACGTGTTTACACAAAGCAAGCAACTAAGGGATAAAATACTGAGTGAGATTTCGTTTGGGGGAGGTGCCGTCAACGATGCGGTTATGCACATTACCAACAGCAAACTACCCTTTGGAGGTGTTGGCGAAAGTGGAATCGGATCCTATCACGGCGAGCATGGTTTTAAAACTTTTTCGCATAACAAAAGCATATTGGATAAACCAACCTGGTTAGAGGCAAACCTGAAATACTATCCGCATAACCCATTTAAAATCAAGCTGATGAAACAAATGCTCGGGTTGAAATAATGGTTCCGATTTTATTACAGTGTGCATGAATAGACTAGTTGTTTTTCAACGCTTTGTAGCGGCGTCCCCAAAATTTGTATTTGGTCAGCGAGGTGTAAACAATCATGCGTTCGATAAATTTAATGCGCATGGCGTAGTGCAGTATTCGGTACCAAATGGCCAGAATACCCAGGAATAAAACTGGTTCGAGTATAAAGCCTAAAAAAGTATGTTCGACGTCGAAAAACAAAAGTGTAAAATACCGATAAAATAAACCGGTAAAAACAAGCGAAGAAAGCAGCGCAATTACCAGAATATACCCATGACCGGTTTCTATTGCTTTTTTCGGGCAGTTGCTCATGCAACGCATACAACTCTCGCAATTGAAAGTCCAGAATGGGCGGTTGTCAACCTTTTTGATGGCTTTCACCGGGCACGCTTTGATGCACAAATCGCAATTGTCGCAATCGGCTGAAGCATAATAGGTTTTGGCGAACAGAAAACGACCAATGAAATAGTATCCCAACGAAATGGGGGCAACCAGTGTGTCCTGAATAATCTCATACATGCCCCGGAAATCGCTTCCTCCTTCGAGCACTTTTCGTGCAAACCGATGCACTTTTTCCTGATTCCGTTCGTGCAGGTATTTCACCGTGCGTTCATTTAATCCCGGATGTACCGAAATCCAGTTCGAGGGCAAATCAACCGGAAACATAGATTTAATGGAATAACCCTTCATTTTCAGGATTAAAGCTGAAAAGTAAAAGGCAATGCCAGTCAGTCCGGGGGTAATCCACTTGCCAATGAGCATTCCGGCGCGGGTATTCATCAGCAAAACGTTGTTTTTGCCTTTCGGAAAACGGCGGATAAAATTCAGCATCACGGGTGGATAGTTAAAGCCGTGGATGGGTGACACAAAAACAACCAGCGCATCCGATTCGGGAGACGAAATGGCAAGCCGATCGGTTTTGGCAATGTTGATCAGGCTGACTTTCGTACCTTTTTCTTTGGCAATATCGGCCATCCATTTGGCTGCATTTTCAGAATTTCCGGTTCCCGAAAAGTAATAAACAACCAACTTTGGATAAGTAACCATGACCAGAATTATTGATTTGCGAATCGGTATTCCGCCAATATATTGGCAAAATAGTTAAAGCTGTAACCTCCAGTGAAATAATTCATCAGACTCACCGGTTTTTTCAAAATTGTTCTTCTCCAGAACCGTGTACGATGCCACATTGGTTTTGTCGGTTGAGGCGGTAATGGCCTTTACGTCGGGTTGTTGCTTTGCCCATTCAATCATACCGCCAACAGCCTCGGTCATAAAACCCTTGCGCTGAAATTCGTCGTAAGTTCCGTAGCCGATTTCAATTTCGCCAAGGTTGTTGGGTTCGCCAATAAAACACAAGTCGCCTACCATTTTGTTTTCGGCCTTCGAGATAACTGTCCAAAGGGTTGAATATAAATAGTTTTTGCTTGCATCGGCCACCTGCAAAAGAATGGTTTGTTCCAACGCGTATTTGAGCTCCGGCGAAATGGTGCGTATGGTTTCCGATAAACCCAGTTCTGCTTCCAGCGAATGGTTGTTTTCGATGTACTTTAGCAGTTGTTTGTAGGTTAATGGTTTGATTGTTAGTCTTTCTGTGTTGATCATGGGATATGAGTTTTATTTATTCGCCCAGCCATTTTTTGAAAGCGGTCACTTTGTCGATACTCACAAAAATATCATCGACAGGTTTGGGCGAAAGTTCGAGCTTGAGGTGGCTTTTCGGGAAAACATGCACTTGTTTGATAGCGCCGTGTTTGATAAGATATTGCCGGTTGATACGAAAAAATTCGTTCGGGTTCAGTTCGTTCAGCAAATTGTCGAGCGAATAATCTACCGGATAATGTTTCTGGTCGTTCAGAACGGCGTAAGTCATTCCTTCTTTCGAATAGAAATAAGCAATTTCAGCAACGCCGAACGACTTGATCTTTTGTCCGTACGAAACCGAAAAACGTTCGCGGTAGCTGACTTCCTTTTTGTTGATCAGATCGAACAAGGCCGACATGTCGATGCCGCTTTTCTGACCACTCCATTCCTTGTATTTGGCAATGGCATTGTTTAAATCTTCCTGAACAATGGGTTTCAGCAGGTAATCGATGCTTTTTAGTTTGAAGGCGCGGATGGCATACTCATCGAACGCTGTGGTAAAAATAATCGGGGATTCGACTCTCACTTTTTCGAAAATGGAGAAACTCAGGTCGTCTTCCAGGTGAATATCCAGGAAAATCAGGTCGGGATGCACGTTGTTTTTAAACCACTCAACCGAATCTTCAACCGATTCGAGTCTGGCCACTACTTTAATGGTGGGATCGTACGCCAGCACCATACTTTCGAGGCGGCGTGCTGCCAGTTGTTCATCTTCAATAATCAGTACGTTCATATCAATTTATCTTATTAACTAGTTCGAGTGTATGCACCAGCAATTCGGGGCCGCCCCAAAGTCCGTGTCCGGGAATTACCAGTTGTACATTTTTATATTTTTTCATCACTTTTCCGATGGTCGAAGGCCAGTTTTCGACATCGGCATCCGAGAGGTTGCCGGGGCCTTTCGATTTCATTTCTTTGGCCATACATCCGGCAAAGAGTACTTTTTCGTCTGGCAGCCAAACCACAATATTGTCTTTGGTATGTCCGCCACCGGGATACCAGCATTCAATCAAATTTCCGGCAAGCTTTAGCTCCAGCGATTCGGCAAAGCCATGTGCCGGAACTGGCAGGTTTCGTTTTTTTGCTTCTTCAATGGTTAATTCGTTGGCATACGATTCAACACCAATGCTTTGCAGGTATTTTAATCCGCCCATGCAGTCTTCGTGCCAGTGATTGGGCACAAATCCAACAACTTCCGATTTTAGTGAATCGGATATTGCCTTTACCAACACTTCGGTCAAAGCGTCCGTTACCGGGGTATCGAACAGAAATGCCTTTCCTTTATTGATATACACCATTCCGTTCGACGAAACTTGTCCAAATCCAGCTATTTCTTCAACTGAAACATGTGCCCAAACATGGTTTGTAATCCAAACCAGTTGCAGGTTATCTGAAATACTGATCGTTTTTCGGTTGGTTTGGCCCGGTGAAATAAATGGAGTTAAAAGCAGTAGTAATATAAATGTAAATGGGTTCATTGTTCAATTGGATAAAGATTAAAATTCGGTTACCAGCGGTATTATGGCCCTGAATTGGGTGGTCGTTTTCTCGAAAACCGGCACGGTATTGTTGAGCAAACGGTAGCGATTTTGTATGTTTTTCAGGCCAACGCCGGTTGATGTCATATGGGCTTCGCGTTCCTGAAGGTTGTTCACCACATTCAGGAGATTGTTTTTGTCAATAAAAATATCGATCACCAGCGGCGATTTTTTCGACATTGCATTGTGTTTGATGGCATTTTCGATGAGCAACTGCATGGCCAGCGGTATGATCCGGTGGTTTTTCTTTTCCTCCGGAATACGGATGTTCACTACTACTTTGTCCATAAACCGGATGTTGATCAGGAAAATATAGGCATCGAGGAAACTCATTTCTGTTGATAGTGTAACCAGCTCGTTGTCTTTGTTTTCGAGCACATAGCGGTACACTTTGGCCAGGTGTTCCGTAAATTTTTCGGCCAGTTCCGGCTCAACCCGGATGAGCGAAGTCAGTACATTAAGGCTGTTGAACAGGAAATGTGGGTTGACCTGCTGTTTCAGCACGTCGAACTGCGATTGCAGGTTTTCCTTTTGCAGTTTCAGGAGCTGGGTGTTGGCTTTGGTCAGTTCTTTGGTGCGTTCACGGATGGTTTTTTCCAGGTCCTGGTTGATTTCTTCCAGTCGTTTGTGTGCTATTTTAATTTCTTCTTCGGCATTGATGCGATCGGTAATGTCTTTGGCAGTGCCAACCACTGCGGCTTTCCCATCGAGTTCAGTCAGGTTGGTCGAAAGAATAACCGGGATGCGGGTTTTCTGGTCTTTGTGCAGAAGCCTGAATTCGTAGCTCCATGAGTCTGCATGTCCTGTTCTTCTCCGGATGTTTCTCCGAACGGCTTCGTCGCGCAATTCGGGGGGAATGACGGTGCTGAAATGTTGGCCGGTCATTTCTTCGACCGTATATCCCAGAATATCAACAATAGCGTCGTTCACAAACCTGAATTTTTCGTCCTGAAGTACAAACAAACCTTCCTGTAAACTTTGGATCACCTGGCGGTAATGCTCTTCTGATTTCCGTAGCGCTTCTTCCATCGCTTTGCGTTCCGAGATGTCGATAATCAAACCACGCATGCCTTTAAATTCGCCATTCTCAAACATGGGCGATGAATAAAAAATAGCAGGGAAAGTCGATCCATCTTTTCGTAGGGCAGTATATTCGACAGAAAAACTGTGTCTTTTTGTTTCAATTGTTGTTTTGATGTTTTTTTTCATCCGCTCACGTTCTTCGGGTATTATACCGTCAAGCGCGTGAAAATTAAGCTCTTTTGAATTTAATCCGGAATAGCCCATCGCTATTTGTCCTGCTTTGTTGAGGTAAGTTCCGTTTCCTTCAGCGTCAAGTTCATAAACGGTTTGAGGCAGCATATCGGCCAGATCCCGAAGTTTTTGCTCACTCTTTTTTAGTGCATCTTCCATCGCTTTTCGTTCTGTAATGTCGATGATCAGACCGCGGATACCGATTGGTTCGTTGTTTCCCATCATGGGGGTACTGTAGATAACGATGGGGAATGTTGTTCCATCCTGACGCAAAGCGGTATATTCCATGCCGCCATCTCTTCCTTTTTCTACAAATGCTTTTTGGATGTTGTCTATCAGCCTCTCGTGATCTTCGGGCACAATTCCGCTGGTTGCCGGGAAACCGATATCATTCTCCGAAAGTCCGAAAGCAATGCGACCGGCCTTGTTCAGGTAGGTTACATTACCATGAAGATCGAGTTCGAAAATGGTTTGAGGCAGGAGATCGGTCAGTTCCCTGTATTTTCGTTCGCTTTTTTCAAGGGCTTCCTGCATACCGATTTGGCGTGTGATGTTGCGGGTCGAAGTAAGGGAGGCAGGCCGTCCATTTATTTCCATCGTAGTCGAATTAAACTCGGCAATTATGTGTTCGCCGTTCTTGCAAATCAGGGAAGCGTTGTAGCGCAAATCTCCCAGTTCGCCTGTCATTCGCTTATAATGGATAGTCAAAACCCGATCTTTATCCTCTGTTGCAATCGAATCAGGGCCAAACGATTCCAGGCATTCCTCTATGGTATAGCCAATCATATCGGCAAATGCCTTGTTCACCATGATTATTTTTCCGTCCTGACTGATTACAATGCCATCGAGCGATTTTTCAATGAGGGTGCGGTATTTCGATTCGCTGGCAGCCAGTTCTGTTTGCATCCGGATACGCTCGGTAATGTCGCGCGCTGTAATGATGTGTACCTGCCTGCATTCCAGTTCGGTAACCCCGGCCGATATCTCAACCGCAAATACCGCCCCGTCTTTTTTCTTGTGGTAGCGAATGGGAACATAGCTGTGATCGTTGGCCGTTGCCACTTTTGTTTTTTCAGGTTCAGCCGAAATGTCGGTATTCTTCAAGGTTAAAAATTCTTCGTGACTGTAACCGTAAATTTTTGTGGCAGCAGGGTTGGCATCTAAAATTACGCCGGTTTCCTTGTCTATCAGGAAAATGGCATCCGACTCGGCCTCAAACAGGCGACGGTATTTTTTTTCGCTCGCTATCAGGGTGTTTTCCATGAGTCGTTGGCTGGTGTGGTCGCGCAAAATAATGAACGTAGCGGGGTGTCCGTTGTATTCAATATACGAAGTGTTGATTTCGAAATACTTTACTTTCCCCGATTTTGTAATCCCTTTTGCTTCATAAATCATCTGGTGTTTTTCTCCCGACATACGTGCACGGTGAAATTCAGTCATCCGCTCGCGGTCTTCTTCTGCAACCACGAGCAGAAACGTATTTTCAATCAGTTCCCCTTCCGAATATTCTACCATGTTGCAGAAGGCTTTGTTCACAAACTTAAATTTCCCGAACTGCGTGATGATGATTCCGTCGTGTGCATTTTCAACCAGGTTCCGGTATTTTTGCTCGCTTTGTTCGAGCTTTTCCTGCATCCGCTTGCGCTCGGTAATGTCGCGGACGGAGATAAACGAAGCATTCTCGCCTTTGTAGGTGATTGGCGATACATTGAATTCAATGGCCACCTCCGAACCGTTTTTATGGACCAAGGTGGTATATTCAAGTCCGTATTTCCCTTTTTCTTCTATTCTGTTAAAATGCTGCTTTACCAGGTGTTCTTTGTCCGAACCGGAAAGCAGGTTTGAAGCTGTAGTGCAACACAACTCTTCCCGGGTGTAGCCGATCATATCACAAAATGCCTTGTTCACATATTTGAAAACCCCGTTTTGAGTGATGTTGATTCCATCGCGGGCATTTTCAACCATATCGAAGAAAAGTTCCAGGTTTTCCGGAAGGTGCTTGTTTTCAGAACAATCTTTTTCCATTCAGTGAAAATTTCATTGTGGTTCAGTAGGGTGAAGATATGTCCAAAATTCAGATTCGAAAAGAAAATTTATCTGAATGACGGGTTTTTATTATTGAATGGCCCTATGAGTGATGCGATTTTTATCATTTTTTGATATCGGCTCTTTTTCAGGACTCATTTTATTCCGGCCTGTTTTTCTTTGGGTATTTTAACCCGTTTGTTTCGCACTCCTTTTAATCTTATTTTTGCCCAAGACTATTAAAACTCCTGAAAACATGAAGAATCTCCTGTTCTTGCTTATCGCATTTATGGTGATGTCCCAACTCATTTTTGGCCGGTCAACGGAAAAGAAAACTGCCGGATGTTTCCCCGATGGTACCCCGATCCCTGCAAGTTTGACGGATACCACCAAAATTAATCCCGATGCACTTGGCCGTAAATGGGTGGTCAGTGATTTTGGCGCGGTGGGCGATGGGCAAACACTGAATACCAAATCTATTCAGAAAGCCATTGACGAAGCTTCCGGAAAGGGTGGAGGCGTAGTTGTTATTCCGGAGGGACTTTTTTTAACAGGAGCTCTGTTTTTTAAGCCGGGAACACATCTGCACGTGCGCGAAGGCGGCGTACTGTTGGGATCTGACGATATTGTGAATTTTCCGATGATGCCATCGCGCATGGAAGGGCAGAGTATCGATTATTTTCCGGCAGTGGTGAATGCGTATGGTGTTGACGGGTTTACCATTACCGGGCGGGGAACCATCGATGGCAACGGGTTGAAATACTGGAATGCTTTCTGGCAACGTCGGGCTGAAAATCCGAAATGTACGAACCTGGAGGTGTCGCGCCCCCGTCTTATTTTTATTCAGAACAGTAAAAACGTGCAGTTGCAGGATGTTAAACTGCATAACTCCGGATTTTGGACCACTCACCTTTACCGCTGTTCCAACGTGAAATTGCTCAGCCTGCATATTTTTTCGCCTGCGGCACCGGTAAAAGCGCCCAGTACTGATGCCATCGATTTGGATGTGTGTTCGGATGTGCTGGTGAACGGCTGTTACATGGAAGTGAACGATGATGCGGTTGCCCTGAAAGGCGGAAAAGGTCCTTGGGCTGATACCGACCCGAACAATGGTCCGAATAAAAACATCATCATCCAGAATTGTACTTTTGGGTTTTGCCACTCGGCAGTGACTTGCGGCAGTGAGGCTATTCACAACCGGAACATTATCGTCCGCAATTGCAAGGTTAACGGTCCTTCAAGAGTTTTATGGCTAAAAAACCGTCCGGATACACCTCAATTGTATGAATATATCCTGGTTGAAAACATAACAGGCCGTGCCGACCGCCTGCTTTTTGCTAAACCATGGGTTCAGTTCTTTGATTTGCAGGGGCGCACAACGCCGCCATTGTCGATGTCAAACCAAGTGGTGTTTCGTAACATTGAACTGACCTGCAAAATTTTTGCTGATATTGATGTTTCGGAAAACGATCTGCTGAAAAACTTTACTTTCGAAAATTTAAAGATTACCGCGGAAAATGGGGAACTGAACAAATCGTTGATCGAAGGACTAACCCTTAGAAATTTGGTTGTTAACGGAAGTTTGGTGGAGTAGGGATTGAAGTGCTTTTTTATTATCAGTTGATTAGTATTTGCTCAGGTCCTCGCGAAGTTCGATTTCAGCCAGGGCGATTTCGGTCATAAATTCTTCAACGTATTCCGGATAACTTTCTATGTCTTCCAGTTTCTGGGTTTTTAGTTGTAATTCCTTTAACCGATAACCCAGATCATTCATTCCGAAGGTCATTACCGATGACTTTGCCTTGTGCGCCAGTTCACCCAGCTCTTTCCATTTTTTTTCGGCCAGATACCTGGTTAATCCTTCTTTAAATTCAGGCAACTGATCGAAAAACATCTGGATAAATTCTTTCATGATTTCAGATTCACCACCGGTAATTTCTTTCAGGTAGTTTAAGCTGGTGTATCGCGATTGTGGCATTGGGTAAGTTATTTATAGGGTTACTGTGTATGCAATATTACGGAAAATAATTATTCGAACCTAACATTGCGGGCTGCTGCGATAAAAACTAATATCTTTGTCAAATGATATTTTTCATGCTTTGAGCATGGGTAATAAGCTAATTTTGTCACATAAAACTGAAAAAAAATTTATGCAAATCACAGCTTTTAATTCGATACATAAACGGCTAGGCGCCAAAATGGTGGAGTTTGCCGGTTTTGAGATGCCTATCGAATATTCAGGAATCAAAGACGAACATATGACCGTTCGCGATGCAGTTGGAGTATTTGACGTTTCGCATATGGGTGAGTTTTGGGTGAAGGGGCCAAACGCCCAGGAACTGGTTCAGCGGGTCACTTCAAACGATGTCTCGAAGCTTATGCTGGGGCAAGCCCAATATTCCTGCTTCCCAAACGGAAAGGGTGGCATTGTTGACGACTTGTTGGTTTACTACTACGAGCCCGAAAAATACCTGCTGGTTGTAAATGCCTCTAATATTGAGAAAGACTGGAACTGGATTGTATCGCAGAATACCCACGGAGCTATTCTCGAAAATGCTTCTCCTGCAATCAGCCAGTTGGCCATTCAGGGGCCAAAAGCTGAAGCCACACTTCAGAAACTTACTAAAACTGATTTATCTGAAATTAAATACTACACCTTCGTAACCGGAGCCATTGGCGGCGTTGATGATGTTATTATTTCGGCTACAGGTTATACCGGTTCCGGTGGCTTCGAGCTGTATTTCAGGAACGAGTTTGCCGAACAACTATGGAATGCAATTTTTGAAGCAGGCGCTGAGTTTGGCATTAAACCTATTGGACTGGCAGCCCGCGACACCTTGCGTTTAGAAATGGGTTATTGTTTGTACGGAAATGACATCGACGACTCAACTTCGCCGATAGAAGCCGGACTAAGCTGGATTACCAAATTTAATGGTCATCATTTCATCGACAAAGATTTTCTGCTGATGCAAAAGCAGGAAGGTGTTGATCGCAAACTTCGTGGTTTTGAAATGATCGACCGTGGAATTCCACGTCACGATTACGAACTGACAGATCAGGATGGAAACCTGATTGGCCGGGTTACTTCGGGGACCATGTCGCCGGTGTTGAATAAAGGTATCGGGATGGCTTATGTGAATAAAGCTTATTCGGCTATTGGCACCGAAGTTTTCCTGAATGTCCGCGGAAAAATGCTGAAAGCTAAAATCGTTAAAATGCCATTCATCAATCCGGCATAGAGCCTTATTTTATACAGAATATTATGAACCTGTCGGCAGTTTGTTGGCAGGTTTTTTTATTTTCGGCCATTCATTTTACTACTTTACCTTTAGTTTAAATACGGTTTCCCGTTCAGGCAAATGAGGTGGGGTTGGCTACTTTCTTTATCTTTGCAACTTTAACCACAAGATGGAAAAATCAAAAAATCGGCTGGAAGTTTGTTTGTCCCCCGCAATTTACGATAAACATGCTGATGATAAAAATATTGTAGTAATCGTTGATATTTTACGCGCCACCTCGTCCATATGCGCAGCCATTCATAATGGCGTAAAAAGTATTATTCCGGTTGCAACGGTTGATGAAGCCCGTGAAATGAAACAGCGTGGTTACATGGTTGCATCGGAACGTGATGGCTATGTTCTCGATTTTGCTGACTTCGGAAATTCCCCGTTTAATTTTACCCCCGAAATTGTTGCCGGAAAAGAAATTGTGTATTCTACCACCAACGGAACGAGGTGCATTCACATGGCCAGTCATTCCAAATCGGTTGTAATTGGTTCATTCCTGAATATTTCTTCGCTTGCCGGTTGGCTCATTCAGCAAAACGCTCCGGTACTTATCTTTTGTGCTTCATGGAAAGACCGCTTTAGCCTGGAGGATACCGTATTTGCCGGTGCATTGGCCGAACGTTTACTCGATTCAGGAAAATTTGAAAGCATTTGCGATGCCACCACTGCTTCCATCGATTTATGGAATATGGCTAAAACGGATTTATTCGGATACATTCAAAAAGCAGCACAAAAAGGCCGGTTGGCATCCAAAGGGTTGGACGATTGTATCGGGTATTGCCTTACCGAAGATCAAACCGGAGTTATACCTGTATTTCAGGAAGATCGGCTGACTGATATTTCGAGCGTATAAGATTACGGCGGGTAGTTGTTTACGCTGTTGCCTTTTTCTTCATATCGGGTCTTCCCCGAATTGCGCATAGGGATTACACTGAAAATGAAAAAAAACTGAAAAATAACCCGCTTCAGGATTGTTGACTCAATTTTTTATTCGAATTTTGAAGCTTATTAATTGAATGTTTTATAACTTATTGTCGTGTAGTTAAGTCTGATTTATCTCAGGCAAACAAAGGCAGATAATCGTTTATTTTGAACTGTTATTTGCAATTAAACAGATTGTAAATAGTTATTAACCCATAATTTATAACCAAATGAAGAAGCATAATTTTTATGCGGGACCCTCAATTTTGCCGCAATACACCATTAAAAACACAGCCGAAGCATTAATCGATTTTGCCGGGACGGGCCTTTCACTTATGGAAGTTTCGCACCGCAGCAAGGAATTTGTTGCCGTAAGCAACGAAGCCCAGCAACTTTTTAAGGAACTGCTCGACATTCCTTCGGGTTATCATGTGCTTTTTTTAGGCGGTGGCGCCAGCTCGCAATTCATGATGGTTCCATACAACATGCTTGAGAAAAAAGCAGCATATCTGAACACAGGAACATGGGCTGACAAAGCGCAGAAAGAAGCCAAACTTTTCGGTGAGGTTATTGAAGTAGCTTCTTCGAAAGCAAGTACATACAATCACATCCCTAAAGGATATACTGTTCCTGAAGATGCTGATTATTTCCACATTACAACCAACAATACCATTTACGGAACAGAAATCCGTCAGGATATCGATTGCAAAATACCATTGGTGGCCGATATGTCATCCGATATTTTCAGCCGTCCGCTCGACGTTTCGAAGTATGCCATTATTTATGGCGGAGCCCAGAAAAACCTTGCCCCTGCCGGTGTAACCTTCGTAATTGTAAAAGAAGACGCGCTGGGTAAAGTAACCCGCAAGATTCCTACGATGCTGAATTACAAAACCCACATCGAAAACGAATCCATGTTCAACACGCCTCCGGTAGTTCCGGTTTTTGCAGCTCTTCAAACCCTGAAATGGTTGAAAGAATTGGGTGGCGTGAAGGTGATGGAAAAAATGAATATCGAAAAGGCCGGAATTCTTTACGATGAAATCGATCGCAATAAATTATTCAAAGCCAATATTCCGGATGTTAACGATCGTTCGATTATGAATATTTGTTTTGTAATGAATGACGAATACAAAGAATGGGAACCTGAATTCCTTACCTACGCCAAGTCATTGGGAATGCTGGGTCTGGAAGGCCACCGTTCGGTAGGCGGGTATCGCGCTTCAACCTACAACGCACTTCCGAAGGAAAGCGTAATTGCCTTGGTTGACGCCATGAAAGAGTTCGAAAAAATGAAGCTTAAATAAATCAGGAAGAAAAGCAGAATGGGGGTTCTGCTTTTCTTTTTAAGGGGTAAATCAATAACTATGAAAAGGGTATTAATAGCTACAGAAAAACCGTTTGCTCCGGCAGCGGTTAATCAGATTACCGGAATTCTGACTAATGCCGGTTACGAGGTTAGGTTGTTGGAAAAATATGCAGCAAAAGCTGATTTGCTGGATGCAGTAAAAGATGTTCAGGCGATGATCGTCAGGAGCGACATGGTTGACCAGGAAGTACTGGAAGCTGCCAAAGAACTGAAGGTTGTTGTGAGAGCAGGTTCAGGATTTGATAATTTAGATTTGGTTGCCTGCACCGAAAAAGGAGTAGTTGCCATGAATACACCGGGGCAAAACTCCAATGCAGTTGCCGAATTGGCTATTGGAATGATGATTTTTATGGCTCGCGGAAACTTTAAGGGCGGCTCGGGTTCCGAATTAAAAGGAAAAACGGTAGGTGTTTACGGTTGTGGAAATATAGGACGGAGAGTGGCCAGAATAGCTCAGGGGCTTGGAATGAAAGTCGTGGCGCTTGATCCTTGCGTTACCAAGGTAAGTATGGAACCTTACGAGGTTAGGGTTGTGCAGTCTGTTGACGAATTGTTCAGCCAAAGTGACTACTTATCCCTGCATATTCCGGCTAACGAAAAGACCAGGAAATCGGTTAATTTTAATTTGATGAACCGAATGCCCAAAGGCGCTACACTGGTTAATACAGCCAGAAAAGAGGTTATTGACGAGGACGGATTAGCGAAAATGTTGGAAGAACGTCCTGATTTTAAGTATATCAGTGATATCGCTCCCTCTTGTCACGCAGAGCTAACTGAAAAATTTGGGCTTCGTTATTATTCAACACCTAAAAAACAGGGAGCCGAAACGGCTGAAGCCAATGTGAATGCGGGAGTTGCTGCTGCCGAACAGATCGTGGCATTTTTTGTAAATGGCGACCAGACCTATCGGGTAAACAAATAATATGTCGGGAGAATTTGATGATTAAGAAGTGGATTGAAGATCAGGTTTTTGCAGCGATCAATTACAGCGGACAGCAATTAACACAAACGGAGTTTGACGGCTGTACTTTTTTGAACTGCGATTTTTCCGCTGCCAACTGGAATGAAAGCGATTTGGTTAATTGCAGGTTTGAAAATTGTAATTTTGCGCTGGCCAAATTTTCAGGTACCGGAATGAAAGAAGTTCAGTTTTTGGGCTGTAAGCTTATCGGAATTAACTTCGACAACTGTTCTGATTTCCTTTTTTCGGTAGGCTTTCAGAAATGCACCCTCGATTATTCTTCGTTTACTGAAAAGAAAATGAAGAAATCGAAATTTGCAGATTGTTCTATGAAAGAAGTTGATTTCTCGGGCGCAGACCTGAGCCTGTCGGTTTTTGATAACTGCGATCTTTCGGGCGCTGTTTTTCAGCAAACGAACCTTGAAAAAGCTGATTTCCGGACGGCCATGAATTTTGGATTAGATCCGGAGGTTAATAAAATGAAGAAAGCCAGATTTTCGTATTCCGGGATTGCCGGACTACTTGGAAAGTATAATATTGATTTGGAGTAAATTGGAATTGTAGTATGAAATTGACATGATCTTCAGGAACACCAACCTAACACTGAATAAATTATCGGATCATGGCAATTCCATTCGACCTAAGAAATTAAAATTTATACGAATGAATTTAAAGTTTAAAATAGTATTTTTTAATTTGATGATATTTTTAATCATTTTCGATATCATCTATTTGTTTGTATGGATTTTATCCATTCAAATGAATCCGGTTAAAGCAGTTATTGTTGCCGGAATTGCCGCCCTGCTTACACCCTGGGTTAAAGCAGCGGAACGGGAGTCGGGACGAAAAGTTGTTATCCGGAGTTATGCTTATGCCTGGTATAATAAATACCTGAAAAAGTAAAAGTTAAAAATCAAAATAAAAACAAATATATGGCTATTGTAAAACCATTTAAAGGACTTCGTCCGCCACAAGCTATCGCCAGCGACCTGGCCTGTTTGCCTTACGACGTAATGAACAGCACCGAAGCGGCTCAAATGGCTGAAGGTAAAGCATGTTCATTGCTTCATATTACCCGTGCCGAAATCGACTGTCCGGCGGGAACCGATATTCATTCGGAAACAGTTTACCTGAAATCAGTGGAAAATTTTGAAAAATTTCAGGCCGAAGGTTGGCTGAATCAGGATAGTGAAGCCAACTATTACATTTATGCCCAAACCATGAATGGCCGCACGCAATACGGAATTGTTGGCGCAGCTTCGTGCGAGGATTACAATCAGGGAATCATCAAAAAACATGAGCTTACCCGTCCGGATAAGGAAGAAGACCGCATGATTCTGACCCGTTACCTCAATGCCAATATCGAACCTGTATTCTTCTCGTATTGTGCTGTTCCTGAAATTGACGCCATTGTTGATTCGATTGTAAAAAATCAGAAAGTTAACTACGATTTTGTAGCTGAAGATGGCTTTGGTCACCATTTTTGGACGATTAATGATGCGGCTACAAACAAAAAAATTGAAGAACTCTTTGCCACTAAAGTTCCGGCAACTTATGTCGCCGACGGACATCATCGTACGGCTGCTGCAGCCCGTATTGGTTTGGAAAAACAAGGCCAAAACCCAAATCATACCGGCGACGAAGAATACAATTTCTTTATGGCTGTTCATTTTCCTGATAATCAGTTGCAGATTATCGACTACAACCGCACCGTAAAAGATCTGAATGGTTTGACTGAAACGGAATTGCTGGAAAAGCTGGTTCAAAGTTTTGAAGTTGAATTAGCTGGAACCGAAATTTACAAACCAGCCAAACTGCACGAATTCAGCATGTACCTCTCCGGAAACTGGTATAAGCTGAATGCCAAGCCCGGAACTTTCAACGACAACGACCCAATTGGCGTGCTGGATGTGACTATTTTATCTAACCTGGTTTTGGATCAGATTTTGGGTATCTCAGATCTGCGTACCTCAACCCGCATCGATTTTGTTGGTGGTATCCGTGGTTTGGGTGAATTGAAAAAACGAGTGGATGGTGGCGATATGAAAGTGGCTTTTGCCCTTTATCCGGTTTCGATGCAGCAATTAATCAACATTGCCGATTCGGGTAACATTATGCCTCCGAAAACGACTTGGTTCGAACCCAAACTTCGTTCCGGATTGGTAATTCATAAGCTGGATTAATCGTATAAGTCAAGTATAAAGACCAAAAATCCCGTTGTAAATTTCGACGGGATTTTTTGTTTCTGAAAACTACCTTGGCTCCGGATTGTTATGGTGGACAGAAATAAAAGCTAACATGAAGAATCGAAATATACTTTTGGCAGGCGCAGTTTTTATGGCATTGGGAGTTTTGTTGGGTGCATTTGGCGCTCACGCACTAAAAAAGATTTTATCTCCCGAAATGCTGGATGTTTATAAAACCGGCGTCGAATACCAGTTTTACCATGCAATTGGGCTTTTGCTTGTCGGATTAATTGGGTTTCATCTTGAATCAAAATGGCTTCGATGGTCGGGAATCTTTCTCATTGTCGGAATTGTTATATTCTCCGGAAGTTTATATGCACTCTCCATTTCCGGAATAAAAATTTTGGGAGCCATCACACCAATCGGCGGTTTATCGTTCGTTGCCGGGTGGGTTTGTTTAGCAGTTGGAATAGTACAACAACGATAAATCCATTGACTTTATCTACTTATTTGCCTTTCCCCCAGACCTGAACTTTCTCATGGTTCGTTTAAATAAATTCAGGCTTCTTTATCCGACTAATCTAGTTTCAAATTTTTGATATTGAGATTAGTTATATTTGCCGAAGGAAAAATTTAAAAACAGATATAAACATGATTAACAAACTACAGCGTCTTACTTTACTGACATTTCTGACAGTAGCGCTAAGCATCCGTGTTTCTGATGCCTGTACCAATTTCTTAGTAACCAAAGGTGCATCCATAGATGGTTCGACCATGATTACCTATGCCGCCGATTCGCATACACTTTACGGCGAATTGTATTATCAGCCCGCCATGGATTACCCCGCCGGTGCTATGCGCGATATTTACGAGTGGGACACCGGTAAGTTTTTAGGTCGTATTCCGCAGGTTGCCCATACCTATAGTGTAATCGGAAATATGAACGAATTTCAGTTAGCCATTGGCGAAACAACGTATGGTGGCCGCGAAGAACTTGGTAAGCAGTCGGGTGCCATTATGGACTACGGAAGTTTAATTTATGTGACGCTCCAACGTGCGAAAACTGCTCGCGAAGCCATAGAAGTGATTGCCGACCTGATGGACAAATTTGGCTATGCCAGCTCTGGCGAATCGTTTTCGATTTCCGACCCGAACGAAGTTTGGATTATGGAGATAATTGGTAAAGGCGATGGTGAAAAAGGTGCTGTTTGGGCTGCCCAACGTATTCCTGACGGATACATCAGCGGTCATGCCAATCAGGCGCGTATCACAACTTTCCCGATGAACGATCCGGTTAATTGCATGTTTTCGAAAGATGTGATTTCGTTTGCACGCGAAAAAGGCTGGTTCGATGGTAAAAATAAAGATTTCAGTTTTTCTGATGTTTATGCCCCGGTTGATTTTAGCGGAGCCCGTTTCAGTGATGCCCGCGTATTTGCAGGTTTTAATAAAGTTTACTCCGGAATGAAACAATACGAAGAATACGCCATGGGAAACGTTAAGCACGATGGCGAAAATAAGTTTCCTTCCAACCGTATGCCTTTGTGGGTGAAGCCGGATAAAAAACTGAGCGTTCAGGATGTGATGGGGATGATGCGCGATCATTATCAGGGAACTGCTTTGGACATGACCAAAGATGTTGGTGCCGGTCCTTTTAAATTGCCGTATCGTTGGAGACCTTTGACATTCAAAGTTGATTCGGCTAACTATGTCAACGAGCGCGCGATTTCAACCCAACAGACCGGATTTTCGTTTGTTGCCCAGTCTCGTTCCTGGTTGCCCGATCCGGTTGGCGGAATTTTATGGTTTGGAGTTGACGATGCTTACAGCACTTGCTATACTCCAATGTATTGCGGTATTACTGAAATTCCGGAATGTTTTAAAGTCGGGAACGGCGATATGCTTATTTATTCCGAAACAGCTGCTTTTTGGGTATTCAATGTAGTTTCAAACTTTGCCTATTTGCGATACGATGCTATGATTCCTGATGTGCAAAAGGTTCAGAAAAGCCTGGAAGATAAGTTTGTAGCCTATACGCCAAGTGTTGATGCGGCTGCACAGAATTTGTGGAATGCAGGAAAAAAGGCGGAAGCCCGTCAGTTTTTAACTGATTATTCGGTGAATCAGGCAAACGGAATGACAAAAGAATGGACAAAACTATCGCAATATTTATTCGTGAAATTTATTGATGGCAACATCAAAAAGGAAAAGGATGGCAAGTTTGAGCGTACTGATACCGGATTGCCTCCGATGCCTGATCAGCCTGGTTATCCGGATTGGTGGAAGAAGGTTATTGTTGATCAAACTGGAGATCATTTGAAGATGACAGGAGCGCCTGCCCACTAGTTTTTCAAAACGTTAACTCATTTTGCGAACAGCAGTTTGTGGTGTGAATATTTTTACTATTTTTGCACCACATTTTCGCAATCTCTTACTCATTGATATGATGTAATATTGCCACTAAAAACTCAAAGAAATGGATTTAATTAAAGTTGCACAGAATGCGTTTGCTGTTGAATTAAAAGAACAGCCGCAGTTTAATTCAGGGGATACGATTACCGTTCACTACAAAATCAAGGAGGGTAATAAAGAGCGTATCCAGAACTACCGTGGTGTTGTTATCCAGGTAAAAGGAGAAGGCGTTACAAAAACTTTCACTGTTCGTAAAATGTCGGGAAACATTGGTGTAGAGAGAATTTTTCCTCTTTATTCGCCATTTATCGACTTGATTGAAGTGAACAAAAAGGGTCGCGTACGCAGAGCTAAATTGTATTATTTACGTGATCTTACAGGTAAAAAAGCACGTATCAAAGAAAAACGTGTGTAAGGAAAATATTATTTCTGAAAAGAGGTTGGATCGTAAGTTCCAACCTCTTTTTTTGCCTTGGATACAAGGTTTTTACATCGTTAGTTTTTCCTTCAGCGCTTGACCTGTGTACGACTCCGGAATGTGGATGAGGTCTTCGGGTTTTCCTTCGAAGATTATCCGGCCTCCATCTTTTCCACCTTCTGGGCCTAAATCAATCACCCAATCGGCACATTTTATTACATCCAGGTTGTGTTCAATAATGATGATGCTGTGGCCACGGGCAATCAGTGCGTTGAAAGAGTCGAGCAGTTTGCGTATATCGTGAAAATGAAGTCCTGTAGTTGGTTCGTCGAAAATGAATAGGGAAGGACTGCTTTTTTCTTTGGCCAGAAACGAGGCTAATTTTATGCGTTGGCTTTCACCGCCCGATAATGTACTCGACGATTGTCCGAGTTTTACATAGCCCAAACCCACATCCTGAAGTGGTTTTAGCAGCTTCGCAATCTTTTTTGCCGATGTTGATTTGTGATTTCCGAAGAAATCAATAGCTTCATTTACAGTTAAATCGAGTATATCGAAAATGTTCTTGTCTTCGAAAGTTACCTCCAGAATTTCGTCTCTGAAACGCTTGCCTTTGCAACTTTCGCAAATCAGGTGAATATCGGCCATAAACTGCATTTCGACAGTAATTTCGCCTTCTCCCTGGCATTCTTCACATCGTCCGCCTTCAATATTGAACGAAAAATGAGAAGGTTTAAATCCGTTAAATTTAGAACTTTGCAGTTCGGAGTATAGCTTCCGGATTTCGTCATATACTTTCAGGTAGGTTACCGGATTGGAGCGTGATGATTTTCCGATCGGATTCTGGTCGACAAATTCAACCGAGGTAATCAGGTTAAAGTCACCACGGATAATGTCGTGCTGTCCGGTTTTTTCGCTGAATCCACCAAACATTTTGGCAATCGCCGGATACAAAACTTTGGTTACAAGCGACGATTTTCCTGAACCACTCACGCCGGTAACTACACAAATTGTATTTAATGGAAATTTGACATCAACGTTCTTCAGATTGTTTTCGCGTGCGCCGGTAATTTCAATGTAATTACTCCATTTCCTTCTGGATGGCGGAATCTCTATTTTCTCTCTGCCTGTCAGGTATTTGGCCGTTAAACTTTCTGAAGAGGATTCCAGTTGTTGGTGAGTTCCCTGAAACACAACTTCGCCGCCCAACCGACCTGCCAGCGGTCCAATATCTATAATTTCGTCGGCTTCGCGGATGATTTCTTCGTCGTGTTCAACCACCAAAACCGTATTGCCGAGTTTTTGAAGTTTCCGCAATACCCGAATCAAACGTGCCGTGTCCCGTGAGTGCAATCCAATGCTGGGTTCGTCCAGAATATACATGGAGCCAACCAAGCTACTGCCTAATGAGGTGGCCAGATTGATACGCTGCGATTCGCCTCCCGATAACGTTGACGAAAGGCGGTTCAGGGTTAGATAGCCCAGTCCGACATCGGTCAAAAAATCGAGCCGGTTATTTATTTCAGTCAGGATTCGTTCAGCAATTTGTATTTCGTGGTCAGAAAGCTTCAGGTTAATAAAGAATTGCTGCAATTCGTCGATGGGTAATAGAACCAAGTCTTGAATCGATTTTTCGCCCACTTTCACATACATCGCCTCTTTTTTCAGTCGGGTTCCGCGGCAGTCGGGGCAGTTGGTTTTCCCTCTGTATCTCGATAGCATTACGCGATACTGTATTTTGTAGGTATTTTCTTCCAGCATTTTAAAGAACTGGTTTAGCCCCTGAAAGTGTTTATTTCCGGTCCAAAGCAAATGCCGTTGTTCTTCGCTCAGTTCGTAATAGGGTTTGTGTATGGGGAATTTGAACTTGTCGGCTGCATAAACCAGCTCATCTTTCCATTCTTTCATTTTGTCGCCTTTCCAGCAGGCCACTGCATCCTGATAAATAGATAGCGACTTGTTCGGAATTACCAGATCTTCATCAATTCCGATGACTTTCCCGTAGCCTTCGCATGATTTGCAGGCTCCAATCGGGTTGTTGAAACTGAACATGTGTACCGAAGGTTCTTCGAATTCAATACCATCGGCCTCAAACAGATTGGAAAAGTGCTCTTCTTTTACATCATTTCCATCGTATATTTTTACGATACATTCGCCATGTCCCTCAAAGAATGCAGTCTGTACCGAATCTGCGATGCGGCTCAGATTATCTTCGTCGTCTTTTAATACTGTCGCCCTGTCAATTACAATGTTACAGGTCGAATCCTTGCAGGGCTCCTCATTGATTTCTTTTAGAAGTTCGTCTATTTTCCGAATTTCATTGCCGATTTCAAGGCGCGAAAATCCTTGCTGGAGCAGCAATTCTGCTTCCTGAAACAACGTTCGTCCATTCTTGATTTTCAGTGGTGAGCCAATCATAAAACGGGTGTTCTCCGAAAATGACTGAATAAAGTTAATTACATCGCCAACATGGTGCTGTTTCACTTCTTTTCCGGAAATGGGTGAAATTGTTTTCCCGATTCGGGCGAAAAGAAGTTTCATGTAATCGTAGATTTCGGTTGATGTACCAACCGTTGATCTGGGATTTCGGGTATTTACTTTTTGTTCGATGGCAATAGCGGGTGGAATGCCTTTAATGTAGTCAACTTCGGGCTTGTTGATGCGCCCAAGAAACTGCCTGGCATACGACGATAAACTCTCAACATATCGTCGCTGACCTTCTGCATAAAGCGTATCGAAGGCCAGTGATGACTTTCCTGATCCGGATAATCCGCTGATTACGATGAATTTATTGCGGTTTATGTTTAGGTCAATATTTTTAAGATTATGGACACGCGCACCCTTGATCTGGATATATGATGAATTTTTTGAGGTAGAACTCATTTGTTATGTTATTATTATTGGCAGAAATTTGTTTTTCTAAAAAAAGTTGCTCATTTTTACGAACGCAAAATTAACAAATTGTTTAACTCTAATTCAAAAAACAACGCCTATCGAAAGAACTATACTCTTTAATTATTGAAATCAGTCACATAATATTCAGAGTAATGTTCAGAACAGAAGATCTGAGCGATAATTCGCTCGTAAACCAATTTGTTAATGGCGATCAAACTGCAATTGAAATTCTTATTGCCCGCCACAAAAAAAGAGTTTTCACCTACATTTTACTTATCGTAAAAAATCATCACCTTGCTGAAGATATCTTTCAGGATACCTTTATTAAAGTGATTCGGTCGTTAAAAACCGGGAAATATACCGAAAACGGTAAATTTATTTCCTGGGTGCTTCGTATTTCGCACAACCTGATTATTGATCATTTCAGGAAGGAAAAATTACTGAGTACAACATCGAACGACGATACCAACATCGACCTTTTTAATTCACCAAAGTACTCCGAAGAAAATATCGAAGACAAGCTGGTGTATGATCAGATTACCAGCGATGTGCGTCTTTTGATCGAGGAATTGCCTGATGATCAGCGCGAGGTAATCCTGATGCGCCACTTCCAGGGATTAAGTTTTAAGGAAATTGCTGATTTAACTGGTGTTAGCATTAATACGGCGTTGGGTAGGATGCGGTATGCCTTAATCAATCTGAGGAAGATGATTGAGAAAAAGAATTTAAGCTTGACAAAAATTTAGGAAATCTATTACAATATTATTTCAAGGATGGCGTTATTGCTTTATAACTAAAACAATAATGTTGGCCTATGAGTGAATTCTCTACCTTAAATTATTTGATCAATTCGTATTACAACGGGAAAAAAGAAGTTGAGTCGATTAAGACTCCGGAAAATGATTTTGATACTGTCATGGAATTGGATATGTGTGGATATGAGCCTTCTCAAAAAAGTATTGATGCTATTTTGAATTTTGCTTCGCAGTACGACGTGCTGAAATCGAAAAATACCGGAAATATAGAATTGAATCTGAATTAGAACCTGAAAAATATTTAAAAGCATCTTGTTTGAGATGCTTTTTTTTATTTATATTTGTGATATCAAAATAATATTAAATCAATTTAAATCTGATAGTATGGAAAAATCGTTTACTGCCCGCTCCGGTTATCTGTTCCTTTTGCTCGAAGCATTATTTCTTGCATTGGCTATTGCCGGGTTTATTTCACAAATAATTATTCCTTCTGTTCTTCTAATCGTCTTATTTATTCTGGTAGCTCCCGGTTTTATTGCGGTAGATCCGAATCAATGTTATGTACTGGTGCTTTTTGGTGCTTATAAGGGAACAATTAAGGATAATGGATTTTTCTGGGTGAATCCTTTCTTTGCAAAGAAGAAATTTTCACTTCGTGCCCGAAATTTTAACAGCGAGCCCATTAAGGTGAACGACAAGTTGGGAAACCCAATTATGATTGGCCTTGTTTTGGTTTGGAAAGTGGAAGAAACCTACCGGGCTGCTTTTGGGGTTGACGAATACGAGCATTTTGTAGTTGTTCAGAGCGAAGCTGCTTTGCGTAAATTGGCTGGGCTGTATCCATATGACAATATTGAAGACGATCATGCGAAAATTACTTTACGCGACGGTGGCGAAGAAGTGAATCAAATGCTCGAAAGTGAGATTCGTGAAAGGCTGGATATTGCAGGAATTCATGTCATTGAGGCACGCATCAATTATATTGCTTATGCTCAGGAAATTGCCCAGGCCATGCTGAAACGCCAGCAGGCAACCGCTATTGTTGCGGCCCGGTTTAAAATTGTGGAAGGCGCTGTGAGTATGGTTGAAATGGCATTGGATGAACTGAGCAAACGTGAAATTGTAACCCTTGATGAAGATAAAAAGGCCACCATGGTAAGCAACCTGCTCGTTGTTCTTTGTGGTGACAAAGAAGCTACGCCAGTGGTAAATACCGGAACGCTTTATCAATAGGATCATGAATAAGGTACTGTTTAAAGAAACGCAGCAATTCAGGCAGTGGTGGTATGTTGTTCTGGTTTTGAGCGCCACAGTCCCGGCAATGGTAATGAGCATTTATGCACTTTATCAGCAAATGGTCCGGGGTATTCAGGTTGGCGATAGTCCTGCTCCAAACGGAGTGCTAATAGTTGTCTTTTTTGCCTTATGCCTTATGCTTTGGGTTACTTTTTCTTCGAAACTGGAAGTTTGGATTGATAAATCTGGAATCCATTATCGATTTTTTCCACTCATTTTTAAAGAACGAATGGTATCCAAACAAGAAATCCAAAGGTTTGAAATCCGGAAATATAATCCGATTTTAGATTATGGCGGATGGGGTATAAAAAGAAGATTTAAATGGGGTAAGGCCTATAATGTAAGTGGAAATGTTGGCTTACAACTTTATCTCACTAATGGGAAGAAAGTGCTGTTCGGAACACAACGTTCACAAGCCGCAATGTATGCCATGGAAGAAATGATGAAGGCAAAATAGAACCTGCTACTTAAAGTACTTATTAAATTCGGATACATAGAAAATGCAAATCATTGCTTTTGTTTTGGGAGTTTTTGTCTCATCGTTTATAGTTGGTCAGGATGTAACAGGCCAATGGAACGGAGTGCCTAAGGTTCAGGGAACACATTTGCGAATGGTATTCAATATTAATAAGGTCGAAGACGGATTCACTTCAACCATGGATAGTCCCGACCAACATGCGAAAGGGATACCGCTAGCTTCCACAAGTTTTGAAAACGAGGCTTTAAAACTGGCAATTGCAATTGAACTTCCTAATTTAAATCATTTGTTTCAGGAATGTGAAACTGGTTCACCGGCCTAATATGCCACAATTGAGCAGACTTTTTCGACAACAGCATTAAACTAGATTTTAAAATGGATACAAGTGCAAACCAAGTAAATAGTATCTTCAAGAGGCAGTTTTGTTCTGAATGATTTTAGGTTGAATAAAGAGGAAAGGAATAGTTATGGCTAAGAAAAAATCATTTGTGCTTCGGATTGATCCTGATGTGTATGATGCCATTGAAAAGTGGGCAGCACAGGAATTCCGCAGTGCAAACGGACAAATAGAATGGATTATCACTAAAGCGCTTCGTGATGCACGCCGAACAGTTGTGAAAACTACAGATGAAAATCCAGAGGAGGATTTAAGTGATCAGTCGCAGTCTTCAGTCTCCGAATAAACAAAGTATTTCAATTAGCAACTAGAACAATTAATGCAAATCAAAAGTTAAACCTCAAAGCTATGCAACACGCCAAGTATCATTGTCCCAAATGTGGCAACACTCAAGCCGAAGTTGATGAAATACGCACCACGGGTAGCGGATTCTCCAGATTTTTTGATATTCAGAACCGGAAATTTACGGTAGTAACGTGTACCCGTTGCAAATACAGCGAATTGTACAAAGGAACAGCCAGCAGTTTGGGTAACGTGGCCGATTTCTTGATTGGATAACCAAACCGGTTTAAATTTTCTTTAAAATAGCTGGAATATCCTATCAATCTGGTAGAGAAAACCACTGTTTTAATTTACTTTTGCACCGGTTTTTAAAAGTAAATCCTATCAAAAAATAACGACTATGACTATTAGCGCATTACAATCAGCAAGGGCAAAATATCAGCCTAAACTTCCTAACTCATTAAAATCATCAGTTAAACTGGTTGAGGGTAACAAAACCGAATCGGTTGCCGACCAGAAAGACATTCTGGGACTTTTCCCCAATACCTATGGAATGCCTTTAATTACATTCGAAGCTACTGACGAGAAACAATCTTATCCGGCCGTTAATGTTGGCGTAATCCTCTCCGGAGGGCAGGCCCCAGGCGGTCACAATGTGATCTCGGGTATTTTTGATGGTATTAAAAACATCAATTCCGATAGCAAATTGTATGGATTCTTAGGCGGACCTGGCGGGTTGGTCGATCACAAATACGTGGAACTTACTTCTGAAATTATAGATGCATATCGTAATACCGGTGGGTTTGATATCATTGGTTCCGGACGTACTAAATTGGAAGAAACCGCTCAGTATGACAAAGGTACTGAAATCATGAAAGCGCTGAATATTAAAGCGCTGATCATCATTGGCGGTGACGACAGCAATACCAACGCATGTGTTTTGGCCGAATATTATGCCGCTAAAAATACAGGTATTCAGGTTATCGGTTGTCCAAAAACAATTGATGGTGACTTGAAAAACGATATGATCGAAACTTCATTTGGGTTCGATACTGCAACCAAAGTTTATTCAGAGCTGATTGGAAACATCGAACGCGATGCCAATTCGGCCAAAAAATATTGGCACTTTATTAAACTGATGGGACGTTCAGCGTCGCACATCGGGCTGGAATGTGCTTTACAAACTCAGCCAAACATTACTTTGATTTCGGAAGAAGTGGAATTGAAAAAACAAACGTTGGGCGAAATTGTGGATTACATGGCCGGAATTATTGCCAAACGAGCTGCCAATGGCGAAAACTTCGGAGTTGCTTTAATTCCTGAAGGTTTGGTTGAATTCGTTCCTGAAATGAAAGCGTTGATTTCGGAATTAAACGATTTATTGGCTGAAGGTTCAGAAACTGAACAGAAATTCAAATCGTTCAGCAGCAAATCAGAAGGCCGTGCTTTTGTTGCAGGAATTTTGTCTGCTGAATCTACAAAAGTTTACACCTCACTTCCTTCAGGAATTGCCGATCAGTTGACTTTGGATCGCGACCCACACGGAAACGTACAGGTTTCGCTGATTGAAACCGAAAAGCTGTTGGGCGAAATGGTGAAAAGCCGTTTGAAAGAAATGAAAAAAACTGGTGAGTTTAACGGTAAATTTGGAACACAATATCACTTCTTCGGATACGAAGGTCGTTGTGCTGCGCCATCAAATTTTGATGCTGATTATTGCTATTCATTAGGTTATAACGCATCGTTCCTGATTGCTGCGGGTAAAACCGGTTACATGTCATCGGTTCGTAACCTTACTGCTCCTGCTGCCGAATGGATTGCTGGTGGTGTGCCTGTAACCATGATGATGAACATGGAACGCCGTCATGGTCACATGAAACCGGTTATTCAGAAAGCGTTGGTTGAACTGGACAGCGCTCCATTCAAATATCTGGCTGCAAACCGCGAAAAATGGGCCATCGAAACGTCGTTTGTTTACCCCGGACCTATTCAATATTGGGGACCAACCGAAGTATGCGATCAGCCAACCAAAACAATTGCGTTGGAAAGGGCGAAATAATACAGTAATCAATTCGATTAAAATAGAAAACCCCGAAAATTGCTTTTTCGGGGTTTTTGTTTTTTCGAACTTTCGTTTCCGGTCTTCTGTTCCCTTCTTATTTCTTCACCAAAAGGTATTTTTCAATATTGTCAATAAACATCTTTTTGGTGTCTTCTTTCGATCGGCCAATTCCTGACATCATGACAGGTTTCCCATTGGCAGGAATATACAGGAATGCCGGAATGCCCGTTATTCCAAAAACCTGGGCCAATTCACGTTCCTGGTCGGTATTAATTTTAAAGACCTGAATCTTACCGGCGTATTCGTTTCCGATTTCCTCAAGAATAGGACCGGCAATTTTACATGGGCCGCACCAGTCAGCATAAAAGTCGATAATGGCGGGTTTATTTCCCAGATATTTCCAATCGTTCGGAGATTTGGTATAATCCCATACTTTTTGAATAAACATAGCTCTTGTTAACTTTTCAGAGCTGGTTGAAGCGCTTGTTTTTGCAGCAGAAACGTTGATTTCCTGAGTTTCTTTACTCCCTTTTATCTTATTTCCGCAGGCAGAAAGAATGATGGCTGCTCCGGCCAATGTTAAAAATAGTCTTTTCATTTTGATGATAATTTATTTGTTAACTGTCATAAACCCGCAAGTTTTGTTTAGTGAAAATTTACCGACGATAATTGAGGCATTACGGATGTTTATCGGTGATGGCTCGTTTTATAACAGATTCCCTGATACTTGCGTCGATATTTTTTCTAAACCGATATTTTAATTTAAGTATGTAAATATATAGATGTATGCTATCAATTGCTATGCCAAGAATAAATTATTTCTGATTGACAAGATTGTTTCAAAAAAAATAAAATACGCAACGCAACCATATTACAGCTTTTACTATCTATTTAGAAAATTGTTTAGTGAGAATCGATTGTATTCTATTTGGTTCTCATTGAACGTGAAAACTAAAACAAGGTTTAAAAATAGAGAAGAAATGAAAAAGGTATTAATTTTTTTTATGATGGGAGCCATATTCAGCCTGATGACAGGTTGTGACATGGATGATGACGGATATTCGCTCGACAATGCCTGGGTTGGGTTCGGATTAGTTCAGAAAGATTCAGAGGCTGGTGTCTCAAAAATTGTGATGGACGATAACGAAGTTTTGTTCCCGGCAACCAACGATTACTATTGGCATGAAGTGAAAAACAATGATCGTGTGCTGGTGAATTTTACCATCCTGGGAAACAAACAGAATGATAATCATGACGAGCATTACTACGTGCGGATTAATTCGTTAAGGAAGATTTTGTACAAAGGAATTTTGGACATTACTCCGGCAAAAGAAGACAGTATCGGAAACGATGCCATTAAAGTTAAGGATAAATGGATCAAGGGCAACATGCTGAATTTTGAACTTAAATATTATGGCGGAAGTAAGATCCATTACATCAACCTGGTGAAACAGCCTGGGGTAATCAATCCAGATAATGGCCCGGTGGTGCTGGAGTTGAGGCACAATAACAACGACGATGGAGAACACATTCCATTATCGGCTATGGTAACTTTTGATTTGAGCGCCCTTAAGGTTCAGGGAAAAACCAGTACACCGTTTAAGGTTATTGCCAAAGGATTTGAGGGTGATGATGATTTTGAATTTACAGCAGAATACAAATACTAGAAACTGTTTCAATCAATTCGGTTTTTTTAAGCACCTGTTATCGAATAACAGGTGCTTTTTTCATTTTTTTATTGCCCGACAATCCTTACTTTCACAGCCGTTACAAAATTCAAAGGGGTATTCAATTAAATTTTTAAAGCATGAAGAAGTCTGTTTATTTACTTGCTTTGGGAACTATTTTGTTCTCATGCTCAAATCCGAAAACGAATAAAGAAATGACAAAGATTGATCAGCCTGAAGTTGTGAAATTAGCTTCAGATAGTATGACTCCAGAGGTTTTGTGGAGTTTTGGCCGGATCGGCGAACCATCCGTCTCTCCCGATAAATCGACTGTTTTATATGCGGTGACCCATTACAATATCGAAGAAAATAAATCGTACCGTGATTTATATACCATTCAGGTAAATGGAGGAACTCCTGTCCGGATTACTTCTACTCCCGAAAAAGAATCATCTGCCCAGTGGCGCCCCGATGGTAAAGAAATAGGATATCTCTCTGCTAAATCGGGAGATATGCAGCTTTGGGAAATGAATTTGGATGGTTCGGATCCTATTCAAATCAGCGAAATTGCTGGTGGAATTTCCGGATTTAAATATTCTCCGGACGGATCAAAGATCATTTATACCGCTGATGTAAAAATGAAACAGGATGTTCATGATCTGTTTCCTGATTTACCCAAAGCCAATGCTTACCTTGAAAACGACCTGATGTATAAACATTGGGACGAATGGTCTCAAACAGTGCCTCATCCCTTTGTTGCCGATTACAGCAATGGAAAGATCACAAATGCGGTTGATTTGCTGGAAGGAGAACCTTATGAAAGTCCGATGAAACCTTTTGGTGGTATTGAGCAACTCGATTGGAGTGCCGACAGTAAAATTGTTGCCTATACCTGCCGGAAGAAAACAGGAAAAGAGTATGCCATTTCTACCAATTCTGATATTTATTTCTATCATGTTGAAACGAAACAAACTGAGAATAAAACTCAGGGTATGATGGGGTATGACCAGAATCCGGTTTTTTCACCCGATGGAAAATGGATGGCCTGGGAAAGTATGGAGCGCGATGGTTACGAAGCGGACAAAAATCGTTTATTTCTGCTGAATTTAGAGACTGGTGAGAAAATTGATCAATCGGTTGATTTCGACCAGAACTCGTCTAATTTAAGCTGGAGTGCCGACAGCAAAACGCTTTATTTCATCAGTTGCTGGCACGCACTTACCCAGGTTTACCGGTTGGATATTGCCGACAAAAAGATCGCGCCAGTCACCAATGGGGTTCACGATTATGCTTTTGTTGCCGAAGCTGGCTCAAAGCTGGTCGGCATGAAACATTCGATGAGTCAGCCTGACGAAATTTATGCTATTGATCCGTCAACTGGTGCCGAAACGGAGCTTTCTTTTGTCAACAAACCGATACTCGATCAGTTAACATTGGCTAAAGTAGAAGAACGCTGGATAAAAACTACCGATAATAAACAAATGCAAACCTGGGTTATTTATCCCCCTCATTTTGACCCGAATAAAAAATATCCGACACTTTTGTTCTGCGAAGGTGGTCCTCAGTCAACGGTTAGTCAGTTTTGGTCGTATCGCTGGAACTTTCAACAAATGGCAGCCAATGGATATATTGTAGTTGCGCCAAATCGTCGTGGATTGCCGGGCTTTGGGAAAGAATGGCTCGAGCAGATTAGTGGTGATTATGGTGGCCAAAATATGAAAGATTATCTTTCAGCAATTGATGAGGTAGCCAAAGAGCCTTTTGTGGATAAGGATAAACTGGGTTGTGTGGGAGCAAGTTATGGCGGATTCTCTGTTTTTTGGCTGGCCGGACATCATGAAAAACGGTTCAAGGCTTTTATTGCTCACGATGGGATGTTCAATTTGGAGCAGCAATACCTGGAAACAGAAGAAATGTGGTTCGTTAACTGGGATTTGGGCGGCCCTTACTGGGATAAATCTAATGCTGTTGCGCAGCGTTCGTATGCCAATTCTCCTCACAAATTTGTTGATAAGTGGGATGCTCCAATTCTGGTAATTCACGGCGAGAAAGATTACCGAATTCTGGCATCGCAGGGAATGGCTGCATTTAATGCTGCTGTTTTGCGCGGTGTTCCGGCCCAGTTGTTAATTTTCCCTGACGAAAACCATTGGGTATTGCAACCGCAAAATGGTATTTTGTGGCAGCGTGTATTTAAACAATGGCTGGATAAATGGATGAAATAGATTTGATGTTCAAATTTCAGGTTCCAGGTAAAATACAGACCTGGAACCTGAAATTCAGAATACTTCTACTTTGCTTTTGGTGGTTTCGAGCAATCCCCGTGTTTGAGCAACAAATTTGATGAGGGAAATTACTTCCTGAGTACTCATTCTTGACAGGTTGATGGTCAAATCGAATTCGTCCTCTTTGGCATGATCGCCAGCTATGTGTTTGCGTAGGTTTTGCCTTTCTTTTTCGGTTTTCTCCATAAAATCAACAGCTTCCCGCAGGTTAAGCTTATTCTTTTCCATAATTTGCTTTGTTCGCCATTCCAATGGTGCAGTTAACCGTACGAGCAATGATTTTTCGATATCACGGGTAATAATATGACCTGCCCTTCCAACAATAATGCAATTCCCATCGTTGGCAAAGCTGGAAATCAGGTCGATAAGTGTTTTGCTGATTTTTTTGTCGCTTTTGTACCGTTTTTCGCTAAAAGCGCTCAGGATGTCATCAAACATGGTTCGGTCGCCTTCCTTCAGATAATTACGGAGCTTATTGGGCTCCATGTTTAGTTCACGGGCGCTTTCTTCCAGAATTTCTTTACTCAGCACTTTCCATTTTTTGCAAATCGATTGTTTGTCGAATTCGGCGGCCAGCAACCGGGCTATATTAACGCCACCGCATCCAACTTCTCTCGAAATACAAACTACAGGTCCGGGTTGAGCATTGGCTGATTGATACTTAGGATCACTTTGGTGCAGCCTTTTATTCAAATAAACCATCATTGTATTATTCATGGCGTTTGAGTTTTGGTTTGTATTAATTTACGAAATATTTTCAAGCTTGTTATTTATTTTCTGGTTTGATTTTCAGTTGTTTATATGGTGTATAACATTCGTGGAAATTTTATCAGTTTTTATACTCCACAAATTTTATATATTCACTACTTAATTTAAAAACCGACAACACATGTTTAATCGCGAAACCTATATTAGCCGCAGGCAAAAGCTAAAACAACATATTTCTGAAGGGATTATCCTCTTACTGGGCAATGTTGATTCGCCCATGAATTATGCTGATAACACCTATTATTTCAGGCAGGATAGTTCGTATCTGTATTTCTTCGGATTGGACTTTCAGAAACTGGCAGGGGTTATTGACGCAGAATCTGGTGAAGAAATTATTTTTGGTGATGATGTTGAAATTGAGGATATTATTTGGATGGGGCCTCAGATTGCGTTGAAAGAAAAGGCTGCCGAAGTTGGCATTACTAAAACCGAACCGTATAAAAATCTTCAGTCGATCATTGAAAAAGCCATTCAGGCAGGTCGTAAAATTCATTTTTTGCCACCATACCGTGCTGAAAACAAAATACTTTTGAACGATTTGCTTGGGATCTCCATATCGAAACTCAAAGCCTATTCATCCCTGGAATTGATCAA
This sequence comes from Prolixibacteraceae bacterium, assembly GCA_019459525.1. GTDB lineage: Bacteria > Bacteroidota > Bacteroidia > Bacteroidales > Prolixibacteraceae > Aquipluma. Next base: position 44,529 of record JAIBEY010000086.1, read on the forward strand.
GGCCATTGTTGCTTTACGTTCGGTTAAAGAAGAGCAGGAAATAGCTGAAATCAGAAAGGCTTGTGCCGTGGGCTATCAGATGCATGTTACCGCCATGAAAATGGCTAAAGCTGGTGTTTGGGAGCAGAGCATTGCAGGTACCATTGAAGGAATTGCCAATGCTGGTGGAGGCATGGTTTCGTTTCCTGTAATTTTGTCGCAGAATGGTGAAACGTTGCACAATCACGATCACTCCAAAACCCTGCAAAACGGACGGCTATTACTGGTTGATGCCGGTGCCGAGATTGGTTCGCGGTATGCATCAGATTTTACCCGTACAGTTCCGGTTAGCGGTAAATTTACGCAGCAACAACGCGAAATATATGAAATTGTAATGGCCGCAAACAACCGCGGACGTGAGTTAACCAAACCCGGATCGACTTATTTGTCGGTTCATTTAGCCGCCGCAGAAGTAATTGCTTCGGGACTAAAAGCGCTGGGGTTGATGAAAGGTGATGTGAAAGAAGCTGTTGCAAATGGGGCTCATGCGTTGTTTATGCCTCATGGCCTGGGGCACATGCTTGGGCTTGATGTGCACGATATGGAAGATTTAGGACAGATTTATGTGGGCTACGACGACGAAACACGTCCGGTAAATCAGTTCGGAACTGCTTATTTGCGCATGGGACGTAAACTTGAGCCAGGTTTTGTAATTACAAATGAACCCGGAATTTATTTCATTCCTGCCTTGATCGAAAAGTGGAAAGCTGAGCAGATAAATACTGATTTTATCAACTTCGGCCGTTTGGAGTCTTACCTCAATTTTGGTGGAATCAGGCTCGAAGACGATATTCTGGTAACTCAATCCGGAAGTGAAATTCTGGGTGACCGAATCCCGATTACACCCGACGAAGTGGAGGAAATTATGCGATAGTTATTCCGCTTGACTTGCTGGTTTATATGGAATAGTAAAATAAAATTTTGAACCTTTTCCGATTTCTGATTCGACCCAAATTTGACCGCCCAGTAATTCAACATTTGCTTTCGAGATAGCCAGGCCTAGACCAGAACCTCCAAATTGTCGGGTGGCAGAACTTTCTACTTGTCGGAATCGCTTGAAAATATCCTGATGCATTTCAGGAGTAATGCCAATGCCTGTATCTTGAATGAAAAAAACGAGCTTGTCATTATCTATCTGATAGCCAAATGATACAGATCCGTTTTTCGTAAATTTAATTGCATTTCCAATCAGGTTAGTAAGAATCTGAGCCAGTTTTGTACCATCGGTCAGTATTAATGCTTCATTGTCATGGTTACACGTTTCAAAAGTCAAGGCAATATTTTGCTTTTCAGCTTTTGTTTTAAACTGATTTGATAACAATTGGCAGATAGCGTTTATATTTATTTCTTTTTCCTGAAGTTTCGCCTGACCCGCCTCGATGGTGGCAATGTTGATAATGTCGGCAATAATTGAAAGCAAATGATCGTTGCTTTGTTCAACAATGTCTATATAATTTGCGCGTTCTTCTGGTGATAATTCTTCCTCAGACAATAATCTGGAAAAACCGACGATGGAATTTAGCGGAGTTCTTATTTCGTGTGAAATATTTTGCAGAAAAGTAGTTTTTAACCGGTCACTTTCGATGGCCTTTTCTTTGGCAGAAATTAGATCGTCTTCCATCTCTTTTCGTTCGGTGATGTCGGTTATGGTTCCAATATAACCCATAAGGTCACCTTTTTCATTTTTTTGCGGAACGGCCTGCCCAATCACCCAAGCCACTGAGCCATCGGGATGAGTAAAACGATATTCTGATTTTAGACCAATATTGGATAAGTTAGTTTGTTGCCAGTTAAGCGTTATACTGTCCAGATCGTCGGGGTGAATCGCTTTTATCCAGCCGCTACCCATTGCTTCTTCGTAGCTTAATTTCGAAATTTCGCACCAGCGTGGATTTACATAGTTTGTTGAACCGTTGGCGTCTGTTGTAAAAATACCTACCGGTGCCGATTCTGCTAAGATCCTGAACCGAAGTTCACTTTCCCTCAATGCTTCTTCCGCCTTTTTTTGTTCTGTGAGGTCGCGGATAACCATGCTTGTTCGTTCATTGCCATCCTTATCAAGAAAAATAACCGAAGATACTTCGGTCAGGAATCTTGATCCATCTTTTTTGATAAGTGCGAGTTCTCCTTTTGCATGCCCAACTCTTTTCCTTTGGTCTAGTAATACTGACAAGTGCGGGTTGTTGGAACTGTCAATTAAACCGTCTCTGCCTATTCGTATAATCTCCTCTTCAGTACGGTCGAATAGTTTACAGGCGAAATCGTTGGCCGAGAAGATTTTTCCGTCAGGTGCTGTCAATAAAATAGCAATTCCTGAATTTTCAAATATTGAACGGTATTTTTCTTCACTTTCTTTTAGGGTTTGGGCGATCTTCTTTCTGTGCTCAACTTCAGTTTCAAGCTGCGAAGCATATATTCTGATTTTCTTTTCAGCTTCTTCGCTTTTTAGCATCCGGTCCTCCATCTTTCGGATCAGGGTCTCATTGTATTCTTTTAGCAGAGTGACTTCTGATGATTCATGAGTTTGTAATACCTGGATTTTTCCATTTCGGAATTCGGAAAGTACTTGCTCAATTATGGCCATAAAATCTTCAGGTTCCTGGGGTTTGATTATAAACCGGTCAGCTCCCAGGCTCAATGCAAACTCGCCGTCCTTTGGGTGCGTGTATGTGGCCGTATAAAAAACAAAAGGAATATTTCTCAGGGTTTCCTCCTTTTTCCATTCGCGGCAAAGGGAATAACCGTCCATAACGGGCATCAGAATATCAGAAATAATAATATCCGGCGGATTCTTAAGGGCAAGTCCAAGAGCTTCGGCGCCATCATTGGCCGACACTGTAGCATAACCATAACCCTTTAGTAATGATTCTAATAAATACAGGTTTTCTTTTATATCATCAACAATTAATACAAGTTTCATAAGCGTATTTTCCTTTGCTGAAGTTCCTCAGAAAAATAGGATTCCATCCTTTGTATAAAGTTGTCTGGATCAATGGGTTTTTCGATATATCCTGTAGCTCCCGATTCCATTGCTTTTTCGCGGTCGCCCACCATGGCATGCGAAGTTACTGCGACAATTGGAATATGTTGGAGGTCACTTTTTTTCCGTAGCTCTTTCGCTATTTGGTACCCATCCATTTGAGGCAGTTGAATATCCAATAAAATCACATCGGGTGAGTGTTCAATCGCAGCCTTAATCCCATCTAACCCGTTGAATGCCTGAAATACCTCGTAATTATTGTTTTCAAGCAAAAAGGTAAGCATGTACATGTTCTGTTCGTTGTCTTCAATGATTAATGCTTTTAGTTTCATCGGATATCTTTTAATTTTATTAGGTCAATTTAGTATTTTTTAAAGGCAGTTTGATGATGAAAATGCTACCCTTGCCGGGTTCTGATTGAACAGCAATAGAACCTTCCATCATGATCATTAGTTTTTTGCTGATAGACAGCCCCAATCCGGTACCTTCGTGTTTGCGTGCAATTCCAGAATCGACTTGTATAAATGGGTTGAACAGCTTTTTGATCTGATCTTCTTCTATTCCTAATCCTGTGTCAATTACCTGAACGGTCAAAAAGTTGTCTTCCCTAAAAGCTTTCACTTGAACAGACCCGATTTCTGTAAATTTTAAAGCGTTGTTTACCAGGTTTATAATGACTTGTTGTACTCTGAATTGGTCGTTTATGATTTCAGGCAACGCCGGTTCTACTGTTGCCGATAAGGCCAGGTTTTTACTTTGCGCAAATTGTTGGCAAAGGTCGAGTACGTTTTGAATAACATCAGAAATACTAAATCGGTCGGTACTTAAATTTAGCTGGCCAGCTTCAATCTTCGATAAGTCGAGAATGTCATTAATTAGCGATAACAAGTGGCGGCCACTTTTCTGGGTCATCCGCAGTTGCTTTTTCTGCTCATCGTTTTGTGGGCCGGGCAATTCCTGTAACAACATTCCTGTAAAACCAATGATTGAGTTTAAGGGTGTACGAAGTTCGTGTGACATGGTCGCCAAAAATGCTGATTTTAATTGATCGGCCGATTCTGCACGTTCTTTAGCGATTTCCAACTCCGAAGTTCTTTCTTCAACCATTTTTTCAAGGTGCTTGCGATACCTTTCTAATTCTAATTCTGCTAGTTTCCGGTCGGTTATGTCCCAAAAAATTCCCTGAACTCCAATAACGGAGCCATCTCCGTCTTTAACGGGAATCTTAACCACTTGTGTCCAGTAAGTTTGCCCATCACGAATCTCACACACTTCGGTTTCAAGTGGTTTGCCCGACGCTAAAAAATCAATGTCCTCTTTCCGGTATTTTTCCGCCTGGTCCTTTGGAAAAAAATCATAATCCGTTTTTCCTGCGATTTCAGATGATTGGATGTTTAATTCTCTGGCAAAATTTTCATTACAGGATACAAAAAGTAGCTCGCTGTTTTTGACAAATATCTTTTGAGGTAGATTTTCGAGTAGTGTCCGGTATTTGATCAGGCTTTCATGCAGGCTTAACTGCATTTTTTTTCGTTCATAAAGTACTGAAGAAAGCACCAGAAAGGTAATTGCGACAATACCGATAAAACTTTGAATTACCAATATTGATTCGTTTTGCTGAAGGGTGTCGTTTATCGTATGGTGCATACTTGACCATATTGCCAATCCGCTAATTATCAATACGAAAAAGTTAGTTTCGAATTTGCCAAATCGGAATATGGACCATAATAAAACAGGTATAAACAAGTAAATAAGGTTATAAATCGTGAAAAATATTAGATAGGATGTAAAAACTAATACAATAATAAACCCTGCGAATTCTGCAAATTTCAGGAGGTTCCATTCTCCGAATTTTTTTTGGCTCCAATTGATGATGATTGGCGCCAGAATCAGGACTCCTAGAGTATCTCCAAACCACCAGTTTAAAAGCATGTGATCAAAAACTATCCATTGGCTTGTCCATGCACAAAACGACAGCGAACCAATGAACGCTGCAATAAGAGTTGATAGTAATGCCCCGGCGAAGATAAAAAGTGTTGTCCCTTTCATCGTTTCCAGCGGGTTAGGGTTGTTGGAAAACCGCAAAATTAACCATGCACCAGCAAGGGCTTC
>JAIBEY010000008.1 GCA_019459525.1 Prolixibacteraceae bacterium
CCAGGGCGAACAGCGGTTTGTGCCGTTTTAATCCTGCTTATAAAACTGCGTTTACTTTCTCTTCCATATTTCCATTGTCTGGTATTTCGTACAATAAAAGTGCTCTTTTCGAATTGAAAAATGGGCAGTTGGCCTGGGGAACAAATAATGGAGCCATTTTTTTTGCCCCCCAATCGATCAGGGAAATTTCTTCGGAAGGAAAAATTTTCTTTCAGGATCTGACCATTTCCGGACGTTCGATCAGGGAGACACCTTCTTTTAACCTAAAAACTCCTGTTGATAGCTTACAAACCATTCACCTAAAATATTCCCAGAATACAATTAGCCTCGAATTAATTTCAATCGGAATGCAGTCGGGCTCAAAGTTTTCCTGGAAGCTGGAAGGGTTTGATACAGAATGGTCAGCTCCGTCGGGAAACAGGATTATCACTTATACCAATATTCCCAGCGGAAAATTCGAGTTAAAAATCAAGTTGTATGACAATTCTTTATCGAATGTTGTCGCTGAGCGTTCGATTGCCATTAAGCTTATTCCTCCATTCTGGAGAACAGGCTGGTTCTGGATGCTTGCAGTGATGGTTTTCTCCGGAATCATCGTTCTGTATTTTCTATACTATATTAACCGGCTGAAACAGGAACATACAGAAGAAAAGGTACGGTTTTTTACCAATACAGCACACGATATCCGAACTTCACTTACCTTGATTAAAGCTCCGATTGAGGAATTGAGTAATGAAAAAAAACTTACAGAATCGGGAAAGTACTATTTGAATCTTGCCATTGAACAGGCCAGACAACTTAGTTCGGTTGTTACACAATTGATGGATTTTCAGAAGGTTGATATTGGCAAGGAACATTTGTTACTGGCAATGACAGATGTTGTAAAACTCATCGCTAATCGTAAGGTAATGCTGGATACTTATGCCAAAAACAGGAACATCGAACTTGTTTTTGTTCCCGATCGTGAGAGTTACACTACGGCAGTAGATGAGTCGAAAATGGAGAAGATCATCGATAACCTGATTTCAAATGCCATCAAATATTCTCCGGACAATAGTCAAATCCGGATTAATTTCAGGTGCGACAATAAAAAATGGGTACTCCAGGTGAATGACAATGGAATTGGCATCAGCAGAAAAGCCCAAAGACAGTTGTTCAAAGAATTTTACAGAGGCGAAAATGCGATCAATTCAAAAGTTGTCGGCTCCGGAATAGGGCTTTTATTGGTTAAAAATTATGTAACGATGCATAGCGGCAACATTAGCTGCAGCAGCCAGGAAAATATTGGTTCAACATTTCAGGTTGTAATTCCATTTAAATCGATAACTGGAGAATCTGGAGTAACAAATACACTTTCAGATACATCAATTCTTTCCGGCTCGGTTCAGGATTTTTCGCTGGATGCGGAATCTGAAAATGAAAATCAAACCTCAAAAGAAATGAAAGTGTTGATTGTTGAGGACAATGACGATCTTCTCAATTTTTTGAAGAGTACCCTTGGCAAAGATTTTAAGATATCTACAGCCGTTGATGGTGAAATCGCCTGGGAACTCATTTCAAGGCAAATTCCTGATTTGGTTGTTTCTGACATTATGATGCCAAATATGGACGGTTTCGAATTGTGTAAATTAATGAAATCAACCTACGAAACTTCACACATACCGATTGTTTTACTCACAGCGCTGTCGGAAAAAGCTGAACAGTTGCATGGACTAGGATTGGGCGCTGATGATTATTTAACCAAGCCCTTTGATATAAATATTCTGTTGCAACGAATAAAATCGATTATTCGCAATCGGGAGGTTGTCAGGGAGAAAGCGTTTAAGATAATAAAGGGAGAATCTGCAGATCCTGCAATCCTTGAAAATGTTCTTAACGACAAGTTCTTAAAGAAAATTCTGGAGGTTGCCAGGGAAAATATTTCAAATTCGGAATTTTCAAAAGATGAATTTGCCTCATCCGTGAATATGAGTTCGTCTCTTCTTTATAAAAAGATTAAGTCGCTTACCGGTTTGTCGCCCACTGATTTTATTAAGACAATTAGGCTCGACCATGCTTTGGCACTGATGCAATCGCGAGAATATACAGTAACAGAAGTGAGCGAACTTTGCGGTTTTGCCAGCGTTGGATATTTTAGTACTGTTTTTAAAAAGCATTTTGGAAAATCTCCAACTGAAATAGTGGAATAAGGGAATCGTTGCGTTAACCTCACTGTCTCTATTCCAACAGATTAGAAATTTGCAATTGCCTTACCCGCCTCTGATGGATCACAATTTATCTAAAATTGAAAATTAAATATCTATTATTAAAGGGTTGCATCATAAGCTCTGTCTAATTTTACTTCGCTCAATTAACTAACAAACTTGATTATCTATGAAAAATCTTGTTCTTCAGCAGAACGGAACAGAACGACAATCGAATGAAACATTCGGCGATATAAATCCCAACAATATATGTATAAAAAGAAGAACAGTCACTAAATGGCCTAATTGGTCAGTAACAGGCTTTTGTCGGAAAAGAATAGCCGATATTGCCTTTATCTCATTTTCCGTATTAATAAACTAAAATTTAAATTCATGAAAAAAAGCAGGTTATTACAGGTTGCATTCATTATGCTACCCATTTTGCTGTTGTCGCTTTGGAGTTATGGGCAATCCCGCAACGTTCAAGGTGTTGTTACTGAAGAAGGTGGAAGTCCAATGCCTGGAGTATCTATCGTAGTTAAAGGAACAAACAACGGAATCATTTCTGACACCAACGGAAACTATTCGCTTTCCAATGTTCCTGAAAATGCCACATTACAATTTTCATTCGTAGGAATGAAGAGTCAGGAGATTGTTGTTGGTAATCGTTCAACGATCAATGTGGTGATGGAACAAGATGCCATTGGAATTGAAGAAGTCGTCGCCATTGGATATGGTACTCAGAAGAAGAAGCTCACTACAGGTGCAAATATCAATGTTGGTGGTGACAATCTCGTTGACCAAAGTACAAATGCGGCCCTTGAAGCAATTCAAAGTCAGGCGCCAGGTGTAAACATTGTTCAAAATTCAGGTATGCCCGGTGAAGGATTCAAAGTCAATATCCGCGGACTTGGAACAATTGGTAACTCGCAACCATTGTATGTAATCGACGGTGTTGCAGGTGGCGATATCAACAACCTTAGCCCTTCTGATATTGAGTCAATCGACATTCTTAAAGATGCTGCATCGGCTTCAATTTATGGATCCCGCGCCGCCAATGGCGTAGTGTTGGTTACCACCAAACAAGGCCGCATCGGTCGGATGCAAGTTTCCTACGACGGGTATTATGGTGTTCAGCAAATTGAGAATTTGGCTCAACCGCTCAATGCCAAACAGTTTATGGAAATTTACAACGAAGAAAGAGTCGTGTCAGGTAGAGATCCGATTAACTTTGCGAGCGCTATTCCCGCCTTGTATCAAAAAATTCAAAGTGGAGAATGGAACGGTACCAACTGGATGGAAGAAGCATACAATGAGAATGCACCTGTTCAGAACCATGCCATCAACATTAGCGGAGGTTCTAATCAGTCAGTTTTCTCCATGGGCTTTTCCAATTCTTCTCAGGAAGGAGCTTTTGGCAAACCCGTTCAGCCAAAATTTGAAAGAAATACTGCAAGGTTAAACAGCGACCACGTCCTGTACAAGAACAATGGCCTGGATGTAATAAAAGTTGGTCAAACGTTTAATTTCAGTTACAGTAAAAGAAGTGGTATCGCCATTGGAGGAATGTACTTTAATGACGTTCGCAACATGTTGGCAGGAAACCCCTTGGTTCCTGTTTACAATGAAGCCGGCGGATACTATGCCTCTGATGACCTGGCAGCTTCAGGATTAGCAGGCTTATCTTCAAGGATTTACAACCCCATTGCACAAATGGAACTTAACAGGGGTATGAACGAAACCAAGAACTATAATATCAATAGCAGCGCTTATTTGCAAATTCAACCCATTAGAGGCTTGGTATTCAGGAGCAATTACGGATACCGTTTTAATGGCAATGCTTATCGTCAATATCAGCCAGCGTATAATCTTGCAGGAGATGTTTCTTTGAGCCCCGGACGTATTCAGCAATCATCAGGTTTAGGCCATAGCTGGACTTTTGAAAATACTTTGAATTACAATTTTAATTCAGGTGATCACGGTTTTGAAGTTCTTGTTGGACAATCCATTGAAAAATGGGGATTGGGAACCAATATGAATGCTACAAATGCCAATCCTACATTTTTAGGTTTTGAACATGCTTATCTTGACAACACAGATGGTTTAACAACCGGTGTTACAAGTGTATCAGGAGGACCCCTTGACAGAGGCCAGATTGCTTCTTTCTTTGGCAGGGCTAACTATGACTATAAGGAAAAGTATTTGTTGACATTGGTAATGAGGGCAGACGGTTCTTCCAATTTTGCAGAAGGCAATCGTTGGGGATATTTCCCATCTGTTTCAGCCGGTTGGGTTATGACCGAGGAAATGTTCCTGGCCGATAACAATCTGCTCGATTTTCTCAAGCTTCGTGCGAGTTGGGGACAAAATGGAAATTCAACAATCGATCCATTTCAATATTTAGCTCTTGTTGGATTTAACGTTGAAAACAATTACCGTTTTGGTAGCGACAGAAGCAACATGCAACTTGGAGGTTTTCCTTCAATTTTACCTAACCCTGATGTTTCATGGGAAACTTCTGAGCAACTAAACATAGGGATGGATGCCTATTTCTTAAATTCACGTTTGCAATTGGTAATGGATTATTATAATAAAACAACCAAAGACTGGTTGGTTCGTCAGCCTCTGCCTGCGATTTTTGGTGCACAAGCTCCTTACTATAATGGTGGGGATATTGTAAACAAAGGGTTGGAACTTGCGCTTCGATGGAATGACCGCGTGGGTGATTTAAAATACGGAGCACATTTCAATGTTGCCAAAAATAAGAATGAAGTCACCAGGTTAGGGAATGCAGCCGGATTTATTCAAAGTGCCGGAAGCATTATTTCTCAAGGTACTGATCCTGTTTGGCGCGTAGAAACAGGATTTCCAGTAGGATATTTTTATGGCTACGAAACAGCCGGAGTATTCCAAAATACTTCAGAAATTACCAATTGGACAAAAGGTTTCTTACAAGAAAATCCAGTTCCGGGTGATGTCATATTTGTCGATTCAAACGGCGATGGAGAAGTAACACCTGATGATAAAACAATGATTGGTAATCCACATCCTGATTTTAGAATTGGCTTTGGTGTGAATTTCGATTATAAAGGATTCAGCCTTGCAGTAACAGGTAAAGGTGCATTCGGCCATCAAATACTTAATTCATACCGTTCATTTGCTGACAACGAGTACCATAACTACACAGTTGATATATTAGATCGTTGGAATGGTGAAGGAACTTCCAATAAATTACCCCGTATGTCGGCTGGTAACACGACCAATAGAATCAACATTTCGCAGATTTATATAGAAGATGGCGATTTTGTTAAAATACAAAATGTAACCGTTGGCTATGATTTTAAAAAACTGATACCACAATTGCCTTTAGCACAGGCACGTTTGTATCTGGCTGCAAATAACTTAGCTACTTTTACCAAGTATTCAGGAATGGACCCTGAAGTTGGCTATGGCGATGCCCAACCATTTGTCTCAGGAATTGATTTAGGATTCTATCCTGCTCCTCGTACATACCTGATCGGTCTTAATCTAAAATTTTAACACCTTAAAATTGAATTATTATGAAGAAAATAATATTTTATTTCATCGCAGTTTTTTCCCTTTGGGGTTGCGAAGATTTTCTTAAAATGGATCCTCTGACCGATAAAACCTCAGCCAATTTTCCACAAACAGCAGATGACGCTAAACAAATGATGGCTGGGATTTATACAATTATGAACAACATTCAATCTCAGGTTGACAGAAGTCCATTTTTCATTTGGGAAGTTGCAAGTGACGATAAACTTGGTGGCGGCGGAATGAATGACATCCAGGCGCAGTCGTATGAAACTTTTCAGTTTTCGGACAATGAAATGTTACTTCATGCATGGAGTGTAAGTTACCAGGGAATTCACAGAGCCAACTTCGCCATTGAGAATATGCCCTTGCTTGCTGATAACGTTGTGAACCCTCAATTAAAAAATCAGTATACAGGAGAAGCCATGTTTTTGAGAGCCTGGTACTATCATCAGTTGAATACAATTTTCGATGAAGTTCCGCTTAAAATCACAACCGAAAACGTGAATTTACCTGCTGCCACTGCTGCAGAGATTTATGGACAAATTGCATCTGACTTGAAAAATGCTATCGGATTGTTGCCTAATGTGCCCTACACTCAAACCGAACAGGGAAGGGTAACCAAATGGGCTGCACAGGCATTCATGGCAAGAATATTCCTTTTTTACACCGGTTTCTATCAGCAGAATGAAATCACTTTACCTGAAGGAGGAACCGTTTCAAAACAAGATGTTATTACATGGTTGGAAGATGCCTACGCCAATAGTGGTCACAAACTTGTTGGTGATTTTCATGAATTGTGGCCTTATACCAATTCATTGTCTATTGGAGATTATGAATATATCCAGGATTACATGGCAAAAACTGGTAAAACCCTTAAGTATGCCGCTGACAATGGTGCCAGAAATCCGGAAACTGTGTTTGCCCTTCAATTCTCTAACTTTGCCAATTGGGATATCAGAAGGGGTTATTCAAACACCTATCAGTTGTTTTATGCTTTGCGTGGTCTTCAAAATCTTGAAAGTACTTACCCGTTTGCTGGTGGCTGGGGACAAGGAAACTCAATCCCAACAACATTCGTTAAGCAATGGCAGGCTGATGAACCGAACGATCCAAGGCTTTGGGCTTCTGTAATGGATATTGAAAAAGAAGTAATTCCATTGGGTTACCAAAGAGGTCAATGGGATTTTGTTCTTGAAAGCAACTATTGGGGTAAAAAATACAACGGGGTGACAGCAAGAGCAGCCGATGGAAAACTGAAAAATGACTATGGTGTGATCATGTATGGTACGTCCGATAACAATCAGTTGTCTCACACCGATGATTTGGTTTATATCCGTTTTGCCGATGTGCTTTTGATGTTGTCTGAATTAAAAGAAGATGCAACCTATATGAATAAAGTTAGGCAACGCGCTGAACTGCCTCCTGTTGCATATTCGCTTCAAAACATCCAGAAAGAACGTCGTTATGAACTGGCTTTTGAAGGCCTTAGATGGAACGATATGAGACGTTGGGGAGCAAATTTTGCTAAACAAGCCCTTGAAGGTCAGGTGGGAGCCGAGGTCTATAATTTCAACGTAAAAACCGTTCATAAAGCACTTCACCCTGATGGATATAGCGCACGTTACGATGCAACCAAAGGATTTTTCCCAATCCCTCAAAGTCAAATCGACCTTTCAGAAGGATTGCTCGAACAAACTGAAGGATACAGTCAGTCTGGATTAGGATTGTACAGAGGTTGGTCTAACTAATAACTGCACAAGGCTATAACAAAAAACAAACGATGATTTCAATTTGATCAAAATAGATGTTTGCTTGTATTTCCGTTAATAGGCATATACAAAAAAACAACAGATCGTATTTTTGTTTGACCCACTTGCCTGCAAAGGCAAGTGGGTTTTTAAATTTGTGTACAGTTTCATTTTCTTCCGAGTTTTGACCTCTCTTTCTCCATGGAAGAAAAAAAGTATCTGTAATCTGAGCCCGATAAAAGGAACCTATTAACCTGAGTTCGACAGAAGACTTATTATTCGCAGGTAAAAGCTGATAAAGGTTTTTCTTCTCCGGCATGGTTGGTAACCGCACCTTTGATTATGTTCCTGCCAAGATGGATATGCCGATTCCAACGGAAGAGTTGTTGAAAAATCCATTGCGCGATCAAAATGACGCTTACAGATAATGCATTGGTAAGCAGATTACAATTCCAGTAATGTAATGTTGACATTGTATAAATAAAGTAAGGGGAATACCGGTGTGTATTCCCCTTTTTTTTCGGTACAACCAGCTTCTGATACAAAATGCAATTCTAAATCAGTGCAACCCATTTCTGTTACAACCTGTCAAATTGATGATTCTCTGCTCTTTCGTTGAGATTAAATACATATTTTCGTAAATCTAAATTTACCGCAAATCAATAATTCTATATCTAAAATCTAAAATCTCAGTAATGACTAACGACTATTTTTAGATTCGGAATAAACCTAATTCAAAACCATGAAAAAAAAAGGACAATTTACTTTTTTGCTCTTCGCCTTATTGGCATTTAGCCTTCCTTCCTATTCTCAAAGCGCTGTTAAACAGGCACCTCAGGATTTTGAAATTACCATGCAACAACCAACATTGTACCGCAACCTTTTTTTAGAGGCCGGTTATAGCAAGGCCGAGATTAACAGGAAAGTTGAAAAGGCTTATCTTGACTTGTTTGAAGGCCCAAATCGTATTTATTTTGAAGTGGACGATTCTATGGGTTACGTTTCAGACATTAAAAACCACGATGCCCGCACCGAAGGCCTTTCGTATGGGATGATGGTAGCCGTCCAACTCGGTAAAAAAGAAGTATTCGACCGTATATGGCGTTGGTCGAAAAAATACGCTCAGCATCAGGAAGGTCCAAGGGAAGGGTATTTTGCATGGAGTATCAACCCGCAAACCATGAAAAAAAATTCCGAAGGTTCTGCTTCCGATGGCGAGTTGTATTTTATCACCTCGCTATTGTTTGCTTCAAATCAATGGGGAAATAACACAGGCATTGATTATTATGCCGAAGCCCGAAGAATTTTGGATGCCATGTGGAAAAAAGATGGTACAGGAAATATATATAACCTGATAAATTTGGAGCACAAGCAAATCTCTTTTGTTCCTGAAAGTGGCGGCTACAACTGGACCGACCCATCGTATCATTTACCCGCATTTTACGAAATATGGGCAGAATATGCCAAAGACGGCCATGAACAATTTTACCGCGATTGCGCCGATACTTCGCGTGTTTTCCTTCACCGGGCATGCCATCCGGTAACCGGCTTGAATTCCGACTATACTGAATTTAGTGGCAAACCCCACCCAACACTATGGATGCCGGAAGGTTTCCGCTACGACTCATGGCGGGTACCCATGAACATTACCATGGACTATACCTGGTATGGAAAAGACAAAAACTGGCAGGAAGATTATGCCACCCGTTTTCAGGGTTTCTTAAGGTCGAAAGGAATAGACACTTTCGATGACCAGTTTAATCTGGATGGCTCAAAACCCGAATTTATTCTTCAGGCCGGAGGCTTCAAAAAATTAAGGCATTCACTTGGTTTAAAATCAACTGCAGCTACAACCGCTCTTATTGGAAATGATAAAAAAAGCTTCGACTTTGTCCATGCTCTTTGGAAGGCTCGGCTCGAACCTTACGAAGATGGCTATTTCGACCCCTATTACGACGGCCTGATGTACCTGTTCAGTTTGATGCACCTAAGCGGGAAATATCAGATCATCACGCCTCAACACTATTAATATCAATGGCTTATTAATTCAATCAATAATTCAATTTATCAAATGAAACAGTTCATTACAACTTTCTGCGTTTGCTTAATGATCAGTCAATTTGCGTCCTCGCAAAATACAGTAGCATCTGCTTCGTTGGGTTTCGATATTTTACGCGACGGAATCCCGCATGGGAAAATTGACACCGTTACTTATAACTCAACTACAGTCGAAACCAACCGAAAGGCGCTGGTTTATACTCCTCCGGGTTATTCGAAAGATAAAAAGTACCCCGTACTTTATTTGTTGCATGGCATCGGCGGCGACGAAAAGGAGTGGCTCAATGGCGGCCAGCCTCAGGTTATTCTTGACAATTTATACAAAGAAAAGAAACTTGAACCCATGATTGTGGTACTTCCAAATGGCCGGGCCATGAAAGACGATCGCGCAACCGGAAATATTTTTGATCGTGAAAAAGTTGAAGCATTTGCTACTTTTGAGAAGGATTTGTTAAACGATCTGATTCCATTTGTTGAGAAAGAATATTCGGTTATCGGTGACCGCGAACACCGTGCCATTGCTGGCTTGTCGATGGGAGGGGGGCAATCGCTCAATTTTGGTTTGGGTAATTTAGACAAATTTGCATGGGTTGGCGGCTTCTCCTCGGCACCAAATACAAAGCAGCCGGAAGAACTGATTCCAGACCCGGCAAAAGCAAAAGCACAATTAAAATTACTCTGGCTTTCATGTGGTGATAAAGACGGGCTGATTACTTTCAGCAAACGCACACACGACTATTTGAAAACCAACAGCGTTCCGCACATTTATTACATCGAACATGGTTATCATGATTTTAAAGTCTGGAAAAACGGGCTTTATATGTTTTCGCAATTGCTGTTTAAACCAGTTGACGTTGCTTCTTTTGATAAAATAAGTAGGACCGGAACGCCTGCTGAATCGAATATCCGTTCGGCAAAATATCCGCAGATATTACCTGATGGCCGCGCTATTTTCCGCACAAAAGCTCCTGAAGCACAAAAAATCCAACTCGATTTGGGCAAAAAATACGACATGGTAAAAAATGCTGAAGGCATTTGGGAAACTACAACTGATTCGTTGAGCGAAGGTTTTCACTATTATTCCTTGATCATTGATGGAGTTGCGGTCGCTGATCCGGCCAGCGAATCGTTTTACGGAATGGGTCGGATGGCCAGTGGTATTGAAGTGCCTTTTAAAGGTGATGATTACTACACGGTGAAAAATGTTCCGCATGGCGACATCCGCATCAAACGTTACTATTCAAATGTCACCAACTCGTGGCGCAATTTTTATATGTACGCACCTCCGGGGTATGACGAAAATGTCAGCGAAAAATATCCCGTTCTGTACATTTTGCATGGTGGTGGCGAAGATCAGCGTGGTTGGGCAACTCAGGGGAAAACAGATTTGATTATCGACAACCTGATTTCACAAAAGAAAGCCGTTCCGATGATTGTGGTAATGGTTGACGGAAATCTTCCTTCAAAGGGATTTGGCGAAGAAGCGCTGAGCTTGTTTGAAAATGAGCTGAAACAAGCTGTTATTCCGTTTGTGGAGAAAAACTTCCGGGTAAAAACCGATGCCACCAGCCGTGCCCTTGCCGGTTTGTCGATGGGTGGATTACAAACGCTTTATGCCGGAGTAAGAAACACAGAAATGTTTGCTTATCTTGGAGTCTTCAGTTCGGGATGGTGGGCCAATCAACCTGCACTTTCCGATCCTCAATACGCATTTATGAAAGAAAATTCCAATCAGATTAACGGCAATTTGAAACAGTTCTGGATTGCCATGGGTGGGAAAGAAGATATTGCCTACGAAAACTGCAAAATAATGCTTTCGAAATTCGATGAAATGCAGGTTAAATATACTTACAGTGAATATCCCGGAGGCCATACCTGGCCGGTTTGGCGGAATAACCTCTATAATTTTGCACAGTTGCTTTTTAAATGATCACAACTAAAATCTATCAACATATGAAAGTTATTACAGCTTTATCTTTTTTTGCAGTGTTCCTTTTGGGATCTGTCAAATCCTTCTCACAGGATCCCAATTTTCAGATTTATCTATGTATCGGACAATCGAACATGGAAGGCGCTGCGCGGGCAGAGCTTCAGGATTCAACAGTTAATCCGCGCTTTCAGGTCATGGAGGCAGTTAACTGCGACAACCTTAGCCGTAAAATGGGAAGCTGGTATCCGGCAGTACCACCGCTGTGCCGTTGCAGAACAAATCTGGGCCCGGCTGATTATTTCGGACGAACAATGGTTGCCAATCTTCCTGAAAAAGTAAAAGTGGGTGTTATTGTCGTGGCGATTGGTGGTTGCAAAATTGAGCTTTTTGATAAGGATAACTATCAGTCTTATGTTGAAACCGCTCCGGGTTGGTTGAAAAATATGGCAAAGGAATACGATGGAAATCCTTACGGTAGGCTTGTCGAAATGGCTAAACTGGCTCAAAAAGATGGAGTTATAAAAGGCATTTTGCTTCATCAGGGCGAATCAAATTCTAACGATACACTTTGGACGCGAAAAGTGAAAGGCGTTTACGACAACCTGATAAATGATTTAAACCTCGACCCCAAAAATGTGCCGCTGCTTGCGGGTGAAACCGTGAATGCCGATCAGAATGGGATTTGTGCAGGCATGAACACCATTATTGCCACATTGCCCAAAACATTGCCAAATTCGTATGTAATTTCTTCGGCTGGTTGTCCCGATGGTCGCGACAATTTGCATTTTTCTGCGGAAGGCTACCGGATGTTGGGTAAACGATACGCCGAAAAGATGCTGTCATTAATGGGAATAAATTCAATAGATTAGAACGATAGATTTAATATTTTACAAGATGGACTTACAACAATTCAAAATTAATTTTTCGAACAGCAAGGTACTGATCTTGTTGTCCGTTTTTACTGTTTTAACTTCTTTTTCAGGAGTAAGTGACAAGAAAAAAGATAAAGATAAAACCACCAATGCGCCAGTCTTCTCCAATTTCGTATATCAGGGCAACGACGAGGTTTATACCAACAACCCGTTGAAAGCCGACGAGTTTTATAACCCCATATTACAGGGTTGTTACCCCGATCCGTCGATAACCCGAAAAGGTGACGATTATTACCTGGTTTGCTCATCGTTTGCCATGTTTCCCGGAGTTCCGATTTTTCATTCAAAAGATTTGGTGAACTGGACTCAAATTGGCCACGTGCTCGATCGGAAATCGCAATTGATTGTACACGATTGCGGAATCAGCGCCGGTATTTATGCACCGCAGATTTTGTACAATCCAAACAACGAAACTTTTTACATGATAACCACGCAGATATCCGGAGGCATCGGAAATATGGTGGTAAAAACAAAAGACCCGCTAAAAGGTTGGAGCGATCCTTACAAGTTAAATTTTGAAGGAATCGACCCATCTATTTTCTTTGACGATAACGGAAAAGCCTACGTTGTTCACAACGATGCTCCCGATCAGGGCAAAGAACTTTACACCGGTCACCGTGTGATCAAAGTTTGGGAATACGATGTTGAAAACGATCAGGTAATTGCCGGAACCGATAAAATTATTGTCGATGGGGGAGTGGATTTGTCGAAAAAACCTATTTGGATTGAAGCTCCTCATATTTATAAGAAGAACGGCAAGTATTACTTAATGTGTGCCGAAGGTGGTACAGGTGACTGGCACAGCGAAGTGATTTTTGTAAGCGACAACGCGATAGGACCGTACATTCCTGCTCCAAGCAATCCGATTCTTACTCAAAGACATTTTCCAAAAGAACGGGAAAACAAGGTGGATTGGGCTGGTCACGCCGATTTGGTTCTTGGTCCTGACAACAAAACATATTACGGAGTTTTCCTTGCCATCCGTCCGAATGAAAAACAAAGGGTGAACCAGGGTCGCGAAACTTTTATTTTGCCCGTTGATTGGTCGGGTGAATTTCCTGTATTCGAAAACGGACTTGTTCCAATGGAACCTAAACTGAAAATGCCCAAAGGTGTAACCGAAAACAAAACCGGTCAGAATGGATTCTTCCCTAGTGGAAACTTCAATTTTGCCGACAATTTCACCTCGGAAAAGCTTGATTATCGCTGGATTGGACTGAGAGGACCGCGTGAAGATTTTATCTCGGTATCAAAAGGAGGCTTGCAGATTAAACCATTCCAGACCAATATAAAAGAAGTGAAACCTACATCAACGCTCTTTTTAAGGCAAATGCACAAAATCTTTACGTATTCTGCAACCATTGATTACAAGCCTGAAACAGAAAATGATTTGGCAGGAATCGTTGCGTTACAAAGCGAACGGTACAACTATGTATTTGGCATCACAAAAAAAGGAGCTGATTATTATATTTTGCTGGAAAGAACTTCGGGGAAAATCAGAAGCCGCGAAACCGAATCGAAAATTGTCGCCAGCGCTAAAATTGACATCAGCAAACCTGTTCGTTTGCAGATGTCGGCAAAAGGCGATGACTACGAATTTAGCTATTCAATCAACGGGACCGACTTTGTGAATTTGGGTGGCACCGTTTCGGGCGATATTCTTTCAACCGATGTTGCCGGTGGTTTTACAGGTGCTCTAGTTGGTTTGTATGCTACATCAGCGAACGATGCTCTTCTGAAATAAGAGCACAAAATTTTGAAGTTATTGTAAAAATATAAATGGATTACTTGTAGTAAAAAATTCATAATGAAACACTTTCTTTTTAGTCTTTTGGTTTCTGTTGCGCTCTTCTTTCAGTCCAGCCTATCTGCACAGGTAAAGTCAGCACAAAATCCAATCATTTACGCCGATGTTCCCGACATATCGATAATTCGCGTTGGCGATACGTTTTACATGAGCAGTACTACCATGCACCTGAGTCCGGGCGTACCCATCATGAAATCCAAAGATCTTGTGAACTGGGAAATGCTTAACTATGCATACGATACACTGGGCGAGATGGACGAATTGAGCCTTATCAATGGAAAGAGTAATTACGGAAAAGGCTCCTGGGCCAGCAGTCTCCGTTATCATAATGGGATGTATTACATCGCAACCTATGCTCAAACAACCGACAAAACCTATATTTTCAGGACCAGCGATATTGAAAAAGGTGATTGGAAGATGAATGAGTTCAAACCAGGATTCCACGACTGTACACTGGTTTTTGACAATGGCCATGCCTACTTGATTACGGGTGGAGGAAAATTGAATATTGTTGAACTGAACGAAGATTTGACAGGTGTTAAAGAAGGTGGTGTGAATCAGGTTCTTATTGAGAATGCAAGCACCCCAACCGAACCAAATATGCTTCCAGCCGAAGGATCACAGCTTTTTAAACACGATGGTAAATATTATTTGTTTAATATTTCCTGGCCCAGGGGCGGTATGCGTACCGTACTTGTTCACCGTGCCGACAATCTTCTGGGACCGTGGGAAGGTCGTATAGCCCTTCAGGACAAGGGTGTTGCGCAGGGAAGCATCATTGATACTCCTGATGGCCGGTGGTTTGCCTATTTATTTCAGGATCACGGATCGGTGGGCCGCATTCCCTTTTTAGTGCCCATGAAATGGGTTGATGGCTGGCCCGTAATTGGCATCGACGGCAAAGTACCCGATACACTCGATTTGCCTGCAAGCAAAGGCTTAATCCCGGGTATTGTTAACAACGACGAGTTCAAACGTAAAAAAAGAGAACCAGCACTTCCATTGGTTTGGCAGTGGAACCACAATCCCGACAACAGTCTGTGGTCGGTTACCGAACGCAAAGGATTTTTGCGACTGAAGACCGGGCGAATTGATAGCCTTTTCCTGAAATCGAGAAACACATTGACACAGCGTACCTTTGGCCCGGTTTGTTCAGGAACTACTTTGCTCGATGCATCGAAAATGAAGGAAGGCGATTTTGCAGGATTAACTGTATTCCAGCGAAAATTTGGTCAGGTGGGTGTTAAAATCGTGAACGGACAAAAGCAGGTGTTCATGGTAAGCAACAAAACCGACAACCCTACTGAACTGCAAAGTATTCCACTATCGCAAAACAAAGTTTACCTGAAAATTGATTGTGATTTCAGGGACAAAATTGATGTGGCTACGTTTTTCTACAGCCTCGATGGGTTAACATGGAAACCCATTGGCGGTGAGCTGAAAATGGAATACACCCTGATGGAACATTTCATGGGATACCGTTTTGGCTTGTTCAATTATGCTTCCAAAAATCCTGGTGGTTATGCTGATTTCGATTACTTCCACATTAGCGATAAAATTACATTGTAAAATACGAATTGCACGAATTAAATACGAATTACACGAAACAATCAGCATGAAAAAAATAAGCGCTTTAGTGTTTGTAATATTTCTTATCGTCGGCGTTGTGAACGCTGAGGACAAAAAAATTGTCAGTCCTGATGGGAAACTCGTTGTTACCGTTTCAGCCAGCAACGGCGCACTAACTTACAGTATTAATTACAATGGCAAACTTTTCCTAAAAGAATCGCCGCTTGGTTTGAAAACAAACGTAGGCGACTTTTCGCAGGGGTTGACCCTCAACGAAAAAGTGAGCGAACAGAAGCTTGATGAAACTTATGAACTGCCAAACATCAAACAAAGCAAAGTTCATTACATGGCCAGCGAAGGAGTGTTTTCTTTCCTGAAAGACAATCAGCCAGCCTTCGATGTGATCTTCAGGGTGAGCAACAACGATGTGGCATTTCAGTATAAGGTTTATCCCCAGAAAGACCGACTTTCGTGTATGGTGAATGAAGAAACATCAGGTTTTGTATTTCCTGAAGGAACAACCACTTTCCTTACTGCGCAAAGTAAAGCGATGGTTGGTTTTGCCAGAACAATGCCGAGCTACGAAATTCCATACAATGTTGATGCTCCAATGGGAGAAAACGGTCAGGGTAACGGTTATACTTTTCCATGTTTATTTAAGGTGAACGACTTGGGATGGGTTTTGATTTCAGAAACCGGTGTTGACAGTCGCTACTGTGGTAGCAGACTGATTGGTCGCGCCGGAGGTTTATATACCATTGGCTTTCCGATGGAAGACGAAAACAATGGAAACGGTACAGCAGCTCCCGGCCTGGCGCTTCCCGGAGAAACTCCGTGGCGAACAATAACTGTTGGTGAAACATTGACTCCAATTGTTGAAACGACGGTTTCTTTCGATGTAGTTAAACCTCGTTACGAAGCTTCGCAAAAGTACCAGTACACCAAAGGTTCGTGGAGCTGGATTATGAAAATGGACGGAGCTACCGTTTACGATGTTCAAAAACAATACATCGATTTTAGTGCCGCCATGGGTTACGAAACCGTGTTGGTTGATGCCCTTTGGGACACACAGATTGGCCGAGATAAAATAGCCGAACTGGCTAAATATGGCGCAACCAAAAACGTTGGTCTTTATTTATGGTACAACTCCAACGGCTATTGGAACGATGCACCTCAAGGACCGCGTGGAATCATGGACAACACCATAGCCCGCCGCAAAGAGATGGTCTGGATGAAAAGTATTGGGGTACGCGGTATAAAAGTTGACTTTTTTGGTGGCGACAAACAGGTAACCATCAAGCAGTATGAGGATATCTTATACGATGCCAACGATTTCGGCATTATGGTAATTTTCCACGGATGTACCCTGCCGCGTGGATGGGAGCGCATGTACCCCAACTATGCTGCAAGCGAAGCTGTTTTGGCCAGTGAGAACCTCCATTTCGGACAACGCAGTTGCGATTACGAAGCCTTCAACGCCTGTTTGCATCCGTTTATCCGCAACGCAGTGGGAAGTATGGACTTTGGCGGAAGCGCACTGAATAAGTTCTACAACTCCAATAACACTCCGGGCAGGGGATCAAAAAGAATTACTTCCGATGTTTACGCTTTGGCAACTGCAGTTTTATTTCAGAGCGGAGTTCAGCATTTTGCGTTGGCTCCCAACAACCTGACCGATGCTCCTGAGTGGGCCATCAGCTTTATGAAAGAAGTACCTACCACCTGGGACGAAGTTCGCTTTATCGATGGTTATCCCGGAAGATATGTAGTGCTGGCCCGTCGGCATAGTGAGAAATGGTACGTTGCAGGTATCAATGCCCAAAAGGAACCGTTGAAACTGAATGTCAAACTACCTATGCTTCAGGCTGGAGCAGAACTAAAATTGTATAGCGACGACGACCAGTTGAATGGGAAAGTTTCAACGACTAAAATGAACAAGAAACATGAAATTGAATTGTCAATCCCGGGGAATGGCGGGGCTTTACTCGTGTATTAAAATAAATTGAATCATAAACCAACCTTTCATGTTTTACTCATGGAAGTTTCTAAACAACTAACCACATGCTTAAAAAACCATTAATAACAGTTTCAATATTACTTTTCTTTCTATTCATAAATCACTCTTATGGACAACGATTACAATTAAATGAATTGGAGTATTTCGAAAAACCAGGCTTAAATGTACTGGTCTTTAGTAACCAGTACAACGGGATGTTTTTCGATGAAAAAACTGCCGGAATCGAAATCATTCATCATGGTGTAAGAACTTCTACCGGCGGTGCCATCAGGTTGCAAAATACTCCGGAACAATGGGATTTGATTCCCATTCTGGTCGAAAGGAAAGTTGATAAGGCCAGCAACACCATAAGAGTTGAATTGACTTATAAAGAATTTAGCTTTAATTCAAAGATTAGTGTTACGCAGAGAGATAACGGAGTGGAAATTAATGTTTTCCTGGACAAACCACTTCCTAAAGAATTGGAGGGGAAAGCTGGATTTAACCTTGAATTTTTGCCATCAGCTTACTTTGAAAAAACGTATCTGATGGATGGCAATCCCGGAAATTTTCCAAGGTATCCCGCCTCGAATACCCGGATTGAACCGATCAGCAAAAAAATTACCCAGTTTGCAGAACATACCACATTTGACGATAGGGGCAGGGGCGAATTTATTGTGACTAATCCAATCGCAACAGGTAAAACAATTGTTTTGGCACCGGAAGACCTGGAACGAATGGTTAAAATTCAGGCAGTTGATGCTGAATTAATGCTTTTCGACGGTCGTAATCTTGGACAGAACGGATGGTACATTGTTCGTAGTTTGCTTCCGGCGAATAAAACAGGAAAAGTGCTGACATGGTACCTCGAACCCAATACGATTCCAAACTGGAAAAGAGAACCTGTAATTGGTTTTTCGCAGGTGGGATATGTGCCCCAACAGGAGAAAGTTGCTGTTATTGAATTGGATAAAAATGATACGCCTTTGGCAAAAGCATCCGTATTTCAGGTTACAGCAGAAGGTGAATTGGTTGAAAAACTGGTGGGCGAAGTTAAAGTTTGGGGAAGATACCTTCGGTACAATTACGCGAAGTTTGATTTCAGTTCAGTAAAGGAACCTGGAGTTTATTTTATTCAATACGGCGATCAAAGAACAAATACATTCGCCATTGGCACAAATGTTTACGACAATATCTGGCACCCAACCATGGACGTATGGTTTCCGGGGCAAATGGATCACATGCAGGTGAACGAGGCTTACCGGGTATGGCATGGCACCCCTTTTCTGGATGATTGCCTTCAGGCTCCGGTTAATTCTCAGCATTTTGATGGTTACCGGCAGGGACCGACTACCGATACAAAATACAAATCGCTGGAGCATATCCCCGGAATGGCTGTAGGGGGGTGGTTCGATGCGGGAGATTTCGACATTCAGACCGGCTCACACAACAGTGTTATTTCAAGTTTTGTTGAATCATGGGAGGTCTTAAAGGTTGACCGGGATCAAACATTCATTGATCAGAAAACCCGCTTTGTGGATATTCACCGTCCCGATGGGAAACCTGATATTTTACAACAAATTGAACACGGTGCTTTAAACCTGGTAGCACAGGTTGAGAATATCGGGCATCCGGTTCGGGGAATCATTGTTCCAAACCTTCATCAATACCATCATTTGGGCGATGCCGTGACCGAAACCGACAACCTGTTTTATAATCCAGCCCTGAAACCTTATGAAACCGACGGGAAATACAGCGGAACATTAGACGACCGCTGGGCATTCACTAACCGGATGTCTTTCCTCGATTACCAAACTGCCGCTACATTGGCAGCCGCAAGCCGTGCTCTCAGGGGATACAACAACGAGCTTGCTGATAAGAGTTTAGCATGTGCAAAAAAACTGTTGGAAGAGGCTGATGAAGCAACAAAAAAGCCCAAAGAAAATGAAGATCCATTTATGAAGATGATGGGTAGAGGAGCCGATGTAAATACAGTCCTTCAATTATTTATTGCCACAAAAGAGCAAAAATATGCTGACAGGTTTCTGGAACAAATATGGCCAATGCTTGACCGAATGGCTGAAGGGACAGGAAGAAATTCAGGCTATTTTAATGGTTTTGGAGGTAGAAGTAGCTTTAATCAGGCGCTTATCGCTATCCCATATATGGATGCTGCATATAAAGCTAAATTAAAAGGCTATGTTTTGAAATACAAGGAAACAATCGACAAAAACGTAAAGGACAATCCTTACGGAGTGCCAGTTATAAACAGCGGTTGGGGCGGAAGTTCGCATGCGATCAATTGGTCGATAACCAATTATTTTGTGCACAAAGCGTATCCTGATGTAGTTAGTGCTGAATATGTTTATAAAGGGCTTAATTATGTGTTGGGTTGTCATCCGTATTCAAATTTATCCTTTGTCAGTTCGGTGGGTACTCAATCAAAAAAAGTTGCTTATGGAGGTAATCGGGGCGACTTTACGGCTATTGCCGGTGGTGTTGTTCCCGGATTAATTTTGCTGAAACCAGATTACCTCGAAAATAAAGATGATTGGCCTTTCTTGTGGGGCGAAAACGAATGTATTATCGACGGTGGCGCCTGGTATGTTTTCCTGGCAAATGCTGTGAATGAGCTACAGAAAGAAGGTAAATAATCCGCACTAAAGTAATCGAGTAACTATAATTCAATGTTTTAAAAAACCTTATTTTTAAAGAAAAAACCTCAGTAGAAAGGATACGACCAATATAATCAAACCTTATTACCTTATTTATGAAAGTTGATTTACACTTAGTTATTGAAAACAAATTTTGTCAGGGAAAATTTAAATAAGGTAATAAGGTTGTGGGCTTTGAGGGTGGATTTTTACTGAGGTTACCATTTAAAATAAGGTTTCAAGAAATGGCAATAAATGTTCTTTATAAAACCAATGAAATATAAACCAATGAAAAATTATAAGTCATTACTATTTGGTCTGGCAGTAATAGGAATGAACAGCCTGTCAGCTCAAAATCCTATTGTTCGCAACCAGTTTTCTGCCGACCCAACAGCAAGGGTGTTCAATGGAAAAGTATATGTTTTTCCTTCGCATGATATACCTGCTCCCGAAGGAAAAGGTTTGAGGAAAGACTGGTTCTGTATGGCAGACTATCATGTTTTTTCTTCTGAAAACCTGACCGACTGGACAGATCACGGTGTGATTGTTAGCCAAAACAAAGTGGCTTGGGTCGATTCTTCTTCGTACAGCATGTGGGCGCCAGATTGTATTGAACGCAACGGAAAGTATTACTTTTATTTTCCGGCCAACAAAAACATCGCTGGCCCTAACGGACGAAAAGGTTTTGGCATCGGGGTCGCTGTGGCCGACAAACCTGAGGGACCTTACATTCCGCAAGCCGAACCAATCAAGGGTGTGAATGGGATTGATCCGAATGTGCTCATCGACAAAGATGGACAAGCTTATTTGTATTGGTCGATGGGAAATCTTTTTGTAGCTAAGTTAAAAGAGAATATGCTCGAAATCGACTCAGAGCCTTTGGCAATTCCCGATCTTCCACAGAAAGGATTGAAGGAAGGTCCTTATGTTTTTGAACGCAAAGGCGTTTATTACCTTACTTTTCCGCATGTTGAAAACAAAATTGAGCGGCTCGAATATGCTATTGGCGATAACCCGATGGGACCTTTCAAAATGACAGGTGTGATCATGGATGAATCGCCCGAAAACTGCTGGACCAACCACCAATCAATTGTTCAGTATAACAATCAGTGGTATTTGTTCTATCACCACAACGACTATTCTCCGAAGTTCGACAAAAACAGGGCGATTAGGGTTGACAGTCTGTTCTTTGATGCCGATGGTAAAATTCAGAAAGTAATCCCAACCTTGCGTGGGGTAGGAGTGACTAGCGCTTCTCAGGAAATACAAATCGACAGGTTCAGCAGTAAAAGTGAAAAAGGATCGGCGATCGCTTTCCTGGATTCATTGAACACCTTTTATGGCTGGAAAACAATTCTCAGCAAAGATGCCTGGATTCAGTACAACACAATTGATTTCGGTCAGAAAGTCCTGAAAAAGATTCAGTTAAAAGCCTTGTCAGAAAACGGAAGCACTTTGCGAATCAGGTTGGATAAAGTTGATGGTCCTGTTGTTGCTGAAGTTGCCATTCCGAAGGGAAATAACTGGAAAACAGTCGAAGCGAAATTAGCTAAACAAACAACCGGAATTCATCACTTGGTTGTAGCGCTGAAAGATGAAAATCCGGTTGAAATCGATTGGGTTAAATTTGAATAATTTACACAAAACGATAACTTTAATGACATTGTAACTACTAAAATCTTAAGTTCCTGACAAATGAAAAACGCGCAAAAAATTTCAGTATTTGAAAAAATTGGGTATAGTTTAGGCGATTTGGCTGCTAACCTGGTTTTTCAAACCTTAATTACCTACCTGGCTTATTTCTATACAGATATCTATGGGTTAAAAAGCACAGATGCTTCCATAATAATGCTTGTTGTGGGGTTGACTGCCGCATTTATATTCAATCCAATCATTGGAGTATTGGCCGACCGGACTAATTCAAAATGGGGCAAATTCAGGCCTTGGATCCTGTACACCGCCATTCCTTTAGGTGTTGTTGCCCTTCTTGCATTTTCAACACCCGATTTTTCGTACAAAGGGAAACTGATCTATGCCGCAGCAACTTATTCGCTGTTGCTGATGCTTTATGCCTCCAGTAATTTACCGTACTCTGCTTTGAGTGGCGTAATAACCGGAGATATGGGCGAACGCAACAGCATTTCGTCGTACCGATTTGTGGCCGTAATGTTTGCCCAATTCTTTGTGCAGGTGTTTATGTTGCCGATTATCATTTATGCCGGTGGTGGCGATAAGGCAGCCGGTATTGAAACCGTAATGACCTGGATGGCCATTGTTGGTACTGTTATGCTACTGATCACTTTCTTTACCACCAGGGAGCGTATTGTGCCTAGTGTAGAGCAAAAATCATCCATTAAAGATGACCTTTCGGATCTTATGGGGAATAAACCCTGGTTAATCATGCTTAGTTTAACCATTTTGGTGTTTATTACCCTGGCCATGAAAGGAGGTTCGTATGTGTTTTACTTTAACAATTATGTAGATAAAGCTGCACTGGCTGATTTTATTAGTCCGGTTATTGCCACATTGTCTGCTTTGGGTATTAATTTTTTTGGATCAGACCCTGCTGCTGCCGGTTTTGGTTTGTTCAACGCCGGAGGTATCATCTTCATGATTGTTGGAATTTCGTTGTCGAAAAAATTGGCCGATAAATATGGTAAACGCGATGTTTATAAATATGGATTACTGGTTGCAACTTTTTTTGTACTCATCTTCGTCTTTTTCAAGCCTGAAAGTGTGTCGTTAATGTTCGGTTCGCAAATTCTGCATGGATTTTTCTATGGCATTACCATTCCGGTACTTTGGGCCATGATTGCCGATGTGGCCGACTTTTCGGAATGGAAAACAAACCGAAGGGCAACTGCAATCATCTTTTCAGCCATGATGGTAGGCCTTAAAGCTGGGCTCTCCATCGGAGGTGCTTTAGTAACCTGGATTTTAGGTTTATATGGATACATTGCCATCGAAAGTTCGGCTGCAGGGCAGGAAATTATTCAACCCGCATCGGTATCCGAAGGGGCAAGACTGCTTGTAAGCATCTATCCGTCAATACCGTTCCTGATTGGTGTTGGCCTGCTTTTCTTCTATGTCATTGATAAAAAAATGGAAGTGAAAATTGAAGAAGATTTGAAAACACGCAGAAAAGGAAACGCCTGAGCGTAGCAAATAAACTAAATAACTATAAAATGAAGATCAAAATTATTTCATCAATTACAGTTTTGGTTTTACTGGCATCTGTAGATACGATGGCACAGAAAACATTGGGCGAGGCAACCAAAGGTAAGTTCCTGTTTGGCACTGCTGTTAACATGCAGCAGGTTAATGGTGTAAATCCCATAGAAACAGAACTGATTGCGAAAGAATTCACTACCATTGTTGCCGAAAACTGTATGAAACCGCAACCAATCCATCCGGAAGAAAATCGCTATAATTGGGATGATGCCGATAAGCTGGTTGCTTTTGGCGAAAAGAACAAACAGGTCGTAACCGGTCACTGCCTGATCTGGCATTCTCAAATCGGCCGATGGTTTTTTACGGATGCTGATGGGAAAGATGTCTCTCCTGATGTGCTGAAAGAACGTATGCGTCAACACATCACAACAGTTGTTGGCCGCTACAAAGGCCGTGTTAAAGGTTGGGATGTGGTTAACGAGGCTTTTGAAGACAATGGCACTTACCGTAACAGTAAATTTTACCAGATTTTGGGCAAGGATTTTATCAAATATGCCTTTCAGTTTGCACACGACGCCGATCCGAATGTAGAATTGTACTACAACGATTACAATGTGGAAACACCTGCCAAATGCGATGCGATCGTCGGATTGGTCAAAGAACTCAAAGCAGCCGGATGCCGGATTGATGCTGTTGGTTCTCAGGCACACATGCACATGAATTCGCCTACGCTGGAAGCTACCGAAACCAGTTTCAAAAAACTTAAAGCTGCCGGTGTTAAAATTCTGATTACCGAATGGGATATTTCGATTTTGCCAAGTCCGTATGATGGGGCGAATATTTCTGCCAGTTTTAAGTATTCCAAAGAAATGGATCCATATCGTGAAGCGATTCCCGACTCAATTCAGCAAAAATGGAATAAGCGCGTACTGGATATGTTCGGGCTTTTCCTGAAATACCACGAGGTTATTGATCGCGTTACTGTTTGGGGTTTGACTGATAACACAAATTGGTTGAATAATTTTCCAATCCGGGGCCGAAAAGATTATCCTGTGCTTTTCGACCGCAACAACCAGCGCAAACCCGTAGTTGACGAAATGATTAAAATGGCAGAAAAACAATAATAATTGATGATTGGACCATTTACTATTTACAATTTCAGGGAAGAAATAGTCAATGGCTAAATGGTTGAATGACAAATAGTAAATAGTTAAATAGTAAATTTTATGAAACAAGCACGATATTTAGTTGAAGACGACTTTATGGCCGATCCGGCCGTACATGTATTCGAAGGAAAATTATACATCTATCCTTCCCACGACCGCGAATCGGGTATTCCGGAGAATGATAACGGCGATCATTTTGACATGAATGATTACCATGTTTTCTCTACATCCGATCTGGAAAACGAACCGTTGACCGATCACGGCGTTGTGCTAAAAGTGAGCGATATTGCTTGGGCCGGACGACAGTTGTGGGATTGTGACGTGGCATTTAAGAACGGCAAATACTACATGTATTATCCGCTGAAGGACCAAACCGATATTTTCCGTCTTGGAGTTGCAATTTCCGATAGCCCGGCAGGCCCGTTCGTCCCTCAGCCCGACCCGATGCGGGGGAGTTACAGCATTGATCCGGCAATATTTGAGGATACCGATGGAACACAGTACATGTATTTTGGCGGTTTATGGGGCGGCCAGTTGCAACGTTACAAAGACAACAAAGCTCTGGAATGTGCTTATTTGCCTTCAGGAGATGAATTGGCTTTGCCATCGCGCGTGGTTCGTTTGTCAGACGACATGCTTGGCTTTGCAGAAGAACCACGACCTGTTATTATCCTGAATCAGGATGGAACTCCGATGAAAGCCGGACAGGAGAACCGTTTCTTTGAAGCCTCTTGGATGCACCTTTACAACGGCAAGTATTATTTCTCGTATTCGACTGGCGATACGCATCTATTGTGCTACGCTACCGGCGATAATCCTTACGGACCGTTTACTTATCAGGGCGTAATCCTTACTCCGGTAGTCGGTTGGACTACCCATCATGCTATTGCAGAGTTCAAAGGAAAATGGTACCTGTTTCATCACGACAGTGTTCCTTCAGGAGGAAGAACCTGGTTGCGTAGCCTGAAAGTAGTAGAACTGGAATATAATGAGGATGGAACGATTAAGACCATTGAAGGTGGTGGCGATAAGAGCTGATT
Organism: Prolixibacteraceae bacterium; assembly: GCA_019459525.1. GTDB lineage: Bacteria > Bacteroidota > Bacteroidia > Bacteroidales > Prolixibacteraceae > Aquipluma. The sequence goes on from JAIBEY010000008.1 coordinate 25,813, forward strand.
TGTTATGAAAACCATTAAATGCAATGTTTTTTTTGAAATCTCGCTTCTTTGAATACCGAAAGATATAAATTGATGTTGGTTGAATCCAGTGCAAAAACAAGAATGTTGATATCAAGATCAAAATCATTATCCTTGCAATAAAGAGGTTTGGCTAGTTCGATCTGATGAGTTGCAAGAGCAGAATAGATATGCCAATCTCTGTTTTCATCAGCTTTTATCAAAATCGAATACGAAACCACTTTGGTAATATCCAAATCATAAACCTACATACGTTTATGTGCATTAAAACGTCTGTAATGATCTAATAATTAATTCTTACAACATTCATGAACCAAATATAAAAACTAAAAAGGTCACCGGATAGTTCACATACCGACTGATTTATATTGTTTTATTTTGATATGATAGAAACAGAGAGGCCACAAAATCAATGATTTGTGGCTTCTTTATTGGGTTTGGAACCCCATTTTGTCGGGATTGAATGATTTGAACCCTATTTTTAGATTTCCACTATCACATTTGCCAATTTAAAGCACTTCCCCAGATTGAAAATTAAGTTAGATAGGAGTTTTTTGAAATTTAACAAATTGTCAGAAGTGAATAATTATTCATTTTCAACCCAAATTTACTACTTTTAGCTGCTACTAATTATTCAACTGATGAACCGGTTTCGGGAACTGATACTAATACTCTTTTTGTGCTCCATTCAACTTATCAGTTTGGGAAATGGTCTCTCATTTTCAAAGCTTTCTGTTGAGAATGGTTTGTCGAATAATCTGGTTAATGTTATTTATAAAGATTCATACGGGTTTATATGGTTTGGCACTTTGGAAGGACTGGATCGGTATGATGGGGTAGAAATCAGGCCATATTCGTCAAAATTTCCCGAAACGGTAGAGAATGTTTATACAATTACGGAGGATTACAGTAAGCACCTTTGGGTCGGAACCGCAACCGGGCTTTTCAGCTACAACAGTTTATTCGACAAGTTTGAAAGAATTAATATTGACAGCACAAATATCATTGTAAAGGCTTTGTCCATATTACCCGACAGCAGTCTCTGTGTTGGCACAACAAATGGGTTATACATTGTCAATACAAAAACAAGACAATCCGAACATTTTCTTTTGGATGATCTCAAGAACGATAAGTCAAACAGTATAACCGGTATTTTCGTTGATAATCATGGAAGTTGCTGGTTATCTACGCTTTCAGGGCTTGTGAAATATGCTGTCAGCAATAAAAAAAACGATCATTTTATCTATAAGACAGATAACGAAGATGGGTTCAACTCATTTACCTCTATTTGCAACATAGGTAACAAAATTTATTTGGGTACAAGTTTTAACGGTATTGTTGAATTCGATCTTTTATCAAGAACATTCTCAACAGGAATAAACATAGGTAGCAAAATTATTCTAACGTTGCGCAGCGATAACAAGGAACGATTATTTGTTGGCACTGACGGCGGTGGATTAAAAGTGATTAATGTCCGGACTCGTATTGTTGAGAGCATCGAAACGCAGGAGAATAATCTGTCCTCCATCAGTTCTAATTCAATTTACTCCTTTTATCTCGACGAAAATAACCGGTATTGGATCGGTACTTATTCCAGCGGGGTTAATTTTGCTAAAAGTATAGCTGGAAATTTTAAACTCCATCCAATTGCTTCAGCTTATTCTGAAGCCAATAAAAGCATCCGTTCGTTTTATTTTGCTCCTGATGGCACTCAATATTTCGGAACCAGAAACGGATTTATTCAGATTAAAAAAAATGGTGTCGCCAAATTTTATCATTCGGACCTGAATGATAAAAACGGACTAAGATCAAACATTATTCTAGCTGTGTATCCATTCATGGGAGATATTTTGATTGGTACTTATGGAGGCGGTATTAGCCGGTTTTCATTAGCAGAACAACGTATTAAACCTTTTTTTGACAGCGCAACCTTTTTGCAGGGCAATGCTTATGCGTTCGATACCGATGTAAACGGGAATCTATGGATTGCAACTTTTAATGGTGTTTACAAATATTCTCCATCAGACAAAAGCATAGTTAATTTTAACAAGCAAGACAGCAGCTTGATTTGTGATGAGATATTTGAAATTTCTTTTGATTCCAAAGGCCGGTTGTGGATGGGAACCATGTTTGGAATATCTGTCGTAAATATAAAAAACGACCTGCTTGAAAAAGTTGAACTGCCCAAAACTGCTGTGAATAATTTCAAAATAAATTATGTTTATGAAGATCAGGCCGGGAATATCTGGATCTGTACTGAAAGGGGTGGGTTGATTATGGTTGATTCAGAACTGACAATGAGCAAAACTTACCACGATACGGACGGACTTCCCGACAATTCAGTTTGTGCAATCATTGAAAGCAGTGCGGGAGAATATTGGATAAGCACATTGAAAGGGTTTTGCAAGTTAAATTCGCAGTCGCATAAATTCACAAAGTTTTCATTGTCCGATGGACTTCCAAGTCTTGCATTTACACCCGCATCTGCCTATTTATCACAGGATGGGACACTTTATTTCGGCAATGAAAAGGGCTTGGTTTATTTTATGCCTTCTGATGCTGTAGGTACCGGCCAGAATTCAAAAATAAGGTTAACCGATTTTTATCTTTTCGGCAAAGTTGTTAATCCAGGACCGGAATCAACATTAAAACAGGCCATTGAGGCGACCGATGAAATCCGGTTGAATGATCGTTCTAACAGTATAGGTTTTCGTTTTACAGCGCTTAATTACATCAATCCAGATGATAATGACTATCAGTACAAGTTAGAAGGATTTGACAATGAATGGCGAAATAATGGAAGTAATAATACGGTGTTTTATGAAAAGCTGCAACCCGGCAGTTATACCTTCATGGTAAGAAACACCAATGATACTGAAATACACTCACCCAATAATGTTGAGTTGCCAATTCTCATCCATCGATCATTGTTTAAGTCTCCTTTATTTTATGGGTTACTTATACTATTGACTTTTGTCGGCGCTTATTTAGTGATCAATTACATTAAAAAGCTTCAGAAAGCCGGAAAAAGTATTGTTGAGGTACCACAGAAATTTGAAAAATATGGGGGCACAAAAATTCCTGAAGTCCTGAGTTCATCTATCATTAATGATTTAAAACGATATATGGATGAAAAGAAACCCTACCTGAATTCAGAATTGAAATTAGCCGATCTTGCAACTGAGATAAATTATCCGATTCATGATATTTCACAAGTACTGAATCAGGATCTAAATCATAGCTTTTCTGATTTTGTGAACAAATACCGCGTTGAAGAAGTAAAACGACGCATGGAGGATAAAGACTATCAGAAATTTACTCTCTTAGCTATTGCAGAGCAGTGCGGTTTTAACTCGAAAACATCTTTCTACCGAATCTTTAAAAATGTGACTGGCAAAACTCCTGCCGATTATCAAAAAGAGCTCAAACAATCCGAATAACAGAAACCCCCTGAATCCCAAATCAAAGTATTACGCAAAGAAATCTGATATTTCTGGATACAAGGGTAACCGCCAAGTCAACAAATTGGTAGTTCCAACCATTAGATTGAAAAAAATCCGTCAAAATCGAAAGTTTTTAGGTGCCAAAAAAAAATGGAACCAACATTTTTTAACACCTCCGCTGAATGAAGTTTAAATATTTGATTGTTAGATATTTGATCTTATTAGACTCAAAGTGCCAATTTATAAATTGGCACTTTTTTAGTGTTTATTAACGCTGAAGTCACGCTGGTTTAACCTTAAATTTACATTGTGCAAAGGGAACAATTCCGCTTAAAATGTAAAACTTCAAATAAAGTCAATTTTTGTTTGAAGGTAACCGATCTAAAAAATTACGAATCTAATGTTTAACATTTACAATTAAAATTTATGAAAAAAAATCTGTATGAATGCCCCGACGGGAATAGCCAAAAACTAAGAAAGCTGTTTTCAACGTTGGGCACGATTGTTTTGATTGTTATGCTCGCGTTTTCTCAGGTTTTTGCCCAACAAGGCAAAACGATAAAGGGTAAAGTTATTGATAGTAGCGGATTGCCACTTCCAGGCGTTTCGGTCTCGGTAAAAGGAACTACTGTCGGAACAATTTCCAGCGGCGAAGGCACCTATACGATTAGCGTACCTGAAACTGCCAAGGTTTTGATATTTTCATTTGTAGGAATGAAAACGACAGAAGCCGTCATTGGCAATCAAACGCAAATGGATGTAACACTCTCCGAAGAAGCCATTGGGTTGGAGGAAGTGGTTGCAGTAGGTTATGGAACTCAGAAAAAAGCGACACTTTCCGGTTCTGTAGCTCAGGTGAAAGGTGAAGAGGTTTTAAAAGGTAAAGCCACAACCAACATCGCTTCTGCACTACAGGGTACTATTCCTGGTCTGACAATCACCCGTACTTCTTCCCGCCCAGGGAATGAAGGTACTGAGATTTCACTTCGAGGAGGAATCTCGGTAAATAAAACGAACCCGATGATTATTGTTGATGGTTTGGAAGCATACGATTGGGAACTTTCACAAATTAACCCCAATGATGTGGAAAGTGTTTCTGTACTTAAGGATGCAGCGGCTGCAATCTATGGAACCAAAGCTGGTGGTGGTGTTATTATTGTTACTACTAAAAGGGGTAAAGAAGGAAAAACCAAAATTACATATTCAGGAAGTGCGCATCTTAATTATATCGGGAATGAATTTCCTGTTGCAGACGGCGCTACCTGGGGACAGATGTTCATCCATGCAACTGAAAATGACGCTTATGCTTTATTGAAAGATGGTCAGCCACAATATAGTTGGTGGATGTGGAGCGAGGCTGCATGGCGCTCACTCGCTGCTGGCGAGGTTTATGAAGGTGTTGAAGGTGGTAAATGGCGTCATCTAGATCCAAGTGTCGATCAGTTTGAGGAAGTTTATGGCAATACCTGGGGGCAATCTCACAACATTACACTTAGTGGCGGTACAGGAGACCTGAAGGTGATGACATCTTTGGGGTATGCCAACGACCGTTCTTTGGTTGATGTAGTTTATGATGGTCAGAAAAAATACAATTTCAGGACCAATGTTGACTATAAAGTCAATGATTGGATCAAAACTGAGTTCAATGTTTCATTTGACAACCGTACCGTAAGTACCCCTAATAAAGGTATTGGCGAAGGAATACAGGATTTTTATGTTTTCCCGATGTATAATCCATACGGACAATTCTACGATACTTTCGGAAGCAATAATATTTTGTCGAGATTAATTGAAGGTGGAAGGAACAATGACACCGAACAATTTATCAGACTGGGTGGAAAAGTGACATTGAATTTAGACCAGATTACTAAAGGACTTTCGGTCAATGGAAGCGCGAATGTTCGCATCAGAAATCACAAAAAAATTGATCGTTCTACTGCTGTTACCATGTACGACTGGTCGGGCGAAACTGTAGGTTCAACATCTGCCCCTGATTATACCCGAACTTCCGGCGCAATAAGTAAAGTAACAAGTCCGAGCGATTGCTGGGTGAAGAACACCAATGAAGATGTGCTCTTCCAATCATACAATGCCTTTGTTAATTACAGCCGTAATTTTGCTGGCCACAACGTTGGAGTAATGGCGGGTATGACTGCCGAACAGAATGATTACCATAAATATTATGGTTTCCGTAAGAATTTGCTGGTTAATGAGTTGGATGATATCAATCTGGGAGATGCTACAACAGCTGAATCTACCGGAGGTAGTAATCAGGAAGGACTAATTTCATATTTAACCCGATTGAATTATGACTACAAGGGAATTTATCTTTTGGAAGGTCAATTCCGCCGCGATGGTTCATCTCGTTTTAATGTCGATAACCGATGGGCTAATTTTACTGGTATTTCGGGAGGTATTCGTATTTCGGAATATGCGCCTGTAAAAAATATGGGCATTTTTAGCAACCTGAAATTACGTGCTTCGTATGGCGAAACCGGTTCTCAAACCGGAATTGGTCAATACGATTATATTTCCGGAATTTCTCAAGGTACTACTGTTTTTGGTTTTAATGGAACGAAGATCAATACAGCATGGATCTCATCCATGACCTCCAATGAACGTACCTGGGAGCGCGTGGCAACCAAGAATTTAGGTCTAGATTTCGCTGTGTTGAATAACCGTTTAAGCGGCACATTTGAGCTCTATAACCGTGAGAATATCGGGATGTTGATTTCAATGACTTATCCTTCAGTATTGGGGACTTCTGCCCCTAAAACAAACAATGGGAACTTTGTGGCCAAAGGCTGGGAATTGGAACTGAACTGGGACGATGAAATTGGTTCTGATTTTAGTTATCGGGTTGGGGTATCATTATCTGATGCAAAAACTGAAATTACTAATTATACAGGAGCTATTGCTATTGGCTATGGGGTTAACAATAAAGTAGGTGGAAACTCATTTATAGAAGGCAAGCCGTTGAATGCAATTTACGTGTACAAAACGGATGGTTATCTTCAAACAACAGAAGAAGTGAACGCCTATTATACTGAAATTACAAAATTGGCTGGAGGTATTCATCCAGCGCAAGGAACAGCAAACCAATTGACTCCAGGTTGTGTGAAAAAGGTTGATACAAGCGGTGATGGCAGAATTACAACCGATGATCTAAACTATTATGGCGATGCCAATCCTCATTATTTATTTGGTGCTAATTTGAGCGCTAAGTATAAAAATTTCGATTTTTCTATGTTCTTTCAAGGAGTGGGCCAACAGTATATTATACGCGAAGGTCTTTTGTCGGCACCATTCTTTGCCATTTACACCAACCAGAATAGCACGTATTGGGGTAAAACCTGGACACCGGAAAATACCAACGCACGTTACCCTATTATGTCAGGTTGGAAAGGCGGTTCCCGGACGACCTGGAACTATAAACAATACAACGATATCAATGTAAACAACTGCTGGTATGCAAGAGCCAAGAGTATTGTTTTAGGTTATACATTGCCTAAGTCGTTATTAGATAGAGTTAATATTGAGAAACTCAGATTGTATGTATCCGGAGAAAATCTTTTCGAAATCTCGAATGTGAAGGATGGCTTTGATCCGGAAAGCAAGTCAGCATCAGGACAGGGAAATGTTGACGTATATAGCCGCACGCTCTCTTTTGGTATTGATTTGACCTTTTAATGTGTAATAAATTAATATAGAATAATATGAAACGAGTCATGAGAGATACTCTTACACTGAAGGATGATTATCCATGGCGAGTTCCATCTGACAATTAAAAACAAATTATAAACAGATGAAAACAAATAAAATCATATATGCCCTGTTCACGGGAGTTTTATTGCTAATTGGTTGTGAAGATAAATTTCTGGATCTGAAACCAACAGATTTTGAGTCCGAAGCTATCTATTTTGATAAATTATCAGATTTTGAGTATGCTGCCAACAACCTGCATACAAATGTTTATGCCTTCAATGGAAATACAACCTACCCAATTAATCATGATTGGGGTACCGATATTGTATCCGCTGGGAATGCTGAGGTTGATGGAACCAATGCTGCCGGTACTGCCGATCAATATTGGGATACGCCTTACAAATGGTTGCGCACGATCAATCAGGTTATTGAAAAAGGTGAAGCTTATAGTAAACCAGACGAAATTGCCGGTCCCATTGGGCAAGCCTATTTTTTTAGGGCATGGCAGCATTTCTTTTTATTGAAGCGTTTTGGCGGAGTTCCAATTGCAATTAAAGTAACCCAGCTCAATGACGAAATTGTGTTGGGAAAACGAAACTCACGTTACGAAGTTATAAAACAGATTGTTGACGACCTTGATGTGGCCATTGCTAAATTGGCTAAAATAACAGTTGTTTCTACGGGCAATGATGGACATGTTACCTTGGAAGCTGCTAAAGCATTCAAGGCCAGGGTTTGTTTGTATGCCGGTACCTGGGACAAATATGTAGGTACCAAAACTGATGGTGATGGAACATCGGCTGGAGCGGGCAGTACTAAGCCAAGTGGCTATCCATCAGTTACTGAGTTTTTGACCATGGCTAAAAATCTCTCCAAAGAGATTATCGACGGCAACCAGTTTGCACTTTGGATGGGGGTGGAAGATGTCAGCAGCAAAATTTCAGTGAAAAATCCTGAAATGTATGCTCACAACAGTTATTATTACTTATTTAACCTTGAAGGTGCCACATCAAATCCTGCTGGCTTAACCAAAGCATCAAACAAAGAATCTATTTACAGAAGCGTTTACGATGCTGTTAATCGGAAGACTGCTACCAATTTAACTCACACATGGCCTGCGTCAATGACACAAAAACTGGCTGACATGTATCTTTGTACTGATGGTTTACCTGTACATATCTCACCTTTATTTAAAGGATACACCGATATGAATGCTGAACTAAAAAACCGCGACTACAGATATACTGCAATGGTAAATCCGGTGTTGGGATATGTATGGGGATGGGGAATGTACGGAACAGGAGCTCAGTATGATGTGGATATTACGACTTTATCGAAAGCATCCTATTTGAATGTTCCAAATTACAGAACTTATTCTGGCGCCAGTGCCGGAGGACGGAAATTCCGTAGTGAGTTGGCTTCTGTAAAAACAGCTGGTGATGAAGGGATGGATTTCATGCATATTCGTCTTCCTGAAGTTTATTTAATTTTTGCTGAAGCAACTTGCGAATTGGGGAACGGATCTATTTCAGATGCTGATCTTGATTATTCGGTAAATAAAGTTCGTGCCCGTGGCGGTGTGGCTCCGTTAAATGCTGCACTTGTCGCTAAAGCTGCCAGTCTGGGTGTGCAATTGACAATGCTTGGTGAAATTCGCCGCGAACGTGCGATAGAACTTTATGGCGAAGGACAACGCTTGGCCGACCTTTGCCGATGGGGCATTGCAGTTGAAGAACTTGCAGGACAGCCTAAGTGCGGTGGATACCTTGTATCCAATGGCGTTGACTCATATATTAAGACATTAATCAATCCTCTTGACAACAAACCTGTCTATACCGAGTCAGCTTTTGCAACTCATATACTTTCTAAAGATATAGTTTACTCTTATCCGGGTTTTGCACCCACAAAAGTTGGTGCTGTAATTGCTGATGAGGCTACCAACCGGAAATTCAGTTTGAAGAATTATTTACAACCAATTCCTACCGATCAGATTAAACTAAATCCGGAATTAAAACAGAATCCAAGTTGGTAATCGAATATAATTCTGAATTTTATTGAATATTAATCATTTAAGCAGCCGACAGTCAATTTAAAGATGTTGCTGTCGGCTGCTTTTTCAACAAATAACCAACCATGAACCGATTACTACTTATAACCTTGCTGTTTTTATCAGGTATTGTATTCTCATTACCGATTCTTGCTGAAAATTTTGAGGTAAAATCTCCTGATGGAAACTATTCAGTTGCTTTTTCAACCCTGAAAACGAATGATAATTTGCAACTGTTTTACAGTGTCAGTTACAAAAACAAACCAATTGTCGAAAAGTCAGAACTGGACATTGTGCTCGATAACCATGTTTCCGAATTGGCCATGGCTATCAAACCCGATGCGGATTACCACTTTGTGGGCAACATGGATTTTGTTTCACAGAAAGATACTTCGGTAGTTACCCGTTGGCGCAATGCTTTTGGAGAACGAAGTTCTGTTCCTGATCATTATAACCAATCCTCTTTTCTTTTTGAAAAGCGAGACAAAAAAGGGTATCAGCTTCAGATAGAAATCCGTGCCTACAACGAAGGCGTAGCTTTTCGCTACCATTTCCCGTTAAATCCGAAAGGCTTGTATTATCGCGTATTTCAGGAAAACAGTGAGTTTGTGATGCCACAAGGGACCAAAGCCTGGGTTCACCGCTGGGCACAAGCCCCTTACGATTTATTGCCGTTGGAAAACTGGATCGACGAGTCGGAACGCCCGCTCACCTGCGAACTGCCAAATGGTTTATTTGTGGCGCTGGCTGAAGCGCAGATGATCGATTATAGCCGTGCTAAATTCAAGGTAAAGCCCGGACAGCCAGGAACTTTGATCACTTCACTCTGGACTCCGGTGGATGCGATTACTCCTTTCAGCACTCCCTGGCGCGTAATTATGGCTGCCGAAAAACCAGGACAGTTGATCGAAAATAATTTCATTCTGCTAAACCTGAACGAACCCTCTAAAATTGCGAATACCGACTGGATCAAACCGGGCAAAATTATGCGCGAGATTGCCCAAACCAAAGAAAACACAAAAGCATGTATCGACTTTGCCTCAGAGAATGGGCTGCAATACATTCTTTACGACTGGAAATGGTATGGCCCGGCTTTCGATTTTAATTCGGATGCTTCGAAAGTGGCGATCGATCTCGACCTTCAAAAATGGATTGCCTACGGAAGAGAGCGCGGCGTGGGTGTCTGGCTATATGTGAACCAACAGGCACTGCTGAAACAAATGCGTGAAATTTTCCCGATTTACAAAAAATGGGGAATTGCCGGCGTGAAATTCGGCTTTGTTCAGGTTGGTTCACATCGCTGGACTAGCTGGCTGCATGAAGCCATTCAGTTGGCAGCCGATAACCATTTGATGGTTAACATTCACGATGATTTTCGCACCACCGGCGAAAACCGTACCTGGCCCAATATGGTTACAGTAGAAGGAATCCGCGGCAACGAAGAATTTCCCGATGCAACCCACAATACAGTTCTTCCTTTTACCCGCTACGTTGGAGGAATCGGAGATTACACAATTTGTTATATGGACAAACGACTGAAAACTACCCATGCTCATCAATTGGCGCTCGGAGTGGTTTATTTCAGTCCGCTTCAAACACTTTACTGGTACGATAAACCTGAAATACTTGCTGGCATTCCTGAAACTGTTTTTTTCAGAAACCTGCCAACCGTTTGGGATGAGACAAAAGTTCTTTCAGGCGAAATTGGCAAATATGCTGTTGTAGCGCGCCGCAATGATAAGCAGTGGTTTGTAGGCGCCATCACCAATATTGACACAAGAAAATTGTCACTTTCATTTGATTTTCTCCCCAAAGACAAAAAATACAAGGCACAAGTTTATTCCGACGATCCTACTTTGCGAACGAAAACTCAGGTGAAAATTGAGTCTCTAATAATTTCATCTAAAACAGTATTACAACCCGAGCTATTGCCATCAGGCGGTTTGGCAATCTGGTTAGAACCAATATTATGAAACGAGCCATGAGAGATAACCACACACAGGAGTATGACTATGATGGCGAGTTCCATCTGGCAATTAAAAAACAAATTATAGACAGATGAAAAAAATATTTACAATACTCATCTTGCTCTTTGCCGGCTTCACCTTGCTGAATGCCCAAACAGTTATCCCTTTGCCGCAAAATTTGCCGCAAGGTCATCCACGTTTATTGGTAAAAAACTCAGAAAAAGTAAACCTGCAGCAGCAGATTAAAACCGAAGTCTGGGCAAAAGAAGTCATGCAGGGAATTAACAACCGGATCGACCACTATGTGAATCAACACGTAACCGATCCAACCTGGATGCCCTCGCGCCTGATGATGTACTGGAAAAGTAAAGCCACCAACGTTTACATCAAAGGTGGGGTGTATTCTCATGCCGACGGGGAAGCGCCTGTTCCGACCGTTCGTTTTGGCAGTACGCGCGGGTTAGCTTCGGTTTACAGTCGCCCTAAACTCGAGGATATTATTCCTTATATGGACGATACCAAAGGCGTGTATTTTCACAATACGAAGAAAGAAGGAAAACCGCTGGAGTGGGGCGAACAGGCCAATGCTTCGGGCATCGAAAGTATTAACGAGCAGATCATGGGTTTGGGAAAAGATGCAGCGTTTGTGTATTGGCTGACTGGTGACGAAAAATATGCCCGCTTCGCCTTTGATTTGTTCGATACCTACATGGTGGGAATGTACTACCGCAACGAACCGATCGACCTGAACAACAGCCACAACCAGACTTTGGTCGGACTCTCCACTTTTGAAGTTATTCAGGAGCGGATACTCAATGAGTTGGCATATCTGTATGATTTCCTTCAACCGTATATTCAGAAAAATCATTCGGGTAAAACTGAAATCTATGCGGAAACCTTTAAAAAATGGATCGATATCACCATAAAAAACGGAGTTCCTCAAAATAACTGGAACCTTCATCAGGCAAAATTTATTCTGAAAGTGGCAATGGTGCTGGAAGACAACAAAACCTATGCTGATGGCAAAGGACGTGAATATTACATCGATTATATCCTGAACAAAAATTCTACCCGGCAATGGTCGCTAACCAAATTCATGAAATACGGTTACGATCCAAATACGGGGGTATGGGCAGAATGCCCTGGCTATTCGCAAGGGGTAACCAAAGACCTGACCAACTTTATCCGCGATTACGATAATACGTTTACTCAGAACCTGATACCATATACGCCGGTGATGCAGAAAGCAGTGAAAATGTTGCCGCAGTATCTTTTCCCCAACAATAGGATCACGGCTTTTGGCGATACCTATTACGGTGAAATTAATACCGAGGCTTTTAGCGATATGATTCGCATGGCTCAGAAGCATGGAAATAAAGAGGACGAAACGCTGTTTACCCGCATGTACAAGCTGTTTGAGCCAGATGCGGAACAAAGCGAAGCCTCGCAAAAGCTGGCACCTCAAATCAGCTCTTTCTTTACCGGCAAGCCGCTCGAACTGGATAAAACGATTGGAAAAGGGAACTTGAAAGATTACCTCACCCAAACATTTTATGCACCCAATGTGAGCTGGTTTGTTCAGCGAAACGGATACGATAACAAGGAAAATGGCCTGATGATTTCGCAGGTGGCATCGCTCGGAAACCATGCCCATGCCAACGGAGTTTCAATCGAACTTTATGGCAAAGGTTATGTGCTGGGCGCCGAATCGGGCATCGGTTCTACCTATTTTCAGGCTCCTTATTTGGAATACTACTCGCAATTTCCGGCACACAATACCGTGATGGTCGATGGCATTTCGAAGTATCCTGAAATGTTGAGTAATCATCCGTTTGATTTGCTGAGCTGTTATCCGCAATCAGGACAAAAAGAAGGCTTTTATCCTGATATTACTTTTTCTGAGGTTTATTTTCTGGAACCGGAAAGCCAAAGCGATCAAAACCGTTTTCTGAGTATTGTCCGGACAGGCGAAAAAACTGGTTATTACATCGATGTTTTCCGCTCGAAAAAGCAACGAAAAGACGATAAATACCACGATTATTTTTACCACAATCTGGGGCAGGAACTCATTATCCATGATGCGAAAGGGCAACCGTTCGACCTGAAACCCAGCAATGATATGGCATTTGTCGGTGGTCACCTGTTCGCCCTGGATTATCTATGGGACAAGAAATCGGTAAAAACCGACAAGGATTATCAGGCTGTTTGGAAAATGGCGATGCCCGACGGAAACCACATATCCATGAATTTATGGATGAAAGGTTATCCCGATCGGGAGGTTTTTTCAATCAAAGCCCCACCAGCCAAATCGTTTCGCGGCAATCACAAACTTCCATACAAAGTGGACGAAGAACCTTTCCTGACGATAGCAGCCCGCCAGCACGGAGAAGCATGGAACCGCCCGTTTGTCTCGGTTTTCGAACCTACAACAGAAAAAGAAGGTCAGTCAATCCGCTCGATAGTAGCTTTTGAAGTAAATAATGTTTCACTTGATTTTGTTGGCTTGATTGTGGAAAGTAAATCAGGCCGGAAAGACTATGTTTTTTCTTCATCAAAAGAAGAAAAAGTTACTTACAACGCCATGTCGGCCAGCGCCACTTATGCTGTAATCAGCGAAACTGACAAAGATTTTAGCCTTTTTATGGGCAACGGAACCTTGATTTCGGCCAAAGGTTTTACAATCGAAAGCAAAGAAAATACTTCTTCAGCAATAGCCCTGGAAGGCAGCAAATTAAGCTTTACCTCAGAAGCTCCGGTTAAACTGTCTGTTCCAGACCTATATTCCTCTGGAAAAATAATTCTGACAGCCGGAGATATCAAAATAATAGGCAAAAGATCAAAAGTTGGTACACAACAAATCATTGAGTTCGAATTACCTGCGCTCCCTTATCAATCCATAAAAATTAACACCGAAAAATAGGAATCATGAAGATCGTTAAATTGACCGTAATAGCTTTGGCAACAGTGATTGCAGTTGCTTCGTGCAGCACGGGGAAGAAAAATGCAAAAGCGATTGATACAAGAAAAATGCTGGATTACTGTGTCGCAAAAACAGTAGCCACAATGAATAGTTTGACCGCAGCCGACAGTCTGCCCCGAAATATTTACCCTGGACAAACCCGGTGGAACAAAGTTGGGATCCATGATTGGACCAGCGGTTTTTGGCCAGGCATTTTATGGTACGCTTTTGAAGCATCAGGTGATTCTTCTATTTTAGAAAATGCCCAAAAATTTACCGGACCATTGCATAGCGTATTGGATGTACCAGTTGATAATCATGATCTTGGCTTTATATTCTATTGTAGTTATGGCAATGGTAATCGCCTGAAACCAGATTCAGCGTATCACAAGGTTTTGCTCGCGGCGGCCGATTCGCTGATAACGTTATTCAATCCCCAAGTCGGTACTATTCTTTCATGGCCGGCCATGCGTGCTAAGATGAACTGGCCGCACAATACGATTATCGATAACTTGATCAACCTCGAATTATTATTCTGGGCCTCGAAAAACGGAGGCACGCAAAATCATTACGACATTGCGGTGAAACATGCAGAAACCTGCATAAAAACGCTCGTTCGTCCGGATTATACTACTTTTCATGTGGCAGTTTTCGACACGGTTGACGGGCATTTCATCAAAGGGGTTACCCATCAGGGATGTGCCGACAGCTCGATGTGGGCGCGTGGCCAGGCCTGGGGGATTTATGGTTATTCGATGTGTTTTCGCGAAACAGGCAAACCCGAATTTCTGGAAACCGCTCAAAAACTGGCCGATAAATTCATTGAGCGACTGCCTGAAGATGGGATTCCATATTGGGATTTTGATGATCCGGCTATTACAAATACATCCAAAGATGCCTCGGCTGCGGCTATTGCAGCTTCAGGAATGTTGGAACTTTCAGGATTGGTAAGAGATGAAGTAGCTAAAGCCAAATATAAAAATGCTGCTGTAACTTTGCTGGCAAAACTTTCAACTCCTGAATATTTAAGCGGCGACAAAAACCAGGCTTTTCTACTGCATTCAACTGGCCACCGGCCCAACGGAACGGAAATCGATGCCTCGATCAATTACGCCGATTATTATTATCTTGAGGCTTTGTTGCGATTGAAAAAGATGGTGAATAGATAGGGGCTGGATACGAAATGAAAGTCAGGGCTTTACGTGCCGTGAAGCCCTGACTCCCTCATAACCCTGACTGAAAAAATAAAACTACCTATGAATGATCAACTAAAAAAGCGATTAATGAGAACAATCACAATCCTATCAGCATTATTTCTCTTACTTAATTCCGCCTATTCCAACAATAAGCTAGTCGTTTATCCGGCTCCTGAAGGGGCTCCGCTGAACAGCGATTTTACAGTGAAAGTCCGTATTCCCGGCGAAGAATGGAACGACCTGGCGGAATACTTGGTAAAAGTTGACGAAGTGCGGGGAACCAAACATGTGATCGAAAACTCGTCGATGAGTTATTTCGATTTTTCGGGAGAAGTGGAAGTTTCTGTCACCAGTAACAAAGGTGCTATTCAAACTGCGCGTATCAGGCCGTTATCCTACGGAATATCTCCAGAAATAAAGGGCAATACGCTAAGCTTTAAACTTTCGCAACCACGCAATCTTTCTGTAGAAGTAAACGGCGATATTTTTCACAATCTGCAATTATTTGCCAATCCTATTGATGAGTTTATTCCGGATAAAAAAGATACCAGTCTGATCTATTTCGGACCTGGAATTCACAAGCTGGAAAACGGTAAAATTAATGTTCCGTCCGGCAAAACAGTTTATCTGGCTGGTGGAGCGATTTTAATGGGACAGGTTCTTTTTGAAGGAGTCAACAATGCCAAACTGCTGGGTCGCGGAATGATTGACCATTCCGTAAAAATGGGTGTGATGATTGCCAACTCGAAAAACATTACGGTGGAAGGAATTTTTTGCACTCAGTGTGCCACTGGAGGTTCCGACAGCGTGACCATCCGCAATGTTAAAAGCATCAGTTATTACGGATGGGGCGATGGCATGAATGTGTTTGCCAGCAACAACGTGTTGTTCGATGGTGTTTTTTGCCGCAATTCCGATGATTGTACCACGGTTTACGCTACCCGCAAAGGGTTTGAAGGTGGATGCCGCAATATTACCATGAAAAACTCGACTTTATGGGCCGATGTGGCTCATCCTATTCTGATAGGAACGCATGGCAATACGCCCAAACCTGATGTAATTGAAGACATCCGTTATTCGAATATCGATATTCTTGATCATCGCGAGGTTCAGGTTGATTATCAGGGTTGCCTGAGTATTAATGCCGGAGATAACAACCTGATTCGGAACGTGGTTTTCGAAGACATTCGGGTTGAAGATTTCAGGCAGGGGCAGTTGGTAAACCTCCGCGTTTTTTACAACAGCAAATATTGCACATCGCCGGGTCGTGGAATTGAAAATGTCTTATTCAAAAACATTACCTACAATGGAAAAAACTCCGAGATCTCGATCATTTCGGGCTACAACGAAGAACGCAAAGTGAAAAATGTGGTTTTCGAGAATCTGGTCATCAATGGGAAACTAATTACCGACAATATGCCTGACAAGCCCAAATGGTTTAGGACTGCCGACATGGCCCGTATTCTCGTGGGTGAACATGTTGAAGGGATTGTGTTCAAAAAATAATTCGTATTGATTGACTTGAAAATATTTAAGATGCAAATAACCTTACCAGCTATTTTTGTTTGTTTTCTGATGGCAGTTGCCTGTACCGGAAAGAAAACTCAGATCAACAAAAACTACGATTTTTCTACGGTTGACCGGAAAATTCAATCATGGATCGATAGCGGTTATTACCACGGTGCCGGATTGATCATTGCCAGAGACAATCAGGTTATTCACAATAAATTCTACGGAAATTACACCCCTGATTCAGTAGTTTATATTGCTTCCGCCGGAAAGTGGCTGGTTGCAGCTACAATTGCTGCTGTGGTTGACGAAGGAAAACTTTCATGGAACGATCCGGTAAATAAGCGGTTGCCTGAATTTACCGATGTAAAAGGAACCGCAACTTTGCGACAATTGCTTTCGCATACGTCCGGTTATCCCGATTACCAGCCTGAAGGCGCTCACCGCGACGATTATCAAACGTTGAAAGAATCGGTTGCACAAATAGTCGGGTTACCAGCAAAAGCAGTTCCCGGCACCGAATTCTATTATGGCGGTTTGGCCATGCAGGTTGGAGGACGAATGGCAGAGCTGGCAACCGGCAAAGACTGGGAAACCCTTTTTCAGGAAAAAATTGCCCAACCACTTGGCATGAAAAATACCCATTTCACGCCGGTTCATCAGGGCGGTGGACATAGTCCGATGCTGGGTGGTGGTGCAAGAACCGTATTGCATGACTATGCCAACTTTCTGAATATGATTTTCAACAACGGGGAGTTCTTTGGGAAGCAGGTTTTGTCTGAAGCGGCTATTAAAGAAATGCAAACCGATCAGATTGGAGAAGCGAAGGTGACCGAACACGAATTTGTGGAAGGAGTAAGGGCTGAAATGCACAATGGAATCTATGGTTTAGGCGAATGGCGTGAAGAACTGGATTCTGTTGGAAATGCGGTGCTGATCAGCAGTCCGGGTTGGGCAGGCGCCTATCCGTGGATCGACAAAACAACGAATTCGTATGGGTTTTTCATTACCCATGTAAATGTAGAAAAGGCAAATCAGGAAGGTTTCTCATCGTTTTACAGCAGTCCCGTTTTACCAATGATGGTGCGTGAAGTATATGAGAACAGCAATCTCAAAAACAATTGACAGGTAAAAAAAGAGATGATCAATTTTTTTTCAATATTGAAATATTCGGTTGGGTTCTGTGTGCTGATGGAATCTTGTTCTCCACAATCACAAAAATCAGGAACAGTCGAAAAACGCACCTTTATTTCGCAGGTTTGGACTGCCGATAACGGCGATGGAACCTACAAAAATCCAATTCTGCATGCCGATTATTCAGATCCCGATGTAGTCAGGGTTGGAGATGACTTTTTTATGACTGCTTCCAGTTTCAACTGCTCTCCGGGTTTACCGATTCTGCATTCCAAAGATTTGGTCAATTGGCAAATCATAAATTATGCCCTGAAACGAAATTTTCCAGATGAGATTTTCAGTATTCCGCAACACGGGAAAGGTGTTTGGGCGCCTTGCATCAAGTTTCACAAAGGTGAATTCTACATTTATTGGGGTGATCCTGATTTTGGTATTTACATGGTGAAAACCAGAGACCCTTTCGCCCAATGGGAAGAACCGGTTCTGGTAATGCCCGGAGAAGGAATTATTGATCCTAGTCCGCTTTGGGACGAAGACGGTAAAACTTATCTGATTACCGCCTGGGCTGCAAGTCGTTCGGGAATAAACAGCCTGCTAACGGTTTGGCCAATGAATCAGGAAGGAACAAAGGTTACGGGAGAAGGCAAGCATGTGTTCGATGGCCACGATGCCCACAAAACAGTTGAAGGCCCCAAATTCTATAAAAAAGACGGTTACTATTATATTTTTGCCCCTGCAGGTGGCGTTACGCAAGGTTGGCAACTGGTGTTGCGATCGAAGAATATTTATGGGCCTTATGAAGAAAAAGTCGTTTTGGCACATGGAAATACAAATATCAACGGTCCGCATCAGGGAGCCTGGGTTGAAACACAAACCGAAGAGTCGTGGTTTGTACACTTTCAGGACAAAGGCGCTTATGGTCGCATCATTCATTTGCAGCCCATTAACTGGAAAGAAGGTTGGCCGGTAATGGGCATCGATGAAGACGGTGATGGTTGTGGTGAGCCAGTTTCAAGCTACAAAAAACCGAATGTAGGTAAAATCTGGCCGGTTAGTTCGCCGCATGAAAGCGATGAATTTAACAGCGATACCCTTGGATTACAGTGGCAATGGGCAGCAAACGAGCGAATCAATTGGTATGTACTCCTGAGGGGAAAAGGCTATTTGCGTTTATTCGCATATCCTAAAAGCAAAGAAAATGAACCGCTTTGGAATGTTCCAAACCTACTGATGCAAAAATTTCCGGCGCCAGATTTTACAGCAACTACCAAAGTGAAACTGACGATTGAATGGGATGTCTGGCAAGGCAAACAAGCCGGACTTATCGTAAATGGAAATGATTACAGTTATCTGGCTATTTCGAAAGATGAAGCTGGTTATAAGGTGGATCAGATCATCTGCAAAAACGCGGATCAAGGTGGTTTGGAGCAAAAAGTAGCTACCGCCCGTTTGTTAGGAAGCGAAGTTTTTCTTCGGGTCCAGGTTTCTTCTCCGGATGCGCTTTGCCGGTTTTCATACAGCGAAAACGGTACAGATTTTACGACAATAGGCGATGTTCATCAGGCAAAAAATGAGTTGTGGATTGGCTCAAAAGTGGGATTGTTCTGCACAGCCGAACCCGGCATCCGCAAAGGCAGTTATGCCGATTTTGACTGGTTCAGAATTGAAAATAAGTGATAATATTCACCTGTTGTGTAGGCAATACCATATAACGTATGCGATTTAAAGTAACACCTGTTTTTTTTCTGCTAATATTCATGGGTAGTGCCATGCTGTCGGCAGGAGCAGTCTGGCAATGGTCGGTTGAAGTAACTTCATTGGTTACCAGCGAAACAAATGCACACCCCCGGGCATTCCTTTGGATTCCTGAAAATTGCAAACAGGTGCGGGCGGTTATTGTTGGTCAGCATAATATGTCGGAGGAAAATATTTTTGAGCACCCACGGTTCCGCAAAACAATGGCTGAACTGGGCATAGCCGAGGTTTGGGTTACACCGGCTATCGACATGGTGTTTGATTTTAATAAAGATGCTGGTGGAAAATTGGAAGGAATATTGAAAGCACTGGCTGAAGAATCTGGGTACAGTGAATTGGAGTTTGCTCCGGTTATTCCTATTGGTCATTCGGCTTGTGCCAGTTATCCGTGGAATTTCGCTGCCTGGAATCCTGAAAGAACTTTGGCTGTACTTTCCATTCATGGCGATGCCCCGTTGACCAAGCTCACCGGAAGTGGCCGACCAAATCCAAACTGGGGAAACCGTACTATCGACGGCGTTCCTGGTTTAATGGTTGAAGGCGAATACGAATGGTGGGAGGACAGGGTTCAGCCTGCGCTAAATTTTCAACAAAGGTTTCCAAAGTCCACAATCTCATTCTTTTGCGATGCCGGTCGCGGCCATTTCGATGTATCCGATCAGTTGGTTGATTACCTGTCGCTTTTTCTGAAAAAGGCAGTTCAATACCGGATGCCAATGGAAAGCCCGATTGATCGACCTGTTAAACTTATTCCTGTTGATCCTGAAAAAGGTTGGCTGAAAGAGCGATGGAAAAAAGATGAAAAACCGTCGGTGTCTGAAGCTCGATACAATGAATATAAAGGCGATAGAAAAGCTGCATTCTGGTACTTCGACAAGGAAATGGCCGAAACTACCGAGAAATTTTATGCGCAGGTTCGTGGTAAGGAAGAGCAGTACCTCGGGTTTAGTCAGAATAGGCAACTTCTGCCGTTTAATCAAAAACAACATGCACGGATTATTGGCAAGTTTGAACCGGGAGCCGAGGGACTGACTTTTCATCTTCGCGCTGAATTCACAGATACTTTACGCTCGGTTCTATCAGCCAATCATGGAAAAGGGAAACCAGCTATTAGCCGGATATGCGGCCCCGTTGAAAAGCTGAACGACACCACTTTTTCGGTTCGCTTTTATCGTATGGGAATGAACAACGAACGTCGCACCGGCGAAATCTGGCTGTTGGCAAGTCATCCGGGGGATAAAAAATATAAAAGTTCGGTTCAGCAATTCACCATGCGAATTCCGCTTTGTAACAACGAGGGAATCGATCAGCAAATCACGTTCGGATCACTTCCGAATATAAAACAAGGAACAAAATCGGTTACGATATCGGCTTCGTCCAATAGCGGAATGCCGGTTTATTTCTACGTTCAGGAAGGATCTGCCGAAGTGAAAAATGGGAAACTGAAATTTACCAAAATCCCTCCGCGAAGCAAATTTCCGGTAAAAGTAACAGTAGTGGCTTGGCAGTACGGACGAGCAGTTGAACCGAAAGTCAAAACAGCGGAACCGGTTGTGCAGAGTTTTTGGATCGAAAAGAAATAAGTAATGGTCAAACCATAATGTCGTATTTTAAACTCGCTCACCCCAGGCCCAAAGAGTCGGACTTCCGAGGCCATCTCAAATGAGTTCAGCAATTGATACCCATGCCCAATTTATCCAAAATCAGCGAGTAGAAACCCTGTTTAATAAATTTTCGTGGCACCAGATTTAAAAACTTTTTCGGCAGACTTTACTTCACATTCTTCAAATATTTTGCTGCAATTTTAATTAGTTCCGGATAAAGGGTGCTATAATCTTCGCCCTGTAACTTCTTATACCTGAGAATATAACTGTTGTAGTGTTTTTTCGCAGAAGATTCATCTCCTAAGCGCAAATAGGAATTGATAATATAATAAAATGCACATTCGTTTAATTCGTCAACACTATAAAGCACCGATCCCATTGCAATTGTTTTGGCATATTCGTTTTTCGAAAAATAGTGATTCAAAACATCTGGTACGAGAATCAATATCTGATCTGCTAAATCCCGTTTATACACATCGAAATATTCATTGTCGCCTGATTGCAGAAATTCACCCCTTGAAGTTATCTCAATGAATTGTTCGTTGTTATGTTCATCTATTTCAGAAGAAATTGATGGATATAAAGATCTTAAATGGAAGTAATCACAATAAAACGAATCATTTATTTGAAACCTGAAGTGTTGATTTTCAAGTATAAGTTCAATTCCATCGATATCACTTAAAATGGTACGTAATTTATTAATGGTTACGCCCTTCAGGTTTTTCGCATTTTTAGCTGGTTTATCGGGCCACATCAGACTATAAATTTCTTCTGAACTAATGCCAGCTTCACCTTTATTGCTGCGAAGAAGAATCAGCAAAAAAAGTTGTTTTATTTGCGGGCTGAAAAGATGGGTGCTAATTTGCCCGCTTCGGTTAAAAACAGTGAATAATCCAAAGATATACACCGCATTCTTTTTGGGTTGCAAAGTATGTTCTGATCGTTTTTCCTGATTTCCAACAATGGTCTGGCGATCTTTAAGTAAACGTTTTTTTCTTGAAATTGACATCCAAAATAAAACGACAGCTAAAAAACCAACAATAAATAAAATTCCTATCCCCCAATAAATTAGTTTTTTATTGTTTCGAGGATTTACATATAATTCATCAGTTGAAATCGGAGGATTATCAATGGAATATATGCTCAGCTTCGAATTTCCTTTGCTCACTTCATGTATTACACAATAGAGTTCTTTTGTACTGGAATTTAAATACAAATTGGCATTGGTCTGAATTTCTTCCGAAATAATTGGAATCGAATCGCCCAGAATTGTGTGTTCGCCTGTTTTGATGTCGTATTTATAAAGCTTAATGAAAGTTTTAGGGATGTATTCAGGATAACAAAGCGCATAAAAAGAAGAATTGTCGCCGGAAATGACTAAGCTTCTGGCTGAAACCAATTTTTCATCACCCCGGTTTACCTCCCATAGTTTCGTGATTTTTCTATTTTGCAAGTCAACAGAATAGCAGTCGAAATAGTATGTTTTCCCGATGCTTTGATCTCCGGTTTTGTTACCAACGCCTCCAAATAGTAACAATTTATTATTTTGTATTCCCATTCCGGCGAAAAAACGGGGGGTGATTACATCTCCGGTGAAATCTAATTTATTCCATGAGTTTTCAGCAAGGTTGTACTTGTAAAAAGTGTTGGACAGGCGGTTATTCCCAAATCCGCCAAAGATAAGTAGCTGCTGGTTTAGCGGATTAAAATAAGCATTGTGATGATGTAATTGTTGATCCAGTCTCAAATCGCTATTGTTTTCCCAGGTATAGCTTGACAGGTCTAATGATGCAATTGTTGGACATTCGTCGGGCGTATTATTTACCTCGTAAACAAATAGCTTTCCATGAGAAAAAAAACTTGTTCCCAGCCTTATTGGTACAGGTAGTTTATTGGTATAAGCCTTCTTTTCAAAAGTATTTTTTACGATGTCATAAGAAGCGAGTGAATCTTTCCCGATAATCCGAATTTTCATCTCTGTACTGTCGTAATTGACCGCGAAAACTTCATTGGCCGAATATGTAAAACGTTGCCTCCAGTGGTATGAATCATTGATTAACCAAACTGGATTTTCAACCAGACCAATTGCATTTCCTTGTTGGTCATGAACCTCATTCCCGGTGTATTCTTTGAATTTGAAATCGAATTTTTCTTTTGAATTACTAACCGTTAGATTTCGAATTGCAAAAGAAGGAACATCTATTATGTTCCCATTTTTTCCGAAAAATATTTGAGCGTGGATCAAATCGTTTAAGTCGAACCTTTTTACCTCATATTTATCGGTACCTAAAGCCATTTCGATACGATTTTCTTTTAGGTTGAACGACAGTCCTACCTTAATCCATTTTCCCTTGCCAAGTAGCGACGATTGAATCGGTATTGTTAACAGGTTTTCCTCTCCTTTGAGGTTTAACTTTAAGTGAGAAAACTTTGAATCAGCTTTTATATAGGCCAGAGAATAATCTTTATTGGAATCTTCGGCATCAACAACGCAGATAAATCCAAATGAATTGGGATCAAGAATAGATAATTCGAATGAAATAATAAGTTCGGTTTGAATTTTTGGTACTCGTTCGGCAAAAACCGTATATGAAGTTCTGCTTTCTATATGACTTTGTTCTGTTGACCGGAATCCAAGACCTTGAGAAATTGCATGACCTGATATGGATGCCAATACAACGCAAAGCAAAAATTGGATAATTTTCATAAACTCTTTTAATCTGTATTTTTTGCCACATGGAACTCGCCATTCGCCAGCTTGCTGATCTTCGGTGTGCTGGAAGTTTGGTCATGGCTCGTTTCACCTTTCGTAAATCTGATTTTCAAACTTATAAATATAGATAATTAATCAAAGTACAGCAGAACCTCAGAATAAAAATCAGAACCACTTAAAATTTAGCCATTCTTGTTCTCCGAAAGTTGTATTTGTAATTCGTTTAACTATAGTGTTTTATGTTTTTATTAGTGTTTTTTTTATAAAATTAACCGCTTATTAATTCTTCATTAATGCCGGTGTTAATCGCACAAAACTACTATTGCCCGAAATTTCATTGCGTAGAGTTCTATTTATGAAATTACAGGTCTGTACCCGAATACAGATCGAACCTAATGTTAAACAAACTATACAAATTCATGAAAAAAAACAATTTAAGTCGTTCTTTCCGAAGAATGATGGTGAAGTATTTTATTGTTTTCAAGGCAATTTGGATTATTTGCATTGTCTTAGTTACACATTTGAATGTTGCCGGAGCTGATTCCCAGTTTTTTGGCAAAGAGTTTCCAAGCTCCTCTTCAGGAGGAAAGAATAACCCAACTCAATTGGAGTTACTCGACTCAAAGGTGTCCGATAGAACGATCACTACCCAAACAGAAGAAGTTGCTCTGACTCTGCAAAATCTTGTAAAAGGAACTGTTGTTGACAAAAACGGAAGTCCGCTTCCCGGAACTACAGTAACAATTCAAGGAGTGTCGGGGGGGGCAATTACCGATTCTGATGGAAATTTCTCAATTAAGGCAAGCGTTGGCGACAAGATTGTAGTCTCATTTGTAGGTATGCAGTCGCAGGTTGTAACCTATACCGGACAACGTGACTTAAAGATTACCCTGCTCGAACAGGTTGACGAGCTCGAAGAAGTTTCGGTTGTTGCTTTTGGAAAGCAAAAGAAGGAAAGCGTGATTGCTGCCATTTCTACGGTGAGGCCAGCAGATTTGAAAATTCCGGCCAGCAACCTAACCTCCGCATTGGCCGGACGTATTCCCGGAATAATTTCCTATCAGCGTAGTGGCGAACCAGGTAAAGATAATGCTGAGTTTTTTGTTCGTGGGGTAACAACGTTTGGGTATAAGAAGTCTCCATTGATTTTGATCGATGGAATTGAATTATCAACTACGGATCTTGCCCGTTTACAGCCCGACGATATCGCTAGTTTCTCTATAATGAAAGATGCTACTGCAACTGCCTTGTATGGCGCTCGTGGGGCAAACGGAGTTATATTAGTTACGACGAAAGAAGGAAAGGAGGGTGCCGCATCGTTAAATATTCGGTACGAAAAATCAGCATCATTACCTACCCGTATGCTGGATATTGCTGATCCGGTAACTTATATGAAGATGCACAACGAAGCAATTTTAACCAGAGATCCACTTGGTGGACGGGCTTACTCCTTAGAGAAAATAAGAATGACAGAGCAGACAGGCAGGAATACATTTGCTTATCCGGCGGTTAACTGGTTTGATGAGATGTTTGCCACACAAGCAATAAACGACAGGCTCAATTTCAACCTGAGCGGTGGAGGTAAAATCGCACGGTATTATCTGGCAACTACTATAAATACCGACAATGGAATTCTTAAAGTTGACAAACGAAACAACTTTAATAACAACGTAAAGCTTAATCGGTTATCGTTGCGTTCGAATGTGAACATTAATGTAACCAAGAGTACTGAGATTATCGTTCGGTTCAATGGCAACTTTGATGACTACAACGGACCGCTTGACGGAGGAGAAACCTTATTTCGGAAAGCTTTGCAGACGAATCCTGTTCTATATCCAAAATATTTTGAACCGGATGCAGCAAATGAATTCTCGCAACATATTCTTTTTGGTAATGCCGGTCAATATGGTGATTATCTTAATCCTTATGCCGATATGGTAAAAGGCTATAAAGACGAAAGTCGAAGTAATATTCTTGCAGTTATCGAATTAAAACAAGACCTGAGTTTTATTACAAAAGGTTTATCCATGCGTGGGTTGGGAAACACTACCAGAGAATCTTTCTTTAATGTGAACCGGTCGTATTCGCCATTCTACTATTCTCTTTCGAGTTACGATGCAGGTATTGATAAATATTCCTTATTTGAACTTAATCCGAGTGGAGGAACTGAATACCTGCAGTATAACGAGGGGAACAAAACAATTACAACTTCATTTTACTTTGAGGGAGCAATGAATTACAACCGTACATTTAATGAAAAACATACGGTTACAGGTATGCTTGTAGGAATTATGCGCGAAATGAAGCTTGCGAATGCCGGTAGTTTGCAGAAATCGCTTCCATACCGGAATATTGGACTCTCAGGTCGTTTTACTTATGCTTACGATAGCCGCTATTTTGTAGAAGCAAACTTTGGGTATAATGGATCAGAAAGATTTGCAGCAAAGGAACGTTTTGGTTTATTCCCTTCGATGGGGATTGGCTGGATTGCATCAAACGAAAAGTTTTGGTTACCCATGAGCAAAGTTGTCAATAAACTAAAGTTTAAAGCTACTCACGGGCTGGTTGGTAACGATGCTATTGGAAGCGAAGACGATCGCTTCTTCTATATTTCGCAGGTAAACATGAATAACGGTGGTCTTGGAACAACTTTTGGACAAAACTATCTCAACGGTATTTCGGGAATAAGTATCGATAGGTACAGTAACAATCAGATTTCGTGGGAAAAAGCCCGAATGACTGATCTTGGGATTGAAATGGGCCTATTTAATAAGTTTGAAATCCAAGCGGATTACTTCTATGAATATCGTTCGAATATTCTTATGGATCGCTCACAGGTTCCGAGTTCAATGGGATTGCAGGTTCCTCTAAAAGCAAATATTGGAGAGGCTTCGTCAAGAGGTTTTGAGGCATCTGTTGATTTCAACCACAGCTTTTCAAATGGACTTTGGGTGATGGCTCGTGGTAATGTGACTTACGCAACCAGTAAATTTGAGGTTTACGAAGAACTTAATTACGTTGGGGCAGGTTTGCCTTGGAAATCCAGATTAGGCAACTCGCTAAATCAACAGTATGGATACATTGCCGAACGACTTTTTGTTGATGAGGCTGATATTGCTAACTCTCCTCTTCAAACTTTTGGAAAGTATATGGCTGGTGATATCAAATACAAGGACATCAATGAGGATGGACGTATTGATGAAAATGATATTGTGCCTATCGGCTATCCTACTGATCCTGAAGTGATATATGGTTTTGGTTCTTCGGCCGGATACAAAGGGTTCGACTTCTCTTTCTTCTTTCAGGGTTCGGCCCGGTCTTCTTTCTTTATTGATACATATAAGACCGCACCTTTTATTGACATTAACGATGATTCTCAAGGTGATGATTGGAACAATAAAATTGGAAATAATGCTTTGTTGACAGTATGGGCAAATGATCATTGGTCGGAAGATAACCGAAATTTATACGCTGCATGGCCACGTTTTTCAGACCAGGTTATAGAAAATAACCGCCAAACAAGTACATGGTTTATGCGCGATGGTGCTTTTTTAAGACTAAAGTCTGTTGAAATCGGATACACTATCCCCCAAGATACCTTCGTGAAAAAAGTTGGAATTTCCTCGATGAGGTTCTATCTGAGCGGTACTAACTTGCTTACAATAAGTAAATTCAAGCTGTGGGATGTTGAGATGGGTGGAAATGGTTTAGGTTACCCAATTCAAAAAGTGTTCAACCTTGGCGTAAATGTAAACTTCTAAAATAAAGTTATGAAACGATATATTTTAATCTTACTGGTGTTTTTCCTATTTGGTTGCAACTCATATCTGGATATCGTACCCGATAATATTGCAACAGTCGAAATCGCTTTTAACACGAGAGCATCTGCACAAAAATATTTAGCAACTATCTACAGCTATATTCCGGAACAAGCAAATCCAGTGCAAAATTTTGCAATGGTGGCTGGTGACGAAATCTGGTATTATGGCGAAAAAGATTTTTATATGAACAATGAAACCAGCCTGCGTTTGGCAAAAGGGATGCAAAACTCAATCGACCCCTATTTGAATTTTTGGGAAGGAAAACGGGGAGCATACAACTTGTTTGTAAGTCTGCGCGATTGTAATATTTTCCTTGAAAACCTGCGAGATATTCCAGGACTGGATTTAAACGAAAAAAACAGGTGGATTGCTGAAGCAAAAACCTTAAAAGCCTACTATCACTTTTTGCTGATGCAAATGTATGGCCCAATTCCAATTGTGGATAAAAATGTTTCTGTTGATGCTAGTTCTGCCGAAACACACGTGGAGCGTAAAACGGTAGATGAAGTGGTAAATTACATCGTTTCGTTACTTGATGAAGCCATTAAAAGTGGTGACCTACCTGATAAAATCAGGTTTATCCACACCGAAAATGGCCGACTTACGTTACCTGCCGCTAAAGCTATCAAAGCAAAAGTATTGATGTTGGCAGCAAGTCCGTTATTCAACGGAAATGATGATTTTGTTGGATTTTTGAATAAGGAAGGCAAAAATCTGATAAACCCCACTTATGATGAAGCAAAATGGGTTGCAGCAAAAGATGCTTGTCTTGATGCTATCCAAACCGCTGAAGCTGCCGGGCATGGGTTATATTCCTTTACCGATCTGCTGCCAATAGGTGCAATTAGTCCAATTGTCAGAGAAGAACTTACCTTAAGGGCAACAATTACCGATCGGTATAACAAAGAGACAATTTTTGGTGTAGGTCCGAACTGGACTACTGCATTACAGGAATGGTGTCAACCTCGCTGGACAGGCGATCATAGTGCCGAATTTGGTTCAACAAAAAAATCGCATGCACCGACCCTCAACATGGTCGAAGATTTTTATTCCGTTAATGGAGTGCCAATTAACGAAGATAAAACCTGGGATTATGCAAATCGATATAGTCTGGTTGAGGTGAAAGACGGAATGGCCGACGATCACAAGTATTATTTGCAAAATTATTACACTACAGCTAAGCTTCATACTTACCGAGAACCCCGTTTTTATGCTTATGTCGGTT
Organism: Prolixibacteraceae bacterium; assembly: GCA_019459525.1. Taxonomy (GTDB): domain Bacteria; phylum Bacteroidota; class Bacteroidia; order Bacteroidales; family Prolixibacteraceae; genus Aquipluma. The sequence continues at coordinate 54,909 of JAIBEY010000008.1, forward strand.
TTGATGGAGGCAAATGGTTCTCGATGGAAACAACAAATACAGAAGATATCCCTTTTCTTAATGCCAAAGCCGGGCAAACATCAGGCAAGAGTGGTACTGAGATTTATTCAATTACCGGATATTTTACAAAAAAACTTGTTAATTATGAGAATATTATAACGCGTACAACAAGAACAATCGAAGCTTACACCTTCCCGATTATCAGGTTAAGTGATTTATATTTGATGTATGCCGAAGCCTTAAACGAGGTGAAAAATGCTCCCGATGCAGAGGTTTACGAATACATCCAAAGGGTAAGAACCAAAGCTGGATTAGACAAGGGTTCAGACTTGGTAAGTACTTGGGCTCAATTTTCAAAACAAGCAGATAAGCCAAAATCGAAAGAGGGCATGCGCGAAATTATTCAGCGGGAAAGAATGATCGAACTAGCTTTCGAAGGACATCGCTACTGGGACCTGCGCAGATGGAAATTAGCTGGTGACTATTTTAACCGGCCTATTCGTGGATGGAATATTTATGCTGCTGACACAAAAGGCTTTTATCAGGTAAAAAATATTTATTACAGAGATTTTCTTACCAAAGATTATTTATGGCCTATCAGTCAAAATGAAATGCTGCGTAATCCGAATCTGATACAAAGTATGGGATGGTAGTTATTTGATTTCTATACGAACTATTTTATAAATTAAACCTTGCAAAATGGAACGAGTCATGAATGGTAATCAAGATTGTCTTTTGGCTAGTTAAATCTGACAAATGAAGACTTAATTGAAAAACAATAGTTAATACGAAAATTACACGATCAATATTGAAAAAATAAACACATGAAATATATAATTTTCTTATCAATAATGAGTAGCGTTCTGCTATTTGCTGGATGTCAGGAGGATAAGCATAATGCTTATGGATCTGATGGTGTTGCACCCGGGCTGGTAACTGTTAATCGGATTGACAATAAACCTGGAGGTGCGGTGATTTATTATACTGCGCCCTCTGATGTTGATGTTCTTTATGTGAAAGCTATTTTTACTGACAGCAATGGGAAACAGCGTGAAGTAAAGGCTTCTGCGGTTATCGACTCTCTGTCAATTCAAGGTATTGGAGTTATGGGAGAATATCCTGTTGAGCTTTATGCCGTTGACCGCGGTGAAAACGTATCACAGGCAACCAAAACCACAATATCGCCTTTATTGCCACCAGTTCAGCAAATACTTCCAAGTATTAAAGGTGAAGTCGATTACGGCGGTATAAAAGTGTCATATGCTAATCCATTACGAGCTGAAGTTTCGATCAATATTTTGGCGTACGATTCTATCCAGGGGAAAATGGTTTTTAGAGAATCATTTTTTACCAGCCAAAAATCAGGTGTGTATAGTTTTCGCGGATATAAAAGTAAAAAAACCAAGTTTGGTGTATATGTTGAAGACCGCTGGGGAAACCAATCAGAAACAGTAAATTTTGAGGTCACGCCAATTCCTGATGATTTTCTGGATAAATCATTGTTCTCTATTTTTAAACTAACAAACGACATGAGTTTTGATGAATATGGATTTAATGCACGTCAGATGTGGGATAACCGATGGAGCGATCAATGGAATTGCGGACACACTAGTTTTAAACCACTTCCTCATTTTCTGACTATCGACTTAGGTTCAACTGCCAAATTGAGTCGATTTAAGCTTTACCAACGTGGCGGATACGAATTGTATAAACACGGAAATCCAAAGCATTTCAAAATCTACGGAACCTTGGACATTAATAAGCTACCTCCATACGATTCGGCAAATCCGAATGCCGGATGGACACTTTTAAAAGATTGTCATTCATTTAAACCGTCAGGATTGCCAATTGGGCAAGTGAGCTCCGAAGATATTGAGTTTCAGAATAAGGGTGAGGACTTCGAATTTGATGTCAATAATCTCGTGGAAGTTCGCTTTATCCGGATTGAGAATATCGAAACCTGGGGCGAGCAAGAAGTATCGGTAATCGGAGAACTCTCTTTCTGGGGCGAAATTACAAAAACAGAATTATAGTAAAAGCCATATTTGTGGTCTGATTTTAAATGTAAAAATTAGAATATTATGCAAACAAAATTTTTAAATATATTCCCATTTGTAATTATTCTCCTCATTACCGCATTTGGATGCAGCGACATGGAGTCGAATTACTCGCAATACCTGCAAGGGGAAAAAGTTTATGCAGGCAAACTCGATTCATTAGAGGTTTTTAGTGGATATAAAAGGGTGAAAATAACTGGAATGACCCGCTTTTTGGGTAATTCGAAAGAGTGTATTGTTGAGTGGGAGGACCAATCGAGAACCTTTACCATTGACAAACTCGGAAAGGAAAGATTCGAAATGATTGTTGATAATCTGCAAGAACGTTCTTACGAGTTTAAAGTCTATACAAAAGATATCAATGGGAATAAGTCGGTTTTACAAACCGCAAGAGGAAGGTCGGTTGGTGATATTTTTAAATCAACACAACAAACCCGACGGGTTATCGGAGTGACAGTGGAGGATGGTGATGCAGTTGTTAATTGGGCTGATAAGGCCGAATCAGAATATGTTATTTTTACAGAACTTTCCTATGATAATAACAAAAATGAAGTAACCAAAGTGGTAATAAGTCCTGACGATCTGAAAACCTCCTTAATCAATTGGAAACCTCTGGGTAAAATGGAACGAATTTCGGCTATCCGGTCCGGAGTTATGGGATTTGATACTATTTATCTCGAAAAAGTTGAAAGTGAACTTCCGGCGCCACCTTTCGATCAGCTTAATAAAAGTTTATTTTCTCTTGAGAGGATGTCTGATGATAATCCGGGAACTTCTTATGGAGCCGATCCTGTTAAATATCTTTTTGATGGTGATGGTAGCTGGTCGGGTAACGATGCTTTTGGTTATCATTCAGGTGAGAATGCTATTCCTCATCACTTTACTATTGATTTGGGAGTTACTGCTCAAATTCGCAAATGCCGGCTCGATTTAAGAGATCCGAAAAACTTTGCAGGAAACAATCCAACAGAAGTTGAGTTGTGGGGTATTATGGATATTACCAATGCTGAAACCTCGGAAAGCAGTGCTACCGAATTTGAAGCAAAAGGATGGAAATTGCTTTACCAAGGATCGGTTGATGGTGCTAACAGCCAAAGTGTTGAATTTGACGTTGCCACCGGACCTGATGTCCGCTATTTAAGATACCGGGTAACAAAAACGGTTGGTGGAAAAGGTGCTCAATTAACCGAGATGACTTTCTGGGGACAGAATATACAGCCTCTGGCACTGAACAAAAGCCTTTTTAAACTAGTGGGGATGTCAGGCGATAATCCAGGAACATCGTATGGAGCCGATCCGGTGAAATATCTTTTTGATGGTGATGGAAGCTGGTCGGGTAGCGATGCTTATGGATACCATTCAGGAGAAAATGCCGTCCCTCATCACTTTACTATCGATTTGGGTGTTGTTGCACAAATTCAAAAGTGTCGTCTCGATTTGCGGGATCCTAAGAATTTTGCAGGAAATAACCCAACATTGGTTGAACTATGGGGGATTATGGACATTACCAATGCCGAAACCTCAGCAAGTACTGCCACCGAATTTGAAGCAAAAGGATGGAAGCTGTTATTTCGGGGCCCGGTTGATGGAGCCAATAAGCAAAGTGTTGAATTCAATGTTGAAGCTGGCCCGAATATTCGCTACTTGAGATATAGGGTTGTTGAAACTGTTGGTGGAAAGGGTGCTCAGTTAACTGAGATGACATTCTACGGGCAGGTAGAATAACGCTGTAAGCTTGTTGCCCGAACTCAGATTTTTTGAGACTCCCCACATCAACGAATTTTTTACTTTTAATTGATTAGATGAGCTTCGATATATCGAAGCTCATCTATTGTTGTCGTTATAATTTTTTGCGAATAAAGTCTCTTTTAAAGAGCAGCTCAGACGGAAAATGATGAATCAAAAGAATAAGGAAATTTTAGCTGTAAGTAAACAAAATTCGAACGAATCTTCAGAAAAAGCTTGTTGCAAGACTCGTTGTCGTTTGTTTTATTCAAGGACACCTAAAGTTTTTCTTCAAAAAAAACAAAGATGAAAAAAAAGGTTTTTGGCATTTTAACAGTGCTTTTACTCTTAAATAGTTCGTTAATCGCACAGGAATACGCCAAGCTTGTTGATCCCAGAATCGGAAGTGAAGGAAACGGCCTGGGCTGCGGATATTCGTACATTGGAGCAACGTACCCATTTGGAATGGTTCAGTTTTCGCCCGGGTTTTTTACCCAGCAACGGGGATTTTCAATTACACAGTTAAGTGGAGCCGGGTGTGCCAATATGGGCAATTTTCCGGTGCTTCCTCTATCCGGAGAGTTACATTCGTCACCTAACGAAATGAATGGGTTTAAACCTTATCAAACGATTAATGAAGCTTATGCCGGATATCTTTCGGTAACAATGCCTGATGGCACCGTTGCTGAGCTTACCGTTAATAAACGATCGGGTATCGCGAAATTTAGCTATCCTGCTGATGAGGGAACCGTATTGATTGGTTCGGGTGTTAGTTCAACATTTGTAAACAATGCCCGTGTTGAAATAACTTCGCTTTCAACCTGCGAAGGGTTTAGTTCTGGAGGTGATTTTTGTGGCAGTGAAACACGCTATCAGATTTTTTTTGCTGCCGAATTCGATCGTCCGGCCAAAAATACAGGGACATGGATCAAAGGCGCTTTGCTTGATTCGGCAAGGTTGGCTTATGGGAAAAATTCCGGTGCCTACTTTACTTTCGACACAAAAAATAATAAAGAGGTGAATTACCGCATTGCCATTTCGTTTGTTTCGATTGAGAATGCCAAAGAGAACCTGAAACAAAGCAAAACATACAATAGCTTCGAGGCCTACAAATTGAACGCAATAAAAGTGTGGAACGAAAATCTTGGTAAGATTAAAGTTAAAAGCGATAATACTGATCGCAAGATTCAGTTTTATACACATTTATACCATTCGTTAATTCACCCGAATATTGTAAGCGATTGCAACGGCGAATACTTTGGCGCTGATTTTAAAGTTCACAAAACTCAGAAAGGGCACGACTATTATAGTTCTTTTAGTGTTTGGGACACTTACCGCACACAGGCACAACTGGTAGCGATGCTATACCCAAAAGAAGCCAGCGATATGATGCAGTCATTGGTTGAATTTGCATCACAATCCGGTGGATATGGACGATGGGTGCTGGCAAATATCGAAACCGGGATTATGCAGGGAGATCCAACCCCAATACTTATTGCCAATTCGTACGCGTTTGGAGCTACTGATTTTGATGTAAAAAAAGCCTTCTCGTACATGAAAAGTGGGGCTACTATTCCGCATCTTCGTTCGCAGGATCAGGAAATTCGTCCCTATCTGACCGAATATATTAAATATGGTTTGGCACCGGCATCCATGTTGCTCGAATATGCTTCTGCCGATTTTGCTATCGGGCAGTTTGCCAGGCAAGCTTTAAAAAACAATGTCGATGCATCGTTTTTTATTAACCGCTCGCAGAGCTGGAAAAACCTTTACAATCCTCAGTTAAACTGGTTGTGTTCCCGGCATTCCAATGGCAATTGGAAAGATATAACCCATGACTGGCGCGAAGCTACCTACAAAAACTATTTTTGGATGGTGCCACATAATTTGGAAACACTGATCGATACAATTGGAGGTAAAGTTGTTGCTGAAAAAAGGCTCGACGAACTTTTTGTCAAACTCAATGCGTCTTATGATGATGATTGGTTTGCAGCAGGAAACGAACCCGATTTTCAGGTGCCATGGATTTACAACTGGACCAATTCGCCCAATAAAACGTCAGAGGTCATTCACCGCATTTTTAATGAGGTTTACAACAGTAGTCCATCAGGGCTTCCCGGAAATGATGATTTAGGGTCAATGGGAGCATGGTACGTGTTTGCTTCCATGGGTTTGTATCCAATGACTCCGGGAATAGCCGGATTTTCTATCAATTGTCCTCAGTTTGAGCAAATAGAAATCGAGCTTTCCAAGGGCAGATTAATTATTGCCGGTGGTTCTTCAAAACAGTATGGTATCCAATCATTAAAACTAAACAATAATGCCTATAGCTCGAACTGGATTGATTGGAACGCAATAAAGAATGGAGGAATACTGGAATTTAAAACTTTTAATGATGATGAATTTTAATCCATTAAATGTCCTTGCCTTGAAAATGATTTTCCCATCAATCAAAAGATTTACTTTCTCTGATGGATAAACACTTAGTTTAGGAGGAGAAGATAAGTACTCATGAAAGAAGCGCTTTAAAGTGCGGGAAGAATAACCACTATTTGCTGAAATAACTTCCAATGTTTGTTTCTGAAGAATCCATTACTTAAACCATACAACCCGGTTTGATTGCGTGACTCCTTTGTTGATCCGGCTAAATAAAATCCCACAAGATTTACAACAATAACGCTGCTTCCCTTTTTGAATGCACCAACCTATTACATCCATACTGTGACAGGCGGCCCAACATGACGTTTTTTATCATCTTTTTGACAACAAAAAAAGTTAATTGAAACGCATTTCAATTAACTCCCTTCTGAGTATTGTAAAACCTACCTTCCCAGAGGTTTTTACCAACTAATTTTGTCTATTGTATCCAAAAAAGCCACAAAATCAATGATTTGTGGCTTTTTGATTGGGTTTGGAACCCCATTTTGTCGGGGTGACAAGATTATATTTTTAAGCCGCAAATGTCATTGAATCAGTAGTTTACACTTGAAGTTTTTATCAAGGTCACCTAATGGTTCACAAACGGAAGAACGACGTGTTAACATTCACATATTGATGCAATTATAATCAAATTTTAGGATTTCAGGAACTAATCCTGAAAATATTGTGGGCTCTCATCTTTTTTTTCAAATTTTGAAGTAGATAAACAACGATGCAGTAGGTTAAAATAATCTGGATATCGTTGTTTCTTTAAAAATATTATGATATTTGTACTGTGGGTACGAATAATGAAATAAAATTAAAGAAATTGCTGGATTTGCATGTTCAGGGAACTATAATGCTAGCTTCATGGCTTGATGCAAATGGATTCTCACATGAACTTCAGCAAAGGTACCGGAAAAGTGGCTGGCTTGAATCGGTTGAAGTTGGTGCATTCAAACGCCCAAATGAAGTTGTCGGTTGGCAAGGTGCACTTTATTCTGTGCAAGAACAAGCTAATCTGACTGTTCACATTGGTGGTCCAACGGCTTTATCCATGTTGGGATTTTCGCATTATATTCGCACCGGAGCCGAAACTGTTTATTTATTCTCTTTATTGAATGCGAGATTGCCAGCATGGTTTAAACAATATTCATGGAATGAAGCAGTAAACCACGTCAAAACATCATTTCTTTCAGAAGAAATTGGGGTAGCTGAATATCAGGAAACTCAATTCCAGTTAATGATAGCATCAGCCGAGCGAGCAATATTCGAATGTCTTTATCTAACTCCGGAAAAGATAACAATCGAAACTACTATACAAACCTCTAAGATTAGTTATAGCCTCTTACTTGCTAGGAAGAAAGCAGTTGTTTTAGTTGAAAATGTCATTTGTTTTGATATTGAAAATTCCTCCTTTCCTGAACTATGAAATATTTCTTTTTAATAGCAGCTTTCAATGCCTTCTTTTTTGCTGTTTTACTTTTTCAAAAAAAACCGAAGGCGGTACACGATAAGATACTTATTTTCTGGTTAGCTTTTTTAGGCTTATATACAGGCGTATATGGCCTTTTTTCAAAAGAATTGTTCATGCGCTTTCCACTTTTGTCGGCCAGTTTTATTTCACTACTTTTATTACATGGCCCTTTTCTGTATTTCTATATTTCCTCCCTGATAGTTAACCCAAATAAATTTAGAACTAAAGATTTGCTCCATTTTACCCCATTTCTCCTGTTTAACCTTTATCTGATCATTGTATCTTATTTACCGAGAGTATTGGAGCGGATCAGTTTAAGCCATGTAGCAAGCGAACATGAATCGCCCTTATTGTTTCAGCTGTTTTTAATGCTGGTTGTTTTATCGGGTCCTGTATATTTTGTGTTTTCAATCTGGCTATTTAAAGGCCTGGATATTCAAATTTTTAATAATTTTTCAAGTGCTGAAAATATAAATCTCGACTGGCTTCGGAAGTTGGTTTACATATTTGGTTCTGTATGGACTTTATTGATGATTGTTGCTACCATCCACCACGTGTTCCATTTGTTTTCGTGGATTTTTTGCACTGATGGAATTTCGCTTTCATTGTCGATTTTTATCATCCTTATCGGTTATTATGGGTTAAAACAGAAAGAACTATTTTCATTTCCCGAAAAGGAATCTTTTATTCTGGAACAGAAACCTGAAAAGTATTCAGGCTCAAGGCTAAAAGAGTCTGAAGCCAGATTATATCTGGAGAAACTAAACCGTTTCATGGAAGAAGAAAAGCCTTACCTAAGTCCTGATTTGAATCTTCCACAATTGGCTAAAGAAGTAGATATCCCATCACATTATTTATCACAGGTAATTAATGAGAATATTGGACTGAATTTCTTCGATTTTATTAACCGTCAACGGGTGGAAGACGTGAAATCCAAAATATCAGATCCACGATACAATAACTTTTCAATCCTGGGGATTGCCTTTGAATCCGGATTCAATTCCAAGTCGGCTTTTAATCGTGTTTTTAAAAATATTACCGGACTAACTCCCAGCGAATATAAGAAGTCCTGTTCGGTTTAGATTTCAGTAATTCCTTTCCCCTTTTACGTATTGTTTTATAAGCTGGGACCTCCTGATGCAATAAAATGAGTGCTACTTTAGAAAGTAGGTCGCACAGGTTATTTGCTACCCGTATTTTTGTTTCAGAAATAAATTTTTATTAATCATTTAAAAATCAAAAAAATGAAAAACACAGAAAAAAATGTTGAGCAGAAAAACAGGGGAATAGAAAACACCATTAAGGTAGCAGGTACCTTTTTCCTTTTATTAATGTTAAGTGTATTCACGAGTATGCAGGCTTCGGCTCATTGCGATTCGTATGATGGCCCTGTTATTGAGGATGCTGTTAAGGCGCTTGAAACCAACAATGTCAATTTAGTTCTGAAATGGGTTACTACAGAACAGGAAAAGGAAATTATTCCGTTATTCAACAAAACCAATCAGCTTAAGAGTGGTGATAAAGAGGTTTACGCAATTGTTGAAAAACATTTCTTCGAAACTTTGGTTCGTTTGCATCGCGAAACAGAAGGCGCACCCTACACCGGGTTAAAACCTGCCGGAACCACAAAACAAATTATCCAAATGACTGATAAAGCCCTTAAAGAAGGAAATGTGGAGGATTTTTTGGTAAAATTAAATAGCCATATCGATAAGGGGGTTCGTGAAAAATATCAGAAGGTGTCGGAACTTAATAAAGTAAAAGATAATTCAACAGAACAAGGCCGGGAATTCGTGGAAGCCTATGTTGATTACACACATACTGTTGAAGCATTGCACGATGTTATTGAACACGGCGGTGGACACGCAGGTCATAAGGAGTAATATAATACAATCCTTTTGAAGTAGCTGAATCTCTTAGGAAACAGACATTGTATGAGTCCATATTGCATATGCTCACATACAAAGCAGGCGATGAGGAAAGGAGCAAGCAAGGAAGAAATTATTGAAGTGATATGGATTGCTTCCGAAATGCGAGAAGTAGCAGCATCTGAACACGCTGCTATTGCTCTGGACGAAATGATATACTATTAAAATCATGGAAGAAAGATTAAACTATTCAATGGTGGCTCCTGATGCCATAAAAGCCATGTATGAACTCGAGAAATATGTACATGATTCGGGGCTCGAACGCTCGCTTTACGAGTTGGTGAAAACCAGGGCATCCCAAATAAACGGCTGTGCCTATTGCATCGACATGCACACAAAGGATGCCCGCAAGGCAGGCGAGACAGAACAACGTTTGTATGCCTTAAATGCCTGGCGGGAAACTCCATTTTATACTAAACGGGAGCGGGCTGCATTGGCTTGGACAGAAGCATTAACATTGATTTCTGAAAATGATGTGTCTGATTCATTATATGAATCTGCCCGGAAACATTTTGATGAAAAAGAAATGGTAGCGCTCACCATGGCTATAGTTGCTATTAACGGATGGAATCGTTTGGCAATTGGATTTCGTGCTGTTCCTGGCAGTTATGAATCATAATTAATATCAGTAGCAAAGGAATTGTCAGGGTTGTATCTATAAAAATTGCCTCCTTTTATATTCTATAAAAAGACATCAAAGTCTTTTTATAGAATATTTTTATATATTTGAAGTATTAAAAGATTTAAAAACCTTTAAATATTAAATTATGAAAACGTTAGATGCAACGAAAATTGAAGCTAGGTACAAACACCCCACTATCTTTCAAGCCTACGAAGATTTGGCTGTAGGAGAATCTTTTATCCTTCATAACGACCATGATCCAAAACCGCTTTACTATCAGTTTACCGCTGAAAAAGGGAAAGAATTTGGTTGGGAATACCTTCAACAAGGTCCAGATGTGTGGGAGGTAAAAATCAGTAAAATGAAAGTTGAATAAAGTTTGTGGATTGGATCAACTGGCGCTTGATCATTCAAATTTCATAATTTCTGAAACAATCCTAATGCATTAGTAAATCGTATGACAACAAATTATTTGATATCGATTTTTATACATGTGATTTGTGCAGCATTTTGGATAGGCGGTATGCTGTTTATCCCCCTTGTTTTAGTGCCAGGCATAAAAAATCAACCCAACCGTGTGTTGTTACTCCATAAAACCGGAATTTAATTCCGGTTTTATGGTTGGCTTTCCGTTATAATCCTGATTATAACCGGATTTTTAAACATACATTTCAGGGGACTACCATTTACAATTGAATTTTTCATGAACACAAGCTATGGAAAGTTACTAAGCATAAAATTGTCTCTTTTCGTAATAATGTTGCTGGTAGGTGGAATCCATGATTTTTATATTGGCATGAAATCGATTGTTGAAATGCAACAAACCTCTGGGAATAAGTTCAAAATGTTAGCGAGGTGGACCGGAATGCTCAATCTGCTGCTGGCCTTAATTATTGCCTTTCTGGGCGTTGCGATATCGCGAGGCGGATTTTGAAATTTTGATAACTAAATTCTGGAAAATGAAAATTAACAGTCAAACAAAAATATCAGTTCTAATAAAAGATAACCCCAACACGATTGAGGCAATCGTTTCTGTCAACCCACATTTTAGCAAATTGAGAAATCCATTGCTCCGTGGAATATTAGCCTCAAGAACCAGTATTGGAGATGCTGCCCGAATCGGAAAATGTGATATCAAGGTTCTTTTTAAATCACTTGCTGATATAGGTTTCGAGATTGAAAAGGATGCGATTTTGAAAGAAGAGGAAATAGCTCAACCAGCAAATTCTGAAATTTTAAACGCCATTAAATTATCAAAAGTCACCTCGTTGGATGTCAGGCCAACTTTGGAAAGAGGCGGAGATCCATTTAATGAAATAATGGGTGAATTAATGAGGCTCCAGGATGGATACACATTGGAAGTTATTAATACATTTGAACCAACGCCGCTGATTAAAATAGCGAATACCAGGGGTTATGCGAGTAGGATCGAAACAAAAGAAGATGCCGTTTACACTTATTTCTTTAAAGTGGCCGAAGCTAAAGAAGAAGCCCGCTCCAATAACCTGGTCTTCCGGGTTTCTGTGTCAGAGCATGAAGAAAGAAGGGCTAACTGCAACAAAGAAATTCATGAAATTGATGTTCGCGACTTAGAGATGCCATTACCCATGGTCACTATTTTAAAAGAGTTGGAAGAGTTGAAAGAAAACGAGGCTCTCTATGTACATCATAAAAAAGTGCCCCAATATTTATTACCCGAATTGGCTGAACGGAATTTTAAAACCTGGATTGCCGAGGTGGACGAAAACAACGTTAAACTTTTAATTCATAAATAAATGAACCAGATAGCCAGCCAAAACGCGCCATCACCAAAGGTAGTTATTCCCCATTATGCTTTCGGGGGACTGACCTGGCTCGTGGTAACCCTGCTAATCGTATTTAATCCTGAAGCTTTCACACAACATTTTTTTAATCCTGAATTACTTGCCATAACCCACTTGTTGGTGTTGGGTTGGATTACCATGATTATTTTTGGAGCCTTGTACCAGTTGCTTCCGGTCATTATGGAAGTGAAATTATACAGCGAGCCATTTGCAATAGCTTCATTTATCTTGCTGGGCTTGGGTACTATTTTGCTGGCTTTCTCTTTCTGGCAATTTTCATTTGGTGCCATCATGTTTGTTGCGGCAACATGTGTTGTTGTGGCTGTTGGATTTTTTGTTGCCAATGTATTGTTTACTGCACATTCTTCCACTAAAAAAGTGATTGAAAGAACCTTCATCATTACTTCAGTAATATGGCTGTTATTCACGGTGTTGGCCGGTTTAGCCCTGGCCATTAACCAGGTTCACCCGTTTTTGAAAACTTCGCAAATCGAACTTTTGAAACTGCATGCCCATGCCGGGATTGTTGGATGGTTTATTCAGTTGATTATTGGTGTCAGCAGTAAATTGTTACCTATGTTTATGGTATCACACCATGTAAATACCAAAAAGTTAAATGTTGCTTATTACGCTATTAATATTGGGCTGATTGCAGGACTTTTGTCGTTGTTTCTACAGATAAAATTTGGTATCGTAATGAGTGCGATCATCATAGTGTCAGGTATTTTTAGTTACCTGTCATTTATTTATAAAGCCTATACAAAAAGGGTGAAAAAACAACTTGATATCGGGATGAAACAAACGGCCTTTTCCTTTTTGATACTGGTTATTCCTTTTTTCCTGATTTTCTCACTTTTGTTTAATTTCAAATTCCTGAACAGCCTCACGCTACCCCTTTCAGTGGCTTATGGAAGTGCAATTGTAATTGGGTTTATTACTTCACTTGTGATGGGGCAAACATACAAAACATTGCCTTTTATTGTCTGGCTGAAAGTCTATCGAGGGCGGATTGGGAAAGTGGTATTGCCCTTACCGAAAGACCTTTATTTTGAAAAGATTGCCATTGCCCAGTTATGGCTTTTTGCTGCCGGTTTCGTTTTATTGCTTCTCGGAATTTCCACAACTATCGTTAATTTGTTGATTTTTAGCGGTATTGTTCTGTTTTTGTCGGCGGCACTCTATAACTTTAATCTATTCAAAATCATATTTCATAAACCAAAAAATAAATAGTTTCATTATGAATACGGAGGAAAAAAATATTTTTGAATTGCTCAAAGGAGTTGTTGATCCGGAATTAATGGTAAACATTATTGATCTGGGATTAATTTATGGCGTGACTTATAATGAGCCGGAGCATAAAATTGATATAGATTTAACGCTTACCTCGCCCGGATGCCCGATGGGTGGCTTAATCATTGAAGATGCCCAACAGTTAATCGAATCCAGTTATCCCAATTTTGAAGTCAATATTAATCTTGTTTGGGAACCAATGTGGTCGGTCGAAAATCTTACAGAGGCAGGTAAAGAAGCTTTAGGCCAGATATAAGATGCTTCAGGCTGGCCGCTTTATAAATCCGCGCCTTACCAGTTGATAACCCGATCTGAAAAAATAAGCAACCGGCATTACAAACATGTGCATGAGTTTCGTGTAGGGGAAAATCATAAAAATGAAAAGTCCCGTTACGATGTGCAATTTGTAAATAAGGCTGTGTCCTGCAATTACTACACCTGCATCTGGTTGAAAAGTAATAACCTTTTGCGCCCATTCACCTAAAGCGGCATAGTTTTCAACGGAAGATCCGGCAGAAATGGCTACAGAGATCAACCCCAGTCCCATTTCAAATAAAAGCAAAGCGATCAAGAGGATATCCGCAATTGAACTGTTTATTCTGATCCGTTGGTCCTTGAGTCGCCTGACGAGGAGTATCGTTATTCCGACCACGGCGGCGGTGCCAAAAACAGACCCCATTATAACTGCCAATATCTTTTTTGTTGCAGTGGTCATAAACAGGTGATAGAAATGTTCAGGAGTAAAAAGGCCCATAAAGTGTCCGATAAAAACCAGGATAATGCCATAATGAAACAAATTGCCTCCCCATCGCTGGCCTTTCTTCGAGAGAAACTGGCTCGATTCAGCTTGTAATGATTTTGATGTTTTTACTATTCGAGTGATAACACCAAACCAGAAAAGAGTCATGGCGATGTGTGGCAAATAGGTGAATAACAGGTTGTTGATATAATTATCCATAATCGTTATGATTTACAATTTAAACAAGCATTTTCGTCTCCGAATGTTACGGGCTCTTCTTCGTAAGCTTCATCAATACTGATTTCAGGCATTTCTATTTCCATTTTTTCAATCCGGGCTTCAGCGGGTTTGCGGCCAGATAATTGGATGATGGCAGATAAAAGATATTTATATGGATTGTCCTTATCTTCCAGCTTTTTGTGAATAAAGCCTACAATGTCAATAATCTCAGAAAGATAATCCATAGCCTTTGATTGCGCTTGCATGGCAAGGAATTCGAGAAATACAGGCAGATAATCAGGTAATTCCGGACGATTTATATTTAATCCATTTTCATTGTAAAGATCGATCAGGTCAACCATGGCCTGACCGCGGTCTTTTGAATCGCCATGTACATGCTCAAACAGGTAAAGAGAAACCGAGCGCGAATAATCGAACAGTTGAACATAGTGCTCTTGCCAGAATGTCAGTGGCTTTTTTGCAAAAAAGTCAACAAAAATTTCTATTCCAGAAATGGCTTCGGTGTTCAATAGATTCTCATCCTTAAGTGAAGCATTTACCTGAGGTAAAAAGTCATAAATTTCCTTGTTGGGATAGGTCATCAACAGCGAAATTATTTTATAAGTTTTCAGCATTTTACATTCCTCCAAACAAGTTTTTCAAACGACTTTCCATGCTGCCGCAACCTTCGCCGTCGCTAAAGCCGCATCCGGCCTTATCGCCAAAGGCATCAAAGGCATATTCCTTATGTGATACGGGAATTACAAAGCGGTCTTCGTAATCGGCAATGGCCATGTAGCGGTACATTTCTTCAACCATTTCAGCCGTCAGGCCTGTACCTGACAATACCGCTTCATCTTCACTATTTTCAACAGTTTTACCCCTCATGAACGCACGCATGGCCAGCATCTTTACCAAGGCTTCCCTTACCGGCTTTTCATCGCCTGCAGTGAACATATTGGCCAGATACTTAACAGGGATACGCAGCATATCTACATCCGGAATAATGCCATTGAACCCGAGTTTCCCGCTTTCGACTTCTTCCTGAATGGGGGAGAGTGGGGGTGTGTACCAAACCATCGATAAAGTGCGATATTCGGGATGAAGCGGGAATGCCACTTTCCATTCTACAGCCATTTTGTAAACAGGCGATTTTTGGGCGGCATCAATAAAATTATCTGGAATTCCCTGTTTGCGGGCTTCTGCTATAATTTCTGGATTATTGGGATCAAGAAAAATATCGAGATGGGATTGATACAGATCAACCGGATTTTCGGATGATGCCGATTCCTTGATTTTTTCGGCATCGTAAAGCATTACGCCGATATACCTGATTCTTCCCACGCAGGTTTCGCTACAGATAGTTGGTTCGCCGTTTTCAATCTTCGGATAACACAGCGTGCATTTCTCAGAACGTTTGGTTTTCCAGTTGAAATAGATTTTTTTGTATGGGCAGGCACTGACGCACTGGCGCCATCCCCGACAACGATCCTGGTCGATGAGCACAACGCCATCATCTTCGCGCTTGTAAATGGCACCTGAAGGGCAGGCCGCCACACAGGTCGGATTGAGGCAATGTTCGCACAGGCGCGGCAAATACATCATGAATGCGTTCTCGAACTTGCTGTATATCTCTTTGTCAATATCATCAAAGTTCTTTTCTTTACTGCGTTCTTCAAATGCGCCCCCCAAATCGTCTTCCCAGTTTGGACCTTTCTCAATCTTCTCCATCGGAAGTCCGGTAATCATTGAATGTGGTCTGGCAGAAGGTGGGGTAACAAACTTTGCCGATGAATGTAAAATACTGTAGTTGAAGGTAAATGGTTCGTAATAGTCATCGATCTGAGGTAAGTACGGATTTGAAAAAATATTTTTCATGATACCTGCCTTATTCCCCATACGCGGACGAAGCTTCGATTTATCGAGTACCCAGCCACCCTTCCATTTATCCTGATTTTCCCAGTCGGTGGGATAACCTTGTCCTGGTTTAGTTTCAACATTATTAAACCAGGCATATTCCATCCCTTTGCGGGTTGTCCACACGTTTTTACAGGTAACCGAACAAGTATGACAGCCAATACATTTGTCGAGGTTTAATACCATTGCAATTTGAGCCTGTATTTTCATAATCTGATGAGTATTAAACGTGTTAATGTTTCACTTCTTCGTCTTTCCATTCCACTTTCTTCAGTTTGCGAACCACTACAAACTCGTCACGGTTTGATCCGATAGTTCCGTAATAATTGAATCCATAAGACAACTGAGCATATCCGCCAATCATGTGTGTTGGCTTCAGACACAAGCGTTCCATGGAGTTATGCACACCACCGCGATTACCCGTTAACTGACTAACCGGCATGTTTACAGTTCGTTCCTGGTTATGATACATGATCAGAGCACCGACAGGAATCCGCTGAGATACAATCAGCCGGGCTACGGATGCTCCGTTGCTGTTAAAGACTTCAATCCAGTCATTGTCTTTAAGTCCAATGCTGGCGGCATCTGTTTCGCTCATCCAGGCTACCGGACCTCCCCGGCCAAGTGTGAGCATGACTAAATTGTCAGACCACGAAGAATGTATGGTCCATTTATTATGAGGTGTCATAATGTTTATGACCATGTACTCGTCCTCCTTGTCCGCTTTACCTAGTACTTCAAGAATTGATTTGGTGTTGATAGGCGGTTTGTAAGTGACCATATTCTCACCAAAGGCAATCATCCACGGATGATCCTGATAAAGGGTTTGCCGTCCGGTGAGTGTTCGCCACGGGATCAGTTCATGTACATTGGTATAACCGGCATTGTACGATACCTTTTCGGAATCGATGCCGCTCCATATAGGAGAAGTGATGATCTTTCGAGGTTGCGAAAGCAAGTCGCGGTAACGTATTTTTTCCTCCTCGCGGCCTAAAGCCAGATGCGTGTGCTTGCGTCCTGTAATTGCTTCCAGTGCTTTCCAGGCTTTCATGGCAACCGCACCATTGGTCTCAGGAGCCAGAGAAAGAATAACCTCAGCAGCCTGAATGTCCGTTTCAATCTTCGGAAGACCTTTGGTTTCACCTTCTTCACTTTTGGTATTATTAAGGAGTGCAAGCAGGTCTATTTCGGCCTCTGTGTTCCAGTTAATTCCTTTACCGCCATTGCCCAGAGTCTTCATCAGTGGCCCAAGACTGGTGAACCGATTGTAAGTTTCCGGATAATTACGTTTCAGAGTGATTATTTTTGAGAAGTTGATTCCGGGCTTTATTTCTAAATCCGAATTTTTCCAATCTTTTGCATCGGTAGTCTCCGATAATTCCATTGGTGAATCGTGTTGTAACGGAAATAGCACGATGTCTGTTTCATTTTCCAGATGCCCTTTTGCCAAAATTGAAAATTTTTCTGCCAACCCTTTAAATATATCCCAATCTGTTCGGGATTCCCATACAGGATCAACTGCCCGCGAAAATGGATGTATAAATGGATGCATGTCGCTGGTACTCAGATCGTTTTTTTCGTACCATGAAGCGGCCGGAAGCAAAATGTCTGAATGCAATCCGGTCGTTGACATTCTGAAATCGAGGGTTATCAGCAAATCAAGCTTTCCTTCCGGGGCATCGTCGTACCATTTGACTTCGGAAGGTAAAGTATGGCCAAGTTCTTTGAGGTCATTTCCCTGAATGCTATTTTGTGCTCCCAGCAAGTGCTTCATAAAATATTCCATTCCTTTCGCGCTTGACCCCAACAGGTTCGATCTCCAAACAAAAAGGTTGCGCGGGAAGTTGGCTGGATTGTCGGGGTCTTCGGAAGCGATATTCAATTGGCCATTCTTTAGTTGCGAAACCACATATTCCTCTGAAGTCATGCCGGCAGCTTCGGCGTCTTTAGCTATGGTTAAGGGATTTTTGCTTAATTGAGGAGCACTGGGCAGCCAGCCCATTCGTTCAGCGCGAACATTGCAATCGATGAGTGAAAGGCTTTCCCATTCAGATTTATCGGTAAGAGGAGAAAGCAATTCGTTTAGCTTCACTTTCTCATACCTCCACTGATCCGTGTGCATATACATGAACGACGTGGTGTTCATGTGTCGAGGCGGACGGTTCCAGTCGAGGGCAAACGCCAATGGCAACCAACCTGTCTGAGGCCTGAGTTTTTCCTGGCCAACGTAATGAGACCAACCACCGCCTGACTGGCCGACACAACCACAAAATACCAGCATGTTGATTGCGCTCCGGTAAATCATATCGGTATGATACCAGTGGTTAACTCCGGCCCCGATAATTATCATTGACTTTCCTTCGGTAGCCGCCGCATTCTCAGCAAATTGCCTGGCGGTAGAGATGATGTGTTGAGCCGGGACTCCGGTGATTTTCTCTTGCCATTTTGGAGTAAAAGGCAGGTCCTCATCATAGCTTTTTGCTGAATTCGGATCATCAAAACCCCTGTCAATTCCATAGTTGGTAACCATCAGGTCAAATACGGTGCAGGTATAAATTTCGCCCTGAATGGTTTTTATTTTCCTGACCGGTACTTTGCGTTCAATAATATCGCCATGCTCGGTCGCCGAAAAATGTTCGTGTTTAAAAGTAGTACCGCCAAAATATGGGAACTGTACATTTATCACTTCATCATGCTGTTCGATCATAGAAAGTTTTGGCAAAATATCAGCGCCCGTTTTACAATCCTTTAGCTCTAAGTTCCACTTTTGTTTTTTCTCCCATCGCGATCCAATAGTTCCGTTTGGAACTACATAGTTTCCTGATATTTCATCTAATAAGACGGGCTTCCATTCCGGTTTTTCACCAGCTTCAAGGTTATTTTCAAGATCACTGGCCCGTAGAATAGTTCCGCCGAAATATTTCCCGTCTTTCTCCCCGATTTTTACAAGGAAAGGTAAATCTGAATATTGCCGGGCATATTTCTCAAAATAGGGTGTTTTTTTATCCAGATAAAACTCCTTCAGGATTACATGACCCATAGCCATGCCCAGAGCTGCATCTGTTCCCTGCCGGGGTTTCATCCACAAATCGGCAAACTTAACGGCATCGCTGTAATCAGGGGCAATGACTACTGATTTTGTCCCTTTATAGCGCACCTGCGTATAGAAAGGTGAATCAGGTGTACGTGTGAGCGGAACATTTGAGCCCCATAACATCAGAAATGATGAGTTATACCAATCGGCACTTTCAGGTACATCGGTTTGCTCTCCCCATGTTTGTGGTGATGCCGGTGGCAGGTCGCAATAAAAATCATAGAAACTGAGCACTGTTCCTCCGATCAGGCTCAGGTAGCGCGTGCCTGCCGCATAGGATACCATTGACATGGCAGGAATAGGGGAGAACCCTGCAAGTCGATCGGGACCATAAGTTTTTATTGTATAAATATTTGCCGCTGCAATGATTTCGTTTACCTCGTCCCATTCGGCGCGAATAAAACCTCCCAGTCCACGTGCTGCTTTATACTGCTTTGAAATTACCGGGTCGCTGACTACTGCTTCCCAGGCTTTTACCGGGTCGGAGAGGCGGGCTTTGGCTTCCTTATATGCAGTTAGCAATTCTCCGCGGATCATTGGATACTTAACCCGGTTGGCGCTATAGAGATACCATGAATAACTTGCACCCCGAGGACAACCGCGCGGTTCGTGATTGGGCATTCCCGGCCGTGTACGTGGATAGTCGGTTTGTTGGGTCTCCCAGGTCACAAGCCCATTCTTAACAAATATTTTCCACGAGCAGGATCCTGTACAGTTAACCCCATGGGTAGAACGGACAACCTTATCGTGCTGCCAGCGGTTGCGGTACATACGCTCCCAATCGCGATTTTCACTTGTAATTGCGAGGTGTTTGTCTTTGGTTTTTTCTACTTCTTTGCTGAAATAAAAAAGTTTATTTAACAGGCTCATGATGGTAGTTATAAATGAAATAATTATAAACCGAATCTTTGACCATACTAATGTACAAAAACCCTATCTGACTACGAATGTATTTTTACAGGAATATAATCCCGGATGATTGCATAAAACATACCTATTGTACATATACTCCATGTAACAAGTGCAACGTAAACAAAAACAGAGGGAATCTTCATCAAGAAAGGTAGGTCAAGCGCCTGCGAAAGTCTGTAAGTGCATACGGTGTACATACCCAAAGGGAAGATCATTCCCCAGTATTGTGGATGATATTTAATAGGAAAATGTTTAAATATATGACGCCAGATACCTAAGATGACTATAAGCGGAATCCACCAGGTACCTATTGCCCAGAAGAAGAGAGTGAATCCCTTTAAAAATGGAAGTATAGAGGTTAGAAAATTCATTTTGTAAGCATTTAAAATAAGCATCGATCCTGCCAGTGTTGATATGGCCACGGCTCCCATGTTAATCCAGTAAGGAGGAGCAAACTCTTCGGCTTTCATTTTGAAAAACGACATCCGATAAACAATCAGTGTTATCACGATGATATAAAACATACAGCCACAAAGAAACATGACAAGTGAGAAAAAGAATACTTCTTCATACCCAAACGGCAGATGACCTGCCAGTTGGGTCCCCAAAATAGAAATTGATTGTGTGGATACAATGAATAACAGCCACACCCCGCTGATTGCATCGTTGATAGCAGGTTTTCCTCCATTGACGGTAATAATAGTGAATATTAGATACATGAGAATGAACCAAGCAACGGTACCCGTATAATACAAAAGAGAAGCAATGTGCAGATTACCTGAGATCAGTACAAATTGGGTCCCGAGAACACAACTACCGGCTACAAAAGTAAGTAAACCCGGACCTTTTGCATGGTCACTGGTATCGGCCTTAAACTCTGTGAAATAGATGATTATCCTCAATAAGTACATGATGCAAAGAAAAATGTAGGCCGCCATATTGAAGTAAAAGAGCAGCTTGGCAATGAGATGGAAACTAAATAGATGAGCAGCAATAGAAACAATACCCGTAGCCATTACAAGTGCGAAATATGCAATATGCATGTTCTTTAAGCCGGATAGAAATGTATTGGTAAAAGGCGTAGTTTTATTCAATTTGAAAAATTTGATTAAAAGTGGATGTATTGATTAACTGTGTTTATATCAACTTAAGATTTTTCAAAAGATCCATCTGATATTTTTCTTTGAGATCAGCAAATGTTGTATTTGTGAGAGTCTCAATCATTTTTGAACGTGCTTCCATCCATGGTTCATGCATAATACATGGTTTATCAACAATACAGCAACTGAAGCCAAGAATACAGTTACATATTGCATCAATTCCTTCCAGTTTATTAATCACAAGGGCCAGATTTATTTCCTTCAACTCCTGGGCAAAAACAAAACCACCATTTCGTCCTGATGAACTTTTAAGAAATCCATGCTTCGATAAATCGGTTAACAAGCTTCTGAGATAGCGACGAGGAATATTTAATTGCTGGTGAAGGTATTCTGCAGAATACATATTATCATTCCGGGTTGCCATAAACCCGAGAACAGTAAGTGCATACTCTGTGGTTTTATTAAGAATCATATATTACTATCTTTTTATAGTATTTAATTCAAAGTTAAAAATAAAAAGGTATCGATGGATTTATTTAACCAATAAATTCAACCAATTCTAATAGCAGCTCTGCTTTCAGATCTCCAGTTGTAGCTTATTTAACGGATGGAAATAAATTATATTAAAGATATCTGCAATTGCGACATGCGAGTTATTCGCTATTCTATACTTATTATTTTCTTTTGCGATGCATCGAAGTTGCTTAAGCTACCTTTTTTATCATTTATCGATTGTCTAAGAAGAGGTCGGTAACGATTCTTTTTCACAACCAACCAAAAGAAATAGAACAAATTATAGTTGGTAAGTATTTACTAATACAAGCAGGTGAGATTTCTTATAATTCCTTTTTTCTATTTTTTATAGTCGTGAAATATGCAAAAAAGGTAAAAATCAAGGTTATGGTTATTCTGAAAATCATTGCACCCAAGGTTTTAGTTTCGTATTTGCCTCCTGTTTTCACGTGAATCAGGAATCCAATGAATGTAAGGATAAGTATCAGGACTGAAATTCCTAAGGCCAGCACTGTCCATTTTTTAGCTTTTATAAATCCAAAAACAGCAGACAAATAGAGTAGGCTGCTTACGAAATTTGTCCAAACAACGAATAAGACATAGTTTCCCTCTTTTGCACGTATGCCAAAAAAATCAAATATTATTGAACTACTTAGAAATAAGGTTAGTAATCCAAAGGCGGCTAAAACTAATGCCAATAAATAGGGAAGTGCTTGTTTCATGATTAATTGATTTTAATTAATGTGAGATTTGATTGTGGCTTTTTTGTTTCATTTCAATCAAATCTGTTTATGCCGAACGCTATAGCTAATGCCAAATAGCAATAACAGCGCGATGATTGCTGGCAGCGCCAGAAAAAGCAATCCTAATCCGGGAGTATTTTTACCCGTTTCAGGATTGTAATTAAAACAGGACAATAATTGATTCTTATTTGGCAACCGATATGAAGGAGAAAAAACATCGTTGACACTCCTGATCAATAATTCAAGATCTGATTTATTTTTTATGCCTATCAGTTTTTTGTAATATACGCTTCTTTATTAATGCCTACCAGAAGGGCGTCATGATCATACTGGCTCCGGATACTGTTCCACGAAGAGCTGAACCCAACCGATAGATTCAGTTTTTCAATGCAGTACAGAAATATAAAATCGGCAACATAAACCTTATTGTCAAAGGTCTTCCGGTAACCACTGTACTGTCCTGACTTAAAAATGTGAATGGTTTAATCGTAGAATATAAAGTATCGTGGCCTGTAATGGTTGGGTGCCCAATGATTGGCAATTTTTTGCCGGTATTCGCACAGCCAACATATTCAGGATATTTTTCACGATTATTTAACTGAAAGAATATAGTCAACTATTGCGTCCAATTCTTCAGCAGGCAATGCTTTTGTAATGGCTATTTGTGGTTGCATCACGCTTGCCTGAGATGGATCAACAATGGATTTGCCTTCGCCTTTCAAATACGCTGTTAACCCCGCTTTGTTTCCTGAATAGGCTGCTGCAATATCTTTTACTGAAGGGCCAACCAGTTTCGTATTCAATTGGTGGCAAACCAGGCAACCTTTATCTTTATACAGTTTTTGTCCGGAACCAACAGTTTCAGAAGCTACCTGAGTATTTTTTTCTTCAGGTATTGCTTGTTTCGGGTTGCTTGTTTCCACTGTTTCGGTACTTTTTTGATTATCCTTTTTCGGCGCGCTGCACGACGCGACCATTATCAAAGCCAAACTAATTACGATAAATGTTATCTTTTTCATGATGCTAATTTTAAATTGTTTTATACTTTTTTGATTCGTTGCCCGGAGGAAAACGTCATCAGGTACTTGTAAATAAAAATTTGTCAATTTCTGTCTACTATGGATTAATTGATTCCATTTCATCTATCGCCAATGCAGCATGAGCATAAGCGGCCCCTGCCCGCATTTCCGAAGCTACCCAAATGGCTTCCATAACTTCTTCTTTGCTGGCTCCTTTTCTCAAAGCCAATTTTGTGTGGCTGCGTATGCAATACGGGCACTGGGTTACATGTGCCACTGCTACGGCAATAAGCTGTTTTGTTTTCTCAGACAGTGCACCTTCTTTAAAAACCGCTTTCCCGAAATTGTGGAATGCTTCTGACATTTCAGGCGCCAAAGCCACTCTTTTGTCGTAAATCTCTTTTGTTGTTTCAGGATAGAGCTGATTCCTTTTCATGGTACTTTATTTTATTGTGTTTAAATAACTGTGCATAAGAATTTCCGCACCAGATCATGGAAATGTTAGCGGCTAAAGAGTTCTTTAAGAACAAGCGCTTCATTGTGCTCTTCATCTTTTGCACCAAAAATCAGGGTCCCAACTCCATTTGTTAGCTGTTCTTTCAGCATTGCAACTGACTTTTTGTTTACGTTGAGTTCAGCCAGATAGCGTTTTTTGAACTCATTCCATTTCTCAGGGTCATGATTAAACCATTTCCGAAGTCCGGTACTTGGAGCGATATCCTTCAACCATAGATCAACGCTTGCTTTTTCTTTGGTTAATCCACGTGGCCAAAGTCGATCAACAAGGATTCGTATGCCATCTTCGCTTTCCGGCTTTTTATATACTCTTTTGATTTTAATTATTTTAGATAGATTTTTTTTGTCTTGCTAACCCTTGATCATAGTCAACAACATTTTGAACTGTTCAACAGCCTGCAAGGCATGTGATACATTTGCCGGCATAATAATGGATTCGCCCTTTCGCACTAAATTGGGATTTCCTCCGATAGTGATTTGTGCTTCGCCATCCAATACCTGCACAATGGCATCAAACGGTGCGGTGTGTTCAGTCAGACCCTGCCCTTTATCAAAGGAGAAGAGGGTGATATTTCCGGACTGACTTTTCAACACCTGCTTGCTTATGACTCCTCCGGATGAATATTCTACCATTTCTTCCAGATTCAGTACTTTTCTCTTACCAAATAGTTCTTGCATAATAGTATGTTTTATAGTATTTAATATTGATTTTTCAGTTGAATATCTAATTCGATAATTCAAACATTCTCAGGATCGGCATTCTTGCTTTTTCCATGAGTTCAGGATCCAAATTCACTTCAAATTTTTCCTCATTCAGGCTGTCGTATATTTTTTGCAAATCATGGAGTTTCATAAACCGACAATCGTTGCATCCACATGTTGAATCAATGGGTGGCCCCGGAATAAATGTTTTGTGCGGGCTCTGTTTCTTCATTTGATGAAGTATGCCCGATTCGGTGGCTACAATGTATTCACTTCCAGAGTCTGTTTCGGTAAACCTTAGAAGGGCTGATGTTGAGCCAACGAAATCGGCAGCGATCAGAACTGGTCTTTGACATTCCGGATGAGCTATTAACTTGGCTTTTGGATACATTTTAAGTAGCGCCAACATCTTATCCAACGAAAACTCCTCATGGACATGACAAGCTCCATCCCATAGAACCATTTCTCTTCCTGTAATACTGTTCAGGTAATTTCCTAAATTCCGATCGGGCGCGAATATTATTTTTTGATCTTTTGGAATGCTTTCGATTATCCGAACAGCGTTGGTGGAGGTGCAGGTAATATCAGTCATTGCCTTAATTTCCGCTGTGGTATTCACATAGGATACCACGATATGATCGGGATATTTTTCCCTGAATTCCATAAATTTGTCCGCAGGGCATGATTCCGCAAGCGAACATCCGGCATTCACATCCGGAATGAAAACTCTTTTTTGAGGTGACAATATCTTGGCGGTTTCTGCCATAAAGTTAACCCCTGCAAATACGATAATATCAGCCTTTGTTTCAGCCGATTTCCTTGACAGATCAAGGCTGTCTCCAACAAAATCAGCAATCTCCTGTATTTCAGGAATCTGGTAATAATGTGCCAGGATAACTGCGTTTTTTGCTTTCCTGATTGTATTGATTTTATTGACCAGAATGTTATGATTTTTCATATTGATCAAACTTTTACTTTGGTGTTTTCATTAATTGTATTGGTTCTGGTGCTTTAATTTGTTTCATCAAATTATCGTTCCAATCGCCCTCAACCTTAATTTGAGCCACGGCACCAAAGGCAAGTGCCTCTATAAGGTTATGATTCAAATAAGTGTAAATTCCTGGTTGCCGGAATTGATACAGCGCTGCAACCGCAGAACCGCCAACAACTGACCATGATTCATAATTTGTTGCCGGTGCATCATTGAACGAGCCTCCCAGCCAAACAAGGTCGGCATGACCGCCAATGAGGTGCATCCGGGTGTCGCGGTTGGCCTGTGAGGTGATGAACAAAACCTTCTCACCAACTTTTGCATCCAGTGCATTGCTTCCTGTCAGTGCATTCAGTTTTCCATTGAACAAGATGTGCGAGGGCAGGAGTTTTTTCATCGAAGTAATCAGATCAGGAAAGCCTTCGGCAGGAGAAGCATATTGTTTGTAATTGCCGTTTTGGTCTGTTGGAACATAGTAGTCTTGTTCAGCGATATAGAATGCTTTGTCGTAACGTACCGGATTGCCCAGTTCGTCTTTCAGTCCGTCTCTCGGAAGCACCATGATAGCCCCATTCATTCCTGAAACAACATGTAGAGGAACCATAATGCCACCGGGAGCACAATGGTAAACAAAAACCCCTGCTTTGGTGGCTTTAAACCTGAACGTGACTTGTTGACCCGGAGCCACAATGCTGATGTCTCCACCTCCCATTGCTCCGGTAGCTGCATGAAAATCAATGTTATGCACCATTGAGTTCGTTGCAGCATTGACAAGCGTCAACTGTACGTAGTCGTTTTGATGGACCACGATCATCGGCCCCGGTACCGTTCCGTTAAATGTGAGGACCCAGGTTTTTACCCCGGGGGCAATTTCCATCTCCTTTTCTTCAACAAAAAAGGTGACTTCAACCACAACAGGATCACTTTCTGCAACCTGTTCATGTTTTGGCAATGTCGGTGGAGAAACCATCTCCTGCTTAATATGCGTTAAATTATCGGCATCAAAGAAAGGAGCTTCTGTAAAAACAGACTCTTTAGAATTATTGGGTGACAGGTTGCAAGAGGTCAATACACTTACCAAGATCAGAAGTGGTATGGTATAACTCATTATTTTGTTTTTCATCTTTTTAATCTCCAATAGTGTTAATTTAATAAACAGCTGTCAAAATTTCAGGCTGACAAAATTCAAATTTTTGAAACTTAAATCTGTTTTCAGTCGGTCTGCACGTTGCAATTGAGACAGGCCAGAGCAAACGCATCATATTCATCATACGCCGGCCCGGGTTTCCCATTTATTGAGATAATACGATCGATACGGACTTCTTCTCCCGAATCGAAAACCAAATATTCCTCAATACTCCCTTTCTTAATTAAACCATTGATTTTACCTTTTGCCTCTTCCACTTCGGTTCCCTTTCCGAAATAAAACACTTTGCTAAATTCCTTTTCCTGTTCTTCTGAAAACACTTCGTAATAAACAGGATAGACAGGACTAAAATCTGTTTTCATATTTCGTTTGTTATCTATTTTTATCTCAGATCAAAATTGTTGACGAATTTCTGCTCCAGCTAATAACTTATATTTATCATGTCTTTATCGATGCCCAGATCCAGTAATTGATCACGGATCTGTTCAGCAAAATTACCTGGGCCACAGATGTAAAATGGTTGATTGGGCCTCGAAATCTGATCTTTCAGGACTTCGGGATTAATATGTCCATATAAAAAGTTATTCTTTTTCTCGCGCGATAAAATATTGATGAAATTTTTGCCAAGCATCAGGCTGAGTTCTTCATAAAGAAAAATATCCTTTTCAGTTTTATTGGCAAAAAGCAATTTGCTGTCTGCCAGCCTGTTTTCGATATTCAATTGGCGCAGCAAAGCAACGCATGGTGTAATCCCGGTGCCACCAGCAATGAACATTCCGGGTCCAAGGTTTATATACGAATTCCATGCATCTCCTATCATTAGCTGATCACCTTGCTTTAATTTTGATATTTCAAGAGTCATCCCGTTGTGCCCGGCATAAACTTTCAAAATCAATTCGAGGTATTGCTCGCTACTTAATCCGGTTAAGGTGAAGGGGGCATTCTCTCCCTGAAAACGTGGATTCTCAAGCGAAACTTCGATGGCTTGTCCGGCATAAAATGAATAATTCAATGGTTTCTCCAGCCGCAGGCAAAGTATGTCGTGGGTTAACCAGCTCTTTTCAATTATTTTAACAGTGTGTTGCATTTCACATCTTATTTTTAATTATCCATATAATTACAAGCCATTTTGAATAGTATGTCACTTTCCCGGGATGGCGCTGAATCCAGATGCTAAATCACGAATGATGGTATCCGGATCTTCAGTGCCTACAGATAGCCTCATGAGGTATCGCTTTAATCCCATTTCAGCCAGTGTTACGTTATTGTCATGGTAGTGCGTAATCAGAGAATAGGGCATTAACATTGTTTCTTCAAATCCCATGCTTGGCCCCTTAATTAGTATGGTACAATTATCATAGAATACTTCAGCGGTCTCATAGCTGTCGTTTATAAGCTCGAAACTTACTACATGTCCGGTCCCATGTTTTAATCCGGTGGGGTAATACACCTTTGCGACACTGGAATTAGAAATGAGATATTCTACAATTTTTTCTGCATTTTCAGCCATCTTCTTTATTCTTTCAGGGAAACTTCGAAGATTTTCTGAAAGTACAATTCTTTCATCATCATCCATTTCTAATGGAAAGTGCAGAATCTTTTTTGCAAGTTCAGGATTTTGAGGATTGACAAATAAAACTCCACCAATATGGTTGTTTTTACCACTTAATGACTTTGAAGTGCTATGAATAATTATATCAACATCAAAATCAAAAGGCGAAAAATGAAATGGTGATGCAATTGTGCTGTCAACAATAACAACCGCTCCTTTTGCATGAGCCTGTTGTACAATACTTGCCAAATTTTCTATCTTAAGTAAAGGATTCGTCGGGATTTCAAGAAATACGATACTTGCTGAATCCGGAACGTGAATCTGGCTTCCACTTTCAATGAAGATAGTCGGGTTGTAAGGAAACCTTATTGGTAGATTTTTAAACAATTTCAGGGTATCAACATAGGCGTTCCCAATTACTACAGCACCAGTTTCCTTTTTTAGAAAGCCACTTACAGCGCTATAAATTGCAGCCATGCCACTGGTGAAAAGAAAGGTTAGTTCCGGGCTGGAACCAGCTTCTAATTTACTTAGCAAATACGGAAGTTCATCGCTTTTTTTACCGGAAGCACTATTTTCGAGTATTCGTTGAGCTTTTCTGGAATTAAGAATAACTCCTGCATTCGTTACACTATCGCGTGCTGATTTAGCGTATTCTTTACTTACATAAATCAGCCCATATCTCTCTTTCCCGTTATTACCTATTTTTATTTCAGAATGTTCGCGGGTATGGGCATCAAAGTAGTTCGAATGGACAAAACTGGCAGCCTCCAGAGTTTGAATGGCAATAACTTCATAGCCTTCCTTCCGGTGTTTTTCCTGAACTGCAACGACAAAAGGGTGAGGGATAAACCTGGGGTAGCCCTGTTCAGGAATTCTTCTTTGCTCCTCGTAATCGACAATGTCGCGCAGACGTGGAAAAATGCAGGTCAGCCCATGTGTTCCGCCAACCATCTCCGCTTTGTATATTTCTTTATTTTTCATGGTATTATGAATTTTCGCGACAATACTTTGCAATTGATTCGACATGGATTTTTGTTGTGTTTAAAACAGGGATCCCGGCATAAGTTTCATCGGTCAGGATTAAAGGGAACTCTGTGCAACCCAGAATCAGCGAGTCGATATGTTGTTCCCTGACCATCTTTTCTATGATCCCGACCAGGATTTCGCGTGTTTCGTCTTTAAAAATGCCTAATTCGATCTCACTGAATAGTTTGTAATTGATTACTTCTTTGTCACGCATATCGGGCATGATCACATCAATACCTTGCTTTTTAAATACATCAGGAAAAAAAGATGCTTCCATGGTAAATTCCGTCCCAAACAATCCGGCACGCTTTAGCCCTCTTGTTTTAGCTTCGTCACAGGTAGCTTCAACAATGCTGATCAACGGGATTCCGGACCTTTTTTTTAATTGGTCAAATAACTGGTGTGGCGTATTTGCACTGAGGACAGCAAAATCAGCACCGGCTTGTTTCAACCCTTCTATTTTTTCAGAAATATATACTGTGGCCTGTTCATACTTCTTTTCTCTCATCAGCCCGATGAAATGTGCCATATTCACACTATAAATGATAATTTCAGGATAATTTAAATCTCCATTCCCGATTTTAAAGGCATTGATGATTTCTTTGTAATAATCAACGGTTGCCTCGGGTCCTAATCCTCCAATAATTCCGATTCGTTTCATCTGTCAATCTTATTTATAATCTGTTTAGTGTAGCCTCGCGTTTGTTAATTTTATTTGCAAGCGACTGTATAGTCTTTTCATTAACCATTTTAAAGAATGAATCTCTTACATGGGCATAATCATCATGTAATGGACAAGGATTATTGGCATCGCAGCGTTTTAACCCGAAACCACATTTTGAAAAATACTCTTTACCTTCTATTGCTTCTATCACTTTAAATAATGTTATCGGGTTTGTCGGCTCGTTAAAGAAAAAGCCACCCCCCCGACCTTTCATGGACGACACTAATTCGGCACGTGCTAAGTTTTGCAGAACTTTTCCTGTAAATTGTTCCGGTGAATCGATCATCTTAGCAATTTCCTTAAACCCAGGCCTTTCCCTTTCCATATTTTGAATATAGATATAGACCAAAGCCCTTATTGCATATTCAGTTGTTTTTCCAAGCATAGCGTTTATATTCTCGATTTTAAGATGAAATTTATTCTACAAATTCGATATCCGAATCCTTTGACATTATTACCAACGCTTTGAATTTTGCTTTTACAGAAAGAGTATGGTTTTGATGAGCTGGAATGATAAACGTACTTCCTTCCTGAAGCATATGTTTTATTTCGTCAATTTTGAGTTGTGCAAAGCCTTCCTGAACGATAACTACCGCTTCTTTGGTGCTGTAATGCAATGGCATTTTCATGCCCGCCTGTCCGATTACCTGATAAACTTTGAATGATTCTCCAGTTTTCAGCGTAACCAATTTGGGTATATTTTGTGTATTCATTTTGTAATTTGTTTTTCGAGTTCAATGGCTTTTGGAAATAAAATATTGTTTTCCAGATGGATATGGCGATGCAAATCATTTTCAAAATCGCGGAGTTGCTTCAGGGTGAGTTCATAGGTTGTGCAGGCATCTTCGGGAGCTGTGTATCTCTCGGTCAGTATTGAAATCTGATCAAAACGATCACCTTCCTGCTGGTGTTCAGCCAGCATGGCCGAGATCGGATTGGAAACCGGTCCAAACGGACTGTTGGGTAGGGATGTCCCATCTTTTGATGATATTTCCAGCCTGCGGATAAACGGGAACAGCATCAGTTCTTCCTTCTGCATGTGCATGATTAAATTACCTGATGAATCTGTAAATAATCCGTTTATCTCGAAGAGCTCGGGATGATGTTCTCCATGAACCTGACAGATTTTTTCAAGATTCTTCTTAATTGCGGGGATATTTTCGCGGACATAGTTGTGATGCCTTTTAATGATGTAGGTGCTGAGTTCTTCCAGACTCAGATCATTGATGTATTGAGAATCAGCATCGATTTGTTCTGCGATTGTTTCCAGTTGACCGATCAATTGATCAGTATCCAACCCTGCATTAGCACACGCTTCTGAAATGGTTTTGTCTCCGCCACAACAGAAGTCAATGTTATTTTTCTGAAAGATAGAAGCAGTCTTAAAATTCATCTTTACTACTTCTCCAACTGATGCATCCGGTGATATTTTCATGATGACAGTCTTAAAATTCTTTTGTAAAGATATAAATATTTTATAAAAAGACATAGAGGTCTTTTTATATTTTTAATTAGCTTTGTAATGTGATTTTAGTGTTAATTAATATTTGAAAAAAATGATAACACACAATTTAGGCTATCCGCGTATTGGTGATAACAGGGAACTTAAAAAAGCGGTTGAAGGATATTGGTCGGAGAGAATCAGTTATGAACAGCTCATAGAGATTAGTTCGGCAATAAAGCAGAAAAACTGGCTGATGCAAAAGGAATTGGGCATTGATTTGATCCCGTCCAACGATTTCTCGCTTTATGACCATGTATTGGATTTAGCGTTTGCACTTAGCGCAATTCCTGATCGTTATTCACAACTTCCCCGTAATTCTGATAAATCGAAACTGGATCTTTACTTTGCAATGGCGAGAGGTTGTCAAGATGGAGTAGCAGATATTACGGCCATGGAAATGACCAAATGGTTCGATACCAACTACCATTACATTGTTCCTGAATTTTACAAAAATCAAAAGTTCTGGTTGTCGAATTTCAAATTTATTGATGAATTTCAGGAAGCGAAGAAATTGGATATAATTACAAAACCTGTTATTCTGGGACCAGTTTCATTTTTACTGCTTGGCAAAGAAAAAGAGGAAGGATTCGATCGGATTGATTTATTGGGGAACCTCCTCGAGGCCTATTTCGAAATGATTTCACTGCTGGTGGATAATGGTGTGGAATGGATACAATTTGATGAGCCTTTTTTGGCGTTGGATTTAACAACGGAACAAAAGGGTGCCTTCCAGATTGCATATTCACGAATCAGGAAAAATTTTCCTACCGTCAAACTTTTACTGGCTGTCTATTTTGGAGGATTGTCTGATAATGTGGAGTTGGTTGCCGGCTTGCCAGTGGATGCCATCCATCTTGATCTGGTGAGAGATCCGGCACAACTTGAGATCATGATCAATCTGGTTTCCGACGAAAAGAAATTATCGCTTGGGTTGGTGGACGGCCGAAACATCTGGAAAAATAATTACGAAAATTCGTTGAAACTAATCGGCAGGGCCATCGAAAAAATTGGACAAGAAAGGGTGATACTTGCACCTTCATGCTCATTAATACACGTACCCTGTGATCTGGAATTGGAGACCAACGAAGAAGTTTTATCGGCTGAAATTAAACAATGGTTTGCTTTTGCGAAGCAAAAAGTGGAAGAGGTCGTGGTTCTAAAGCAATTGTCGATACACAAAGGAAATATATCATCCATACAACTTTTTAAAGAGAACCAGGAGACCATCCAAAGCAGAAAAATATCGAGTTTGATTCATAATGACCTGGTTAAAGAGCGCATTGACTTCATCGAACAATTTGAAGAAATGAAAAGGCCGCCTTTTCCGCTTCGGAAAAAAGTACAGCAAGAGCGACTGGAACTGCCATCCTTTCCAACTACAACAATTGGTTCATTTCCGCAAACTGCTGATGTTAGAAGTTGGAGGGCAAAGTTGAAAAAGAAAGAAATTTCAAGCGATGAATACAATAGGCTCATTCAGAATGAAATTGAAAAAGCTATCCGCTGGCAGGAGAAGATCGGACTGGATGTGTTGGTACATGGTGAATTTGAGCGCAACGATATGGTTGAATATTTTGGCGAGATGCTCGATGGTTTTGTATTTAGCACAAAAGGCTGGGTGCAGAGTTATGGATCGCGTTGCGTAAAACCTCCTATTATTTTTGGCGATGTTCAGCGACCGGTTTCTATGACTGTTGACTGGATCACATATGCACAATCGCTCACTTCGAAGCCCGTTAAAGGAATGTTGACCGGACCGGTTACTATTTTGAAATGGTCGTTTGTAAGAGACGACCAACCACTTTCCGTAACTTGCAATCAAATAGCTTTAGCGATCAGGGACGAAGTTCTTGATTTGGAAAAGGCTAATGTCAACATTATTCAGATTGACGAACCGGCGCTCCGGGAAGGATTGCCACTTCGGAAAAGTGAATGGAAGACTTATCTTGATTGGGCTGTAAACGCCTTTCGGCTTTCTTATGCCGGAGTAAAGGACGAGACCCAAATCCACACGCACATGTGTTATTCCGAGTTTAATGACATCATTGACAGTATTACAGCCCTGGATGCCGATGTGATTACCATTGAATGCTCGAGGTCGCAAATGGAACTTCTGGATGTTTTTGGTGAATATAAATATCCAAATGACATTGGTCCTGGCGTGTATGATATTCATTCACCGCGTGTTCCTGCCGATACAGAAATGACTGATTTACTTAAAAAGGCGACAGCCGTTATCCCAACTGAAAATATTTGGGTTAATCCGGATTGTGGGTTAAAAACCCGAAAGTGGGAAGAAACAAAAGAAGCATTGGTTAAAATGGTTTCGGCAGCCAAAAATATTCGGGAAAGCGTTAATTCATAAAGGCTCTTTGGGTTGTTCTCCGGCGAAACACGGATAACTATTTGTACTTCCGGTTGTTTTATGGAAACACTTCAGAATAAATGCTGAGTGTCCCTGTGTGGATTAAAAAACAGATAAAAATTAAGCTGTAATGGATGATTTTCTTGCCGCGAGGCTACAAATGACTGTTTCGTTTGTGTTTCACATTGTATTTGCCTGTATCGGGATGACGATGCCCTGGTTAATGTTTGTAGCCGAATTAAAATGGATAAAAACAGGACGTAAAGTATATCTGGACCTGTCGAAGGCATGGGCTCGGGGAGTGGCTATTTTCTTTGCCGTCGGTGCAGTTTCGGGTACTGTTTTGTCGTTCGAACTTGGACTGCTTTGGCCAAAATTTATGGAACATGCCGGAGCCATTATTGGGATGCCTTTTAGCTGGGAGGGAACGGCTTTCTTTCTCGAAGCAATTGCTTTAGGGGTATTCCTTTATGGTCGGGACCGTGTAAACA
>JAIBEY010000090.1 GCA_019459525.1 Prolixibacteraceae bacterium
AAAATCGGTAAGCAAAAAATATTCTAATATCCCTTGGGGTAAAATCAAATCCAAAAAATTCTTGTCTGCTGCTGATCCCATTCGTTTTTTCCTTCAAAGAAAAAAACTTTTATCCTCCTCCACAACATTCCCGATTGATCCAGAAAATGGGAAATAATATCCCCTAAAAGAAAAAGCGCTTAAATTCAACAATTTAAGCGCTTTTGATACTTCTAACAGTGCCCAGAACAAGACTCGAACTTGCACACCGTAACCGGCACCAGCCCCTCAAGCTGGCGTGTCTACCAATTTCACCATCTGGGCTTGAATTTTGTGTGTGCAAAACTATAAAAAATCTCAATATATACTCGCGGTTCAGAATAAATAATTTAAAAACTATTATAACTTTGAGTCATTGAATAGGATTCAATTCTTATAATCAGACAAATACTAAATGGTACTTTTATGAAACGATTGATCATTCTGCTGGTAATTTCTTTTGTACTTAGCGTTGCCTATGCGCAGGTAAAAGTTGTTGAAGTAACTCATTACCTGTTTCCTGAATTTACAAAAGGTATAGTATTGATGAAAAACGGGATTAAGAATGAAACTTTGCTCAACTATAATTCGCTTACCGAAGAAATGATTTTTGAGAATAATGGTACAAAACTAGCTATTGGACAACCAGAGCTTGTTGATACTGTGTTTATTAAAGGTAGAAAATTCTTTCTTTTAAATGGAAAATTTGTTGAGTTGATCAATAACTCAAAATATAAACTGTATGCCGAACACAAGTGTACAATTAAAGATCCGGGAAAACCAGCTGCCTATGGCGGAACTTCTCAAACTTCGGCTACTTCAACGTATTCTTCATTTTTTACTGGGGGGCAGGTTTATGATCTGAAATTGCCTGAAGGTTATGAGACAAAACCATTTGTTGATTATTGGCTCGTAAAAGATGGAGAAGTCAGTAAGTTTTTAAGTATTCGGCAACTGGCCAAACTATTCAGTGAAAAGGATAATTCGTTTAAGGAGTTTGTAAAGAAGCACGATGTGAAATACACCGATCAATCCGGTATTATTGAATTAATCAGATACCTGGAGGCTAATTAAGGCATTAAGCCAGTTTGCATTACTGAAGATACATATCTGCAAGGTCTTCAAACGCTTTTCTGTTGGGCCACTGTTGATCCCAGGCATCTCCGGCTATTTTCTCAATGCGCCCCCTGAATTCCGGAAGAATGCCTTTCTCTGAAACATATCTTAACGCTTCATCAAAAGATTTGTAAAAGCTGGTAAAATAAGATTCCTGACGAACAAAATGTTCGCCCGAAAATGTTTGCGCGATTTCAATATTAAAGAACATTACATCAGCCAGTAACGAGGAATCGGCATCCAGTGAAATCAGTTTTTTAATCCATTTCTGAGCTACCGATCTTCTCAGCTTCGCTTTTCTGCTGTTTACCGGGTAGTATTCTTTGCTTATCTGAAACCGGCATTGTTCAATCAATGCACTTTCGTTGGGATTAAAGGCAAAATCGTAATACTCCTTGACATTTTTGAACCGGTCGTACAGATCAATAAGCTGATCTTCCAATTGCTCTTTGTTTAATTCTTTCAGGTATTTTCGTAGCTCGCGTTTGCTCATTTTGCAGGTCGGTTAACTGTGTATGCACAAATATAAGGAAGTGAAAGCCGATACGGTAAAAAAGTTCGCCGGAAAATTTTGTAGTAGTACAAAACTATTCCGGCGAACTTTAAATGGTACGATTCGTCTGATACGAATGTCGTCTATTTCATCTGAATTATACTAGGCAATATTCGTAAAAACCGACTGAATGTCATCGTCATCTTCCAGTTTATCTATCAATTTTTCAATGTCAACCAATTGTTCTTCAGTAAATTCTACAGGAGTATTTGGAATGCGCTGTAAGTTTGCCTTAGAGACCTCAATCTTTGCTGTTTCCAGCGCTTGCGACATTAACCCAAAGTTAGTGTAATCAGCATAAACATATATGATCCCTTCATTTTCTTCAATTTCTTCCAATCCGGCATCAATCAGTTCCAATTCGAGGTCCTCAATATTCATCCCGTCTTTTTTCTGGAATTCGAAAACCGCTTTCCGGGAGAACATAAATTCCAAAGAACCTGTTGGTACCAAGGCTCCGCCCGATTTGTTAAAGTACATTTTTACGTTGGCAACGGTGCGGGTTGGATTATCGGTTGCACATTCTGTGAAAATTAAAACTCCATGCGGGCCTTTACCCTCGTAGTTAATTTCAACAAAATTTTCGGCATCTTTTCCTGAAGCCCTTTTTATTGCTGCTTCAATGTTGTCTTTCGGCATATTCTGCGCCTTCGCATTTTGAATGGCTGTGCGAAGTTTTGCATTCATTTCCGGATCAGGAACTCCTTCACGGGCGGCAACAGTAATTGCTTTTCCTAATTTTGGAAATGTACGCGACATTTTATCCCAACGTTTTTCTTTGGATGCTCTTCGGTATTCGAACGCTCTTCCCATATTGATAATTTTTTAGTTACAGCTTAATTCAGCCCATTTTTTTTAACGGCACAAAAATACAAATTGCAATGTTTATTCCCGAAAGAATATTAAAATAATTACTTTTTATCCGGAACGTATTTTTTTAGATAAGTTTAATCCAGTAATCAGGTCGTTAGCCACATTTTGAAAGTTATTGTTGATAAAGTTTTAGTACTTTTGTCCTTTGGGTCAGAATTTGATGCCACTAACGAGTGGGGTCTATTCAGGGTAAAGTATGGAAGTACTGACAAGAATATATTTCTGATCGTGATTTATGGTTAACGGAAATTAATACTAATTGATATACATGCGTTTTGACGATTTTGGATTAAACGAAAAAATACTGGAAGCCATCTCCTATATGGGGTATGAAAAGGCTTCAGAGATACAAGAATTAACTATCCCTGCAATTTTAAATGGTAACGATATTTTGGCCTGTGCACAAACCGGAACAGGAAAAACAGCCGCTTTTATGTTGCCCATTCTCGACCATTTGGCAACGGAAGATAACCACGACTTAAGCACATTGGTTGTTGTCCCGACTCGCGAACTTGCTATACAGATTAATCAGCAAATACAAGGGTTTTCTTACTTTCTGAATATTAATTCGGTAACGGTATATGGAGGTCGTGATGGATCTGACTGGGATGCTGAGAGTAAAGCGTTAACCAAAGGGACCAACATTATTGTTGCTACCCCAGGTAAATTAATATCTCATTTAAACCTGGGCTATGTTAAATTTGATAAACTTAAACATTTGGTGCTTGATGAAGCCGACCGGATGCTCGATATTGGTTTTTACGACGACATTCTCCGTATCCTGAGTTATGTACCGGATGAAAGGCAGACCTTGATGTTTTCGGCTACTATGCCGCAAAAAATACGGGATTTGGCATCCAAAATC
This sequence comes from Prolixibacteraceae bacterium, assembly GCA_019459525.1. Taxonomy (GTDB): domain Bacteria; phylum Bacteroidota; class Bacteroidia; order Bacteroidales; family Prolixibacteraceae; genus Aquipluma. The sequence continues at coordinate 3,426 of JAIBEY010000090.1, forward strand.
CTGAAAAATCCGGTTGAATTCAGTACCGCCATCTCTAAACCTGCTGAAGGTGTTTTGCAGGCGGCTTATGTGGTTTATGAAAATCAGAAGATACCAGTAATCAATAGTTTAATTGCCAATAAGCCTGATTTGGATAGTATTCTGGTTTTCAGCTCAACCAAGAAGAAAGTGCTTGAAATTGTTAAAAGTCTTAAAAAAGCAGGAAATTCGGTTGAAGGAATCTCTTCGGATCTGGAACAAAAAGAAAGGGAAGATGTGCTAATGCGGTTCCGTTCCCGGCGGACACGCGTTTTAGTTGCAACCGATGTATTGAGCCGCGGAATTGACATCAAAGACATAAACCTGATTATTAATTTTGATGTTCCCGGTTCGGCTGAAGATTATGTCCATCGTGTTGGACGTACTGCCCGTGCCGATAAAACCGGTATTGCCATTAGTCTGATTAATGAGCACGATATGGATAAGTTTGACCGTATTGAAAAGCTTATTGAACAGGAAGTCTTGAAAATACCGGTTCCTGTTGAATTAGGAGACGGACCGGTATATAAAGTACGCCCGAAACGATCGGGAGGTCGTCCGTCCGGGAAACGAAAATTTTCGTCAGGTAGAAAACCCAATAGGGGAAGTTCGAATACGGAATAACAGAACGCTTTCCTGATACGCTGAATTCCTAGTAAAATGTGCTATGTTTAATTTTCTCAAAAATATTGATAATAAGAATCATAAGCCAGCTTTTGGGGCTTTAAAGATTCTCAAATACATTGGTCCCGGACTGTTGGTTACCGTTGGGTTTATTGATCCGGGCAATTGGGCATCGAACATTGCCGCCGGTTCTGATTTTGGATTTACGTTGTTGTGGATGGTTACCTTATCAACCATCATGTTAATTATACTTCAGCATAACGTAGCGCATTTGGGTATTGCAACAGGATTATGTCTTTCGGAGGCCGCAACGATGTACACCAAACCGTGGGTTTCCCGGTCTATTCTTGGATCAGCGATGTTGGCGTCAGTTTCCACTTCTCTTGCCGAGATTCTGGGTGGCGCCATTGCCTTACAAATGCTTTTTGGAATACCGATTCCTGCCGCAGCCATCATGATGGTTGTTTTTGTAGGTATTATGCTGTTTACCAACTCGTATGCCATCATCGAAAAAATAATTATCGCATTTGTTTCAATTATTGGGCTCTCGTTTTTGTACGAATTAAGTCTTGTTGAAATTGATTGGGTAGAGGCTGGTATTTCGTGGGTGGTCCCTTCTATTCCTGAAGGTTCTATTCTGATTATAATGAGTGTTTTAGGTGCAGTAGTAATGCCTCACAACCTTTTTTTGCATTCTGAAGTTATTCAGAGCCGGCAGTGGAATCTGGAAAATGATGAAGTGATAAAAAAACAGCTTGATTATGAGTTTGTTGACACGTTGGTGTCTATGCTGATTGGCTGGGCCATAAATAGCGCCATGATTATTTTAGCGGCTTCCACATTCCATTCAACTGGGGTGAAAGTGGATGAACTGCAACAAGCTCAGTCGATGTTGGGGCCTTTGCTTGGAAATAATGCAGGTGTGGTTTTTGCCATTGCACTGCTTTTTGCCGGAATAGCCAGCTCTATTACCTCGGGTATGGCCGGAGGTAGCATTTTTTCCGGGATTTTTAGTGAACCCTATGACATTAAAGACAATCATAGCCGGTTGGGAATTGCTGTGTCGCTGATCACTGCTCTTTTCCTGATATTTATTATAGGAAATCCGTTCAAAGCGTTGATTATTTCTCAAATGATTTTGAGTATTCAGCTTCCTTTTACAATCTTTTTGCAGATATATCTTACTTCTTCATCCAAAGTAATGGGCAAGTATGTTAATTCTACCTACACTACTGTTTTAATGCTCGTCATCGGCGCAATAGTTACTTTCCTGAATGTTTTACTTTTCATCAGTTTCTTCTGAAACAAATAAAATTGAGGCCTGAAGAGTCGGAGGATCATCAAAATGATTCCGGTTTTCCTCTTTTTATTGCTTAAAAGTGGTTTTAATTCGCTTTTTTAGGAGTTACATATTTGTTAATATCTCTGAAAATGATATGTTTATGATGTTGCGACGATTGATTGACGGGGGATAGCAATGCAAAAACCATATCAACAATTGTTGATAACCCTGATTCAAATGGCGTTTATTTAAACTCCTTAAAATGTTTGATTTGTATGCTTCCGGTGTTGTATCTTTATTTCATCAGACGAGCGATAAAAGGCTGCGCGGAACGAATGGAGAAGGGATTAAATTTTTAACCGGATTTAAAACTTGATCATCCGGATCTCAGGATCTGCATTCGGGAAGAGCTGAAGTTCGAACCAAAAGCTTGCTTTTAAGGTTCATCGATCAACAAATTTGCTGTCAAAAGTTCATTAATTGATTGGTTCAGGAAATCGGAAAATTGGATGGAACCTCGGTTCCGGAAAATTGGCCCAAGAAAAAGTTATCCCCGGATAACCGAAATCTTTTCATCAACAGGCTGATCGCAAGATCGAATGGAGATGAATTCCCTGAGACTTCGTCCGTGAAGATCTATTCGAAAGAAACAATCGAGCGGACAACCGGAAGATTTTGCTGTAACAGGTGAGGTCGGAAGGTTTTAGGATGGGAGGGAAGGATGAAAATCTGTATCGAACATCCGGCTGTAATAACCGTAGTCTGGCACTAAGAAAAACCTTCGGGCGATTCAAAAGTGAATGGGAACCTTCCTCACGGATTGTTCCCATTCGTGTTTCTAAATGGGTTAGGAAATTCGGGAGTTGTTTTATTCGAGCATCACCATTGCTTGGGGAAGTGCAAAATAAAATGTTGATCCGTGATTGAGTTCCGATTCAAGCCAGATTTTACCACCCAATAATTCCGCTAAATTTTTTGTAATTGCCAGACCCAGCCCATTACCACCATATTTTCTGGTCGGTGCTGCTTCAATTTGCCTGAAACGGTCAAAAACTTTATCATGGAAATCCTTTGCAATGCCTATTCCTGTATCTTTTACATGAAATATCACTTGGTTTTCCATGAGTTTTACTCCAATTTCGATGTAACCGCGGTCAGTAAATTTTATAGCATTTCCCACAAAATTAATAAGCACCTGTTTAATCCTCATTTCATCGCTTCGTAATATTATTATATCCTTAGCGATTTCTTTGGCGAATCTCAATTCTACACCTTTTGCGTTGGCTTTGAACGAATACTCTTTTTGAATTTCGGAGACTACTTTTTGCGCTGAAAATTCGTTTTCAGCTAATACGATCTGACCGGCTTCAATTTTCGAAATATCCAGCACATCGTTAATAATAGTAAGTAAATTATTACCGCTGGTTGTAATCAGGCTTGCGTATTCCCTGCTCAGGTCCGGATCCAGATTTGGGTCGGTTAATAAGTCCGAAAAGCCCAGGATGCTGTTTAAAGGTGTTCTTATTTCGTGCGACATATTAGCCAGAAATGCCGATTTTAAGCGGTCGCTTTCTTCAGCTTTCTCTTTGGCTTTAATCAGGTCTTTTTCCATTTGTTTTCTGGCGCTAATGTCTTCGCTCAGTATAATGAAATTTGTGATTTTGCCTTCTTTATTCTTGATCGGCGAAATCAGTACAGATTCCCAGTATTCTTCCCTATTTTTTGTGCGGTTTTTGTGTTCGCCTTTCCATTCTTTACCTGCAAAAAGGCAGTTCCATATTTCTACATACGTTTCTTCTGAAGTATGACCGGCCTTTAAGATCCGAACAACTTTACCAATCAGTTCTTCTTTGGCGTAACCTGATATTGTGGTGAATTTTTTATTGATGTATTCAATTATACCTTGTGTATTGGTGATAATAACTGAAGCAGGATTCTGTTCAATGGCAACTGAAAGTTTTTGAATCTCCAGATCTGTTTTCTTTCTGGCAGTAATGTCTTCTTTAATTGCCATATAGTTTACCACTTTCCCTGATTCGTCCCGAATTGGGGAAATCTGAACCGATTCCCAATAAAGCTCTCCGTTCTTTTTCCGGTTTTGAATCTCCCCATAATATTCGTTTCCATCATTAAGCGACTTCCACAGATGGGCATATTGTGCTTTTGGGGTATAGCCAGATTGCAGTATCCTGGGATTCTGGCTTATTGCTTCCTGATACGAATATCCTGTAATTTCTGTAAACTTGGCATTTACATATACAATGTTTCCGTCGGTATCGGTAATAACAATGCTTGCCGGACTTTGCTCAACTCCTTTGGAGAGTTGTATGATTTTTTGTTCGGATAGTTTTTGTTGGGTAATGTCGTGTCCAACTCCTACTAAGCCAATTATTTCGCCTGAATCGTTGGTCAGAGGTATCTTGCTTGTTAAGAAATATCGCTTTTCGCCTTTTATATCGGTGAAAAATTCGAGCCTGTTTAAAATTGGTTGTGCCGTACGAATAACCGTCATGTCGTCGTTGAAGGTCTGCACAGAATTGCCTGGATAGGATAATTCCATGTCCGTTTTTCCGTGCACTTCTTTTTCGTCAGTTATTCCGAGTATTTCCAGGTCGGCTTTATTCGAAATGAGCTTCCGCCCAAAACTATCTTTCACGTAAATGGCATCAGGAATGTTATCGATTAACGTACGAAGTAAAATACGTTCATCAGCAATAGCCTTTTCAGCTTTTCGGCGTTCTGTAACGTCAGAAATTACAAAGTGCGTTTGTTTAAAGGAGCCAGAAGAGTTACGTCCGATCTGGCCTTCGAGATGTGCGATGATTACCGAACCATCTTTTTTCATCATCTCAACTTCGCTGTTTACTTTTCCGGCAATTTTAAATCTGGCAAACGTTTTTCTGAAATTATTTTGGTATTCCGGAGCCAGAAAATCGCCAAACCAACAGCCAATAACTTCTTCTTTCCGGTAACCGAAAAGTTCCAACCAGGTTTCGTTTACATCGATCAGGAATCCATTTTCGTCGAGCGATTGGTAGCCGACCGGAGCCTTTTCGAACAGCAATTTAAATCGTTCCTCGCTTTCCTTCAGTATTTCTTCCGCAATTTTACGTTCGGTAATATCGCGCATGATACCTTCGTGATAAAGAATTTCACCCGAATCGTCTATGGTGTACCAACCATGGTCTTCTACCCAGATTTCGGAACCATCTTTTTTCTTTAACCTAAAGACTCCCATTTCCTCTAATTTTTCCTGGAGAATAATGCTTTCGCGGTCATCAGGCTCAAAATAAAGTTCGGATTTGATGTCGATAGCCATTAGTTCTTCCCTGGACTGGTATCCCAGCATTTTTACCATGGCCGGATTTACCTCTATAAACCTACCCTCGTGGCTACTTTTGTAAACCCCATCGGGGAGTCTTTCCACTAAATTGCGGTATAATTTTTCGCTTTCCAGTAATTCGGCGTCAATTTTTTTTCGTTCGGTAATGTCCCGAACGATAATCATAATGGCAATCTGGTTGTTGTATTGAATTGGAACCAGGATGATATCGACATTTAACAGTTGACCTTTTTGATGCCGGATTTCTGTTTCGATATTGATATGGTTATTTTTTTTCAGCTCATCAATTTTTCCCAGGATCAAACGGCTTCGGTGGTCAAGCTCAAGATCGAAAATATTCTTTTTCAGGAATTCTTCTTTAGTGTAGCCAAGCATTTCGTATGCGGCTTTATTGGCTTCCACAAAGTTGCTGAAAGTTTGGTCCTGATTAATAACAAAGATTGAGATGCCATCCTTATTCGCATCGAAAATGCCATAGTATTTGGATTCGCTGTTTTTAAGCGCTTCCTCAAATAGCTTTCGCTCGGTAATATCTCTGGCCAGGCTTACAATAAAGAAATGTTCATTGGTTTCAATCGGGTATAAGGTGGTTTCAATGATTCGTGTCTGGCCATTTTTATTCCTGATTTTACGCTCTCTTAGCTTCCCAAATAATTCGGATGTATGCGATTGGAGCATTTGTTCGATATGCTCTCTCATGATGACATACGATACCTGGTTTTTTTCGTGCGGTACGTTCAGTTCTGACTGAAAATCCCATATGGTCATTCCGGTACAGGTGCTTTTGCTGTATCCGGTAATTTTTTCGAGGGTGTGATTTGTTTCAATTATTATCCCCTGGTCATTAATGATCAGAATGCCATCAGTAGATTTTTCAATAACGGCCCGAAATTTCTCTTCACTTTCGGCTAACGCTTTTTCGATCTGTTTCTGTTCGGTTATGTCAATACTAAAACCTGCGATTCCTTCAATCTGGTGGTCGGCTATTATGGGTGCAACGATTTGTCGATAGGTTTTTTTAGCACCGGAGTATTCTAATTCACATTCTTCATCTACCATGTTTCCCAGCAATGCTTTCTGGTTTAGCAATTTCCATAGTTGCGCAGTGTCGGTATTTATTTTTAGCGCGTTAGTTTTCTTTCCTAGAATACTTCCGTAGTGTTTTTTTAACCACTTGTTTTCTATAATTCCATATTCGTCTTTATCCCGGGCCCATATTTCAAAAGGGGCAATATCAATAATCGATTGCAGCAAGCATTCCCTGTTTGGGGCTATTTCGGTATCAACAACAGGCGTTGGGTTTTTAGTTTTTGCGGCAGTATTATTTGCGGTAAATTGCCCTGCATTTAAAAATAACTTTACTTGAATAGCATCCGCGATTTTATCGAACGGGTACTTCATAATGCCCAGGGCTCCAGATACAATAAGTTGGTCCTGGTTATCCTGAATATCTTTACCTGTTCCGGTTAAAATTACTGGAATGTTTACCGATTCCGGGTGTGATTTAAGTATTTCAATAATCTTCAGGAAACTTTTATTGCGCTGGTTGATGTGGATAAAAATGAGTTGAGGGTCTTCAGTTACAACTTGTTGGGCAAGGTCGGTTTCATCTTCAGAAAATACAAATTCTGCAGTAGGATCGGCACTTCTGATTATCAACTTTAAGTCAGTAATGTTTGGCGTACTCGAGTCGAAAATTAAAAACTTGCTCATAAGAAGATGATTCAGTTGTATTAATGCAAAGGAAAACTAAACGTAAAAGTACTGCCTTTACCAAGAGTACTTTCAACCCAAATGTTTCCACCTTGTCTATCGATGAAATCTTTACATAAAACTAATCCAAAACCAGTGCCTTGTTCATTTTCTGTGCCTACAGTATTGGTGCGTTTATCTATTTCAAAAATTGCAGTGAGCTTTCCCGGGGCGATTCCGGTACCATTATCCGAAACTGAAACATTTACTTCTCCATCCAGTTCTATGGCCGAAATTACTATGTTTGATCCTGAATATGAGAATTTTATGGCATTTGAAATCAGGTTTCTGAGTATGGTGTCGATCATATTCTTGTCGGCAAAGATATGATAGTCTGTTTTTATGTTGTTTATAATGCGGATTCCCTTGTTGAGGGCAGTACTTTCAATATAATGAATCGATTCACGTATTTGCCTGTTCAGGTTCAGTTTTTCCGGATTGTATTGCCCGCGTCCGGTTTGGTTCTGAGCCCATAAAAGTAAATTCTCAAGTAACTTGTAGGCCTGACTTGATGCACTTTCAATCGTTCTGATTCCTTTTAGAAGAGTGGCTTCATCCAGATGGTTAAAGTTGGTCAGCAGCAAATCGGTAAAACCGATAATGGCATTAAACGGGCTTTTAAGGTCGTGCGCAATTATTGAAAAGAATTTATCTTTAGTGATGTTAATTTTTTGTAATTCAGTGGCTTGTTGCTTAAGTAAAATCTCGGTTTTTTTTCGTTCTGAAATATCAGTAAAATGAACTGTAATCGTATTGCTTTCTGTTTGAAAAACCTGCACACTGTAAAAGCCCGAAATCTCCCCTTCCTGATAACTAATCTCGAATTCCTGAGCTTCCAGTTCACCTTTGGCAATACTTCTGAATTGCGCCGGTACGCCTGTGTTCGCCAAATTCGGGAATGCCTCTTCTATTGATTTGCCCATCAATGGTTCGTGCGATAGGCCCATAATCTTGTCGGCAGCCGGGTTTGCGCCATTAAATATAAGCCGGTCGTTATGATCCAGAAAGTAAAAGTACATTCCGCTGAGCGAATTTTCGACAATACGCCGGAATTTTTCCTCAGTAATACTGAGTGCTTTTTCGGCTAATTTACGCTCGGTAATATCTTCAACAGTACCATCATAATAAAGGGTTTTCCCATCTGAATCGAGTATTGCTTTACTGCTCTCCCTTAAGTAAACAGTTGTGCCATCTTTTCTAATCCAAGCAGTTTCAGCGCCATATACATATCTTTCTTTTTCAATCTGTTCAATAAACAGCTTTCTATCGTAAGTCGATTCAAAACCCTCTTGTTCCAGATTTCGGTTGGTTAACTCTTCGAATGAGTTGTAGCCCAATATTTTAATTAAAGTAGGATTTGCTAAAATAATTTTTCCATCCTGAGTCGTCCGGTATAGTCCAATGGTAGAGTTTTCGTAAAGAGACCGAAAACGTTCTTCGCTCACAGCCAGGGCTTCTTCAGCCACTTTTCGCTTGGTAATATCTTTTGAAACACATGTGACATAAATAACCTCTCCTTGTTCGTTCTTTATCGGATCAGCCATGGTCAGGAAATAATGAACGTCGCCGGTTGGAGTAACCACTTTGACTTCAATTTCACCTTTCTGTCCGTTGCGAAATACTTTTCTCACAAGTGTCAGTCGTTTCTCCGCTTCTTCGTACGAAAAAATATCGTGGGGTGTTTTTCCAATAATATCTTCCGGCTCTTTTTTAAAATGCCGGGCGAATGCTTCATTTACAAAACGGTAGGTTTCGTTGGGGTTAAAACTGAAAATTGGATCGCTCGAATGATGAATCAAACTGCGGTATTTAAATTCACTTTCAAGTAAAATATGTTCGGCACGTTTGCGAGCCGTTATTTCGATAATCTGAATGATGTAACCAACAATTGTATGATCTTGGGCTATCCACGGATTAATAAAGCACTCAAAATAGCATTTTCCACTGCGGGTAATTTCATACCTTTTTTGTCTTTTGGCCAGGTCAAAATCAAATTCAAAATCAAATTTAGCCGGTATTCCTGAACGGATGTCAGCCTTTGTTTTTTCGGTAATTGGCGAAAAGGTAAATAGTCCGAATCGTTTTAATGCTTCGGGTTTTTGTATCCCAAAAAGATCAAGATAGGCCTGGTTGATATTTTCCAGTTTCCCTTCCGTATTGTAAATCCCTGTTGAGACAGGTGACTGATTAAAAATATCAATGAATTTTTGATATTCAGAATTTGTATCTGCAATCGTGTTTTTTTTACTGATATCTTTCATAAAATCATTGACGGAGTTGAAAAAGTATTAGGTTATACGATTGATTCAATAAGTAAATTTTTTGATTTGCCAAGGTACGAAAATTCTAAAATTTTGCTAATCGCTATCCGCTTGTTTGTTGATTTTTAGTTTTAAATAGGTAGTTTTAAAATGTTAACCGAATTTGCAGATGCCGTAAAACAATGTCTCGTTTAGCCTAAATTATTCTTACTTTGCACGAATTAACAGTTAACTAATGCCTGATTTCGATTCTCTGTTTCGCAAATATCAACAAAGACTTTTGCTTTACACGCTTAAATTTGTAGAAAGCGAAAGCGATGCTTTGGACATTGTCCAAAACATTTTTGTTGCTGTTTGGGAAAACGGAAAATATCGGCAGGAAGAAGATTTGGTGCAGGCTTACCTTTTCAGTGCTGTAAAGAACAGTTGTTTAAATTATATCAAGCACCAGAAAGTGGTCAGAAAGTTTGAACATGATGTAGCACTGGAAATCAAAGAAATGGAGGCTTTACATTACCAGTCGGGCGAAAAATCGCTGATAGAGAAAGAGAGCCTGAAACAGATTAATGATGCGATTGACTCTTTGCCAGATATTTACCGGGAAGTGATTTTTCTTAGCCGCTTTGACGGGCTTAAAAACCATGAAATTGCAGAACGGCTGAATATCCCGGTACGAACTGTCGAAACTCGTATTTTCAGAGGCTTGAATGCGTTAAAAGAAAAAATGTCGCAAAAGTCATTTGTTATATTGCTGTTTATGAGGGATTTGAGTGTTAATGTTAATTTTAAGTAAAAAATAGTTTATTTTTTCTGACGTAGTTTTTGCCTTTCGGTTGTGTTGGTAGCATCAAACGAACAGAACCGAAACTGAATGGAGGATAAAGCATACATCGAAGACCTGATTGCCCGTTATCTGAATGGGAATTGCCCGCCCACAGAGTACCAGGAACTAAAATTATGGTTGGAAGAATCTGCGGAGCATGAAAAAGTTTTTTTTTCGGTTAAAGATATTTGGGATTCATCAAGAACTTATCACGATAAATCAGAAGACCAACTGACTCTTTTCTATAAAAATCAATTCGAAAAAGCAAAAAAATCAAAACAACTTTGGATTCGCTATTCCACTGTCGCTGCTGCAATTTTAGCTGTTGGATTACTCATCACTACACTTTTACCCTATACCAAAACTGCAAACACCGGACAGGAACTGGTGTTTTCGGTGCCTCTGGGTTCGCGCTCAACAGCTACGTTGGCCGATGGTACCGAAGTACACCTGAATTCAGGAAGTAAATTGAGTTATTCATCAGATTTTTCATCGATTAACCGGGTTGTTTACTTAACCGGAGAAGCTTTTTTTGATGTGGAATCAGATTCGGAGCATCCGTTTATTGTAAAAACTGCTGATTTTAATGTGAAAGTAACAGGTACCCAATTTAACGTTTGTACTTACACCGAAAATAACTATTCGAGTACCACACTCGCTGAAGGAAAAATAGAATTGCAGATTGGTGGATCGAACCAGAATTTTGAAATTAAACCTGGAGAAAAATTTGAACTCGACCGCCAAACCCGGAAGTACATTTTAGGAAGTGCAGATATTGAATCGGAAATAGCCTGGAAAGACGGGGAATTTATTTTCAGGAACATCCCATTTCCGGAACTCGTAAAGAAACTCGAACGTTGGTATGATGTTCGGCTAAATTATTCGGACGAAGGGCTTCAACGGTTTTCCTATACCGGACGGTTTAAAAATCAGGAGACAATCTGGCAAGTGCTTGATGCCCTAAAACTTACATCGCCAATTGATTACCAAAAAACAACATTCAGGGAGTTTAAACTTATTTATAAACCACTAAAATAAACGATTAGAAAAAATGAAGACGAATTGTCGCCACAACAATTCGCCTTCGGTAACAATCAATAAATATTAATTGTCGAAACACTTCAAATCTATGAAAAAAAAATGGATTCACCCGAGGGGTAAGTCTGCTATGGACATCCCTCTAATTGTGCGTATTATGAAATTAGTAACTCTCTTTCTACTTGTTGCGGTGATGCATGTTGCAGCGGCAACCTACTCTCAAACTACTAAACTGAAGATAGTAGGACAAAACCTGAGTATCGGTGAAATTCTCGACCGGATAGAAAACCAATCTGATTTTTCGTTTTTCTTCAACGCCAATCAGATTGATTTATCAAAACGGATGAATATTTCGGCTGAAAATCAGATGATAAGTAAAATTCTTGACGAAATTTTATATGGTTCAGGATTAACTTATACCGTAAATAACAAGCTAATTGTTATTCACAAACCGGGCGAAACCGAAAATGTGATGGGTAGCCAGCAAAACGGTAAAGTTACCGGTAAGGTAATTGATTCAACGGGGGGAGGGCTTCCCGGAGTTTCGGTAGTCGTGAAAGGTACCACCAATGGCACCATTACCAGTTTTGATGGTGATTATACTTTATCGAATGTTCCTGCAACCGGAACCATTGTTTTCTCTTTTGTGGGTATGAAAACCGAAGAAATTGCAGTTGGAAACAAAACCGTGATTAATTTAACCATGACCGAAGAATCGATTGGTTTGGATGAAGTGGTTGCCGTAGGTTATGGAACTGCAAAAAAGAGTGACATCACCGGTGCATTGACCCGTGTTACTGAAAAAACGATTAAAGAACGTCCGGTTCAGAATGCGATTCAGGCGATGCAGGGAAAAGCCGCTGGTGTGGATATCGTTTCCAATGTTCGCCCTGGCGAGGTTGCCTCGGTAACTATTCGTGGAACGCGTTCCATATCGGCATCCAACTCACCTTTGTATGTGGTTGACGGTATTATCCTGATGGGCAGTATCAACGACATCAATCCCAATGACATCAGTAGTATGGAAATCCTGAAGGACGCTTCGGCTACAGCTATTTACGGTTCGCGTGGTGCCAACGGAGTTATTCTGATTACAACTAAAAAAGGAAGCAAAGGCCAGTTATCTGTTAATTACGATGCAACCACTTCTTTCGAAAACATTCACTCGCTAACCGATTGGGCCAGTTCTGGTGAAGCGATTGACCGTATGCGTCTGGCTGAAATAAATGGCGGAACCTACAAATTGGGCACAACCGCTTTGGGGTACGCCGACCCTCAGGCCGATATTAACAAATTTGGAAATTCGGATGCCGCAACGATCAGCGCTATAAAAAAAGCTTATGAATGGAATACTGATGGTACTGTTAAAACCCGTGCAGCCACAGCTGAAGAATTGGCTAAAGGATGGCCGGCACAGGTACCGGTTTACAATTCGGCCAATATTCCTACAACCGACTGGGAAAATATTTTAACCCGCACCGGAGTAACCCAAAATCATCAGCTCTCAATTTCTGCCGGGAACGAAACTTCTCGTTTATACGTTTCATTTGGCTACTACAACAACGATGGAACTCAAAAGAATCAGAAATATAACCGCTACACGACTAAAATAACCGGCGATATTACACCTGTTAAATGGATGGTTGTTGGTGCTTCGCTAAATGCAGCGATGACCCGCCAGCAATACGGAACCATCAACCGTTCGGGTAGCGCTACCGGGCCGCAGGATGCTTATGGTATGGCGCTTAGCCAGTATCGTATGGCACAGCCTTTCGATGAAAACGGAGAGATGATTCTTTATCCGGGAAACAATCAGGCCGCTCCAACCTGGAACCCATTGATTGATATGGAAAATACCGATGACGAACGCCGTGCCATGAATCTTCAGGCCAACTTGTATTCTGAAATTAAATTTACTCCATGGTTAAAATACCGGATGAATTTTGGGTCCGGTTTCCGCTATCAGCGTAACGGAGCCTGGCAAGGTTCACAATCAACGTTAAGGAGAAAAGCTAATCCTCAAACATCGGCAGCCAGTTATGGTACTTCAGAGAATTTTCAGTATATGTTGGAAAACTTGTTGTATTTTGATAAAACTTTTGGAATCCACACTTTGGGGGCAACCTTACTCCAGTCAGTTCAGAACAACCGTTCTGAGAGTTCCAGCATCAATGCATCCAAAATCATTTACGATTCTTCGAAATGGTACAATCTGGCGGCAAACCTGAATGGTAATCCGGATAGTTATGGAACCGGTTTTTCTGAGAATTCGCTCATGTCGTACATGGCTCGCGTCAATTATTCGCTTATGAACAGGTATTTATTTACCGCAACAGGCCGTTATGATGGAGCTTCAGTACTTGCCCCGGGTAATAAATGGGACTTTTTCCCATCGTTTGCCATCGCATGGAAGATGCAGGAAGAAAACTTTATTAAACCAATTACCTGGATTAATGAATTGAAAGTTCGCGCAGGCTACGGAGTTGTGGGTAATTCGGCCGTTGGAGCATATTCAACATCCGGTCCGCTTTCTCAGTATAAATATGCTTTTGGCGATATCGCTGCTATTGGTTACAATCCGTATAACATGCCCAATCCGGATATGAAATGGGAAACTACCGCGCAGGCTAATTTCGGTATTGATTATGCTTTCCTAGATAACCGTATCTCGGGTACTGTTGAGGTTTACCAGTCAAGCACTTCCAATATCTTAATGGATCGCAATATTCCGGCAATTACCGGATTCCCGTTCATCACCGGAAATATTGGTAAAATGAGAAACCAGGGTATCGAGTTATCGATTTCAACGGTAAATATTCAAACTAAAAAATTACGTTGGACTACCGATTTGAACTGGTCTAAGAACAACGAAGAAATTGTTGAATTGGTAAACGGCAAGGAAGACATGAAAGGAAACAACTGGTACATTGGTCAGCCGTTACAGGTGTTCCGTACCTATAAAGTAGATGGTTTATGGCAGAATACTGCTGAGGATTTAGCCGAAATCGCACTTTGGAAAGCCAATGGTTACAATTTCGAGCCTGGCCAGTATAAACCGGTTGAACAGGGTACCGCTAACCACAAACTGGAAGACGATGATAAAGTTATTGTAGGTACCGTTCGGCCTAAATGGGTGGCTGGTATTACGAATTCGGTAAGTTATCAGAATTTCGAACTGAGTGCTTTTGTTTATGCCCGTATCGGACAGAAGTACTTCTCATCGCTCATCCCCGGAGGTTCAGGTGGAGGTAGCTATGTAGGGTATGTTCGTTCAGAGGATGCCTCAAACTTCTGGTCACCGGAAAATACCGGGGCTCGCTGGCCGCAGCCAACAACAAACCCCAAAGCTTCGAATGCCGATGTAAACAGGGCAACCTTTATTAACGATGGCTCTTTTGTCGCTGTTCGTAATATTTCACTGTCTTACAATATCCCATCGCAATTTCTCGAACGGTTCAGGATAAAGAAATTCCAGGTTTACGGACAGATTCTCAATCCGTTCCTTTTTGGCGGCGATGTAGTGAAAGCCGGCATCAATCCTGATGATACCAACGGTTGGACTAACGTTAACTCTAGTGGCGACCCTACAGGTGGTTCGAATAACAATACCATGGTTATCCGGAGTTTTGTACTTGGCGTGAGGGTAGGTTTATAATCAACAAACATTAAAAATAATTATTCATGAAAAAATATATTTTCCTATTCGCTTTAATTTTTTCCTTCGTAGCCTGCGAAGATTATCTGGAGGAAAAAACGGTAAATACACTGACTCAGGATTTTTATAAATCAGCCGATGGGCTGGAGTCTCTCGTGAAGGGAAGTTACCAGGTGTTGCGTTTTAAACCCGACTACAATCAGGGGCACTACCTGTTTGGAACCTGTACTGATGTTGAAGTGTTTACCTGGTCTTTGGCTGATCGTATTGCCATGGGAACCTATGCCATTGATGCCTGGGGGCCTTCCGCAACCGGAACCCGTATGACACCAAATGTTACTTCACTTATCGGAAGTACAAGTGGCGGAGTTTCTGAAGGTGTTTATCCGGAAGTAAGCCGCTGTAATATTTTCCTCGAGAATTATAACCAGATGGATGCCGCCACCCAAACAAAATTGGCTGCACGGAAAGGAGAGATTCTCTTTCTTCGTTCTTATGCCTATTACTTAATTACCAACGTAGTGGGTGATGCACCTCTCATTCTTCAGAGTTATAAAGGTATTCCCGAAAACTTCTCATTTCCGAAAGCTTCACTGGAAACCATTTATAAACAAATAATTGGAGACTTACGCAAAGCAGTTGATGTACTTCCAGCTACCAGTTCGGAACTTGGCCGTATTACTAAACCAGCCGCAGCACACTTTTTGGCTAAATTATACTTGCATCGCGCTCAGGCAGCCAATTGGGCAAGTGCTGATACTCATCTTAAAATGTTGTTCAAAGGAAATGTTTCAACTGACCTCGACTCGGCAAAGTTTTATTCAACTATGGTTATCGATCAGATGAAAGGTAACACCGCTTATGCAGGTTTGGAACCCGATTTTGCTACACTCTGGAAAAATGCAACCGGCGATTATACCCGCGATAAAAGCAAAGAGATTATTCTGTCAGCACAATACGAAGCTACTCAAACATACAATGGCCGTTACGGAAATAACCTGGTGCATTTATACAACAGCAATCATACTTCGTTGAGGGCTTGTACTCCGCGTACGTTGGATTATGGCCGTCCGTATGCTACCGCTGGCCCTTCAGACTGGGGTCTCGACATGTACACCGACAGAGCAAATGATTCTCGTTACTACAAAACATTTCTGACCGATTATGTTGCCACTGACGCAAAAGAGGCCGGTGGAAAACCTTGGGATGCAGCCTCTGTTTATTATTATAATAAAAAACTAAAACCAGCCGCAGATCCGGATGCCGTAGTAAGTACAGCTAGTAAAATTAAGTATCAGAAACGATCAATTGTTTATATTGAGAACTCCAAGGATCAGCCTCTCGATTCGCTTTGGGTTGTTAGCCAGCCATATATCATGATGGTTCGCTGGATGGTAGGCAGCCCGAACGGTGCCGGATACTTTACCAAGAGCGGAGGAAAAATAACCGGTTTCAAACCTGGTGCAGATATCGATCCGGCAAATCCGGTAGTTACCGACATTTCCGGTAGAAAACTGATGTATCGTATCAGTGGAGATAAAGGAGAAGCATTTGGATTAGACAGAGGAACAGGTGTTGCTCAATGGTATGTTGGCCCGAAAAAATGGCTGGATATTAACCGTGGCAAAGGAACAGATCCGAATGGATCCGGTGCTATTGATTTCCCTATTTTCCGTTTAGCAGAAACTTACCTGATTCGCGCCGAAGTTTTGGGTCGTCAGGGAAATTTTAGCGGCGCTATTGCTGATTTGAATGTACTTCGTAAACGTGCTTCTTTCCATGCCGGTGAAAAACGTTCGGATGTGCTTGTTAACATGGAACCCGCTGTGATTACCGGAAGGTTGAGTATTCCTGCTGCTGAGAAAGTGGCTCCGTACGCTGTTGCAACTGACTCCTATACAAAAATTGCTATCGATGGAACTGAATGGCAGTCGGGAACACCTAAAGCTAAATTGGAAAATTATCCCCCGACAGTAGCTTCTGAACTCGAAATGTTTGTTCATTTCATTTACAATGAAAAAGCCCGTGAGTTTATTTTCGAGTTAAGTAACTGGGAAGATCTGCATAATGCTGGTATTTTATACGATCGCGTTTATTACCGCGATAATATGGGTGCACCCGCAACTTCAACCGGAACAATTGATTTTCCTTTCCCGCTGGATAATATCTCAACCGGAAATATTGGAGCGAGAGGCACTGGTAAAGGCCAGTTGCAGAAATACCATACATTTAAGGCATGGCCACAATCGTTCCTGGAGCTGTTGACCGACGAGAATGGTAGCCCGATGGCAGCTGATGCCAAAGCGGCATACCAGAATCCCGGATACTAATAATAGGTGTTGGTTTATTGAGAAACATCTGGTTTTTCAGGATTTATTTGTGTCGATTTAGGTTAGAAGGTGGGCTGTTTTGCCCACCTTTTTTAAAACCATTGTCCCGAAATTATAAACACACGACTGAGCGGGAATGATAAAATTTGATTTAAACCAGCTTTTCCTGACGAATCTTCTGACTGAAAATTATCCTCAGAGCAGAAAATAGAAACGTTATTTTTATCAGACAGATAATACAGGATACCATTGTTGAATTCTATTTTTAATTTAGTGTCAAACTTTTATTAGTTGAACCACAGTTATAAATCAACTTTTCTAAATAACCCATGAACAAACACTCAAAAAATCAACTCTTTGCCGGGTTAATCCTTTTGCTTTTAACGCTAAATTTCGCACCCTGCCAAAGTCAAACAAAGGGACAACAGCCTGGCTGGCCTCAAATTACGAAAGAAGCAAAACCATGGAGCCGCTGGTGGTGGATGGGAAGCAGTGTAAACCCGTCTGATTTGAAAGCTGCTATGGAAGCCTATTCGAAAGCTGGATTGGGTGGACTGGAAATCACTCCGATTTATGGTGTTCACGGGTACGAAAATAGTTTTGTGAAATTTCTTTCTCCCGAATGGGTGAAAAATCTGGAATATACACTTCAGGAAGGGAAACGGCTTGATATGGGTATTGACCTGGCAATGGCTTCTGGCTGGCCTTTCGGAGGTTTGTGGGTTACCCCTGAAGATGCCTGCAAATATATGAGTGTGCAATCGTATGCACTGATCAAGGAGGGTGAACAGCTTCAGGAGAAGGTGGCGATGGCTCAGGAGCCGATGTTGAGATCCATTTCCCGTAAAAATTTAAAAATAGAACAATTAAAGTATCCGGTAAATGCCAATGCTGATAGTTTGCAAAATTGGGCTATCGATCAGGTTCGTTACCCAATCGCGATGCCTTTGCAGGCTTTGATGGCTTATTCTGATAAAGGCGATATCCTGAATCTGACAGCAAAAGTTGATGCTGGTGGAAAACTCGATTGGACAGCTCCTGCTGGTCTTTGGAAATTGTTTGCCGTTTTTGAAGGCTGGCACGGCAAAATGGTTGAACGCGCCGGCCCTGGCGGTGAAGGCGATGTGATCGACCATTTCTCGGACAAAGCCATTGATAATTATTTAGGCCATTTTACTACTTCATTCGAAGGGCACAACCTGAATGGTTTGCGGGCTTATTTTAATGACTCATACGAAGTGGACGATGCCCGCGGGGAAGCCAACTTTACTCCGCTGTTGTTTGACGAATTCCAGAAAAGGCGTGGTTACGACCTGCGCGAATACCTTCCGGGCCTGCTTGGGCTCGATACAGATGAATACAACCAACGGGTACTGTCCGATTACCGCGAAACGATTTCGGATTTAATCCTTGAAAACTATACCAAACGTTGGCACGATTGGGCGTCAAAAGGTGGAAAAATAATCCGCAACCAGGCACACGGCGCACCTGCCAATATCCTTGACCTGTATGCCGCTGCCGATATTCCTGAAACCGAAGGCGAAGACATTGTGAAAGTGAAAACAGCATCATCGGTGGCGCATGTGATGGGCAAAAAACTGGCTTCGTCGGAGTCGGCAACCTGGCTGAAAGATCATTTCGAGGCTTCACTTTCGGATGTGAAACATGCCATCGACTTGTTTCTGCTGGCCGGAATCAACCATGTATTTTACCATGGAACTACGTTTTCGCCGCAAGATGCGTCCTGGCCGGGCTGGATGTTTTACGCCGCAGTACATTTCGGACCAACCAATTCGTTCTGGAACGATTTTGGAACCTTGAACTCTTACATAACCCGTTCACAATCGTTCCTTCAGGCCGGAAAACCCGATAACGACATTTTGTTATATTACCCGATTTCTGACGAATATGCCGTCCGTGGCAAATCGATGTTACTGCATTTTGATGGGGCCGCCAAAGGTTCGTCGGTACGTTTAACTGCCGAATATTTATTTCGGAAAGGATACGCGTTTGATTATATTTCTGATCGCCAGATTCTTGGCTTAATCAACAATTCAGCTCAAATTCAGACAGGCGGAAACAGCTACCAAACCGTTTTGCTCCCAACCGTAAAACTGATGCCGCTCGAAACATTCGAAAAAATTATTGAAATGGCTAAAAATGGAGCAACTATTTTAATGGAACAATTGCCAGTTGATGTTCCCGGATTGGGTAAATTGACTGAGCGGTCAACTAAATTTCAAAACCTGAAAAAGACCTTGAAACTGGAGCCGCTTTCAGGAACAGTTCAGAAAGCCAGAGTAGGGAAGGGGCAGATTTTAGTGGGCAATTTGTCAGATTTGTTGGTGAAAGCTAAAGTTCGTCGTGAAGCTATGTTCGATCGGGGTTTGCAGTGTATCCGCCGGGTTGATGGCAGCACAACCACTTATTTTATTGCCAATCGCGGAACAAATGCGGTTGACGGTTTGGTCCCTCTTGAGGCTAAAATTGGTTCAGCTGTTTTGTACAACCCCATGAATGGTAATTTTGGAAAAGCTGTGACCAAAACCTTGAGTGAGAATGCTGAAGTTTATCTTCAGCTAAAGCCAGGCGAAAGTTGTCTGGTTCAGGTTTTTCCGGGAAAAACACAGGCTCCGGAATATCCGTTAATGAAAGCTTCTTTCGAAAAAAATACATTAAATAAAGACTGGACACTGACTTTTGTAACTGGTGGTCCTGATCTGCCAAAGTCGGTAAAACTTGCCAAATTAGGTTCGTGGACCGAATTGGATGGCGACAGTTATAAAGCTTTTTCAGGAACAGCCGTTTACAAAACCAGCTTTGCAAAACCCTCCGGCGAAGCAAAATATTATCGGATTGATTTGGGAAAAGTTGCGCACAGTGCACGAATCAGATTGAATGGCAAAGAACTTTCGACCTTAATCTGTGAGCCATTTTCAGTCGATATTTCAGCAGCCGATTTGAAAGAAACGAACGATTTGGAGATCTCGGTAACTAATCTGATGGGTAACCGCATGGCCGATATGGAGCGTAAAGGGCAACCGTACAAGATTTTTTACAATGTCAATTTTCCGGCCTATAAAGCCGAAAACAGGGGAGCCGACGGTTTATTTACAACTTTGGGCTGGAAACCTCAGTCGTCTGGATTGATTGGTCCGGTAACGCTGACGCCTTTGCAACAAATTAAATAAAACACATAGGCACATTTCTCTTCATGTATTGCTTTGGATAAATCACAAATCGTTATTCGTTAATCTGTTATCGTTAATTTTTAACCTGAAACCAAACATCATGTCTTTTAAAAACTATCTGCCGATCCTAATTGCACTTGGCCTTTTTAGTTGCAGTTCTCCGAAACAACCATCTAAAATTGATAGATTGGCCTTGGTTACCCGCAACAATGTGGTGGTTGAGCAACCCGATACGTTGGCAAGCTTATCGGTCGGAAACGGTGAATTTGCTTTTACCACCGATATAACTGGTCTGCAAACATTTTATAAGGAATACGAAAATGGGGTCACGCTTGGCACACAATCGAACTGGGGCTGGCACACTTTTCCGAATACCGAAAATTATCAGGTAATGGAAAGTGCCAAATATTCGGATTATCGCGGACGAAAAGTTCCTTATCTGGCTCAGTTTCCTGGCGATGGGCGGGATGCGAAAGCGGCCAATTATTTTCGTGAAAATCCGCAACGCCTGCAATTGGGCGTAATCCGTTTGCTCCTGAAAAAGACGGATGGAACGGAAGTGAAGCTGGCTGATATTGAAAAGCCAAAACATCAGTTATTGCTTTGGGAAGGCCGCATCAGCAGCGAGTTTTCGGTAGAAGGTCAGCCGGTAAAAGTCGAGGTTTTCTGTCATCAGCAAAAAGATATGGTTTCGGCCAAAATCAGTTCCCCGTTGATTGAAAAGGGGCAACTGAAAGTGGAATGGATTTTTCCGTACGCTGTGCCAGTCAATACGCATTCTGGTTACGATTTTACTTCCGTGGACAAACACCAATCACAATTGGAACCCGTAAACGAAAATTCGGCCAAAATTTTGCGGACACTCGACAACGACCGTTACCAGGTAAAACTGGATTGGGAAGGTCAGGCAATTTTGGATGAAACCGAAAGGCATCATTTTGTGCTTTCGGCCAAATCAGGAAATACCCTTTCGTTTAGCTGTTTATTTGCTCCTGAAGCGAAGTCTGAACCTTTGCCAACTTTTGCTGAAACTGAAAAAAACAATCTCGAAACATGGAAAAACTTTTGGGAAACCAGCGGGGTAGTCGATTTCTCTGCATGTACCGATCCTCGTGCTAAAGAAGTGGAACGCCGGTTTGTGTTGTCGCAATATCTCACAAAAATTCAGAATTCAGGATCGATGTTGCCACAGGAAACCGGTTTGATTTATAACAGTTGGTATGGCAAGGCTCACCTCGAAATGCACTGGTGGCATTCGGCTCATTTTGCCAACTGGAATCATCCTGAATACCTGGAAAAACAATTGGACTGGTATCAGACCATTTATAACAAAGCATTGGAAACCGCACAATCGCAAGGTTTTAAAGGCATCCGCTGGCCCAAAATGGTTGGGCCTGAAGGACAGAACAGTCCGTCGGGTGTGGGCAGTTACCTCATTTGGCAGCAACCACATTTTATTTACATGGCCGAGCAGTTGTACCGCAGCAATCCTTCGCCTGAAATCCTAAACAAATACAAGGACCTGATTTTTGCTACCGCTGATTTTATGGCCGATTTTGCCGTGCCCGATTCTTCAGGAAATGTGTATAACCTTCTGCCACCGCTGATTCCGGCGCAGGAACATTGGAAACGCGAAACAACTATGAATCCGCCTTTCGAATTGGCTTATTGGCATTGGGGACTGACCATTGCGCAGCAGTGGCGCAATCGATTGAACATGCAGCCTGACCCGGTTTGGGAAGAGGTTCGCACTAAAATAGCAGCTCCGGTTCAGGGAAATGGTTTGTACCTTGGAATCGCGAATGCGCCCGATTCCTATACCAATCCGGAAGCGATGAAAGATCATCCTATCGTAACCGGTACCCTCGGTATTTTGCCTGCATGGGATAAAGTTGATCCTGAAATCATGCGAAATACCTTGAAAGTGGTCATGCAAAAATGGGATTGGCCCTCCACCTGGGGTTGGGATTACCCGATGGTGGCCATGTGTGCCACTCGTTTAATCGAGCCGGAAATTGCTCTGGAAGCCTTGCTGAAAGACGTCCAGAAAAATACATACTTAAAAAACGGGCATAATTACCAAAGCGAACGTCTGCGCATTTATATGCCTGGCAACGGCGGTTTCCTGAAAGCTGTTTCGCTAATGTGTGCCGGATGGGAAGGCTGCACGGTTGAAAATCCGGGCTTCCCGAAAGATGGCAAGTGGAATGTGAAATGGGAAGGGCTGATAAAAGATTTTTAATATGAATTATTGGAAAGTATTGCTAATCGAGCAAAGGAATAGAGGTCGAAGTGGATTTACTATTCCGTTTATTATTGGGAGCCAAAACTATTTGCCAGCCGAGCATCCAAGACTAAGTGTAGAGTCACTTCTATGTGAAATATTGTCAAATGACTCTTTTAATACTTGTATCCGATATTGTTCGGATACAAATGAACTTATTCTTGAAATTAAAAAAGAAAATACACCTGTTATATATCCAACTTACAATGGATTACCTCAAACTAATTTTTCCGTTTCGATTGCAAATAAGGATTTAGGAACTACTTCAGAAGAAATTATTGAAACCTTAACTGAAAAATTTCAATCATATATAGATAAAGGGCATCATTCTGTAAAAAACAGAGAATATGGACGTGATTCTGTTTGGGGTGATTTTTCTGAATCAGAAATTGATTTTATTAAGAAATGCATAAGTAAAATATGAAACGAATTACTTCGATCCTTTTGATATTCTTAAGCTTTGGGTTAGCCTCTTTTGCGGCACCAACCCAAAAGCAAACCATTTTCCTCTCCGGAACCGACAATACCCACACCAAGACCTGGGAGTTTTTCTGCACTTCAGGCAGAAACAGCGGAGTTTGGTCGAAGATTGAAGTGCCTTCACATTGGGAACAGCAGGGTTATGGCGAGTACGATTATGGGCGAGATTACCGCACGTACGGCAAGAAATTTAAGTTTGCCGACGAAAAAGGAATGTACAAATATGCGTTTCAGGTTCCGGCTGACTGGAAAAATAGGAAGATTTTTATTGTTTTTGAAGGTTCGATGACGGATACTGAAGTCAAAATCAATGGCCATCTGGCCGGAGATATTCATCAGGGTGCATTTTATCAATTCCGATATGATATTACCGATAAACTTAAATTCGGGAAGGAAAATTTATTGGAAGCTACAGTCAGCAAAATGACAGCCGACAAGTCGGTGAACAGTGCCGAGCGTTTTGCCGATTACTGGGTATTTGGCGGTATTTTCCGTCCGGTTTACCTCGAAGCTTTTCCGTTGGAGCACATTGAACGGGTTGCTATCGAAGCCAAAGCTGATGGTTCATTTGCAATGGATGTTTTTCCAAAAAACCAGAAAGACAAGCGAACGGTTGAGGCTGAATTACTGGATGCACAAAATAAGGTAGTTGCCACCTGCAATACAACAGCGAACAGCACCGATTCGCTGGTCACATTAAGCTGTAAAGTTGCCAATCCGGCAACTTGGACTGCCGAAACACCTAATCGTTATTCGGTTCGCGTTTCTCTGAGAGACGGCAAGAACGAATTATACACTACTACCGAAAAATTCGGCTTTCGCACCATTGAAATCCGGCAAGGTGACGGCATTTACCTGAATGGAACTAAAATCAAAATGAAAGGCATCAACCGCCATGCGTTCTGGCCCGAAACCGGGCGATGTCTGAACAATCAGATTAATCTCGATGATGTAAAACTCATCAAGTCGATGAATATGAATGCAATCCGTTGCTCGCATTATCCGCCCGATCAGGTTTTTCTTGATTACTGCGATTCGCTGGGTTTGTATGTGCTCGACGAGTTGGCGGGCTGGCAAAATGCCTATGCGACGGCTCCCGGTGTGAAACTGGTTAAGGAAATGGTGATCAGAGATTGCAATCATCCGTCGATTATATTCTGGAGCAACGGCAACGAAGGCGGGACCAACAAGGAACTGGACGATGATTTTGCTATTTACGACAAGTCGAATCGTCCGGTTATTCATGCGCATCACCGGCCAGGAAACGATTTTAACGGCATCGATTGCAACCACTACGAAACGTATTACAGCTCGAAAAAGATATTTGCTGAAGGCAAAATTTACATACCTACCGAATTTTTGCATGCGCAGGACGATGGCGGCGGCGCTGCCGGACTAGAAGACTTCTGGGAACTTTTTTGGAAAACACCTAATGCCGGTGGAGGTTTTCTTTGGGTTTTAGGAGATGAAGGTATCGTCCGCACCGATTTGAACGGATTTATTGATGTCAACCGGTTAAATGCGCCTGATGGGGTGGTTGGTCCACACCGCGAAAAGGAAGGCAGTTTTTATGCCATCCGCGAAATTTATTGCCCGGTAAAAATCAACCTGAAAAAACTTCCGGAGCAATTCGATGGTAAAATACCTGTTGAAAACCGCTACCATTTTGCCAACCTGAAAGATTGCCGTTTCGAATGGCAATTGGTCAATTTCAGCAAGGTTACCGATCGTCAGGCTTCCCACAAAGTACAAAAGAGCGGAGTCGCTAAAAGTCCCGACGTGCGTCCCTTGGAATTTGGAACTTTGAACCTGGAACTTCCTTCCGACTACAAAAAATACGATGCCCTTTACCTGAAAGTATTTGACCGTTCGGGCGAAGAAATTTATTGCTACAGTTGGAAGATTGGCGGCAACCTGCGTGCTGTTTCGCAACTGGTGAAAATGGACATCAGCGAACAGGAAAAGCTGCAGCGCGAAAAACTGAAAGCTGCCGGAATTGAAGCCGACAATATTTTGCCCATCGAACAGCAATCGGGCGATTTATCTAAAGAAACAGGCAATGCTGAACTAACAGAAAATGATAGTCTTTATACCCTGAAAGCTTCCGGAATTGCGGTGACTTTCAGTAAAAAAGATGGCAAAATAAGGAAAGTCACCAACGATCTGGGGCTGCCCTTGCCTTTCAGTAACGGACCGGTGTTGGTGAGTGGAAATGCCAGGCTGGAAAGCATTCGGGTAAAAAAAGGAGAGAAAAGTTGCTCTCTTGAAATGACTTATTCCGGCGATATGAAAAAAGTGATCTGGACCATGTTTAGCAGCGGCTGGCTGGCGATGGATTACGAATATCAGGTTGGAGGCGAGCAGAAGTTCACCGGTATCAGCTTCGATTTTCCGGAGTCGGATGTGATTGGCGCCAAATGGTTGGGCAAGGGTCCGGCGCATGTATGGAAAAACCGTACAGCCGGTGGTGTGCTCGATGTGTATCAGCGCATGTACAACAACCGGTTGCCAGCCGATAACAGTTGGGGATTGCCGCAATTCAAAGGATATTTTCCCGAAGTTTCGTGGATGGAATTCAACACGGTTGACGGCAAATTTACTGTGGTAGCACAGGAAGACGACTTGTTTGTGCGTCTGTTCAATTTCTACGGAATTTCCGGACCCAAAAACTATCCGGAATTACCTGTTGGCGATATTTCGTTTCTGGATGCCATTCCTCCGGTTGGTACCAAACTGGCCATGGGCATCAGCAACGACACCTGGAACCTTGGCCCCATGGGCGAACTGAATAAAATGGACAAACCTGTCAAACGGACACTGTATTTTTATTTTGGATTGCTGAACTAACCCCGGAGGGGTGGAATATTAATAGCCCTGGGTGAAGTGAAACGAAACCCAGGGTAGAAAAGGAAAAGAGAACAAGGAGCATCAACTTGTCATATTTGAAATGGGGAATTGTATGCGCCGCAGAGAATATCTGATGGTATCGAGAAGAGAATTTATAAGTAAAAGTTTATGGGCCAGTGGCGCTTTTTTCGCTTCAGGAATAGCTGGTTTTGCCACTGCTCCTGAAAAAAGCTACAGTAAAAAAGACATTTCCAGATTTGCCAAACGCCTGAAACCATTGGGGAGAATTCTGGAACTGGAAGGCTACTACGTTTGGGGCACCAGTCCGATTGTTGCGCCCGACGGCAAAATCCACGTGTTCTTTTCACGGTGGGACGCTAAAAAGGGAATGGGTGGCTGGATTAACGGTTCGGAGATTGCCCATGCTGTGGCCGATCAACCGGAAGGACCGTATTACGATATTGAAACCATTCTGGCACCTCGTGGCGATGGTTATTTCGATGGAACGACCTGTCACAATCCGCACATTCAGTTTGTTGATGGAAAGTATTGCCTTTTTTATATTGGTAATTCGAACAAAAAAACCAACACCAAACGCATTGCTATGGCAACCTCTGATTCGTTGAACGGCCCATGGACACGACCAGATAAACCTTTGCTGGAAGTAGGTTCAACAGGTTCATGGGACGATCATTGTACCTCGAATCCAACTTTCCTGAAACATCCAAACGGGCAATACTGGCTGTACTACAAATCGTGGAATACCGGAGAGTACGAGCATCCGGTTGATCCAGCTATTCGCGGTAACCGAAAATACGGATTGGCCATTGCGGATAATTTGGAAGGGCCGTACGTGAAATACTACGGAAACCCTATTCTGGATTATTCGAAATTCGGAAATAACCGCCAACTGGAAGATGGCAATGTATTTATTGAGAAGGACCGGTATTATATGCTGGCCCGCGATATGGGGCGCTTTGATCACGAGGTTGGTATTATTCTCGAATCGAAAGACGGCATTCACTGGTCGGAGCCTAAGATCGGTTATTTTGGTTACAGTCATTATTTACCGCAACCTCCGGCACCGTCGCATCTGAAGAAATATGGCCGTTTCGAGCGTCCGCAAATCCTGATGCAAAAAGGTCACCCGACACATCTGTTTGTGGCCTCGCAGGGCGGAAAGTACATGACTTCGTCAGCTTTTGTTTTTGAAGTAAAGTAGAATTAAGAACCACATAGGGCACATAGAAAAAAGAAAAAATAACCACAGAGAACGCAGAGATAAAAAAGATTAGAATTCATTTAACTCCGTGTTTCCTCTGTGTTCTCTGTGGTAAAAAGAAATAGAAATGAAGAAAATAGTAATGTTCTCGCTTATTAGCTTGGTGTTTCAGATTTCCGTTCAGGCCAAAGACAAGCCTACGATATTTACCATTGGCGACTCGACCGTGAAAAATGGCCAGGGGAACGGTGCTGGCGGCTTGTGGGGCTGGGGCGATCCGTTTCAGCAGTATTTCGATACGAGCAAAGTGGTGGTTAAAAATCACGCGCTGGGCGGAACCAGCAGCCGCACTTATCAAACCAAAGGCTTGTGGAATGAAGTTTTGAAAGAACTTAAAAAGGGTGATTTTGTGCTGATGCAGTTTGGTCACAACGACGGAAGTGCCATTAACGATGACAGTCGTGCCCGAGGAACCATCAAAGGAGTGGGTGAGGAGACCGAAGAAATTGACAATATTCTGACGAAACAACACGAAATCGTTCACACCTATGGGTGGTATCTCCGGAAAATGGTTCGCGAGTCCAAGGCGAAAGGCGCGACACCCATCATCGTAACTCCCATTCCGCGCAACGATTGGGAAAACGGAAAGGTTAAACGGACTCCAGACAGTTATCCCGATTGGGCGATGGAAGTGGCCCGTCAGGAGAAAGTGATGTTTATTGATCTGAATAAAAGCTTGTTGGAACGGCTTGACCAATTGGGCGAAAGCAAGGTGACCGGAACATATTTTTTTAGTCGCGACCATACGCATACTTCGGCTGAAGGAGCAAAAATGGCGGCATCGCTTGTCATTGAAGGTATTCGGGCGAATTCCAAATGCAAGCTGAACCGTTATTTGCTGGCAAATCCAAAAATCAGCTTTCCGGTGAAAAAGCGGGTGTTCGTGATTGGCGATTCAACCGTAGCGAATGGCAATGATACCATTGTGGGATGGGGCAAAGAATTACCTGCATGGTTCGATACTAGTCGGGTGATCATTGTAAACAAAGCCCGCGGAGGCCGCAGTAGCCGAACGTTTCACACCGAAGGACTTTGGAACGAGATACTCCCGCAGTTGCAAAAAGGTGATTTTGTGCTGATGCAATTTGGCCACAACGACGGAGCACGTCCTGATGCCGAAAAATTTCGTGGTTCGCTTCGTGGAACAGGCGATGAAACCCAGGAAATAACCAAACCCGACGGAACCAAAGAGACGGTCCATACTTATGGCTGGTACATGAAAAAATATATTCAGGAAACACAAGCTAAAGGAGCTGTTCCGGTTGTGTTGTCGATGATTCCGCGAAATATCTGGAAGAACGGAAAAGTGGAGCGTGCTTCGGAAATGTATGGAAAATGGGCGAGGGAAGTGGCCGAACAAAACGAAGTATTTTTTATTGACCTGAATGAGTTGGTGGCTAAAAAGTATGAAGAATTGGGTGCCGAAAAGGTCAAAGCTTTTTTCCCCGGCGACCATACGCATACCAACTTGGTCGGAGCAAAGCTGAATGCTGAAACAGTGGTTCAGGGCATCAAGGGATTGAAGAATTGCGAGTTGAAAGCGCATTTGAAGGACTGATAGAATGTCCGTTGCCTTCAGGTAACGGCAAAGGATAACGCGCTGTGAATAAGTGTTTATGTCGATTGATGGGACTATCCTTTGCCGTCTGCTTTAGCTGACGGACAGGAGAATCTAAAGGGATTTTCTCTATGAAAATCTGTGTAATCTGTGGTAAAAAACTAAAACTGATAAAAATGAAACATCTAATTTTTATTTTCCTGATACTCTCTGCTTTTACCCTTCAGGCGCAGCGGCAGATGGAATATTTGTCCCGAGGTGTGGTGGCTGTTCAGGCTGGTCGCGACAGTGTGTTGGTGAGTTGGCGTTTGTTGCACTCGGATGCCGACGACGTGGCTTTTAATGTTTACCGTCAGGCTGAAAAGGGAAAGACAGTGAAATTGAATTCTAAACCGCTGACCGAAGCGACCTCTTGTATGGATGTGTCGCCTTTGGCCGAAGGAAAACATACCTACATAGTAAAACCGGTTAAAGGTGGCGAAGAAGGAACTTTTGTTCTTGATAAAAAAGACAATGGCAATCCGTGGATTGATATTCCGCTACAAACTCCTGAAAAATATACACCAGGCGATGCTTCTGCTGGTGATCTGGATGGTGACGGCGATTACGAATTAGTGGTTCACATGACCGGTAAAGCGCACGACAACAGTCACGACGGGATGACAGATCCGGCCATTTTTCAAGCCTATAAACTGGACGGGACGCTTTTGTGGAGCATTAATCTGGGCAAAAATATCCGTGAAGGAGCGCATTATACCCAATTTCTGGTTTATGATTTGGATGGCGACGGACGTTCTGAAGTGGCCATGAAAACGGCTGATGGAACCATTGATGGCAAAGGAAAAGTAATTGGCGATGCTTCTGCTGATCATCGCGACAAAGACGGACACATTCTGAAGGGACCGGAATACCTGACGGTGTTTGATGGATTGACCGGTGCGGCATTGTCAACGGTCGATTATTGGCCGGGTCGCCATTCATCCAAAGAAAATCCGACTCCGGACGAAATGAAAGAAATCTGGGGCGACGGGAATGCGAATCGTTCCGAACGATACTTGGCCTGCGTGGCTTATCTCGATGGAGTTCACCCGTCGCTGGTGATGTGTCGCGGTTATTACACTCGCGCAACTTTGGCGGCTTACGATTTTCGCGATGGAAAATTGACCAAACGTTGGTTTTTCGACAGCGACGAGACTCCAGGAAACCGCGCCTATCGCGGACAGGGCAACCACAATTTAAGTGTTGGAGATGTGGACGGCGACGGATGCGACGAAATCATGTACGGTGCAGCAGCTATCGATAACGACGGTAAAGGACTCTATTCCACCGGGCTGGGACATGCAGATGCCATGCACTTTTCTGATTTAGATCCGAGTCATCCGGGATTGGAAGTATTCAATATTCAGGAACGGTTTAGTGATGCCGGACTGAATTTTCGGGATGCCAAAACGGGCGAAATTCTTTGGCGGGTGGCTTCGCTCAAAGCCGATGAATCGGGTGGCGACAAAGGCGAAGGCCCTGGACGCGGCGTGTCGTTCAATGTCGATCCGCGCTATGGGGGTAACGAATGTTGGGTGTTTGGCGCCCAGCTAAAGGGAATGTGGAATGCGCAAGGCAAAAAGATTTCGGAGACAACTCCTCCAACCTACAACTTTGCGGTTTGGTGGGATGGCGATTTGCTTCGTGAACTGCTCGATAAAAATCAGGTGATGAAATGGGACTGGACGGCCGAAAAGCTGAACACATTGCTCGAAGCCACCGATTGCCAAAGCAACAACGGTACTAAAGGCACACCAGTTTTAAGTGCTGACTTGTTTGGCGACTGGCGCGAAGAAGTGGTTTTTCGCACTACCGACAACAAAGCGTTGCGCATTTTCACTACAACAATTCCAACGAAACATCGCTTTGTAACTTTGATGCAAGACCCCATTTACCGGTTGGGAATTGCCTGGCAGAATGTGGCTTACAACCAGCCGCCGCACACCGGTTTTTACATCGGCGACGAAATGAGCAAACCGGTAAAGCCGAATTTGAAACTGATAAAAGCTAAATAACCACATAGGCACAATAGCACACATAGTCGTTAATCCCTCTGTGGAACTCTGTGTTTTACTCTGTGATCTCTGTGGTAAATATTCAATAACAATGAAATCTCATTTTTTATTAATTCTGATCTGTTTTTCCCTTATCGCCTTTTCCAAACCAAAATCAACCGATTTAAAATTCAATTTCGGTGCGGGAAAAGTCAAGAAAGGCTGGACGCCAATAACTCCGTCATCGGTTTATTCGGCTGAAAAGGGTTTTGGACTGATCCCCTCAGGAGAAATTGAAGTTGGAAAAACTGCTGATTTTTTGAGCAGCAAAAAACCGTTCTATTTTGTCGTCCATATTCCGGAAGGGCATTACCGTGTACTTTTAACGTTGGGAGGTTCTCCCGAAGGTTCGTCAACAACAGTGAAAGCAGAATCGCGGCGGTTGATGCTCGAAAACGTGAAAACTGCTTCCGGAAAAACAGTTCAGAAAACGATAGTTGTAGATGTTCGCACCCCGAAAATTAACGATCAGGAACAAATTAAACTGAAGGAACGCGAACTGAATTACCTGAACTGGGACAATAAACTGACGCTGGAATTTAACGGCGAACATCCGTGTGTGGCGGCAGTCGAAATTCAGAGAGCGGATGAATTGCCAACCATTTTTCTGGCCGGAAACTCCACTGTGACTGATCAGGAAAACGAGCCCTGGGCTTCGTGGGGACAGATGTTCCCGAACTTCCTGAAACCTGAAGTGGTAGTGGCCAATTATGCAGAATCCGGCGAAACGCTGCTGGCGTTTAAACGCGAAAAACGGTTGCAAAAGATATTGAGTCAAATGATATCCGGCGATTATTTGTTCATGGAATTTGCGCACAACGACCAGAAACCCGGTGGCAACCATCTGGATGCCATGACGACTTACAAAGACGAGTTGAAATATTACATTTCAGAAGCCCGAAAGAAAGGTGGAAAACCAGTGCTGGTGACTTCGACCAACCGTCGTCGTTTCGATGAGAACGGAAAAATTATCAACACTTTGGAAGAATTTCCGGAAGCCATGCGACAACTGGCAAAAGAAGAAAACGTTCCGCTAATCGATCTGAATGCGATGAGCAAAGCCTTTTACGAAGTTTTGGGACCCGAAATCTCGAAAAAAGCATTTGCGCATTATCTGGCCAATACCTAT
Source organism: Prolixibacteraceae bacterium (assembly GCA_019459525.1). Classification (GTDB taxonomy): domain Bacteria; phylum Bacteroidota; class Bacteroidia; order Bacteroidales; family Prolixibacteraceae; genus Aquipluma. Next base: position 35,416 of record JAIBEY010000090.1, read on the forward strand.
CCGGGACAGGACAAACCTCTGGCCGACGACACGCATTTTAATCCGTATGGAGCTTACGAACTGGCTAAATGTGTAACTGAAGGAATCAGGAAAAACATTCCTGAACTGGCAACATACATTAGCGATGAATGGATTGAATTTAATCCAGCACAACCCGATCCGGTAAATGACTTTCGTTGGTACGAAAGCCCTGCGGTGAACTTGGTAAAACCAGATGGAAATTAATCTTTCAACAACAGAGTAAAGACAAAAAATGACAGAATGTTTTTCTGACCTGAAAGGTCAAGATATGATAGCCCAGGGTAGAGTTTCGGGAGGAACGCTCCGAAACGCCGCCCTGGGTGAAGGGGACAGAAAGGAAACCGTCCGCGAGAATAAGATTGTTCGGAGTGAAATTTTTTTCGGAAGGAATGGAACCGCATCATATTTCCTAATTATTGGGTTTATGCCGTTCGTCCGAATGAAGAGCTGTTCATTTATGATCTTTATCGCGCGGACGGTTCTCTCACCCATAATCCAACCCAGGACGACACTCCTTCGTCGTTTGCCCTGGGCTAATATATGTCGTCCTTTCAGGACTAAAAATTAACGAGTAACAAAACTATAACCCAAATACTATGAAACGAACATTTTTATTCCTTTTAATTCTTTCGCTCTGCTGGAATCTGCAGGCGCAAAAAGTAAACGACTCCACATCGCCGCTTCACCTCATGAAGCCCGATTACGACACGCCTTACGGAAAACCGGAGGTGAAAAGAATTACCGAAGTTTTGGATCGGGTTTACAATTACCTGGATCAAACTACCTACATGGCGCTGATTAACAAGGACACGCAGGCCGAGGTGAAAGACTATTCGAAGATTGATGAAAAGACCATTTTTAAACCCGGTGATTTCCGCCTGAACAGTTACGAATGGGGTGTGACTTACGCCGGAATGTTGCTGGCTTCGGAAACAACCGGTGATCAGAAATACGCGTCGTACACGAAAAACCGCCTGAAATTTCTGGCCGAACTGCATCCCTGGTTTGTGAAACTGGAGCAGAAACAGCCCAATTCGCGACACGCGTTTGCCCGGGTGCTGAATCCTCATGCGCTCGACGATTGCGGCGCCATGTGTGCAGCCATGATCAAAACCCAGCAACTGCCCGGTTTCGATGGAGACCTGAAACCGATGATCAACACGTTTGCCGATTACATCAGTACCAAAGAATTCCGGTTTGCTGACGGAACTTTGGCCCGAAATCGGCCGCTACCCAATTCGCTTTGGCTCGACGATCTGTTTATGAGCGTTCCGGCGTTGGCGCAAATGGGCAAATTTTTAGGAGAAAAGAAATATTTCGATGATGCCGTGAAACAGGTGCTTCAGTTTGCCGACCGTATGTTTAATTACGACAAAGGTTTGTTTATGCACGGTTGGGTAATGGGGATGAACGAACATCCGCAGTTTCACTGGGCGCGCGCCAATGGCTGGGCGGTGATGACAATGGTTGAACTGCTGGAGGTGCTGCCCGAAAACCACGAAGGGCGGGCAAAAGTACTCGATTTGTTGCGCAAACACATTCGTGGGCTGGCCAATTATCAGGATGCAAAGGGCTTCTGGCATCAGCTGATTGATCGCAACGATTCGTACCTCGAAACATCGGCAACTGCCATTTATACCTATTCCATTGCACGCGCTATTAATCGCGGTTATGTAGATGCTGCCGTTTATGCCCCGATGGTTTGTCTGGCCTGGAATGCCGTAGCCACAAAGGTGAACGACAAAGGTCAGGTGGAAGGAACCTGCGTGGGAACTGGCATGGGTTTCGATCCGGCGTTTTATTATTACCGACCGATCAACGTGTATGCGGCGCATGGTTACGGTCCGGTTTTGCTGGCCGGAGCCGAAATGATTCAACTGGTGAAAACGCACAAAATTGAAATTAACGACAGTGCGCTGATGCTGTACAAATAGCAGAGGGCGAGGAGCATGGAGGAAAACAGATAATCCTTATCGGAACATTCTTCCCTGTGCCCCAAGCCCCATGCTCTCTGCCCTTATTTTTAAAACAATCTCAAAATTCAAATACGATGAAGACAACAAAAATCTCAATTCTTTTTCTGCTTCTGGCTTTGATGGTTAGTTCGGCCAGTGCGCAAAATCTTCCGGCGAAAAAGGAAGTGATGGACAAAATGGTGCTGACCAATGCCTATTTTATGAACAAATGGCCCGACACCGGAAAAACAATCATCACGAATAAAGAGCGTCCAAGTAATATCTGGACCCGTGCCGTTTATTACGAAGGATTGATGGCTCTGTATGGATTGAATCCGGATCAGGCGTATTACAATTATGGTGTTTCGTGGGGCGAGGCTCATAAATGGGGTTTGAATGGCGGAATCAAAACCCGCAATGCCGACAACCAGTGCTGCGGCCAAACGTACATCGATTTGTACGAAATCGACAAAAAGCCGGAGCGGATTAAAGACATTCAGGCTTCGGTTGATTTGATGCTGGCTACCGATAAAATCAACGACTGGAACTGGATTGACGCGCTGCAAATGGGGATGCCGGTATTTGCCAAATTGGGTAAACTGACTGGTGATAAACGCTACTCGGAACGCATGTACCAAATGTATATGGATTGCAAAGTGACACAAGGTTTGTACAACAAAAAAGACGGTTTGTGGTGGCGCGATAAGGATTTTTTGCCTCCGTATAAAGAACCCAACGGCGAAGATTGTTATTGGTCGCGCGGAAACGGCTGGGTAGTGGCTGCTTTGGTGCGGGTGATGGAAATAGCGCCCAACGATCCGCACTACAAGGAATACAAAAAAACTTATCTGGCAATGATGAAAGCCTTGCTGCCCATTCAGCGCGAAGACGGTTTTTGGAATGCGAGTTTGCACGATGCGAATAATTTCGGCGGAAAAGAGACCACCGGAACTGCCCTGTTTGTATATGGAATGGCCTGGGGCGTGAACAACGGAATGTTGAGTGCTAAAAAATACATGCCCGCCATTACCAAAGGCTGGAACGCGATGGCCAACGAAGCCGTTCATGCCAATGGATTTTTAGGATTTACACAGGGAACCGGCAAACAACCTTCGGATGGCCAACCGGTGACCTATACCAGCATGCCCGACTTTGAAGATTACGGCCTCGGCTGTTTCCTACTTGCCGGCAGCGAAGTTTATAAGATGGCGAAGTAATTTTTTTATTGAGGGTTTCACTTGGAGTGAAGCCCTCAATTGTTTTTATGCTATTGACTATTCATAAATGGCATATCCTTGTAACTATTTGGCTAAAGCTAATTGGCTATTATTTATTGCATTGAATAGGAATGGCCTTCTGCTGGATTGCCTCCAGCTTTATGAATTGCCTCCAGCTTTAGCTGGAGGATGGATAAGGATAGAAAATCAATTGATAGGCTTTAGCCAAATTTTTTAATCTTTAAATTTCTGAAAACCATATTTTTCAATCAACTCATTATATTCCTCTTCCCATGTTTTGTGGATATGATGATTTTCCTGATTTTTGATGTAGTTTCTTACTTTATCAACCAACGATTCGGACACTGAAACTGCAAAATACTCATCCTGCCATTCAAATTTTTCATTCAGCAAATTCTGTTTGTTGATCCAATACGATGATTCACCTTTTACCAGTTGCATGAGCTGTCTCATAGTTTGATCGTCGCCTAACGAAACTAGGCAATGGCAATGTTCCTGATAACCATTAATGAAATCGATAAAAATTCCTTTCTTCTTTGCATTTTCCCGAATATGTTTCCACATTGTTTTGCGGAGTTCGGGAGAGCAAAGATATGGTACCCTATTTTTTGTTGACCATACAAAATGAATGTAAACTTTAATGAATGGCATATTCCTATGATTATTTGGCTAAAGCCAATTGTTTATTATTCATTGTTTTGAATGGCCTAAAGGCCAATCCAATTCATAAACTCCAAACATCTTTCAAAGAGAGAATATCAATTGCTTCCTGCTTTATGAATTGCCTCCTGCTTTAGCTGGAGGATAAAAAATCAATTCAATTTATAGGCTTTAGCCAAATTATTATTCAATCCATTACCTTTATTATTCCCTCAATAAACCCAATTTGCTGGGTAGCCTACATACGACTAGTTAGTCACCCAAATATATGATACTTTCTTGATGTATTATTGATAATAAAGGGCTTTATTTCCCTGATTTTGTGTGGGAAACGTCCATCTCAACTCTTTCTTAATTCTTCGTGCAACTTCATAAAACTGTTGTGCTCTTTGGTATTACAAACCTTATCTTTACACACGCAAATCAATTCGTATATTCCATGATTCAGGATATTCACCCGCACCGGTTCAGTAATTTGTATTTGGCCAACCGCACGCCTCAGGACGATGATTACATCTTTCATTACCAGGGAAATACCATACTGCTCAAAACCAAAGGAGGCGAACTGGTCCTTCCGCAGAAAAAGAACTTTCCGGAGATTCCGGCAGAAACGGATTTTATCTTTTTGTTCAGCCTGGACGAGGTGCCGTGCTTCCTGGTTTGGGACGAATTGAAGATTGACGAAACGCAAATGGCCTACACCGACATTAGCTTTTTCCGCAGCACCACGCAGCGCGAAATTGGCTGGGTGAGCCTGGTGGGGCTGCACTTGCGCAACTGGTACCAGCAAAACCGCTTTTGCGGAACATGCGGCGCCCACACTCGTCACAAATTCGACGAGCGGGCTGTGGTTTGTCCGGCTTGCAATGCGGTGGTTTATCCTAAAATTTCACCGGCTATTATTGTGGCCATCCTCAGTAATGATAAGATTTTGCTGGCCCGCAACTCGAACTTTGTGGGCGGCTGGTATTCGCTGGTTGCCGGTTTTGTGGATGTGGGCGAAACGCTGGAGGAAACCGTGCGGCGCGAGGTGAAGGAAGAAGTCGGCCTGGATGTGTGGAACATTCGCTATTACAAAAGTCAGCCCTGGGAACTTTCGGGTTCGATGATGATTGGCTTTATTGCCGAAGCCGACGAAAACCAACCCATCTGCATCGATGAAAAAGAGATAACTGCCGCCGCCTGGTTCACCCGCGAAAACCTTCCGAATCATCCGCTCAACATTAGCATTGCCGGCGAAATGATCGAAAAGTTTGAGCGGGGAGAGTTGTAATCCGAAGAGCAGGTTTAAATTAGATTTTAATTTACCTGCTCCTTTACTTCAGTTTACGTTTTTTTACTCCTTCAAAAGTTACTTTAACCGGCTGGATGGTTCCATCGGCATTAAAAATGAGTTTATCCATGCAGGTTTCGCGGTGGTTGCCATTGGTTTCGCCCAACGGACGACGGTGATAAACAATGATCCACTCGTCGGTTTTGGGGATGTTGATAACCGAATGGTGTCCGGCTCCGGTAGCCACATTGGGGTCTTGCTGAAGGATTTTTCCGATTCGCTTAAAAGGGCCAAACGGTGAGTCGGACATGGCATAAGCCACGCTGTAATTCGGGCCGGTCCAGCCGCCTTCCGACCACATAAAATAATATTTCCCGTTACGTTTGATCATAAACGGACCTTCCACATAGTTTTCTGGAGTAATTTCCTTAAACATAGTTCCATCAGGAAAGGGAACCGTACTGAGCAAATCGCTGCTTAATTTTACCATGTTGCAATGCCGCCAGCCCCCGTAATACATGTAAAACTGGCCATCGTCGTCGCGAAAAACAAACTGATCGATGGGTTGTGCCCCGTTGTGGAATTTGTCGATCAAGGGTTTTCCCAGGGCATCTTTAAACGGCCCTTCCGGACGGTCGGACACCGCAACGCCAATACCACCGTACTCTTTTTCATTCTGAATATCGTTGGCGCCAAAAAACAGGTAATATTTGTTGTTGGCATGTATGGTAGCCGGAGCCCAAATAGCAAATGCGGCCCACGAAATGTCTTTAATGTCTAATATCCGCGGGTGTTTCTTCCAGGTTACCAAATCTTTCGATGAAAACGCATCCAGGTAAGTTTGTTTCAGGTAATCTTTGTTGATGGTTAGTTTTTGGCGCGGCGTTAATGAATTTTCGTCGATCGGCGTGTACTCGCCGTAAACATCCGAAAGGGTTGGATATACCCAGTATTCGTTGTTGTAAATGGTTCCTTCCGGATCGGCATACCAGCCTTCGAAAATCGGGTTTCCCGAAAAGTTTTTCTTTTTCATTTCCGGACGGGGTTTTTGTGCAAATCCGGAAGCGAATATTCCTGAAATCAGGAAAAAAAGAACGGTTTGTTTGATCATGGTGTATTGGATTTAGGTTGAACAGTGCCCAAAAATACAAAGTTTAACCGTTTGCGAAAGGATTATTTACTTAATTTGGCTCATCTAAAAATTTAAACCATGACACCTAAAAAACTAAAAGTACTGTTCTTGCTCAGTTGGGTATTGAGCGCCTTTATCTTAACAGCCCAGCCAACTGAAAAACTCGTAAAAATTGTGGTAGCGCCCGATCATGCCAACTGGGTTTATAAACCTGGCGAGAAGGCGAATTTCCAGGTAACTGTGATGAAAAACAGTGAACCGCTGTCGAACGTAAAAATCAGGTATGAATTTGGACCTGAAATGATGACGCCAACCAAACGCGATTCGGCTGTACTGAAAGATGGCCAATTCAGGATTGAATCCGGAACCATGAAAGAGGCTGGTTTCCTGCGTTGCAAAGTATCAGCCGTAGTTGATGGCGTGCGCTACGAAAATCTGGCAACGGCGGCATTTGCTCCGGAACAGATTAAACCAACCACTACCTTGCCAACCGATTTTGTTCAGTTCTGGGACAAAGCCAAAGCAGAAGCAGCCAAAGTTCCGATGGACGTAAAACTGACTTTATTGCCTGAACGCTGCACCGAAAAAGTAAATGTTTACCATGCTAATATCCAGAATTACCGGGTTGGAACACGCATGTACGGCATTTTATGTGTCCCGAAAAAAGCGGGCAAATATCCGGCTGTGCTGAAAGTTCCCGGAGCAGGAGTTCGTCCGTATGGTGGCGATGTGGCTATGGCTGAAAACGGGCTTATCATCTTCGAGATTGGTATTCATGGCATTTCGGTTATCATGGATCCGGCGGTTTATATGGATATGGGAAGATCGGTGCTCGACGGATACATGTTTTATAATCTGGACGACCGCGACCGCTATTATTACAAACGGGTTTACCTGGGCTGTGTTCGTGCCATCGATTTTATTTATTCGTTGCCCGAATTCGACGGATCCACTTTGGCAGTTACCGGCGGAAGCCAGGGTGGCGCCTTGTCAATAGTAACGGCTGGTCTGGATTCGCGCATCAAGTATCTGGCGGCTTTTTACCCGGCGCTTTGCGACCTGACTGGTTATTTGAATGGCAGGGCAGGAGGGTGGCCACACATGTTTAACGATTACAATAAAGCTTTCAATGCCAAACCTGATAAAATTGAGACTTCGAAATATTACGATGTGGTAAATTTTGCCCGCATGGTAAAAGCTCCCGGCCTATATTCCTGGGGTTACAATGATGTAACTTGTCCGCCAACATCGATGTATTCGGCTTACAATGTGATTCAGGCACCCAAATTGTTGAATATTTACGAAGAAACCGGTCACTGGACGTATCCCGAACAAAACGAGCAGGTGCGTAAATGGTTGGTTGAGCAATTAACCGGGAAAAAGTAAGGTTGTAGTCTGATACTTCAAGGCCTTGTCCGTTTAGCAAGAAAAATCTGCGCTTTTCGGCTTACCGGACAAGGCCATTTGGTGCAAAAAGTAACACTTTTTAATCCGGAAAATATGAAATTTATAGTGGTTTTATGGATTGCACTGCTCGGGTTCAGCAGGGGATCGGCGCAGGAAATTGCCTTCGACTTCGAAAAGGTGCCGAAAGAAAGCGGGTTTAAAATGGAAGGCTACTGGGTTTGGTGCGGTTCCATGATCAAGGTAAATTCGACGTATCACCTGTTTGCTTCGCGCTGGAAAAAGAACGGCGATTTTCCTGAAGGATACCGGCAAAATTCGGAGATTGTGCGCGCCACGTCGAAGTCGGTTTTAGGCCCGTTTAAATTTGAGGAAGTGGTAATTGGCGAAAGAGATAGTTTCTACTGGGATTCGAACATGGCGCATAACCCAACCATCCAGAAAATTGGCAGCGAGTATGTGTTGTTTTACATTGGTAGCGATTTTACCACTTATACCGAAAATTCAAAATCACTGCTCCGGCGTGTCGGGTATGCCACTTCAAAAAGTATAAGGGGACCCTGGAAACGTGCCGATCAACCGCTTATTCAGGAAGAATCCAATAATCCGGCGATCCTTCAGGATGGCAAAAAAATAAAACTTATTTACCGGGATGCCAATTTAAAGGTGTTTCTGGCAGAAGCGGATCAGTACAAAGGCCCGTACCGAATTGTGAACGACAATGTTTGGCCGGAAGGACGACTGGAGGATTTTTACCTGTTTAAAGCAAAAAATCAATACCACCTGGTTTGCGAAGATAATGTTGGTTCGGTTTGTGGTCACGAGCGGTGGGGTGTTCATCTGGCTTCGGATGATGGGATTACCAATTGGAAACGATATGATCCGGTTGTGGTTTACGACCACGATATAGCGTTTACCGCCAATAGCATTTTGCACTGTGTTAGAAGAGAAAGGCCGCAGTTGGTTGTAGAAAACGGGTATGTTACCGGCTTGGTTACCAGTATTTATGATGGAAATGACACTTGGAGCCAGCCGGTTAAGCTAAAAAAGCCCTTCAGGCTGAGATGATTACAGAAGCCAATTACAGTTCTACCAAACGGTTTTTTATGGCATATACCACCAGTTGGGCGGTGTTTTTGCTTTCGCTTTTTTCGAGAATGTTGGCGCGGTGTTTATCAACCGTACGTTTGCTGATGAATAGCTTGTCGCCTATTTCCTGATTTGACAATCCCTGGCAGATCAGAATCAGGATTTCCATTTCGCGTTCCGATAATTCAGCATGAAACTCCTTGCTTTTTGGTGCCGATTTCAGGCTGTTGATCAGGTTTTGGAGCAGTTCGGATGAAAAGAATGATCCGCCCTCGTAAACCATGTCAAGCGCCGCTTTTACTTCTTTGATGTCGGAGTTCTTCAGCACAAAACCTTTTACCCCTGCGTTAACCATTTTGTAGTAATAATCTTCTTCGCCGTACATCGAAAGGGTTATAATTTTCAAGTCCGGATATTTTTCGTGAGCCAGCGTTGCTGCTTCAATTCCGTCCATTACGGGCATGTTAATGTCGAGCAAAACCAAATCAGGAACGCCGGTTTCGAGCAGGTCGAGAAATTGTTTGCCATTGGCAGCTTCGGCAATAACCTGGTAATCTTCCATGTTGTTCAGCAATATGCGAAGCCCGTTCCTGAACAGGGTGTGGTCGTCAACAATGATTACTTTTCGTTTACTTGTTTTACTCGTCATGCAGCAATACTTTTATAGTTACCAAAGTTCCTTTTTTATGCTCACTTACCATGTTAATTTCGCCTTTCAGTGAATTGATGCGCGAATAGATGTTAGAAAATCCCATACCACCGCTGGCAGGCTGTTCGATTACTTTAGCAACATCAAAGCCTTTGCCGTCGTCTTTATACACAATGGTCAGGTATTCTTCATCTTTGGCCAAAGATATGTCGATTTTTTTTGCCTGCGCATGTTTAATTGTATTGTTTATTAACTCGCAGATTACGCGGTAAAGTACCACTTCCACATTACTGTCGAAACGCTCTTCTTTCAGGTCCGAGGTGAGATTTATCCGAATGGTTTTGGTGACGTTGATTTTGTTGATGAAATTATTTAGTGCCCGAATCAGCCCGAAGTTATTCAAAATGTGAGGGCTCAGATTATCAGATATTTCCTTCAGGCTTTTGATGGCTTCGTTGATTACGAGTTCGGTGTTTTCGACAATCTCGCGCGAGGCATCGTCGTGTTTCATTTGGGCGAGCGACGAAACCGACATTTTTACACTCGAAAGCAATGGCCCGAGCCCGTCGTGCAGGTCTTTGGCGAATCGTTTACGTTCTTTTTCTTCGGTTTGGATGAT
>JAIBEY010000029.1 GCA_019459525.1 Prolixibacteraceae bacterium
CAGCATATAGCCTGAGTTTATATTTCTATTGTTTCCCACTACGGGCCATTGCGGACTTGGTTAATCAAACTGAGGACTCTTGATAGAAACTGAAGTCATAATTAGTGACTGTTCCATCCGGGGATCTCTGTTGAGAAATTCTGATCTGCACGAATTATATCCCATAAACAAAGAAGACTTCTCTATTGGTAATCCGTCATTACACAAATACATATCGGCAATCTTCTTTGTTGGATTCATTTCACCCCAAGAAACGCCATACATCCATGTGTTATAATTGATGTTTATTCTTGAATGTTTAGCAAGTATTGATTCTGGATTATTCATGCTTGTATTATCTATAAACATATATCTGTAGCTCGTAATCCCTTTTGCATTATATAATGAATATACTTTACTATCAATAACACTCTTTGATTCAGACATAGCCATATTTAACAGTGAATTTGCATCTCCAGATTGATGGAATTTACGCCAGGTTCCTTCGAATAAACAGACTCGCGCCTTAAACGCTTTTGCTGCTTCTTTACAGATTCGCCCTGTTTCAGAGCTACTTTGAGAATTTAAATAAGAAATTGCTTTATCTAAATCTGCAAGTACGAAATCGACAACTTCTTTTCTAGGTGTACGCGCAGTAAACACTTCTGGATCACTTGGATTTAACACCTTATCAATTAATGGGATATCTCCATAGCGTTTCAATAATCGGTAATAAGCGTATGCCCGAAAGAAATAGCCTTCACCCAAGTATGGTAGAAAATCATTTTTGTTGGTTGAGCTTTCACCTTGTTCAATTAGCTTGTTCGCATTTCTAATGCTTGAATATGTTCCATTCCAGGTATCATCATTTTCTGGAGCCACATATGTTCCAGAGCTAATCGCATCCGACTGCATCCCGAAAGCAATGTCCGACCAGTCATCATTGGTATTCGGATCGTCAAGCGTTGACGAGTAAAACCAGTTTGCAGCCAGCTTAAAATCGTTGGCAGACTTCCAAAAGGTCACATCGGTAATTTCCGATTCAGGTTTCAAGTCAAGGTAATTTCCACATGCCGACATAAACAGCAGAAGTACCCCTACATTTAATATTTGAAAGATATAGTTATTCTTTTTCATGGTTCCTCAATTTTAAAAGTGTACATTAATACCGCAAGAGAATGTCCGATACATTGGATAGTTGCTTTCCGAGGCGTTTTCCTCAGGATCGTAGTTTTTGTCCCATGTCCCTTTGGTAAACTCAAAAATATCCTGTCCGCTCAGATAAATACGAACCTCTTTCAAATTCAGCTTGCTTAACAACATATCATGGAATGTGTACCCCACAGTGATATTCTTCACCCGAAGGTATTTTGTATTCTCAAGATAAATGGATGAGCTCTGATAATTGTATGATTTTATTGTTCCGTTATTGGATAGGCGTGGATATTGTGCGTCTGAATTTTCATTGGTAAATGTTTTTCCATAAAAATAATCCAACGGCTGGAACCAAGAGTACCTCAACGGAGCACCGAAATTTCCGTTGCCACGCCATGAATATTTGTTACCTGTTCCCTGAAGAATCACTCCAAAATCGAAATTTTTGTATTTCAATCCTGCATTAATTCCATAAGTTAACTTCGGATCGGCAGAGCCCAGAAACACGGCATCACCAGTAAACCCTTTCGTTTTGTCTCCATAAGCGGTAATTTGTCCGTCGCCATCTATATCTTCATAAAGCACATCACCAACACCGAGTCCTTTATAGCCATTTTCCTGAGTATTGGGAACAATACCTTTCCCTGCAAATTTTGCTGCATAGGCATCCAATTCTTCTTTTGTACGAATAACTGAAGCTTTATACCCGAAATACGAGTTTAACGGATAGCCTTGCCTTGCTGTTGTTAAACCAATATTATATGAATCCTGTCCCTGGAGATTTGTAAGCCTGTTTTTGTTATAGTTAACTATAAATCCCAGATTGAATTGTACTTCCCTGACATTTCCATTCCAGTTGCCCGTTAGTTCCCAGCCTTTCGACAAAAGGGTTCCAGCATTTGATGTTGGCGCCGATGCCCCAAGAACAGAAGGATATGCAACGCTTACCAGCATATTCTTGTTTTCTTTCTGATAAATATCGAAAGTTGCTGTTAGTTTGGAGTTGAACAACCCAAAATCAAATCCCAGGTTTTTTGTTTCAATTGTTTCCCAAGTACGGCTGGGGGAGGCAATCCCGTTCATCGATGCCAGTTTTGATACTGTGGAACCATCAATAGGATACTGACCACCAATGCTGATCAACTGGATATAATCGAACAAGCCCAGAGCGCTGATATCCTGGTTCCCTGCTTTACCCCATGAAACCCTGGTTTTAAAAAGATTCACTATATCTTTGTTTACAATTGACTTAAAGAAGGGCTCTTCGGATATTTTCCAAGCCAATGAAACACTCGGATAAATATCGCTCCATCGTTTTTCGGGTGAGAATTTCGAACTACCGTCCTTACGGAAGGTTCCATCAATATAATATTTCCCATTGTATGAATAGCTTGCTCGACCAAAGTAGGAAAGCAATGCCCATGAATTATTGTCCCAATAATCGCCTGTGCTAAGGTTCTTTGGATTTGACAACGGAAGTACAAATATTTCGTTGCTGGTAAAATCGGCTCCGTAAATGTATTTTGCTTTACGGAAGAATTTTTCCCTTGAAGCTCCTGCCATTAAATTAATACTGTGCCCTTTGATTACCTTATTATAATTCAAATAGGTATTAAAATTTTTGTAAACAGAATAGTCGTCGCTATAATAAGCGGAATTAGGAGAATTTCGAGTAATACCGAATTCCTGATTGTCCCAGTTATAGGAATAATAAGTCGAATAAAAAGCATTGTCGTTATATCGTCCAATGTTTACCGCCGCCTGTCCGGTCCAAACCAGGCCTTTTATTGGTTCCCAGTCAAGCTTGAAATTGTTACTTAACTTAGAGCTTTTAGTGTCGCGACTTCCGCCTTCTTCCAATTCCTGAAACGGATTGGTGTAGCCTTGATAGGTATAATATCTTCCGGCAGGATTCCTGTAAGGAACATAACTGAATACTTTCAATCCATTATTAATAGCATCGTCAACCTGTGATGGTTCTTTAATCACCTGATCGTCATATGCCACACTCAAATCCAGGTTGATATTTTTCGTTAATCTGGATTGAAACTTCAACCTTAAATTATATCTATCTGAAAAATTCTCGCCAACAGAGATATTCCCGTTATCTCCTAAATACCCGGCAGATATAATATAATTGGAATAGTCAGTTCCTCCGGAGACGCTAAGGTTATGTGTTTGTCTCAATGAAGTTTCAAAAATGTCGTGATACCAGCCTTGCGACTGATAAAACATCGGATACGATTCAACTCCCCAGTTTTCACCTTTCCCAACTCCAGGATCATTGACTGCGATCTTTGCCAAGGTTGCATCCGAGAATGTTTGCGAATCTCCATCATTGGCATTGGCTTCATTAAACATTTTTACAAAATGTTCTGTTGTCGATGGATTCTTTAGGAAACTCGGTTTTTTAAACGCTAGATTATACGAATAAGACACTATAGGATGATCTGATTTTTCCCCCTTTTTAGTGGTGATCAAAACCACCCCATCGGCAGCTCTCGCACCATAAATTGCCGCCGCTGCATCCTTTAGCACAGTTAAACTTTCAATATCTTCTGGATTAATCATTCCGATATCTCCCGGAATGCCATCCACCAAAACGAGTGGTACGTTACCGTTGATTGACGATGCTCCTCGAATTTTCAGAGAATAATTTTGTCGTCCCGGTTTTCCACCTTCGCGGGTAACGGTAATTCCAGGAACCATTCCCTGTATAGCTTCCATCGTCCCACTCACTGGCCTAGATTCGATCTTATCTGAGTTAAATTTTGAAATGGAACCTGTTAGCTCTCCTTTAAGCTTTGTGCCATAACCAATGGCTACTACTTCTTCAATGTCCACAGCTTCTTCAATCATAGTAACATTAATGGTTGCTTTTCCTTTCGAAGGTATTTCTTGAGTTTTCATTCCAACAAACGAAAATTGCAAAATTGCATTTTCAGGGATTTTAGATAGCGTATATTTCCCATCCGAATCGGTAATAACACCGGTTGTGATGCCTTTTATTACAACTGATACTCCGGGTAGGGGAGAGCCAGATGAATCGGTTACCTTTCCTGAAACAGAACTGGATTGTTGAGAGGTAGTAGTAAATTCACTGTTTTTTGGAGTAATAATTATGTGCTTACCGATAATTTGTAGATTAACACTATTCTCAAAAAGTTGATTAAGGATGGTCCCAACGGTCTCATCCCTCATGTTAATATTGACCTCACGGTTAATATTTATTTTCTGGTTATCGTACATGAATGAATATTCGGTACGGCTTTCAATGTAATTCAATACACTTTCGATACTGGAATTCTTAAATTCAAGAGAAAGCTTTGCATTTTGGGAATAGCTCTTTCCAAAACTGCCCAATAGTCCTACAAAGCAAATAAATATCACTGTTATTCTCATGATCCTCAGCAATTTAAAAACAAAAGGACTAAATAAACCAAGTCCTCCTGACTCATGTTTTTTTTTCATATTTTTGTTTAGGTTTTAGTAGTTCTCTGATAAGGTAAATCGCCAAATTTCTTATCGGATCACTACAGTTAAAAAATCTATTAAACATTTGTTTATACAGGCTTGCCTCATCAGGCAGGCTTGTATTCTTTAAGCGGTTTAGTTCTAAATCATAGGCAATTCATTTATTTAGTTATTATATTTTATTTCTACGTCTTTTCCATTAATTTTATAGTCAAAGGGTGTCATTACCTGAATCATTTCCAAAACTTCTTTAAACGATTCTGTCTTAATTTTGAAGGTATAATTATGCCCTCCAATCATTTCTTTATCAATGGTGATTTTTACTCCATACCAGCTTTCGAGTGATTTAAAAACTTCGTCAATAGTGGTATTCCTAAATATCAGTTCATTATTTTTCCAGGCAGAAACTATATCGGGATTCTCCTTGCCGAAAGTAACTTCTCCCGATGTTTTATTTAAAGTTGCCTGCTCTCCCTTTCTAAGTTGCTTTATTTCTTTTAAGTTATTAGTAATTCCGACAATTCCTTCAGCAACAGTCACCTCTTGTAAACATACGTCAGGATAGTTTTTAACATTAAATGACGTTCCGTAAACATCTACATCGAGATTTCCGCATTTTACTCTGAACCTTTTTGACTTGTCTTTATGTACATCGAAGAAAGCTTCACCTGTTAAAGTTATTTCCCTTTTCCTGGCATTAAAATCTATAGGATATTTTAGTATAGAAGCAGAGTTTAGCCAAACTTTGGACCCATCGGGCAGCGTAATGCTGGTCTTTTGTCCCGGCAGCGTAACGATCTCTGTAAACTGGTTAGACAAACGGTTTGTTCGCAGAAGATTATCAATGATTCCTCCAAGCAACAAACCAATTACAAGCACAGCCGCAATAGTAACTGCATATTTGATTTTAAAGCTAAAGTACTTTGAACTTGAAGGTATTTTCGATGAAATCTTTTGATCGATCTTATTCCATGCTTTTTTTGTATCGAGATTTAAAGGGGGAGGCAATACTGTTGAGATTGAGAATATATTGTAGATCTCATCCAACATTTTCTGGTTTTCACTATCCTTACCCAGCCAGTTTTTAATTTCATCTAATTCTTCAGGTGTTGCATGGTTCTGAAAACACTTGAAAAAAATATCCCAGGGAGCTTTTTGTGCCATTTTTAATTCTTGTTACACTATACTGGCACATAAACTTCAAATAACCCTTATCTAAATTTCACTTTTTTTAGGAAATGAGTAAATCAGTTTGTCATCCAGATCAAAAACAAAATGAAGATGTCATTATAATAGGGCCTCAGTTGTTCCCTTAATTTTTTCAAGGCTTTGCCCATTTGAACCTCCACGGTTTTAACCGATATCCCTAGTTCCACTGAAATTTCTTTATACGACATGCTTTTTTCCTTTCCAAGAATATAGATTTCCCTACATCGATTCGGAAGACTGTCTATGGCTGCATTAATAACTTCTCGAAGCCGAACGGAGTCCATAACACTGTCAGGCATTTCAATGGTTTCTTTACTGAACTCATTGAATTGGTTGTATATGTTAAGTTTTGTTTTTTCGTTCCGGATATAGTTCAGTGTTCGGTTTTTGGATGCCCGAAGTAAATAGGACTTAAGCGATGATTCAATTCGAATATTTTCTTTCTTCTCCCAAAGGTAAATAAATATATCCTGAACAATTTCTTCTGTCATGACTTGATCATGAAGATATAAATTTACTAAGTTACATAAATCAGAATAGTACTTTTCGAAAAAGAAACGAAAGGCTTCTTTGTCCCCTTCAACCATCCTATTAAAAACAAATAACTCTTCGTCCTTTATCATCACTGTTGATCTGTCAGATTTAGCTAGTTTAAGAAAAATCATCGCAATAACACTCCAAAACTAAGAAAAAATACCGAATACGATTTTTATAACTTTGATCATGTATTTTTGGATGTTACGCTCTACCCCTATAAAATGAAGGTCGAATCAACCTTGAGCCATCATTAATTTCGCACAATGAGGAATTATCCTGTATTTATTAAAAAGTGGAAATTATTTAAATTCAAACGAAGAACAGTAGGAAAAGAGAATAAAAAAGGTAAAAAACATGTAACTAAAAGCATAAACAAATATTCATACTGGTTTGATTTTTTACTAAATCAATAAGCTTATTTAGATATAATAACTGCTGTCTCATTAAAAAAATAGCAGTATAATCATTAAACTAAATGAATAGCGAACAAGTAAAACTACTACTACTACTACTACTACTACTACTACTACTACTACTACTACTACCACTAAAAGCAAATTATCTGTCAAGTCGGGTTTTCCGTCAAAGCTAACAGGTGGAGCTTCGTTGACATGAAATTAGTCCAGAGCCCTCGGGGTGAAAAGCAATTCTTTGTCGGCTGTTTATTGGAAAGCTCTCTTTGCCCACTCGACTTTGAGGAACGATGGTAGTTCATATAAAATAAAGCTGAGTGTACTATAACCGGAGGTTTTTCTTGCGTGACTCTGCGTTAATAAACTTTGTCACAGCCTCAAAATCTTCAATAAAAAAGTTCGACACCTCTATGCTTGGGTCACCAAAAACTTGAAACTCCGCATCAATAAAGAGATTGCGGAGTTTTTTTATTTTCCGACCCAAGGAGAAAACAACATAGATAAAATCATGTAACTAAAACATAAACAGATATTTATACCTGTTCGATTTTTTCTCACTAAATCAATAAGCTGATTTAGATATTTTTACATTGAATCCTTATAACTATTATAATCAATATCGAAGACATCATGGGTTTTAATTGTGTTATGAGCTGAAAACAAACTTCATTTTGACTACAACAACCATAGATTTGGCTACATCTGTTTCTTCGTTCTACGCAACCTTGTTGAAACAAAAAAACAGAAAAAATGAAAATTGCAGTAACAGGTTCTTTAGGGAACATCAGCAAACCATTCATGAAAGAACTGGTACAAAAAGGACATTCGGTGACTGTTATGAGCAGTAACGCCGACAGACAAAAAGACATTGAAGCATAGGGTGCTAAACCGGCAATCGGTGCAACACACAATTTTCATGACAATAGGAAATGAAGACTTATCATTGTTCTTTAACTTTTTAAGGAAGAGTTTTTCATCTGAAACAGAGAGACTGTCCGCTTGGAATTATGATCCATATGAATGTATCCTTTTTTTGTCGATAGTTTCCAAGTATATGCCAAGGTCACTATGATTTATCCCTTGATAATCTCTGCCTTTTAGCTTGTTTTAATCTTTATACCAAATCTGAACCCAAATTTGCTGTCTAAATATTCATTACCGAATAACCAACCCTTAGTTTTATATTCTATATCTCCAAATAACCTCACCTGTTTTGAGAGTTCGTAATTGGGCTGCAAATTTACAAATGCCCCTGCCATTGAATGACTTGCATGAAACAACTGATCTTTTGGCTGAAGCCAGATCGCTATTTTCATATTGGCAATGATTCTTTGACTGTTTTTTGGTTTGATATCATAAAATTTACATTGAATATCAGGCAGAATAAGGTTTTTACTTCTATTGACGCCCAAACTTACTAAGAGTTTTTTATCTCTCTTCTCAACATAAAAATCTCCCCCGGCATAATAACCAAATGATGTGGGCAAACTGCGCAAGGCAAAATTGAATTTAAATTGATCGTTTATCCTGAGTTTGTTAATACCCACATGAAACGGAGAGATAAAATTTAAATATTGCATGTTGCCTGTTTCTCTCAGAAAATCCTTCATTTCAGGCGTTAAATCACTTTCTTTTATAGGTCGTTTAATACCAGTACCCTCAGGCCAGGTGCCCCTGTCCACATAAGACTCCTCAGGACGAAATAAGTCATAAACCCAGGCTGAGAAATCATACCCGGTAAAATCCCGTGCCAGAATATCTGTCTTGTCATGTTGCAATATACTATCGGTTATTGCATTGAACCTTGAGGCAAAAGGAAGATTAACATAACTGACCGCATGCGCCGTTCCCAAAATCATCAGGCCAACCGACGGATATCCCGCGCTATTAAAAAAATTATCTTCCCTGATACGCTGAAAATAAGCATATTCACCCTCCACGCCTGCTGCTGCCAACCTTACCAGATCCGCAGGATGTTTGTCTTTTAAATAAACCAAATCTTCATCTTTAACTTTGACAACTGCAATATCGAAGCCTTTGCCAAACTTCCACACCTCATCATAACTATATATTCCCCTGACCGCCATTACACTTCTGTGAAACTCTTCATGCTGGTATGCAAAACCGTATGGTAATTTGATAAGTAAATAATCAGTTGCCAGAGAAGTTACGTTTGCCAACAGCCGGTTAAGAACATATCTGCCCGATGTTGTGGGTTTTATAAGCTTTCTCCACAACTGGTTATGACCATAATAGAATGAACCGTGAAGATTGCGAGCCATTTCAGTATTCTGATTCATGCTCAGGTTGCGGTAAAAATTGCTGTAATCCCTGCCTTCTATAGTTGCATGTGTAATTGCATACCCGTCAACCCGCCGGTTAGCTTCAGCTTTTGCGGCATCATGCATAAAAGCAATGTCAGCTAAGGGCAAAATCCATTCAAATGATGGTTTCAACGTATCTTTAATAATAATCTGACTTTTGCCCTTGATGTATGAGATTTCTTCCGTGATATTTCTTTTGCCGTCATAAGCCTGCGATTCCCGTGGCACCGAAAACTGATCATTTTCAAAGTATGGGCGCTTCAATTGAGTGCTGCTAATTCCCTTTGCTGACAATGCTTTTTGTTGCTGTAAAAAACGCAGCTTGCTGAATTTTGAGTTTTGCTGTTTGGCGTTTACTGAAAACCCGACCAGCAACAGCAATGCTACGGCCAAAATTGTTTTTTTTGTTTTCATTTTGATAAAATTTAATGAATTGTAGTTTTTAATGTTTCTTGTTTTCTCACAACAAAATAACTATGAATGCAGGAAGGCTTCAATCACATGAAAATGTGAAAGCTTAACCCTGAAAACAAAAAAAGATGTGATCATAACATCTTTCTTTTGTGACCAATTTTGCGGCATGTTTTGCAATTAACCCAGGTTGCTGCGAAATATAACTGATTGCATCTTATTCATTTGACTTAAAGAAAAGAATGCCAGTAAAAGCAACACGGGTACTAATGCAAAACCAAATTCCCCTGTGAACCAGGCAGTTTTCCCGGTATCGACAGTGATTCGATTAAAAAACATCTGGATAACTCCGTTATGTGTGGCATGAAAAATAACTACCGGCCAAATACTTCCCGATTTCATTCGAAGCCAGGCAAGCAAAACCCCTGTTGAAATTACCAGTATTGCAAAGCAAGTCAGCCTGAACCACAATGGTGTTCCTGTTTGACTGTAATCTCCGAACAGAATTCCGGGTAAATGCCAGATTCCCCATATTATCCCACTAATTAAACCAGCCTTTTTCAACCCAACCCATTCCGATAATTCCGGAACAAGAAAGCCGCGCCAGCCTATTTCTTCTCCCATGGCCATGATAGCTGACGGAAGAACATTAATTATTGTGATATAAAAGAAAGCGGATATAATAATCAATGTATCCGACTCTGAATCCATTCCCAAAGTAAGTCTTGCCCTTTCGAGAAAAGTTGGATTGGGAACATCGCCCAAACCAAAAATCCAAATGGCAGAGTATGCAACCGTTGCGTAAACAACAGGTAAAATCCATCCAATGGAAATCCATTTTAATGAAAATTTCCAACCGATAAGTTTCAGGGAACGTTTGGTAAAAATACTTACCAGCAAAGCTGCAATCCCCGGTGTCCACATAATGAGCATTGATGCCACGTTTTTATTTTTGGTAAACGCTGTTATGGCGTGAACAACTCCGGTAAATAGTATCAATAAGATGATATAAATATAAATTCGTTTTTGAACTGTAATTTTCATGTCAGATTGAGTTTTTCGTGCCTGTTTTCTGTTTTTGAAATTGTTTTTATCGCTCCAATAATTTACTGTTGTGTATTCTTCCGTCGTCAGTTTTTATATTGAGCAGATACACTCCTGTGGTAAATTTTTCGGTATTTACTGAGAAGAAAGGATTTGAGTAACTGTTGCTAAAAACAGTCTGTCCGGCAAGGTTGACAATATTTACCTGGTAATTGGAGGCTTTGCTTTCGCTGATTCGAATATTAAAAGTGTTACTTACCGGGTTGGGGTAAACTTAAAGTATCCTTTACGAAATTGGCTATTACCAATTAACAGGAAATTGAAAAAGACCAATATCAGCCATAAATTTATTCGTTCTTTTTCATTTTAATTTCTTATTTTAAGGTAACTTAACTTGTTCAGTATATTCAATAATCGCCATATTTTTTCCAATAGGAGTCTCGGGTTCAAAATCAAGTGTAAAGGTTGATGTGTAAACAGATGTTTCATCAAACTTTTTGCGAATCTTTAGTGTTACTTTCCCATATTCCGTAGTATATATTGCTTCCATTATATAACGTCCCAATGGTATATCAACGAGATAACCATAATCTTGGGAATAAGCAGCCCCTTCCTTCACTATTAGTCTTTTTCCGGTCGAACCATCTAATAATTTTCCTACTGGCACAAGGGTAAACTCGATATTTTCCGAATCGTAAATATTACTACCCACTGCCGCATTAATACTGACCGAGCCACCATAATATCCAAGACCGTCGGCCTTTTTACCTGTTAATTTTACCTGGAAATTCCGCACTCCCCCTGTATTGCTCATGATCTCATATTTATCAGGATGAAGCTCAATTGTATAGGATTTACCATTTAGCTTTTTTACCCAAACTGCAGTCACATTATAGGTTCCTACCGCTGCAAGTTTCGTCTTATACTTTCCGGCATTATCTGTTGTAATGATCGTATTCGAATTGTAAAACATAGTATTGTCAATCCTAACACTGGCATTATTAATCGGATTGCCATTGCTATCAGTTATTGTTCCAGAGGCATATCCTTCTTCATTTTCTACAGGATATGGATCCTGATTCGAGTCATTTTTGCTTGTTTCACAAGAAGAAAGAAGAGCAAGAAAGAGATAGAAACATGGCATCAAATTTATTTTGGCTCTATATATCATAATGATTTTAATTATTAATTTATCGCAAAGTAAAGACATTGTCAATTACCAATTCTTGAGGTAGATCAAGAAATCAAAAAGCTACTACTTTTTAATCTCCTTTATTCGATATTGGTAAATGCTTATTTATTCGGCAATGCTTTTATCTCATCCCAAATCTCCTTCGTTACTGGACGTCCCCCGGAAATATTTATAATGGCCCTCATAACTGGTACTGGATTTGGAGTCTTATATCTGTCGCCACCGTATTCTTCATAATTCAACTTTTTGCTTTCCAAAATCTGAAATAATTCTTTAAACCCCGGGTGGTTTGTTATCACTGGAGTTTTTTCCCAATCTCCTCCAGTAGTACCACGAGGTTCATTGATGCAAGTTGCGTTCATCAGAGCATAATAGGGTTGGTTAGACGGAATTTCAAAAGAGGTGCGCGTTGGAACAATACCATTTTGGACATCTCCTTTAGTGGATACCCAAATGATTCCCGGAGGAAAAGTTAAAGTGATCGGTTTGTCTGTATTATTAAAAAACGTGATGCAAAACATTACCCCATCACCAAAACCTACATTACGATCTTGATCATTTCTTTCTTGCTCGCAATCATTATCATCTATAAGCCTGCTCTCTAAAACGGAGATTCCATCTGGCCATTTAAAAAGCTCACCTTCCGGTCGGGCCTGGGATAGGTTAAAGCCAGGATAATCCTTAGGTTTGGCTGTTGAGGTATTCTCGTCTCTTTCGCATCCTGCAAATAATAGTGCAACTGCTAAAATATACGCTAATGATATTCTACTGTAAATTGACATGTTTAAAATTTTGAAGTTCTTATTTAGATTGTTTCTCAGAAAGCAAGAATGATTTTATTAAGAGCAAATACCCAATTAATATCTTCCTTCCCTTCCAGTTTATTTGATTGCCAGTTTATTAAGGCACTTTGTACCCTCCAGCATCATTTGAAGTAAAAGTGTTTGATGTTTTAAAATCAGTGTTGAGGATTGCACCTGCTTCAGCTACCAAGCCCCATCCTTTTCCATTTGATATCAATGAGTTGGTTAACTTTAATTTTGCTCCGTTATCCCCGTCAAGTCCTATATTTGCGTAAGTATTGGATAATCCAATTAAAAATCCGCCACCGGCATTTGAAATTTCAACATAGTCTAATTCATTCTTGGTATTATTGGAAAGGATGGCCATTCCTTTCCAGTACCCTTTGGTCTTATTCTTACCTGTAAACACAATCCTTTTTTCTAAAGTTCCTTTAGCTATAATATATGAATTACTTTCATTTTGCATAATAAACATCTTGTCAAAATTGAATTCAAAAATTGCACCTGCTTCGATTCTTAAACCAGAACGGATTTCAAGATTACCATTTACAAGGTATTTGGTTCCGTCAATAAAAGCTTTCCACTGAACTTCCTGAGGTTGATTCAGCACAGAATTTTGTATTTCAACTGCATTTATCGTATTCCCACTTGAAAATCGTGAGGCTGCATCTAACTTACCCACATAATCAGCAGGGAGTGAAATAGGCGTTCCGTTGATGTTTTTTATTTCATTGGATAAAAATTCTCTCAACACAGCCCCAGCTCCTATGTAAAATCCATATCCTTTACCCTCTGAAATCACCGAATTAGTGAATGATACACTTGAGAGATTATCGCCGTCAATACCCATACAAGCAGTAATGTTAGTTAAGCCTGGCAAGAAACCGCTTCCAGCATTAGATATCTCCACGTAATTGAAACTATTTTTAATACTTGGTGAAGAAATTACAATTCCTTTCCAATACCCTTTTACTTTAGACTTGCCACTAAACGAAATTGGTCTTTCGGTCGTACCAATTGCTGAAACATAAGCTTCGGTACCTGAAACTTCCATAAATTTTTCACTTGCAAATTCCATTCTCACTCCAGGCTTAATTACTAAACCGGACTTAACCACAAGATTTCCTAAAATTGAATAAGAGGTTCCATCTGAAAAACCATTCCATTTGGTTTCTCCAGGCAAATTGACTTCTGATCCAAGAACTTCAACAGCATCGTATCCATTGTTGCCTTTAAATTTATTGTTCTCATTTAAATTTCCAAGTTGATTTAGTGGTAAAGCGATGGAGGTACCTAGAACCTCCTTTATTTCAATATTTTCAGCGGAGGTCAAGCTGGCATTATCTTCGACATAAATTCCGTATCCACCTCCCTTGCTTATTTGTGTATTTTGTATTTTTAATTTTGCCGCGTTTTCTCCATCTAATCCTAAACTTGCCTTTTTGTTATTTAACCCGTTTAGCATAGCACTACCAGCAAAATGAATTTCTACAAAATTCAATTCATTTTCCGAACTGGAAGAAGCTATTGAAATTCCTTTCCAGGCTGGACCAGATGAATTATAACTTGTGAAAATGATATGATCGCTTATAGAGCCTATAGCTACCAATTTACCTGCAACCCCTACATATAATTCACTATTGCCTTCCATCTGAACAAAAACACCTGGATGAATTGTTAGCTTTGCATTGATAGCAATTGCATTTTTTACAATATAGTCAGGTCCCCCCGGCGTTGGGTTTATGTTTTTCCAGATGGTCTCTGTAGCAATATCTGAAGTTATCATTTGAGGAAAAACCACAGGGTCATTAACTGCTTTTACAATTACGTTTGATGTAGATGCTTTAGATCCGTCAGAGCAAGTCAATTTTAATTTATAATCGCCTTCACTTGTAGGTATAAAAGTCAAAATCGCTGAGGTATAATTGGTTAGATTTACGGAACTTCCTGTTGGTTGGCTCAGCATCTCCCATTTAAAAGTTAAATTTTTAGCTTCAGGATCTTTTGAGTTTGAAGCATCCAGCGTGACAGGATTTCCCAGTTCCACAGTTAAACTTGTTGGAGAGCCAACGATACTAACTACGGGAGCTTCATCTGTTGTGAGATTTTCTTCGTCAGTTGTGCAAGAAAAAAGGAAAGCAAACGAAGCAATTATCAAAACGGTTATTAATGATGTTTTCATTTATATTTTTTTAATTAGTTATTAAATACAAGTATTTCAGCATGTTGCTTTAGAAAGACAAAATTAGAAGTATGGGTACAAAGTTTTCTTGAGGTAGATCAAGAAATTAATATCGTGCGACAAAATGCTAATCAAGAAGTTATTTTTGTGCCAACAAAAATAACGATAACTTAAAACAGGCTATCTTCTTATAAACGAAGGAGATTTGGGCAAATATATCTATCAGAAAGCCGAGTAGTTTTCATAATTTCTATGGTTTTATTTAAGAAGGGACTAAGGTGAAATTAATGAAAATGAAAAATCTTGATCATTATTAATTTCGTAACAAACTATTATTAACCATTTTATTTCTTATTCTACTCACTGTTTCGGGTGTCAATCCTAAGAATGAAGCAATATATTTAAGAGATACCCTCTGCAAAATTCCGGGATTATTGTTCACCAGATCCAAGTATCGTTGTTCTGCTGTATCAAGTAAAAATGAAGTCTCGCGGTTTTCTTTACGAATTGCAAAATGTCCAAGTACTATTCTTATCAAATTGCTCCAGCAATGGTGTTGGGCCAAAAGTCCTTCTAACACTGTATATTCCAGCGTTATTAATTCGGTATCTTCCATTGCAACAACATTAAATAGGGCCGGCTTCCTAGTCTGAAAGCTTGCAATAGATCCGGTAAAATTATTTTCAAAACAGAAATCTTTGGTAACCTCAACTCCGTCTATCAAAAAATATAGCCTTGTACTACCTTGGGTAATAAATCCCATTTTCATACAAACGTCCCCACTTCTTAGAAAATGTTGATTTTTTTTCAAAGTTTTCACCGAAATGCATTTTTCCATTGCAGCCCACTCAACTTCATTAAATGTCACTTTAGTTGAGCAAAAAGATTTAAAAATGTCTATCATTAGGTTTTTTTCCTTTATTCAACTTATACCCTGTGCACGTATAAGCTTAATGTTATCAGAATGATACATAATCATTAATTAATTTTCAGGCTACTTCTTTGAATTAACTATTTCCAAATTTTCGATCCATTGTCCTGCTCGTGTTGAGTCAAGAAAGAAATGTTCCCTGTCGCTACTGAATCTTTTTCGTAAAATTCCATTTTGGTTTCGTCATGATGCGAATGTGCTGCTCCAACACATTTTATTCCCCTGCTATTTTTGTAAGTTATTACTTTGATCCAAACACAGCACCAATCAATAAACTAATAAAGCCCGTTATGTTGGCAATTTGCCGATATTGAAAAATATGAAACCATTTAGTTCTATATTCTGCCCAATTTTTGGGATAGTTATCCGTTGACCAGGAGTTGATTACATCATTTATTGGCAAATCTCCTTTTACTGCGATGATTATGTCCAAAACTAACGCAGCAAACGCAACAACAGCAGTAATAAACAGTAAGCTCCCTGGATTTTTAATTGTAGTAATTACAAGCCCTAGATTTGAAAGTAAAGCAGCATAGATTACATACTTGAAGTTGCTTCTCATACTTATATCAATTAGTTGTCTTAATTCGGTATAAGAATTAGCTCCCAGACTTAGCTGAACGTGCTTTAAAGCAAGAATATACATGAACGACTGACTTACAATAATGCTGTAAGAGAGAAGCGTAATAAGAAGAAAGATTTTATTTGTCATAATTAATTATTTATGAAACCAATTCAAATCTTATGGATTGATTTTAGTTTCGATTAGTTTTAATATAATGTTAATAAGCAAAGTTGGTTAAAGAAGTACTATGCAATATCCCCAACATAAAATCAGGAAAAGCAGTTAGTCATTTCCAGGTTTTCTATCCACTGCCTTGCCTGAAAGAGTAAAAAAAGTCAAAATTGACAATTTAATCGAACTTTGACTTTTTTAAACTAAATTCTAATTATTTGCCTCGACAAATTTGGCAGAATCTTCATAGAAATGATATTCTAAAATTTTCCCATCTTTTATTATACACATTAATGACCAATCACTTGTAAAAGATTTACCTGTAAATTTTACAATATGAGTAAACTTACCATTTGCAAAAGCAATATTTCCCTCCCCAATAATATTGTCTACTGAAAATGCCTTTGTATCAAAAGCATTGCCCAGATTGGAAATAAATGCTTTTGCTCCTTCCTTTGCTTTATAGGTTCCGTAGATTTGTTTGTCAGTTCTTACACCATCACGAATAGCGATAATTAAGCATTCGTCGTGAAAAGAATTAATAATTCCATCAAAATCGCCTTTCCCAAAAGCATTAAAAAATGCTTTAACAGATTCTGTACTTTTGTTTTCTGTTGTCATTGTTTTGTCGTTTTTAATTGTTTCTGATTTAGTTTGTGCATTTGCTCCAAATGCAAGAATGCATAGTGCCGAAATAGTGAAAATTGTCTTTCTCATTTTTATTTGTTTATAGATTAATAAAGCACTTTTTGAAATTGTATTAAAAAAGGGGAGTAATATTTTTCCCTAATTGTTCGAAACAAAAGTAGAATATACATATCTTTACTGCAAGTATGTACTAATATGTAACCTACATACTAAATACATTCTATAGTTGATTATAAGGTAATTAAAATTATAAAAATGACGAAAAAAAATAAAGAAGCACCATATTGCTCTGTTGATTATGCGTTTAGAAGAATTGGCGGTAAGTATAAAGGCCGAATTTTATGGCATTTGCACTTAAATAATGTTTTACGTTATGGGGAGTTAAAACGAACATTACCAGATATAACGACTAAAATGTTGACACAAACCTTAAGGGAACTTGAAGACGATAGTTTGATTAATCGTAAGGTTTTTCACGAAGTGCCACCTAAAGTAGAATATAATCTGACAAATATTGGAGAAGAACTAATACCGTTTATTGGATATTTGAAGGAATGGGGAGACAAACAAATAATAAACAAAAAATCATAGTTCTTAACGTCTCGACAAGCAAGTGTTTCAAAAACCCCAACAAAAATATATAACGTTGATTATTAGCGGTAGTTTTCTTATTCTGCAATTTTACAACCGTGAGAGGCATTTTTAAGTTGATTTTCTATCGCTTGTCCGTCAATTACTGACCAATGCTCAATAATTTTTCCGACTTTAAGGTTGAATTGTCTATAACCGAATGTATGCAGTTCAATTCCAGTTGGTTCAATACTTCTCCATGTGCCAATATGTTTCAGGTGCATCCTTATTTTGACCATTACTTTATTTTCTTCACAAACCATTTCTTCAATGACGGTTTTATGGTCAAACGATTTACCAGTTTCTTTAATCCAACGTTTGAGACCTTCCCTATTTGCTGGTAAAGTATTGGGCAATGAATGATCGACAAAATCAGGATGAATATATTCTTCAATTTTGCCAAACTGGTTTTGATTCCAAATTTCTTCAATGAAATTGGTTACGACTTTTTTGTTGTTTGTATCCATTTTATTAAGTTTTAGAATATCTACAAAGGTCAACCGAAAAATTCAAGTGTACCTGTGACAATCATCACAAACTAAACCCGTTATCCTATTTTTTTCTAATACGACTTAAAGTTTCTCTTGCGACTCCTAAATAAGATGATATTTGAGAAAGGCTTACCCTTTGGAGTAATTCGGGTTTATTCGTTTGAAGATATTTATATCGTTCTTCCGGTTTGAAAATTTTAAACAAATTGGCATGTTCTTCTTGTGCAATTAAAAGTTGCTCTAAAAGCTTTCTTCCAAATGATTCTATCTCTGGAGATTCTTTATAAAGTGCCAAAAGTATATCTTTATCGAACTCATAAATAGTTGATAACTCCCCTGCTTGAAAAGTTGTATCTGAAGGAATGGCTAAACGCAAGCTTTTAAGGTTAGTTGTAAAACTGTTCTCGAAAATAAAATCAGTATTAATTTCCTTTCCATCCTTATCGGTGTAAATCCGCAAATAACCATTTTCGACAAAAAAGATATTTCTACAAATTATCCCTTGATTCAAAATATTTTCATGTTTCTTAATCTGTTTTATTGTAATAACATTAAATAATTTATCAAGACTTAACTCCGTCATATCGGTCAGGTCAATTATTTTTTTGTATAGAAGTGTTTTTTTATAGTCTTTCATTATTACAGTTTTGTAAGTATTGCATATAATGTTTTGAAGATTTGTAATTGGAGGGCTTTCAGCATATATCCGTTCGGAGAACTGAACTTCCTGTAACCTCTAATGTGTCTGCGGAGAACGAACCCCCGCTTATAGCAAATGTGCTGTTTGCGGTTCGTTGGTTTTCTAATTGTCAATCAATAAATTAATAAGACTATTTATAAAAAAGTCTATCCGTTTAAGTACTTCAAAATCGGTTAAATTATCTTTCTCGTCAAATTTCCCTTTTACGCCTTGAATTAGCAAAGTTGTGTCGTTCGTAAAATTTCGCCATCGCAGTTGCCATTATAAGTTGTAATTCTTCGTGTCCTTTTGTCCACTTGCAGAAGCGGTTATTAGCCCGTGTGTATCTCCCCATTAGCTAAAACTGGCGGGGAGTTTACCCGATTAGTTGCAACTCTTTTTCAAGTCAATTTCAAATAAACAACAATTTGGCTCATTTTGATAATGACTTGGGAGATTTGCTGTATCTGTCAATTTAAGCATTCCTAAAAATTCAAATTCTGCCGAAGTATAGTGTTCAATTAGTTTGGTATTATTTCCTAATGTGTCCAACCGAACAAATTGTTTGCCTATCTCGGTTGCATATTTTCTTGACCACTCTACAATTGTGTCAATATATCTATTCCCCCGATATGTCGGATTATTACATATGCGATGAATGTAGATCCCATCGTTCTTATCTTTTTGTCCCCAAATTTCCTTGTCTTCAAATGAAACTGCCCAATTGCAAACGATAGCATTGTCAACAATTATTTTCCATTGCCTATTCTCTTGTATCTCTTTTTCAATAAACAACTTTTCAAAAGTTGGCCATATTACCATTTTTTTTTGAGTTTGAAGATTTCGTGCCGCTGCGTAAAGCGATAAAATCTCATTGGCATCGCTCAATAAACAGTTTTTGATTTCCATTGTTCGAGTTTTTTTATGTCATGCAAAGATCATAGACATTTAAAAATCATAAAACCCGATTCTTGCTAACTTCAAATTCCGAATTTACTCTAGCCCCTTCCCAACCAATAATTGCCATTTTCCTTGTTTTGCCCCACATATAATTACCAAATGCCCCTGTAGATTGAATAACACGATGACAAGGTATTAAGTAAGCAACAGGATTGCTTCCAATGGCAGTGCCTATTGCTCTTGAAGCATTTGGATTTTTAATTTTATTAGCGATGGCTCCATAGGTTGTTAGCTGACCCATTGGGATTTTTAAAAGTGTTTCCCAAACTTTTAATTGAAAATCAGTCCCTTTTAAGTGCAATTTTATTTGGTTTAGCTTTGTCCAATCTTGCGTGAAAATAGAAAGTGCATTTTGTTGAATAAAATCAACCTTTTGTACGAAATGAGCACTTGGAAAGTAAGCTTGCATTGTGGAAATTGCAGTTGGTATATCTTCGGCAAATGCCATATAACAAATCCCTTTCTCTGTTGATGCCACTATTATATTCCCAAATGGGCTTTCTGCTAAACTGTAGTTAATAGCCAAATTTTTTCCGCCATTTTTGTATTCGGCAGGTGTCATACCTTCAATATTGATAAATAAATCATGTAAGCGTCCTGTACCTGAAAGTCCCGTTTCGTAGGCAGTTTCAAAAAGTGTCATTCGATTTTCTTTCAATAATGTCTTCGCATATTCTATGCTGGTATATTGTAGAAATTTCTTTGGACTTGTGCCTACCCATTCACTGAAAAGTCTTTGAAAATGAAATGGACTTAAATGAACTTTCTTCGCAACTTCATCAAGATTAGGCTGCTCCTTAAAGTTGGTTTTGATATAAATAATAGCTTCTGCAATTCGTTTATAGTTGGTATTTTGTTGTTCGGTCATCGAATTAAAATTTTATAAAACAAAAGTCGAAAGTAATTTATTGTTATAAAACCCAGAACTTGCTAATGTTTTAGTTCTCATGTTGAAAGCAAGCAGTGGCGTCATAGAGTTGCTGGTATTCAAGTCACGCGAGGGAATTTTAACTCACGTTCCCGCAGAACCTACATGAAACTCTCGATTCATACTGCCTGTTCCACCTTTTACGGGAGCTCTTCTTGTTTAATCACAAAAATATGAACACTTTACGGATATACCATACAAAAACTGAGAGTTACAACACTTCGATATTCTTATTATTAATCTCTGAATTTAAGTTTTCTTTTCTGAATTTCTCCGTCCATAAACTTCAGCACCGCCTCAAAATCTTCAAGCAATTGGTTCGACATTTCTCCGCTTGGGGTCACACTTTAAAAACATAAAGCTCTGTAATAGAAATGATTGCAGAGCTTTTGTGTTTTTGTGGGGATAGTACAGGGGACAGAAAAAACTTCGAGTTAACGGTTGTGTATATGAAGCGTTTGGCATTTTGAAACGATTCCCTATCAAACCGTTGCGACGTTTATTAAATGTACTGCCTTTAAAATTAGCACTTTCCGCCCAATGTTTTATATACCGTGTTGAGGTGCGTTTTTATTGATAATTAATTTCTATTCCATTTACAACTAAACTGTAATCGTTAACAGGTAAATGTCCGAAGTAATCAGATTTAAGTCCAACATCCAAAACATACATAAAGTCTTCGAAATCATATATAATTGTTTCACCTTTGTTTTCTGTTAGATTTTTCCTAATGTGGAAAAAACGGTGAAATTGACCACCAGTTTCGGAGCAAATTGACCACCCTTTGCCGGAGCAAACTGACCACCTAAAACGCTTACTTTTTTTCATGTCGTTACCCATACTTTCGTTCAAAAATGGAACGGATTATGGCAAATAAATTAACGGACA
>JAIBEY010000048.1 GCA_019459525.1 Prolixibacteraceae bacterium
GCCTGTACAATTTTTTGCCTGAAACGCTTAAAAACAGCGTGAATTCCGAGCGCCGAAACCAGGATTATTCCGGGGTAAATAAACAGGAAATGCCGCCACGAGCCGTACAGGTTTGACTGTTTGACGATGACAAAAACCACCGGAAACAGAATGGTAAAACCCAGCAACGCTAATTGAATTTGCTGGTTCGGAGTGAAATTTTTGCGGGTATTCAGGAAAAAAGCGATCAGCCCGGCAAAAACAACAAGCGGGATGGTGATGGCCATGTATTTTGGCAGGTAATACCACGGATGAAAGTCGGACCAATCGAATTGACCGTCGAAAATCTGGCGCACGGTAGTTGGAAAATGAGTCATAACCTGGTACGATTTCCAAACGTTCAGCAGCGGGTTTTGCAGCGCGTATGGCCAGGTTACCAGTCCGAGTACATATCCGGCAATGGAGATTCCGAAGAACAGGATGAGGTGTTTTTTCAACAACGGGTAATTCAGTTTTTTATGGGCAACCCAGTCCAAAATAGTTTTCAGGAACATGAAAAAACCAAGATAGAAAACGACCAGAATTCCTCCGGCACGGATGCCAATGGAGAAACCGATACTTAAAATCAACAGGATTATCGTTTTTCGGGTCGGTTTTGTTTCAGAAAAAACAAGCTTGAGCGAATAATAAACACTGGCGATGTAGGCCAGCGCAAATGGAATATCTTTCAGGTTATTTTGCGTGTGCCCCAAAAAATTGGGCGAAACGGCAAATAAAACCAGAACCAGGATGGCGGCACCGTATCCCGAAAAATAAGCGGCAAAAAGGGCAGTTACCACAAGGGTTAGCCATCCGGCAATGCTGCACATCAAATGCCTGAAACTGTAAATGTCTTCGATTCCGAACCAATGGATCAGGAAAGTAACCAGGTTATCGAACGACTGCCCGTAGTATTTCAGGTGCGTTTTGGGCGTATCGAGCGAAGATTGGTCTTTGCCTAAAGTGCTGAAATAGTCGTAAACCATTTCGGAATGTTTGTAATGCACCTCTTCGTCGCCCGAGATACCCGCATCGCGACTAATGAGCACCATTGCAGCCAACATCAGCATGGCAAAAACGTAGAAAATTATCTTCAGATTTTTTTCTGTCATTATTCAGTTTCGGCGTCGTAAAACTTCTTAACCAGGTAGATCGGCCGGTTTTGTGACTCTTTGTAAATGCGGTAAACGTATTCGCCCACAACACCCAAAAAGATAAGCTGGATTGATCCGAGGAAATAAATGCTGAGAACGGTTGACGACCAACCCAATACCGACCATCCGAATAATTTATCGACCAAAGCGTAAAGTCCGGCTAAAAAGAAAACGATTGTTCCAATGGTTCCGAGGAAAAGGCAGACTTTAATCGGGAATTTTGAAAAAGAAAAAATGGCATCAGCACCTAGAACAACCAATTTCCCCAATGTCATTTTGGGTTCGCCACCCATGCGATCGTCACGTACGTATTCCACATATCCTTGTTTAAATCCTATAAATGAGCGCATTCCAGGTAAATAGCGTATCGATTCTTTCATCTGGACCAGCGCATTAATGGCGGCACGGTTCATCAGCGAAAAGTTGCCCGAATTTTCCATCTCGTCGATTCCGGCTATTTTTTTGAAAAAGAGGTGAAACAGATTGGTTGCCAGCCGCAAGCGTTTGCCTTTACGACCTTTGCGTTTCCCGCTGACGATGTCGAATCCTTCATCTTTGACCATTCGGTACATATCGGCCAACAATTCCGGCGGATCCTGAAGATCACCATCCATCATGGCTACATAGTTTCCGAGAGCCATTTCAAGCCCGGCGGTAAATGCGGCCTGATGCCCAAAGTTCTTAGATAAATCGACAATTTTTATTCGGGAATGATGCTTTCTGACTTCAATCAGTTTCCGGAGGGTTGAATCGTTACTTCCATCGTTTATAAAAAGGATTTCGTAGTTGTTGGTGAACGATTCAACAGCCCTAATGGAACGGGCGGCCAATTCATCAATCAGATCTTCTTCGTTATAAACGGGAATTATCAGTGAAAACATGGTTTTGTTTATTTAGGCAATTCTCAATTTTTCGACCCCAATCTAAAAAAACAGGGTTAATTGTGGGTTAAAGATAGAGATTTTCAGGTTGCAAATATCAATTTGTACCGAAGATGACGTCATTGCTTGCATAAAAGACTGCCAGTTCAGGAAATTGTATCTTTCCGTCGCTGGCAGTTCTTAGTTGGTTTAGAAAAATTCCCGAATTCTCAGGATGAAAAAGCCATATTCTGATTTAGGTATTGTTTAAATGTTTGGAATTTTCCAGGGAGAACGGAAGGACCTCATCAGCAATTTGCTGGCTTCGGCATTGTTAATGATCTGTTCTTTTACCGGATCCCACTGGATTTTCTGTTTGGTGGTCATGGCAATCTCGCCAAGCAACCCCACTGAAATTGAACGGTGGGCGACATCAACCGGGGTAATGGTTTCTTTCCGGCTTTTGATGCACTCAAGGAAATTGGCGAAATGGTTTTCGCTCTTATATAAAGGTTTTTTGTTGTCGCCAAGTTCAACCGAGAGCAATTCTGGTTTCGAAGCCGAGATATGACCCCTATCCACGCGAATCCAACCGTCTTCACCGTACCAGGTTACGCCCATTCCTTTAGGTAACCTGGATTCGTTCGCTACCCGGATGATTAAGCCTGATTTGTATTTGCAGTTGAAATCGAACTCGGTAGGAACGTTGTATAATTCAGTTGCAGCAGGATAGATTCCTTCACCCGAAACTTCAATAGGGCCGGTTCGGTCGAGGCCCAAACCCCAGTGGGCAATGTCGATGTGGTGTCCTGCCCAGTCGGTTAACTGTCCGCCTGAATAATCCAGTATCCAGCGCCAGTTCCAGTGGCAAACTCCGCGGTATTCAACTTTAGGGGCCGATCCGAGCCAAAAATCCCAATCAAGCTCGGCAGGAACGGGTTTTATTGAAGGCATGCCAATAAGTTTTTGTGCATTCGGCAAGCCAACCTCAACGCGATCGACTTTACCAATCCGGCCATTAAAAACCAGTTCAGCACCCTTGTGAAAATTGGCCTCCGACCGCTGCCAGCTTCCGGTTTGCCATATAATTTTGTTTTTCTGAACCGCTTTTACGATTTGCTGCCCTTCGCCAATGCTTCTGGCCAATGGTTTTTCGCCCCAGATGTCGAGTTTTTTGTTGGCTGAAGCTATATAAGCGATGCTGTGCCAATGATCTGGAACGGAGATGCAAACAGCATCCAGTTTCTCCTTTTCCAGAAAATCGCGGTAGTCTTTATGCGAGCGGCAATCGGTATTCTTGTAAAATTGATTAACAATTCCTGAAGCAGTTTCAAGGTGTTTTTTATCCACATCGCAAACGGCAACATACTGAACCTGTTTAAATCTCAGAAAGTTTTTCATGTTGCCGGTTCCCTGCGAACCAACACCGATTGATCCCATTACGATACGGTCGCTTGGGGGTACAACTCCATTCATTCCCATAGCCGACGATGGGATGATGTGCGGTAGAACAATCGTTCCGGCTGCAGCCGCGAGCGAGTTCTTTAAAAAAGATCTGCGTGAGCTTTTGTTGTCCATTTTCGTTTCGTTTTCGTTAGTTATTTAAGTTTAAGTGCTTCTATGCTTTATGGGCTGTTCCGGGAATGGGTACTTCAAATTCCATCTCAACCGGACCAAATGCAATTTCAGTTGGGCCGAGGTCCATATCCGACTTATAGATTTCTTCCCAGGTTACTTTTTTGCCGGTATAGGCAGCCGTTCGGCCCATAATAGCTGTAAGTGTTGAAAGGGCAGTTTCTTCAGCCTGATTGACATACTCACCTGTACGAATGGCATATACTAAGTGCATATGTTCCTGTACATAGGGTGGAATTTTTATATGGTTGGTTTCGTTGCCGTTTTCGTCTTTCGGGTATTCAAATTTCCATTTGACTGTTCCGTCCATGTTCCAGATGGTGTTTACACAGTTGGTATAACCTTCAGTTCCCATAATAAATTCGCCTGTTCCGTTGGCACAATTGTCGATTTGCCGGCACATGCTGTGCGAGAAAATTCCACCACCATAATCAAAGTCGATGCTGAAAAAGTCGTACTGGTCTCCGGTTAAGCGGCGGGCACGACCACCGTATCCAATAGCACTTTCGGGTTGTTTGCCCAAAAACCAGTTGATAACATCGATGTTATGAACATGTGTATCCAAAATATGATCGCCGCACAACCAAACAAAGTTGTTCCAGTTACGAATCATGTAAGTCATATCGTCCCAGCCTTCCTCGCGGGTGCGGAACCAAACGTGGTTCTGGTTCCAGAAAGCCCTGGCTGAAACCAGTTTCCCAATGGCTCCGTTGGCAACTTGCTGGTAAGTTTCAATGTAATCCTGCTGATGACGACGTTGTGTTCCGGTAACCACATTCAGGCCTACAGCCTGGGCTTTTTTAGCACTGGCAATTACCGAGCGGATACCAACAGGATCGACCGCAACCGGTTTTTCCATGAAAACATGTTTGTTTTGCAAAACGGCTTCTTTAAAATGCTCGGGGCGGAATTGCGGTGGGGTTGCCAAAAGCACCACATCCACATCGGCTAAGGCCATCAGTTTTTTGTATCCGTCAAATCCTGAAAAACAATTTTCAGCCGGAATTTCCATTTTCAATTTTGAGAAACGTTCACGCGTTGCATCAATCCTGTCCTGGAATACATCGGCCAAAGCAACGATATGCAAATCGGGTCCGGCGCTTATGAAGTTTATTGCTGCACCAGTTCCCCGGTTACCGCAGCCAATCAATCCGGCGCGTAATTTTTTTCCTTTTGGGGCCGCTTTCAGGATAGGGGGCAAGCCTAGTTCCCTGGCATTTTTCACCTCTTTTTTGCATCCCGAAATCAATGCACTGGCCCCCAATAAACCAATTCCTGCGAGTGCAGTTGATCCTAAAAATTTTCTGCGGTTGATTCCGCTATTGTTATTGTTTTCCATTTGATTTAATAGTTTCTATTTAATATTCTCATCAACTTCGCACACCACCCGGAATCCTATGTCAATACAATCGGAATACCACCATACACTTTTGGGCATTTGGGGGTCGGTTACCAACCAGGCCTTCGTTTTTGTAAAGTCGCGCGCTGCGCTTCGTACGTCTTTGGCGTCGCTTTTAAACGAGCCGCCCCTGATTACATGTTCCTGTCCTTTTTTCGGTCCTTTCGGATCGACAACCAACTTTTTGTAGGCTTGATAGGCGTTGGGCGAATAATAGTCGGAGCAGAATTCGTAAACGTTCCCCAGCATATTTTTCAGCCCAAAAGGGTTTTCTTTCACCGATCCTGGTTCAACGGTTTGCGAAAGGCTATTTTCTTTATATGCTACATACGATGCAATGGTTGCAGTGTCGGCACCAAGAATTTTTTTGAAGAAGCCTTCCGAAGTATATTTTTTAGCGTCCCCTTCGAAAAAGTATGGAGTTTTTGTGCCTCCGCGTGCAGCATATTCCCATTCGGCTTCGGTGGGAAGGCGGTACTTTTTACCGGTAACTTTGGTTAACCATTGGCAATAGGTATTTGCAGCTTTCCACGACATGGTAATTGCCGGACGGGAACCTTTCCCCCAGCCCTGATCGGGAGCGCCCCATGGTGGGGTCGGTCCGGAAATGGCATCCACATTCGCGTTTTCTTCGGCTTCTTTGCGCCCCTGGGAAGAGGTTGCTTTGAAGAATTCGAGGTATTCGTCCCAACTGACTTCAATTTTGGCCATGAAGAAGCGCGAAATTTTGACCGGATGTGCCGGACTCTCATCCGGTTTCCGGAGGGCTTCGTTTTTCGGGCTCCCCATTACAAATTCCCCACCGGGAATGGCAACCATATCGAACGACAAACTTGTTCCGGGTACCTTTTCTGTAAAATTGGAGAAACTTGTTACTGCAGTTGGTTCGGTATAAATCTGAGTGTTTTGACCGGCTGCTGCCCCAAAGTTTTTATCGTGTTCGTGTTTGCTGTTGGGGTCGTAGTGTCCCACATCCAAGTGGCAATTTAAACAGCTAACTTCTGTTTTGCTGGTCAGGAAATTCAGGTGGGCATTTTCGCCCTCTACAGTTAAGGTTTTGGGGAATAAATTCTGATGACATTTTACACACGATTCGGTGTAAACGAACTTTTTGGCCATTTCGAGTTTCCTTTTGGCCGGCCAGTTGTATTCGCTCGAATCTTTAAATAAAAGTCCATAAACATCTTTTGCCCCATGTTTAGCTTTGGCAAACAGCATCCCATGCCCCTTGGGCGGAAGGTGGCATTCTACGCAATGCACAACAACTCCAGCTTTATTGTCGTAGTGCTTGGAAAGTTTCCAACTCTGTTCGGCGTGGGGATGAACATGGCACGACATGCAATATTCGTCGGTTGAGGTATATTTAACAGCTTTGTTCGCGGTAAGCATAAAAACTAAACCTGCCATAAGGCCTGCAAAAATCACCCAGAGAAATGCTCTTTTACCGGTAAACAAATTACGAATAGACTTCCAAATCTTCATAAACTAAAACTGAATTTTATCGTTTTCAGATTTTTTTATTCCGGAACTTAAAGAAAGTGCCAATCCGGAGTATAAAATCTGTTACCAAAGCTAACAGGAGCCAATTAGCAGGGTTTTAGCTGAAGTTTAGATGCGGGTTAAAGGAAGGTTATTTCTGGGTTAAAAATGACAAGTTCCTGATTTTTCAAAAATGAACAATTCATTGACTTTAAGTGCTTTTTATACCTTAAAAAAACAATTAACCCTGTTAAAAAACATTTTTTATCAGGAGGCCAATAATTCGTCAAATTTTCCTGAGAATTTTTCGCCATACATCTCTTCGTAGAGCGAGCAAAAGCGGTCGAAAGTGAATTTTGCCAGGTTATAATTGTTTTGCCTGACCAGAACTTTTAATTTGAAAGCCAAAGCCTGATCGTTTACCGGATCGGATTCAAGAATCCGGTCGGTTAATTTCAGGATTAGTTTGCTGTCGTGTTCCACGGTTAATTCACTGATAAATTTCAGAAGAATATCGACAATATTGTTGCCAACGGAACCCTTAAAATCGTCGAGCCAGTCGTACGACTCACCCTTGAAAAGTTCGCCCTCCTGAATGATGTGGTAGAAATTCAGGTTGAAATCGGTATCGTGAATTTTTTCGCGCTTCA
Source organism: Prolixibacteraceae bacterium (assembly GCA_019459525.1). Lineage (GTDB taxonomy): Bacteria > Bacteroidota > Bacteroidia > Bacteroidales > Prolixibacteraceae > Aquipluma. Next base: position 7,196 of record JAIBEY010000048.1, read on the forward strand.
GTAGCTTTAAACATTCCACATAATCGCAATAGATCGATCCGCCAAAAGTAATCGACCACCGATCGATATGAAAATTGATTTGGGCAGAATCAAGCGATTCGAGAATAAGGCGGAGTTTGCGAATGGTTACCCCTCGGCTATTTTTAGCGCTTTGCGAGGAGTGCCCCTGCCAAAGAATATCAGTCAATTCTTTGGTTGAAATGCCATTTTTGTTCCGCTGCGAATAAAGCAGGATAATGAGGAAAAGCTGTTTTAACTTGGGAGTAAACAGGCTGGTAATTTCGTTTCCTTCTTTATCGAGAACTTTGAAATCGCCGAAAAGCTGGATGTAATTGGCTTCAGGCTTTTGTACCATGGCATTTTCGATGCTCCTGATTTTTTCGGCAGCAGATGGTTGTTTTTTTAATCTCCGGAACGGAATTTTAAAATAGGCAAATACCAGGAGTGCGAGGATCAGCAAGGCGAGTAGCGACCGGGATAAAATGGGATAGAGGATAAAAATATTTTTGACCGGGACAATCTCAATCACTTCTTTGCTCATGCCCCAGATTTCTTCTTCGCCCAGCGAGCGCGACCATATACTGAGGTTATCAATAGCCCCGTTCATGTTCGACGACCAATTGAACCCGGCGACTCCGATATAGAGATTTTCGCGGCCTTTGTATGCGGGGTGCCCGAGGGAACGGCTGTCGAGTTTGCCGTTCAGGAAAATGGCTTGTTCTCCGTTTAGTTTGTTGTATCTCCAAACCAGGTGGTACCACTTTCCGGCTTCGAGCACTGTTTTTCCCTGTAAGTCGTTGTTGAAAAAACCAAAATAGGGCTTTTTATCGCGAATCAAAAGATGGATTCCTTGCTGGTACGAGTTGTTTTTTGTCCCGAGAATGCAGTAATCTCTTTTGTTTGGAAGGTATTCGCTAATCTTTACCCAGGCGGCAACAGAAAAATCGTGATCCCTGATTTTAAAGTCCTCGGCACCAGGCAGAATGATGTAGCTGTTTTCGCCAAACAGGGCTACGGTTGATCGGGAGGAGTCGGCGCTGAACTGAACATTCGATGCTTTTCCGTTAAATCCGTTAATACTGAAATCGCGGCTTTCTTTTGAAAAGGTAAAATGTCCTTCAAGGTTATCGGTAATCTCGAGTGTGGTGGCTACAAAATGCTGGATTACGCTTTGTTTGGGTTCGTTAAACGTCACTGATTCAGGAGTAAACCGGAATCCCGGACTTTGAGGAATTAAATTCAGATTGTCACCTGGACCAACCGGGAAACAGAATTTTCCACTGGTCATACTGCCCATTTTGGCCCAGTTTACATAGTCGAGAACCTGGGTATTATAGGTCACCGTTCCTTTAATGGTTTTAAAGCCACGAATGTAGGTTAGCACGCCCAATATCCAGCTTTCGTAACGGTCGAGCATAATAAAATTGGGGGTTTTCCCTGTATTGGTCCAGGTATTTTTAACGTGCTCGATGAGGTACGGATTAAGGTTCGTGTCGTATTTCAGGTTTTTTACATTGTCGTTTTTCTGCGGAAAATTATAATCGTTGTAAATCAGCAGGCTATTTTTGGGGTCGCCTTTCAGGAATTCGCCTTTAAAAACGGGGGCTTCCCAAATGGAGAAATAGGGTTCTACAGCATGATTCCAGACATAATGCAGCCAGTCGGGACTGTTGCGGTGTTCCTGCATCGAAAAAACAATAAGTCTCTTGTTTGTTTCGATCATTGTTTTTAGTGGTGGCCAGCCTTCTTTGTCGTCATACGTGTAAAGGTTCCGGTAAATGCCGGTTTCCTGAAACAGGTCGCTTAATTCGTTTACATTGGTGCTGAAATCGAGGAATAGCGTAAAAATTTTTTCAGGTTTGTTGTCGAGGGAATTTTTTATTTCGTGCAGTGTTTGCCTGAAAGAGATGGAGGAGCCATCAGCTTTTTTAATCATTAGCTGGTTTTGCTGTTTTTCCCATTCGAGGTAAAACCTAAACCCGCCAATGTTTTCCTGAAGTAATTCCTGTATGGTCCGGGTTTCGTTGATGTTGGCATCAACACCGGAAAAATTTGAGATTACGAAAATCGTTTCGTCATAAAGTTTTATTATCGTTTCTTCGCTGGCTTTTGCCTGAATGGCCTGAGCCAGGAAAAGCCAACAAATCAATACACTGACACAGCGAAATACAATTTTCATATGTCTATAATTTGTTTTTTAATTGCCATATGGAACTCGCCGAATAGTCATTCTCCTGTGTGTGGAAAGCTTTCCTCATGGCTCGTTTCATCTGTAAGATTTTAGATGCTCCGGATCAATAAATAGAAATCAAATTAACCTCGTATTAACCCTACGAAATCGAATTCAAAAATAGTTTTCTGCTTCAAATTTCTCAAATTTAACCGATTTATTCACCAATAGGGAAAGAAACCAAAAAATTTATATTTTTGTGACTCGAAAAGGGCTGTTAGCTCAGTTGGTTTAGAGCATTACCTTGACAGGGTAGGGGTCACTGGTTCGAATCCAGTACAGCCCACATAGTTACAAGGATTAGCTGTGTGGCGAGTAACAAAATAGTAACAAAGTTCGACATAGTTACTCAAAAGGGTTCTTTGTACAATGTGTTTATTTATAAGTGTTAGAGACTTTTTGAGCTGACGCCTTGTTCCCAATATCCGCTTACAAACTCTGCATTGCTGGCCTCTTTTGTGAGGTCTGCATCTCAAACAACTTGTGTAAGGGGGTTGTTGATTTTACCTCTGTTTCTTCCACTGGGGCAGTTTTAGGTAAAATGTATGGTAGTAATTTAAATATGCAGTCAGCCTTTTCTTTGGGGTCGAGTTGATCCATTAGGGCTGGTAACCGCTGAAGCTCCCTCAAAACTATATTCCCGATAATTTCCTTAGTCGTTCCGGTTAACAGATTTGGAGTACCTTTCTTCCGACCGCCTGTTTTAAATCCTTTGGCCATAGTGGTGTCTTTTTATTTCTACTTTAGATAAAGGTAATATACTGTGTTTTGAATATCAAACATTTAGCACGTTTTTTCAGGCTAAGAAAACAAGCAATTACTATCGGACAATAAACAGATCGGCTATGATCTTAGGTGGGTTAGCAGCTCAGTGCAAATATCCTTTTGCCAGGCTGTAAAATTAGACACGACTAGAGGAAGTTTCAGTTTTATGAGTGAACAAGGATAATTCTTGGTGTTATCTCTTTCATTCCTGAAAGCTCCTTTTATTGTATCAACGGAGTCATCGGGATATACCATAGCTGGAAAAAACGGTGAAATTGACCACCCATTTCCAGTTTAAATTGACCACCAGTTTCGGAGCAAATTGACCACCCTTTGCCGGAGCAAACTGACCACCTAAAACGCTTACTTTTTTTCATGTCGTTACCCATACTTTCGTTCAAAAATGGAACGGATTATGGCAAATAAATTAACGGACA